>JBCAXJ010000023.1:0-62180 GCA_038534135.1 Pseudomonadota bacterium | reverse complement strand
AACATGGATATCGAGAAAGAGCGCGGCATCACCATCAAGGCCCAGACCGTGCGGCTGCGCTACATGGCCAGGCGTGTCGATCAGGTTGATCGTGTAGTCCCTGCCGTCCTTGGCCGTGTAGCGCAGCCGCACGGTCTGGGCCTTGATGGTGATGCCGCGCTCTTTCTCGATATCCATGTTGTCGAGCACCTGCTCGGACATTTCACGCGCTTCGAGCCCGCCCGTCGTCTGGATCAGGCGGTCGGCCAGCGTGGATTTCCCGTGGTCGATATGCGCGACGATCGAGAAATTTCGGATATGAGAGAGGTCGGTCATGACCGGAGCATATGCGGCGCGGCAATTCTGCCGTCAAGCGCGCCGACGGGCATAGGTTGCCACAGTGCAGAAGCCATCTTGCATAAAAATTTTGTAGAATTGACATTTGGCCTGCCCGGTGCACTTTCTTGCGCGGGGGCGAGCAGTGCAGGACCGAGAACGCCATGGCAGCCAACCTCGAAGGAGTGCTCTTCACTCAGATCTATACGGACAATGATGGCGGACCAGAATTCGACAGCGATGGCGACGGCACCGCGACGCAGGAAGACGAGTTTGTCGCGATCCAGAACACAAGCTCGGCACCCGTCGATGTTTCGGGCTGGCAGATCTGGTCGGACAGCACCGGCGGGGGTGCGACAGATGCACCACAAGACGGGTTATATCATACGTTCCCGCCTGGCACTGTCCTGGCCCCTGGGCAGGAGGTGTTCGTCATCAACGAGATCACCGGACCCGTTCCGGGGTTTGCGCAGGAAGCGTCCGAGGGCGGCGTAGAATCCGGGCCCGGTGCGCCTTCGACCAATTTGTTGACCGAGGGCAGCGGCGGCGGTGCGGCGGAATCGATTGCGCTCGTGAACCCTGACACGGGCGAGTTCATCGTCTTCAACATGTCACCAAATGCGTCGACGATCCCGGACGACGATGACTTTCCCGGCACGACGTCCGTCGGCGAAGAAGACGGCTCGTCCGTGCGGGCAGATCCCGGCGCCGGGTTCTCGTACCAGTATGATCCGGTCACGGACACGTATTCGGACCTGCCCGTCTTCGTGCCTTGCTTCACGGAAGGAACCCGGATCGCGGTTCCGGATGGCGAGGCGCCGGTCGAGACGCTTGTGCCCGGCGATCTTGTTTTGACAGCCGATCACGGTCCGCGCCCGCTGCGCGCCATCTTGCGGAGGACGCTGTCCTTTGCGCGGGATGACCGGCACAACCGGCTCAAGCCCGTGTTGTTTCAGGTCGGCAGCCTAGGCGATGGCGCACCGCACAGGCCGCTTGCGGTCTCTCCGCAGCACCGGATGCTGGTGCGCGATGAAGGCGGAGACGAGGTTCTGGCTCCAGCCAAGGGTCTCGTGCATCGGCGCGGCGTTCGGTTGAAAGCAGGTTGCCGACAGGTCGTCTACCTGCAACTCGTTTTTGATCAGCACGAAGTCGTCTGCGCGGAAGGGGCATGGACCGAGAGCTTCTTTCCCGGAGCTTACGCTGTCTCGGCAAGTGACCGTGCGACACGGCGCGAATTGTTTGAAATCTTTCCGGACTTACGGCGGGGCGCCACTCCCGATCCTGCACGCAAGTTGCTTCGCGTTCGTGAGGCGCGTGCTCTGGCGAAGATGGGTTCTTGAAACGCCGGGACGATCAGACCCTTTTCGTCGCGCCTCGATACGGCACGGACGACGTGTGTGCCCGATCTGAATGGTCTTGTCCTCTTTGGACAGTGTTGTCCTCGTCGCTCTTTGAAAGTCCTCTCGCTTCGGTGCCTCCCTCGGCAACCTCTGCTGGAAATCCTGTCACGAACGCCGGATGAACGCGTAGACTACGATCCGAGGACGCCACCGGGTTAGGCGCGCAATAGAGCCTCGAACCGGATATCGTTAACCAGATCGTCTGACTTAAGCTCGGCAGAGATCCGGGTCGGGAAACGCCCGACACCGGACCTGAAGACAGACTATCCGTCAAACGTTCATCAAATTCGGCCGGGGCGTATCCGAAGCATGGACGCATCGAGCGACTGGGCAAGATCGTCCGTTTCGCTTCCAGCATAGATGGTGTCCATGATCACACCACCTTTGACCATGGTTGAGCCGCCTGACATCACGACACTTGTGTTCAGGGTGGACGCGCCCCAGCTCCAACCACCGGCTGCATCCTCGAGCGTTTCGTCGCCAATTGTTTCCGGTGCATCTTCGGCGGACGCAACGATGTCTTTCTCGGGGGTTTTGTCTTGTTCGCTCATTGTTGATCTCCTCGCAGTCTGGGTCGCCCCTCCGGCAACCATGGGCGCATCTTAGCATTCACGGTCGGTTATTCTGTACCGGATGTTACGGGTTCAGTCTTTTCTCCGAGATTTCGGTTGTCAACGCATCCGCAGCAAACTCGATCATGTCGAGCGCGCGTTCGTAGTCGGCAGGTCCGCCATAGTACGGATCGGGGATGTCCCGGCCCTGCGGATCAAAGAGCCGGATTTCGCAGGACGAGTCCGCAGAACACGCTCGGCGCAGGTTCTCCAGATTTGACCCATCCATGGCCAGAAGCACATCGAACTCGACGAAATCGGCGGAGCGGATCTGCCGGGCGCGCTGCGCCGAGTTGTCATAGCCGCGCGACGAGGCGGCGGCGAGACCGCGCGGGTCCGGTGGATTCCCAATATGATAGGCCCCTGTCCCGGCGCTATCGACCTGTGCGTCGACCCCAGCCTCGGCAAGCCGCCGTTCCAGCGCGCCTTGCGCCATCGGAGAGCGGCAGATGTTCCCGAGGCAGACACATAGAATTCGCAAGCCGGATCTCCTTTGTTAGGGTGCGGCGACGCTAACAGAGGGGCGCGTGATGGACCACATCGTCATTCTCACCGGTGCAGGGATTTCCGCCGAGAGCGGCATGGGCACGTTCCGCGACAAGGACGGGCTCTGGACGAAGGTGAATCTGGAGGATGTGGCGACGCCCGAGGGGTTCGCCCGCAATCCCGAGATGGTTCATGACTTCTACAACCAGCGCCGTGCCGGTGCGAGAACCGCTGAACCCAATGCCGCCCACGCAGCCTTGGCCGCGCTGTCACAGGAACATTCGGGCAAGGTTACGCTGGTCACCCAGAACGTCGACAACCTGCACGAGGCCGGAGGGTCGCAGGGCGTGATCCACATGCATGGCGAGTTGTTGCGCGCACTCTGCGCGGCGTGTGGCCATCAGTGGCCCTGGCTGGAGGATATGGGCTTGGACGACACTTGCCCCGCCTGCGGCGCGACCGGGACTGTCCGGCCCGATGTCGTGTGGTTCGGCGAGATGCCCTATCACATGGAGCGGATTTATACCGAACTGGGCGATGCGAGCCTGTTCGTGGCCATCGGCACCTCGGGTAATGTCTATCCGGCGGCAGGGTTTGTTTCCGAGGCCCGCATGCGCGGCGTGACGACCGTCGAGGTCAATCTGGAACGCACCGACGCATCGCGTTTGTTCGATCACCACATCCTGGGACCGGCGACACAATCAGTCCCGCGCTTCGTCTCTCAGGTCCTGCGTGCAGAAGAGTTTCGGTGACTCAAACGAAAACGGCCCCGAAAGGGGCCGCATTGAACATCAAGGTAAGTCGTCTCAGGCGCTTTGCGCAGCCTGAATGTCTTTCTTGACCTTCAGCGCCCGCGCTGAAAGTTCACCGTCACGCGCCTTGACCAGGTACGCATCCAGCCCGCCGCGATGGTCGATCGTCCGCAGCGCGGATGCCGCGATCCGAAATCGGAACGACCGGCCCAGGATATCGCTCATCAAAGTGACATCCTGCAGGTTCGGCAGATAGCGCCGCTTGGTCTTGATGTTCGAGTGGCTGACCCGGTGACCGGTCATCACGCCCTTACCGCTAAGCTCGCACCGCCGCGACATATCGATATCCTTCTGTTCGTATGGATGCGCAGGCCCGGTGGCGCGCACTCCCGGAATTTCGAGACGCGCTGATTACGCAGGGCGGCCCGGCACGTCAAGGGAAAAGCACCGATCGGTCGGTCACGCGCCTTGGGATTCGCGCATAATCACCTTGCGTCGACGGTCGCACACTTCGCGGTGCCGGGCGAGATCCTCGGGCGCCAGCAGCCGCGATCCCGACTCCACCAGATCGAAATTGCCAAACCGGTCCTCACCCCGCACCAGTGTTGCACAAATTCCGCCGACCGCCTGTCCCATCCGGGTCGGGATGTAGCGGATCGCCAGGCCGATCCGGCGGTCATCCGTGCGGTTAGGGTCCGAGGCATGGAACAGCCGCCCGTGGTGCAGCGACATCTCTCCAGGGGCAAGCTCGACCGCGACCGCGTCTTCCTCATCAACCTCGACGGCGACCTCCTGCCCGCGCGTCAGCAGGTTGTCTTCGTGGAACGTGTCGGCGTGCGCGACAATCTCGGTGTGCGAACCCGGCACAAAGCGCATGGCGCCGGATTCCCGCGTGGCCGGGGACAATGCGATCCAGGCGGTCACTTCGTCATCGCCATCAAGCCCCCAATAGTGCAGATCCTGGTGCCAGCTCACATAGGCCGGGGAATTCGCCTCCTTGATGAAGAAGGAGGACGCCATGACCAGCAGGTCCTCGCCCAGAATTTCGGCGACGGGATCGGTTACCGCGGGCGAGCGCGCGATCTCACCGACGAACCCGAGCGAGATGTTCGAATACTCGCGAAAGTAACCGTCGCCGCCCGGAACGTTCGAGGCGATTGCCTCGGCGCGTTCAAGATTGAAGCGATGGCGCGTCGCGGTGTCCTCGTCCATCACGCGAATGGGAAAGACGTATCCGTCGCGTTGGTAGGCTTCACGCACCGTTCCAGCAGTCATACCGTCCATGAACCTCTCCCCTTTTGCGTTACGCGTCTTCTCTCGGCGTCCCGAATACCTGCCGCACGACGCGACCCGCTGCAACCTCCGGGTCGATCTTACCGGTCGCGACCTGCGCCCGCAGGGCTTGCAGATCCTGCACGAAGGCCGCGTTTTCACGGACCGCCCGCAGGACGCCCTGTTCCAGAGCGCGGTCAAAAGCAGTCGCTGCCTGAGCCGACCGCGTCTGACCGATCCATCCGTTGCGTTCGCGCCAGTCAAACAGTTCCGCCATCCTGTCCCAGAGCTCCGGCAAGCCATCGCCCGTGAGGGACGACACGGTCAACGCCGTTGGAATGCCGTCAGGGTCATCGGGTCTGCGCCGCATCAGCCGGAGCGCCCCTGCATATTCAGTTCGCGTCATCTCTGCGACCGGTTTCAGCGCACCGTCGGCCTTGTTGATGACGATCAGATCGGCAATCTCCATGATCCCGCGCTTGACACCTTGCAGTTCGTCCCCACCCGCGGGAGCCAGAAGCAACAGGAAGATATCGGTCATCTCGGCCACAGCGGTTTCCGACTGACCGACGCCGACGGTCTCGACAATGATCGTATCGAAGCCAGCGGCTTCGACCAGGCGAATGGTCTCCCGCGTGCGCCGGGCAACGCCCCCAAGCGTGCCCTCGCTGGGCGACGGGCGGATATAGGCATGTTGAGACCGCGCGAGTTGATCCATGCGCGTCTTGTCACCAAGGATCGAACCACCTGACAGAGTTGACGAGGGATCGACCGCCAGGACCGCAACGCGGCGCCCGGCATCGATCAGCCGCATGCCGAAGGCTTCGATGAAAGTCGACTTGCCGACACCAGGCGTTCCGGACAGGCCGATCCGCATGGCGACGGAACGCGAGGTGTCCAGGCGTTGGAGCAGTTCGGATGCGCGCAGACGGTCATCCGGCCGGGCCGACTCTATCAACGTAATGGCCTGGGCCAATGCTCGCCGGTCACCGGTTTGCAGCCGCTCTGCCAGCGCTTTCGGGTCCTTGCGGTTTGCCGGGGATGACATCTCGGTGCGCTCGTGGTGGAATATGGTGCAGATAGTCGGGCGGGCTTGCATACGGGATACCGCCTCGGCCTTCAACGGAGTGTCGAATGGTAAAGTTTGGGCGAGGTGCTTTTCACGGTTCGGGATGTGTCCTGCTTGCGGCGTCTTTGCTGTTGGTGCCGCCAAGCCAGACGGCCGCGTCGGATCGGCCTATGGACACGATCTACGACTTCTATCTAGGCGGAATAAAAGCCGGAGAAGTCAGTATCGATGCCGATTTCAAAGGCGAGCGCTACACGGCGCGGTCGGTTTTGAGAACAGCGGGCATTGTCGGGTTCGTCTACAAGGCGTCGTTTGAAGCTGAGACCGAGGGCACGCTGATCGATGGCGGCATGTCGCCGAGCCGGTTCGCCGCTGATTCTCGTATGAGCAAGAAACGCCAATGGGTCGAGATGATCTACACCGACGATGCGCCAAAGACCGTGAACGCAGAACCGGCCTTTGTGGAAAAGTCCTATCAGGTCGATCCGGCCGCACAGACCGGAACACTGGACCCGATATCTGCTGCAATCTCTGCGTTGGCGCCGATGCCGCGTGAGCGGATCTGCAACCGATCGGTCGAAGTCTTCGATGGCCGCAGGCGGTACGCCATCGATCTTGGCGAGCCGATCGTCGACGGGAAGCGTACGAAATGTGGAGCGCTCTACCGTCGCATCGCAGGCTTCAAGCCGAAGATGATGAAGAATCGTCCGGAGTTTCCATTCTGGGTCTGGTTCGTAGACAGGCCCGATGGTCTGGCCCATATCGTCCGCGCGGCCGGAGACAGCATGTTCGGGCTCGCCGTGATTCTCATGCGCGAAGACCGCTGAGCCGGCTTGTCGCCGTGATGGTCGTGCCTTCGGCACGGCGAACATGAACGCCCACCCGCCCGCCCCCGCCCCCTCCGTCGGAGGTGGCGGGGGCGGGCGGGTGGGCACAAATTGGCTTGCGGACTTTGTCCGCACCGTCAAGGCCACAGGTCTTTTCGGCAATGGCGCCGGTTACAGGCATGATGTCTTTCCGTGTCGGGCTGGATCGCGCTAGAGAGTCTCCATGCCAGAGGCTCTGCCAATAGACGCGATCATTCCGGATCTCCTCCGCGCTGTTTCATCCGGCAACCGACTGGTGCTCTCCGCTGCTCCCGGGGCGGGCAAGACCACCCGTGTTCCCGTTGCTCTTCTGAACACTGCGCCGCATGATGGCGGCAGGATCCTCGTCCTTGAGCCCCGTCGCATCGCGGCAAGAACGGCAGCGGAGCGCATGGCGGCAGAGCGCGGCGAGCGCGTTGGTGAGACGATCGGATACCGGGTTCGCGGCGAGAGCAAAATCTCCACGTCGACCCGCATCGAGGTCATCACCGAAGGCATCCTGACGCGCATGTTGCAAAACGACCCGGAGCTTCCCGGTATCGGTGCGTTGATCTTCGACGAGATCCATGAACGATCGATCCATACCGATCTCGGGCTCGCTCTGGCGTTGGAGGCGCAGGAGGCATTGCGTCTCGATCTACGGATCATCGCGATGTCGGCAACGCTCGACGCGCGGTCGTTCAGCCAACTCCTGGGTGACTGCCCGGTCATTGAATGCCCCGGACAAAGCTTTCCGATCGAAACGATTTGGCTGGACCGGCCACTCGCGGCAAACCGGTCTAAGCATTCGGGGCGGCGGTCGGACGCGCTCGAGACCGCTCTCAGCACACTTTGCCTGCGGGCGCTGGAGGAGACGGATGGGAACGTTCTCGTCTTCTTGCCGGGCGTCGCTGAAATCAGGCGCATGGCCACGGCTCTGACTGCACATGAGCTGTCAGCGACTGTCGAGATGCTCTACGGGGCGTTGCCACTGGCACAACAACGTCAAATTCTCCAGGCTGATCCGGATGGACCCCGACGGATCATTCTCTCAACGGCCATTGCAGAAACCTCCCTCACCGTGCCCGGTGTTCGAACAGTGATCGACGCGGGCTTGTCGCGCAGGATCCAAACCGATCCGGTGACTGGAATGTCCCGCCTCGCCACTGGATCCGTCACGCTTGCTGAAGCTGATCAGCGGCGCGGGCGGGCCGGCCGGCTCGGTCCCGGCAGGTGCTATCGGGCCTGGACACGCGGCCAGGAAGGCGCATTGCAACGATATCCCGAGCCGGAAATCAGGACCAGTGACATCACGGCGCTGGTACTCGAGCTTGCCATTTGGGGCGCCTCGGATCCATCGGAATTGTATTTTCTGGATCAACCAATCCCCACCGCGTGCGACGCGGCGCGGACGCTCCTGACCAGCCTTGGCGCGCTCGGTCAGGATGGGAAAGCGACCGCGCACGGTCGGCGCCTTGCGGGCATGCCGGTTCACCCGCGACTGGCCCATATGTTGGCCTTCGCCGACGAGTCCAACCTCGGTGCCGAAGCAGCTCTGATTTCAGCCGTGCTGTCTGCGCGCCATGGACAATCCTCAAGTTCGATCGAGAGCGGCGATCTTATTTTAACGCTTGAACACTGCTTGCGCGACCACTCCCCGGGAGCGAAGGCGATCAGGGTCGAAGCGAAACGCATGAGAGCGACACGCGCCGACAGGAGCAGACTGACCGACAATGCCGGGCGCTTGGCCGCAAGCGCTTACCCCGACCGGATTGCCTTGCGCCGGACGGGTGACGCACCGCGCTTTCTGTTGAGCAACGGTCGCGGCGCGGTGATGCGTCCCGACCATCCGCTGAGCGCGAAACGGCTTCTGGTCGTCACGGACATCGAGGATGGCCGCGAAGCAAGAATCCGTACGGCGGTTGAGATCGAGGAAGCCGATCTGCGAGCGCTCTACGCCGATCAGATCACGTGGGTGAACCGCGTGGAATGGTCGCCGCGCAGCCGCCAGGTCGACGCGCGGCGCCAGGAGATGTTCGGCGCACTCGTGTTGCGGAACGAGATCTGGCGCGATGTACCCGGCGAGGTGCTGGGGGCTGCGCTGGCAGACGGCGTTCGGGATCTTGGCCTTGGCGCCCTGCCCTGGCCCAAGGCCGCGACGCGGCTGCTGGCGCGCGTTGACTGGCTCCGCCGCTGTGACGCGGATCAAGACTGGCCCGATATGTCGGATCAGGCGTTGCTTGATTCGATCGACCTATGGCTGTCGCCACACCTGGCCGGTCTGCGAACGATCGACGACATATCCCGGCTCAACCTGACAGAGCTTGTCGTTGGATTGATGGATTGGGAACAGCAGCGCGCTCTGGACGTCATGGCGCCAGACCTGTTCACGACGCCCGCGGGCACACGACGCCCGGTCGACTACAGTCAACAGCTTCCCCGAGTGTCCGTCCGACTTCAGGAGGTGTATGGGACGACCCGGCATCCAACACTCGGCCGACCAGCCGTACCGATCCTGTTCGAGCTTTTGTCACCTGCCGACAGGCCAGTTCAGTCGACATCGGATCTTCCCGCTTTCTGGGCCGGTTCCTACGCCGAGGTCCGGAAGGATCTGCGAGCGCGCTATCCGAAGCATTATTGGCCGGATCATCCCGGGACCGAACCGGCATCCCTGCGATCGACCCGCTCCACGCGTCCACGAGATACCAAAAGCTAACCTATTAAGGGTAGACCGCGCTCCATTGTTGACTGATCCTCCGCATGGAATTGGCGATTCCGCGCCGATCAATGGGAGGGCAAGAAAGATGAGCACGACCGTGTATCAGAGCCACACCGAACCAAGCTTCCGCGACAGTGTCGAGATCATGTTCAACCAGGCAGCCGAACTGGTGGATATGCCCGAGGGGTTGGAAGAGAAGATCAAGGTCTGCAATTCGACCTATACCGTACGCTTCGGCGTCAAGCTACGCGGCAAGATCCACACCTTCACTGGGTACAGATCGGTGCATTCTGAGCACATGGAACCGGTCAAGGGCGGTATCCGCTTCGCCGACAACGTGCATCAGGACGAGGTCGAGGCGCTGGCGGCGCTGATGACCTTCAAGTGTGCGCTCGTTGAAGTGCCGTTCGGTGGATCAAAGGGCGGCCTTCGGATCGACCCGCGCCAGTGGAACGCCGAAGAGATGGAGCGCATCACGCGCCGTTTCGCCTATGAGCTGATCAAGCGTGACCTGATCAACCCAAGCCAGAACGTGCCTGCCCCTGACATGGGCACCGGCGAACGCGAAATGGCCTGGATCGCCGATCAGTACAAGCGCATGAACACGACCGATATTGACGCGAATGCCTGTGTGACGGGCAAGCCGCGCAGTTCCGGCGGTATCGCGGGCCGCGTCGAAGCGACAGGCCGCGGCGTGCAATACGGACTGCGGGAATTCTTTCGCAACCCCGAGGATCTGGCGAAGACCGGGTTGTCGAGCGGGCTCGGCGGTAAGCGTCTCGTCATCCAGGGCCTCGGCAACGTCGGCTATCACGCCGCGAAGTTCTTTTCCGAGGAAGACGGCTGCAAGATCATCGGGATCGGGGAGCGTGACGGCGGTATCGTGAACGAGGATGGGCTCGATATCGAAGCCGTCCGAAATCACATGATCGAAAACGGCGGTGTCAGGAACTTCCCGGGCGCTGATTTCAACGAAGACGCCTCCAAGGTTCTGGAACTCGATTGTGACGTGCTGGTCCCGGCGGCCATCGAAGGCGTGATCAATCTTTCGAATGTCCGGCGGATCAAGGCGCCCATCATTATCGAGGCTGCGAACGGTCCTGTGACGGCGGGTGCGAACGAAGTTCTGCGCGACTCGGGCTGCATCATTATCCCGGACCTCTACGCAAACGCGGGTGGTGTGACGGTTTCTTACTTCGAGTGGGTCAAGAACCTTAGCCATATCCGGTTCGGGCGCATGCAACGCCGCCAGGAAGAAGCTCGGCACCGCTTGCTGGTTGACGAAATGGAACGGCTCACAGGCAATCCGGTCAGCGACGATTTCCGCCAGCGTTACTTGCGCGGCGCGGATGAACTCGAACTGGTTCGTTCGGGCCTGGACGACACGATGCGCGACTCCTATCAGGCAATCGCGCGCGTTTGGCGTGCTCGTGAGAACGTGCCTGATCTTCGCACGGCTGGGTACATCGTGGCGATCGAGCGCGTCGCAGAAACCTATCAGGCCAAGGGGCTCTGAACGCCTCCGCCAACTGCAGCAACCGAGCTGCCGCCGGCGGCGTGGCGCTCGGCAAACCGCATGATGCGGCGAAACGATGACTCAAGCGCGTCATCATCGACCGTGAGCGCGATGCGAACATGTCCGGCGGCGGCGTTTCCGAAGCTTTCTGCCGGCATGACGGCAATACCCTCCGCATCCAGCAGTGCTTCGGCGAACTCGATGCCGGATGCGGCGGCCGAGCGAACGTCGAGCATCACATACATTCCACCCTGGGGCGGCGAAATCCGCAACAGGTTCGACCCCGATACCGCGTCGACAGCGATGTTGCGACGCCGCCGATAACGGTCGGACACTGCAGCCTCAAGCTCGGGATGCTCCTGCAGCGCGAACACGGCAGCGTCCTGTAGGAAACCCGGAAGCCCATAGGTCGTCGTTCCTGCGAGATCGACCATCCGGTCGATCAACCCCTGCGGCCCGAGCGCCCAGCCAATCCGAGCACCAGTCATGGCGAAGCCCTTAGACATGGATCCGATCACAATGGTTCGCTCGGACATGCCTGGCAGTGTCCGCGGCGAGACGTGCTCACTGTCGAACACCTGGCTGTCGTATAACTCGTCGGAGATCAGCCAGAGATCGCGTCGGACACAAAGATCCGCCAGGGCCTCTAATCGGTCGCGTGCATAGACGGCACCGGTGGGATTATTCGGCGTGTTGATCAGGATTGCGCGCGTGTCATCGGCCAAGGCCGCCTCCATGGAGGCAACGTCCGGCTGAAAACCATCGTCGGCGCGAGTCGGAACAACGATCGGGCGCGCGCACGCGGCGCGCACCGTAAGATCGAAACTCGCATAATACGGATCGAGGACGACACAGGACTGACCGGGATCCAGCACCGCCGTCATCGCCGCGAAGATCGCACCCTGCCCGCCAGAGGTCACGATGACATTCTCGGGTCGCGCCGGTTGCCCGTTGAGCTGTTCCGAACGGCGCGCGATTGCCTCCCGCAAGGGCGGAATACCCGCCATCGCCGTGTAACCCAGATGGCCAGCTTCGGCGCTCTGCGTCATCGCTCGCAGGATCGCAGGGTCCGTTTTGATGTCGTGATCGCCAATCGAAAGCATCACAATCGGCTTTCCTGCCGCGCGCAGCTTAGTGGCGCGATAATGCACCGCCCACCCATCGCCGCCAGCGGCGACAATGGACGTGATCCGCCGGGACAAATCGGGCATTCTCTGACCTCAATAAGGGGTGCGGTCGCCCAATCGCGCTATGACGACTCGCTTCGGTTTCCCTTTACTGCGATACAGACAGTGGAACAAAGCGCAAGTCGCCTTCGCTCTCGATCAAGAACAGCACCGACTTGCGGTCTGCAGACTGTGCTTCGGCAACCTTGGCTTCGACCTCGGCCGGGCTCACGACCGGCTCCTGCCCGACTTCCACGATCACGTCGCCAGGCCGAACACCCTTCTCGGCGGCAATGCTCGCCTCGGCAACTTCGCTGATCAGCACACCGGAGACTTCTTCGGTCAACCCGAACTCCGCACGCGCCGCGTCGGACAACGGCTTGATCGTCAGGCCGAATACCTCGAGGACGGTCTCGTTGCCTTCCTCGGGCTCGACCGCTGTTGCCGGAGCGCTGGCGATCGCACCCTCGTCCAACAGACCGATGTCGACCCTGAGGGTCTGCGTCTTGCCTTTGCGGAAGATGACCACGCGGACCGTTTTCTCGACCTCGGTCTCGGCGACCATGCGCGGGAGGTCGCGCATTTCCTCGACATCCCGACCGTCGAACTTGATGATCACGTCACCTGCTTCGACACCTGCGGCCTCGGCGGGCCCACCGCCGGTTACTTCAGCCACCAAGGCGCCCATGGCACGGTCCATGCCCAGAGCCTCGGCCAATTCGTCGTTCACAGTCTGGATGCGCACACCGAGCCAGCCACGACGCGTGACGCCGAAGTTCTGCAATTGATCGACGATCTTGCTAGCAAGGTTCGATGGAACCGAGAAACCGATCCCGATGGACCCACCCGTGGGTGAGATAATCGCGGTGTTCACGCCGATCACTTCACCATCCATGTTGAACAGAGGCCCACCCGAATTGCCCCGGTTGATCGCAGCATCGGTCTGAATGAAATCGTCATAGCGGCCCGCGTTGATGTCGCGATTGCGCGCCGAGATGATCCCGGCTGAAACCGATCCCGCGAACCCCAGAGGATTCCCGATCGCGATCACCCAGTCGCCGACGCGCGAAGCATCGCTGTCGCCGAAGCTCACGAAGGGCAGCGGCGCATCGTGTTCGATCTTCAGCACCGCGATGTCCGTTTGTGGATCGGTGCCGACCACCGTGGCCGTCAGCGAGAGCCCATTCGGAAAATTCACAGTGATCTCATCGGCGTCTTCGATGACGTGATTGTTCGTCACGACCACGCCGTCTGCGCTTATGACGAACCCCGAACCCAGGGACTGGACCCTGCGTGGCGCGCCATCACCTCCGCGTGGATTGAGATCTCGGAAGAGGTCTTCAATCGGGGAGCGGTCATTGGTGTTAACGTTTTGCGCTGTCGAGATGTTCACGACCGAAGGACTGAGGCGCTCCGCAAGATCGGCAAAGCTCTCTGGCACCGCATGCGCCGGTGTTGCGATCAATGGTCCGGCCACAAGCGCACATGCAAGCAGCAAAGCTGCAATGAAGCGCCCGAACACAGATTCTGTCCGAGACCGGTTACAAGTGAGAGCATTCACGACGTTATCTCCTCGATGGGACAGGCTGGGCCGCATTCGAAACGCAGGAAAGGTCTAAGTTCGAAGCCTGTGCGTTGATGCAAACGTACTGAAAGCCGCCGCCGGATCAACCGGAGAAACCTCCCCGAATTGTGAGGTATGCGACAACACCCAACCCGATGCACACAAGCCCGATACGCTGCAGGCCTTCCTGATCGATGTCCTTCATCGCTGCCAGGATCTCTGGCAGCGACCGGGCCATGATGGCGAATGCCAACCCTTCGAGGATCAGCATCAGCGCGAGCGCTGCGAGAAGGTCCATTCAAGACCGCTTAGTTGGCGCTTCTGATCGCATCCGACTTAAGATAATCGAAGAACTCGGAGTCAGGCGAGATCACCATGGTCGAATTCGCACCCCTGAGCGCACGCTCGTATGCCGTCATCGACCGATAGAACGCGAAGAACTCCTCGTCCTTTCCGAATGCTTCGGCGAAGATCCTGTTGCGTTCCGCATCGGCTTCACCACGCGTGATCTCGGCTTGACGCTGTGCGTCCGAGACGAGTTCTACCGCCTCGCGATCGGCCGTTGCACGAACCTCCTGCGCGCGTTCCTTACCGCGCGCCCGCTCGTCCGCGGCTTCCCGCTCACGCTCGGCGTTCATACGGTTGAACGTTGCATTCAGGTTCTGCTCCGGAAGATCCGCACGCCGGATCCGGACGTCGACCATTTCGACGCCAAGCGTCAGGGCCTCTGTCCGCACCGAGTCGCGGATCCGTGCCATCAGAACTGTCCGCTCAGGTGACAGCACGTCGGCCGACCGGACAGAACCCAGAACCTCGCGAAGACCGGCATTGAGGATGCTGACCAGTCGCTGGGCTGCGTTGAACTCGGTCTGTGCTGCCTGCCGGAACAGGACCACATCAAAGATCCGCCAGCGCGCGAAGGCATCAACCACCAGGCGGCGCTCGTCCGCTGGCGTGACTTCTAGCTCGGTTGTCTCGAGTGGAAGGATCCGGCCTTCGTAGTACACGACCTCTTCGATGAACGGCACCTTGAAGCCGATCCCCGGGTCGTTCTTGACTTGCTTGACCTCACCAAAGCGCAGCACGAGCGCCTGTTTGCGTTCGTCCACGATGAAGACCGACGACAGAACGACGACCAGAAGGACAACAACGATACCGATCAGTATTGGAAGACGGCGCATCAGTTGGTTCCTCCACGACGAAGCTCATTCAGTGGAAGGTACGGCACGACACCCTGCCCGTTCGAGCCACCGGTGTTTTCGTCGATGATGATTTTCTCAACGTCCCCGAAAACCCGCTCGATCGTTTCGAGATAGAGACGTTTCCGCGTCACTTCCGGCGCCAAGACATATTCCTCATAGACCGCCGAAAAGCGCGACGCTTCACCTTTTGCCTCGTTCACGACCTGAGCACGATAGGCCTCGGCCTCCTGCAAGAGCTGAGCGACCTGACCACGCGCAGCGGCAAGTTGCTGGTTTGCATAGGCTTCGGCCCGCTTTTCTTCCGTGTCGCGATCCTGTTCCGCTGCTTGCACGTCGCGGAACGAGTCGATGACTTCCCGTGGTGGGTCCGCACCGTCGAAGTTGACGCGGACGATGTTCACGCCTGCCTCGTAGCTTTCGAGCGTTGACTGGATCAGTTCCTGAACGTCCTGCGCAATCACCGCACGATCGCGCGACAGGATCGGCCTCAACTCGGACCGCGCAATGACCTCGCGCATCGCCGATTCCGAGACCGACTTGATCGTGTCTTCCGGTGAGGCGAGGTTGAACAGAAACTTATCCGGCTCGCGAATGTTCCAAACAACCTGGAAATCGATATCGACGATGTTCTCGTCACCGGTCAGCATCAGACCTTCTTCTGCCCGCGTCCCGGACGTTCGGTTGCCCGTACCGATATCGATCGTGTTTTCCCGCGTGACCGCCAGCTTCTCGTACGTGACCACCGGCCAAGGGGCGAAGTTCAAACCCTCGGTCCCGATCTGGCTGAACTCGCCGAAGAACAGCTCGACCGATTGTTCCTGGGTCTCGACGCGGTAGAGCGACTGGTAGACCCAGAACCCCACCAGCAAGACTGGGATCAGGTATGGCAGCGCCTTGTCCATGCCCGAACCGGGACGGCCGCCACCACCCCCGCCGGTGCCGTTAGTACCGCCGCCCTTGCCACCAAGGACAACACGGAGCTGGTCCCGACCCTTCCGGATCAGGTCGTCAAGATCGGGGCCCTGC
This sequence comes from Pseudomonadota bacterium, assembly GCA_038534135.1. Taxonomy (GTDB): domain Bacteria; phylum Pseudomonadota; class Alphaproteobacteria; order Rhodobacterales; family Rhodobacteraceae; genus Thermohalobaculum. The sequence continues at coordinate 46,237 of JBCAXJ010000023.1, read as the reverse complement.
TGGTTGCCGCCGCCACCGCCGCCACCGCCGCCCCAGGGGCCTTTGCCCCCGTTGCCTCGGTTCTTGCCGCCGCCGCCCCAGGGACCGCCGCCACCCCCATTATTCGAGTTATATGGCATGCTCCGCTCGCGTTTTGATTGAATGCTCGTACATAGCGCCTTGTAGACAGATTGTCGGCCCCAGTGATCGGGGCCATTCCGCGCAGGCCACAGGTGGTTGCCCGCACGGACATTTCAAGTCTGAAACAAAGCTAACGCGTTGGCGTCTTCATCGTCACGAGCTCCTCCGATGCGGTCGGATGAACCGCCACCGTCCGATCGAAGTCGGCCTTGGTCGCCCCCATCTTCACGGCGATCGCGGCCATCTGGATCATCTCGCCCGCGCCGTGCCCGACGATGTGGACGCCCAGCACCTTCTGCGAGCTCTTCTCGACGATCAGCTTCATCAGCATCTTTTCGTCGCGCCCGCTGATCGTATGCATCATGGCACGGAACGTCGAGACATAGACGTCAAGCTCGTGCTCCTCGCGCGCCTGCTCCTCGCCCAGACCCACCGTGCCGATCTCGGGCTGGGTGAAAACCGCCGTGGCCACGAGTTCGTGATCAGGCTTGGTCGGGTTTGAATTGAAGACCGTCTCAGCAAAGGCCTGGCCCTCGCGGATCGCGACCGGGGTCAGCGCCATCCGGTCGGTCACGTCGCCCACGGCATAGATCGAGGGGATGTTGGTCTGCGACCAGGCATCGACGATAACCTCGCCCTTCTTGCCAAGGGCGACACCTGCGTTCTCCAACCCCATCCCGGCGGTGTTCGGGATGCGACCCGTTGCGAACATCACCAGATCAACCTCTTGCGTCGAGCCATCGATCAGCGTCACCAACAGCCCGGCATCGGTCTTGTCGATCCGGGTCACGTCGGTGTTGAATTTGAAAGCCACGCCCTTCTTGGCCATCTCCGCGGCGACGTGCTCTCGCATCTCGCCGTCGAAGCCGCGCAGGATCATGTCCTTGCGATAGACTTGCGTCACCTCCGATCCCAACCCGTTCAGGATCCCCGCGAACTCCGATGCGATGTAACCGCCACCGACGATCATCGCGCGTTTCGGATGCTCGGGCACGTGGAAGATCTCGTTCGATGTGATCGCATGTTCCCGCCCCGGGAAATCCGGCACGAACGGCGTGCCACCCGTCGCGATCAGGATATGCTTGGCCGTGACCGTGCGGTCTTCAGAGATCAAACGCACCGTGTGCGGGTCGACCACCTCGGCGCGGGTCCGCAGCACTTCGACACCGGCACCGTTCAGGTTCTTCGCATAGATGCCCTCGAGCCGGTCGATCTCGACGTCCTTGTTGGCGATCAGTTTGGCCCAGTCGAACGAGCTTTCGCCGACGGTCCAGCCAAAGCCTTCCGCGTCCTCGAACGCTTCGGAGAAAGACGACGCGTACACCATGAGCTTTTTCGGCACACATCCCCGGATCACACACGTTCCGCCATAGCGGTACTCCTCGGCGATCGCGACCTTGGCACCATAATTGGCCGAGATCCGCGCTGCCCGGACCCCACCCGAACCGCCGCCGATGACGAAGAGATCATAATCAAACGCGCTCATGGTACTGTCCTTTCTCGAGTGTTGTGGACCCCGCAGCTAGGGGGTGGATGCATTTACGTCAACGTCAGGACACAGCGGTGTGAGGCTTGGAAATCATGGAGATGCTGGTGATCTTTCGGCACAGTGTTTCCGAACCGACGGAAGCAACTTCCAGTCGATCTGATACTTCAGGTGCGAAACGAACTGTTTGACCACCTTCGTTGTCGCACGTTTCTTGTCGAGATCGAAGATATCAACCTTTTCGCCTTCGAAGCTTCGCGCCACGTTCCGCCACATCACGATCAGTTCATTCTTCGAGTAGCGTTTGACGATCTCTGCGACGAACCTCTTTGTCCAAACTTCGTCACGTGTTCGCACTTTGAAGCTTATTGCCGGCATCAAAATCGTGTTCGGACGCGGAAAGCAATCCGAATTGAGCCTTTTGTAATCGTTCACGGCCTGATCGACGTAATCGTCCATAACCCATTCGATGATCCAATCGGAAATGTCTTTCGCATACCCCAGTTCGATACTGTCGTAATGATCGATACCCTCATCCAGAACAGGTGCTGCGTTGGCGCGGCTGGCTGACGCGATCACCAGGAAGAACCCGGCAAGCACACAGAGCGTCAGCGTCCTCGGTAGCTCATGCAGAGATGACACGGGAACTCCCATCCTCCCGACCGACAATCACAAGCGATGCTATCCCACAGAACAATCCAGTCTCGACGACACCGGGGATCAGGTTCAAATCACGGTTCAGCGCCGCCGGATCACCGATCCGGCCAAGCTTCAGGTCCAGGATAAAGTGCCCCTCATCGGTTACGAACGCGTTCTCGCCCGACCGGATCGCCCAGCCCTGCCCTTCGACATCACTCTCGGCAAGACAGCGGGAAATCAGCTTGCCCGTTGTTTCCCAGCCGAAGCGAATGACCTCGACCGATAGCGGAAAGGCACCGAGTGTTTCGACCTGTTTCGAGGTATCCGAGATCACGACCATCCGGTCGGACGCGGCCGCGACGATCTTTTCCTGCAGCAGCGCGCCCCCTGCCCCTTTGATCAGGTTCAGATCCGGATCGAACTCGTCCGCGCCGTCGACCACCAGATCCAGCCATCCGGCCTGATCCAGCGTCATCAGCGGGATGCCCAGCCGGTCGGCCTGCGCCTTCGTCACCGAGGATGTCGGCACGCCGGTCACGCGCTTTCCGCTCTCGGCCAGCAGTTCGACAAACCACTTCGCGGTCGAGCCGGTGCCCAGGCCCAGCTTCATCCCGTCTTCAACAAAATCCAGCGCCTTGGCGGCTGCTGCGCGCTTGGCGATGTCAGATGGGCTCAGTGCGTCCGCCATCTTCTCCCTCAGCATGAATCGCATTCGTCGCCCAGTTAGCACAGAGTGTCGCCGGTCCGCAGGACAGAAACGCAGCCTGTTCTAGATCACACAGACAATCGGGAGAGCCAGAATGTTCCTCAGCGTGTTCGACATCTTCAAGATCGGCGTCGGACCGTCGAGTTCCCACACCATGGGACCGATGGTCGCCGCGGCGCGGTTTCTGGATGATCTCAGATCGGGCCGCAACCGCATCCCGGGCGCGGGCGCTCCGGCGCGGGTCTCGTGCCGATTGCACGGCTCGCTGGCTTTCACAGGCAAGGGGCACGCAACCGACCGTGCGGTTGTTCTGGGCCTCGCAGGGTTCGCGCCCGACACGCTCGACGCAGAGAAGGCCGAAGCTGCCCTGAAGGCGATCGCATCCGACAAGCAGGTTGCGCCGGACGGCCTGACCCTTGCCTTCGACCCGGACAAGGACGTCGTGTTCGACTATGGGTCGCCGCTCGAGGGCCACGCGAACGGCATGGTGCTCGAGGCTCATGACGCGCGGGGCGCGCAGGCTCACCGCGAGACCTATTACTCCATCGGTGGCGGTTTCGTGCTCACCGCGGGTGAGCTTGCCAATCCCGACAAACTCGACACTCAGGCGGCTGGCGCAAAGATCCCCTTCCCATTCGAGACGGCTGATCAGATGCTCGCGATGGCAGAGAAGTCCGGCCTGTCGATTGCCGAAATGAAGCGGCGCAACGAGGAGGTTACACATCCCCGCGCCGAACTAAACAAGGGCATCGATCGTCTGCTCGACGTCATGGACAATTGTATCGAGCGCGGTCTGGCACAGGACGGTATCCTGCCCGGCGGATTGAATGTCCGTCGCCGGGCGCCCGGTATTCATGGACAGCTCAAGGACGAATCTGGCCTCAATCAACCTGCCCCGCACATCGTCAACGACTGGATCAGCGTCTATGCGATGGCCGTCAACGAGGAGAACGCCGCCGGTGGCCAAGTCGTCACAGCACCGACCAACGGTGCCGCAGGCGTCGTGCCCGCGATCCTGCGCTACTACCGTGATCACATCATGGGGGCGACACATGACGGCCTGCGCGATATGGTGCTGACTGCCGCCGCGATCGGCGGGATCGTCAAGCACAACGCCTCGATCTCCGGTGCCGAATGCGGATGTCAGGCCGAGGTCGGATCAGCCTCGGCCATGGCCGCAGGCGCTTTGTGTGCCGCGATGGGCGGAAACCCGAAGAAGGTCGAGAATGCTGCCGAGATCGCGTTGGAGCACCACCTCGGCATGACCTGCGATCCGATCAAGGGGTTAGTGCAGGTGCCGTGCATCGAACGCAACGGGCTTGGCGCCATCAAGGCCGTCTCTGCGGCCTCGCTGTCCCTGCGGGGTGATGGCCACCACCTTGTCTCGCTGGATGCCTGTATCAAGACGATGAAGGAAACCGGCGCCGACATGTCCCACAAATACAAGGAGACCTCGCTCGGCGGTCTCGCGGTGAACGTACCGGATTGCTAGGGCGCGAGCACGGCCTTCGCGTCCGTCGTCTTTCAAGCGACGCTCTCGCGTCGGGTCTGGCGTGAGAACCCCCGGACACTTTGAAAGCACAGGTATCCAGCCGGACCGAACAGGAAGGTAACCGGCAGGCAGGGCAAGACCAGTAGAAAGCGAATATGCTCATCTCGCGCGGTCCGGCAGATCCAGCCACCGACGAACAAATCGAACGCCAGGAAATGGATCCATCCGGCCATCAGCGCCTGCGGATGTGAAAAGAGCTCCGAGACTTCTGCAAAACTCATGAGACCGCCAGATCCGGCCGGGAAAATGGCGATCAAGCCAAGATAGACGGCGGACATCAGTGCGGGGATTGCCTCTCCGGCAAGGCGCATGGACCAGGCGGGAAGCACCGGAGAGACGGCAAGAACCGCCCACCCTGCCATTGCCAGCAACCCCGCCAGGGAGAAGACGAGCTCATGGTCCATGTCGCACTCCGTTGGATCAATTCGCGTGCCGATCTATTGCAGAATGCTTGCATATGCAAGTTATATGAACGATAATGAAGCCATGAAACACATTCAAACGATCAACGCCCTGCGCTTGCTCCAGTCCGCTGACGAGTTCCGCGCGCGGTTGTCCGGCGAGTTTTCGTCCATCCATGGCCTGTCAGTGAACGAATTCTTCCTGTTGCTGCACCTGGAGCACGCGCCCGGCAATCAGCTGTCGCGCGTGGAACTCGCCAGGCGAATGCATGTCAGCGCGTCCACCGTGACACGCATGGTCGCGCCGATGGAGAAGACCGGTATGCTCAGTCGCGAGGTTGGCGCACGGGATGCCAGGTTGGCATTCGTCGTCCTCGCGGACGCTGGACGAACCCGGCTGCTCGACGCGAAAAAGACCTTTGCGAAACGGGCCGAATATCTGTTTCAGGATCGCTGGACCGACGAGGAATTGGCGCAGTTGTCCGAATTGTTGTTTCGGATGGTGGCGGGAACGCCGGCCAACCTGACTTAACCGACTGCACGTGCAGATGCGGCGCTCAAGCCCGACCTGTGAAGCGCCATGGCACCCTTGAACGCCTCCCACAACGGGGCGTTCACCGGCTGTGCTGCCGGGTCGTGTTCGGCATGCCATTGCACCCCGAGTGCGAAGCCGGGTGCGTCGCCGATCACAAGCGCCTCTGGCGTGCCATCATCGGCCCGACCCTCGATGATGACCCGATCGCCGACATCGACGATCCCCTGCCCGTGCAGCGTGTTCACTTCGATGCGCGTGGCTCCGTAGATCCCGGCAAACACGCCGCCGTCGATCAAATCCACCGCATGGCGAACATCGTATCGGTCTTCGCGCGGGACATCCTGCAGCATCCGGTGGTTCATCCGACCCGGCAGGTCTCGGATCTCGGGATGCAGGGTCGCGCCATAGGCAACCGCCATCTCCTGAAAGCCCCGGCAAATACCGAACAACGGCTTGGCCGTGTCCACGCATGCCCGCACCAGATCCAAGGCCAGCCGGTCACGCGGCCGATCGAAAGGTCCGTGCGCCTCGGTCTCCGCGTGGCCGTACTCTTCGGGATGCACATTCGCGCGACCACCCGTCAGCACGATCCCATCCAGGATTTCAAGCAGATGGCCAATGTCCTGCGTCTCCGGCAACGACGGAATGATCAGCGGGACAGCCCCCGTCATCCGGGCCGCCGTGATCGCATAGGTGTCCGCCATGCGCTGCGACGGCGCACCGCCCTTGCTGACTTCGGCCAGCCCGAGAATACCAATGGTCTTGCGTGTCATATCGGCATAGTGGAGGGTGCGCGCGGCAAGAACAAGGGGAGCCGGATGATCGACGCCTTGCCGGAACTGATCAACGCGAACGCGGGCCTTGTGCGCCGGGGGCGGTGGGCCTCGTTCACGATGCTGTTGGGCATTGGCGAGACCAGCTGGCTGGTCACGATCGATCAGGGCCGCATCATCGATTGTCGCCCGGAGGATCTTTGTGTTTCGACCTGCGACTTCGCGATCCTCGGCACCGAAGATGCCTGGCAGAAGTTCTGGCAAGCGATGCCGCCGCCAATGCACCATGATCTGCACGCACTGATCCGCGCGGGCAAGATGCGGCTCGAGGGCGATATCGACCTGCTGCTCGGCAACATGCTGTATGTGAAAATCCTGCTGGAGCAGTTGCGGGGGCGGATCTGATGGCCCAGATCGAACCCATCACGGGGCGCTATCTCCGGCTCGAGATCCATGGCCGACCCCACCGCCTCTATTTCGAGGAGGCCGGTCAGGGCATCCCATTGCTCTGCCTGCACACCGCAGGGTCGGACGGGCGTCAATACCGTGCGCTTCTCAACGATGCCAACATCACGGCGAACTTCCGTGTGATTGCCTTCGATATGCCCTGGCATGGCAAGTCTTCGCCTCCCGAAGGTTTTCAGGACGAGGAGTACCAGCTGACAACCGACCGCTATGTCGAGATGATCCTGGCGGTCTCGGACGCGTTGGAACTGGACCAGCCCGTGCCAATCGGCTGCTCGATCGGCGGGCGCGTTGTGCTGGAGCTTGCCAAACGGCGGCCGGACAGATTTCGCTGCGTGATCGGGCTGCAATCCTCGGCCTTTGTGCAGCGCTACTTCCCGCTCGACGGGCTGCACAAACCGAACGTTCATGGCGGAGAGTTCTGCGCCGCCTATTGCTGGGGCCTTGTCGGCCCGGGCGCGCCGGTCGAGCACCGTTGGGAGACGCTCTGGCATTACATGCAGGGCGGTCCGGGCGTGTTCAAAGGCGACCTGCACTTCTACTCACTCGACGGAGATGTCTCGGAAGGTCTGCGCGAGATCGATACTGCCGCGTGCCCGGTCTTCATGCTGACCGGAGAGTACGATCACTCCTGCACGCCGCAAGCCAGCCGCGACACGGCGGTGATGATCGAAGGTGCCGAATTGACCATCATGGATGGGCTCGGACACTTCCCGATGTCCGAAGACCCGGAGCGATTCCGAGACTACCTGCTGCCAGTGCTAGACAAGGTCCGCGCACTATGAGCCAGCCATGAAGGTCTTCATCACCGGCACCGCCGGATTCATCGGCTATCACCTCGCCGAACTGCTGTTGAACGACGGCGCGCAGGTGCACGGCTATGACGGGTTCACCGCATTCGGAGATATGACGCTGAAGCGGCGGCGCCATGAACGCCTGCTGCAAACGCCGGGATACACCTCGACCGAAGCGATGTTGGAGGAACCGGGACGCCTGCTCGCAGAAGTCGAGGCGTTCGCTCCGGACATCATCGTGCATCTCGCGGCGCAGGCTGGCGTGCGCTACTCGTTGGAGAACCCGCGCGCCTATCTGGACGCCAATGTCATCGGCACCTTCAACGTGCTCGAGGCCGCGAAAGCCGCGGATGTGCGTCACCTGCTGATCGCCTCGACCTCGTCGGCCTACGGCGCCAACACCCGGATGCCGTTTCGCGAAACCGACAAGGCAGACCACCAGATAACGATCTACGCAGCCACCAAGAAGGCGGGCGAATCGATGTCACATGCCTGGGCGCATCTGAACGGCATCCCGACGACCCTGTTCCGGTTCTTCACGGTCTATGGGCCGTGGGGCCGGACCGACATGGCGCCGCTGAAATTCACGAAAGCGATCCACGAAGGCCGCGTGATCGACATCTACAATCACGGCGACATGTACCGCGATTTCACCTTCGTGACCGACCTGGTCCGGGGCATCCGGTTGTTGATGGACAGACCGCCCGAGCGCCCGGCATCGCCGGAGGACATCGCCGAGGGTGATTCCCTGTCTCCGGTCGCGCCGTGGCGCATCGTGAACATCGGCAACTCCGAGAAGGTGCGCCTGCTCGACTTCATCCAGGCCATCGAGGACGCGCTTGGGATCGAGGCCAAGCGCAATTACATGGACATGCAGCCCGGCGACGTTCCTGCGACGTGGGCAGACTGTTCGCTGCTTCACCAGCTTACGAACTATCGGCCGGAGACGGATTTCCGAACCGGCGTCGAAGCGCTGGTCGATTGGTACTTGGCGTATCACGCGGTGCAACGATAGCCATGTTGCGTGCGGCGGGCGTCAAACGTCGCGGGGCGTCCCGGACTTGATCCGGGACCGCTCAGAGGCTCTCGCGGCGGTCCCGGGTCTGCGGAGCAGCATTGCATGCTGCACCGCGCACGGGACACACTGCACCAGGGTCAACGTTTCGCGAAGACCTCTGCCAGCCGGCCGATCGCTTCATCCAAGGTCGCGCGCGGACACGCGAAATTGAACCGCAGCCAGCCATCGCCCCCCTGCCCGAACGTACCGCCCTTGTTCACTGCGATGCGTGCCTGATGCTCGACCATCTTCGTGACCTCGGCCATGTTCTTATCAAGTCCCGAGAAATCCAACCATGCAAGATAGGTCGCCTCCAGCGGCATCGAGCGCACACCCGGCATGTGCTCGGCCACGGCTTTGTCGAGTTGATCGCGGTTCGCCTGGAGATAGGGCACCAGGGTGTCCAGCCACTCTGCCCCGCCGCGATAGGCCGCCTCGGCAGCCACCATGCCGAACCGATTTGACGCCCCCGATCCGCAAGCTGCCTTGGCATCCGCGAACTTCTTGCGCATCTCGGGGTTCGAGATCAGGACGCCCCCCGTCAGCGAGCCTGCGATGTTGAACGTCTTGGTCGGCGCTGCCAGCGTCACCAGGCGATCCGCGATGTGCGGTGCCGTCTTGTGGGTGACCAGGTGCTTGGCGCCGGAATACACCAGATCATGATGGATTTCGTCGGACAGAAGGATCAGATCGCGGTCCGCACAGAAATTCGCCAGCGCTGTGATCTCGTCGGCGGTCCAAACCCGCCCGCCGGGATTGTGTGGCGAACAGAACAGCACCATGCGGGCATTTTCCGGCAAATCCGCCGCCAACTGGTCGAGATCCATCTCGTAGCGGCCCTGCACCTGCCTGAGCTCGGATTCGATCAGCGTGCGCCCCGCTGCACGCACTGTGTTGCCGAACATGTGGTAGACTGGCGAGAAAACGACCACGCCGTCTCCCGGCTCGGTAAACGCCTGGATCGAGAAACCGATCCCTGCGACCAGACCGTGCACCCAACTCATCCAGTCCGGGTCAGCCTCCCATCCATGGCGCGTCGCCATCCAACCCGCCACCGCAGCGCGCAGGGTGGAGTCATCACCGTAGTAGCCATGCACACCATGCTTGACCAAGCCGCGGATCGCTTCGTTCACCGAGGGCGGCGCCGCGAAATCCATGTCGGCCACCCACATCGGGATCTGGTCTTCGGCCGACAGCCCGAGCCGTCCGCGCATACCATCCCACTTGACCGAGTGCGTGCCGCGCCGATCGATTACGGTGTCGAAGTCGAATGCCATAGAGGGCTCCAGGTTACTGGCCGGTGCGCCGGGCGCTCAGCGGCTCATTGGATGAGGGTACAGGCGGTGCCTCGGGACAGAGACGGGTTTGCCCGTGTTGAACAACTGTCATTGGCGGTAAAAGAGTGCGGCGCAGCGGTCAACTGTCCGTGGTCGCGAGATCATGTTCCTCGCCATCCGTCGTGGCAACTCGGACACCGCCGCGCGATGTCGTGACAACGCCCAGCATCTTCAGCTTGCGATGCAGGGCGGAGCGCTCCATCCCGACGAAGCTCGCCGTCTTCGAGATATTGCCGGAGAACCGGTTGATCTGCGCGATCAGGTATTCGCGTTCGAACAGCTCCCGCGCTTCCCGCAACGGCAGCGAGGCGACCATGGCCATTACAGCACCCAGCCCGTGATCGCCCTGATCCGGAACCGGTCCGCCCGGAATTTCGTCGGCGTCGATCTCGGGCGCATCACCTCCCAGGATCAGCACCTGTTCGATCAGGTTCCGCAACTGGCGCACGTTTCCCGGCCAGTCCCGTGTCTGCAGCGCGGCGATGCATCCGTCTGTCAGATTTCGGCGTGCAAGCCCTTGGTCCCGTGCGAAAAGGTCCAGAAAGTGTTCCGCGATCTCGGGGATGTCCTCGCGCCGGCGGTCCAGCGGCGGCACATCGATGGGAACGACATTCAGACGGTGGAAAAGATCCTCGCGGAACGAGCCGTCGCGGATCAACCGGTCGAGATTGCGGTTGGTCGCCGAGATCACTCTGACGTCGACACGCACGGTCGACGCCCCGCCCAGGCGCTGGAACGCCTGATCCACCAGCACACGCAGGATCTTCGACTGCGTGCCCAGCGGCATATCGCCGACCTCGTCGATGAACAGCGTGCCACTGTCGGCCTGTTCGAACACCCCGGCCTGGACCAGGGCGCCGTTCGCCTCGCGTCCAAACAGAACCTCTTCCATGCGATCGGATGCGATCGAGGCTGCATTGACCACGACGAACGGCGCATCGGCGCGGTCCGAATGGGCGTGAATGTAGCGGGCTGACACCTCCTTGCCCGACCCGGGGCCACCGCTGAGCATCACCCGGCTGCCGCCGCGGGCCACCCGGTCAAGCTTCGTTCGCAGGGTCGAGATCGCGGGCGAGGACCCGACAATCTGCCAGGATCCGCTTTCGTGCGCGCGCAGTTCGGCGTTCTCGCGGCGCAGGCGCGAGGCTTCGAGCGCCCGGTCAACGACGACCAGCAACTGGTCCATGTTGAACGGCTTCTCAATGAAGTCGTAGGCGCCCTGCTGCACCGCCGCGACCGCAATCTCGATGTTTCCGTGGCCAGAGATGATCACGACCGGAATGCCCGGATTGTCCCGCTTGACGGATTTCAGGATTTCAATCCCGTCCATCCGGCTGCCCTGAAGCCAGATGTCGAGAATGATGAGATCCGGTGCCCTGGCCTCGATCGCTGCGAACGCGCTGTCCGCGTCATGCCCGGCACGCGCCGTGTGTCCCTCGTCCTCCAGCAGATCCGAGATCAACGTGCGAATGTCCGCCTCGTCGTCAACAATCAGAATGTCGGCCATGCTCAGGCTGCCTCCCCCTCGGTCGCACCGATCTCCGGCGCTGGATGGCGCGCGCCCGCCGGTTTCGGCAGACGTATGGTGACGCGCGCTCCATCAAGATCCTCCTCACCCGCGCTCTCCGGCGCGTTTCCAAGGATCAGTTCTCCACCATGCTGTTCGACGATCTTTTTGACGATTGCGAGGCCGAGCCCGGTCCCTTTAGCCCGCGTCGTCACATAAGGATCGGTCAGGCGATCGCGATCCTCCTCGGGCAGACCGATCCCGGAATCCGTCACATGCAGCCGCCACGTCCGCGTGCCCGCTTCGATCGTGGCCGAAACTATGCGCGGTACGTCCGCAGCACCCTCTCGCTCAACGCGTCCATCGATGGCGTCCGCCGCGTTCTGCAACAGGTTCACAAGCACCTGGTTTATCAGCCCGCGATCCGCCTGGATCATCGTACCGTCCTCTGGCACGTCGAGACGGTAGTCGATGTCGGTGCGCGCCTCGGATTGCAGCAACACTGCATCGCGCAGCAACTTGCACAGATCCTGCTCTGTCAGCGTCGGCTCGGGCATGCGCGCAAACCTGGAAAACTCGTCGACCATGCGCCGGATGTCGCCAGTCTGCCGCGTGATCACATCGAGGTATGTCTCGAAGCCCTCGGCCTCGGCTCCGATGGTGCGCGAGAGCTTGCGCCGCATCCTGTCAGCCGACAATTGAATCGGCGTCAGCGGGTTCTTGATCTCGTGCGCGATGCGCCGCGCGACATCGCCCCAGGCCGCCATGCGTTGAGCCGAGGCAAGTGCCGTCATGTCCTCGAAGGTCAACACCAGGCCCTCGTCCAGATCGTCCGACGATTTTGGTGCGATCCGGGCCAGAAACTCGCGATTCTCGCCGCGCACCATGTTGCGCACCTCGCCCCGCGCCACAGCACTTGCGGCGGCAAGCGCCTCGTCGCGCAGGAATGCAAAGCCAGGCGCGAATCGGGACAACGGCTCGCCAAAGCAGCTTGCGGGGTCGGTATCCAGCATCTCGGCGGCCGCGTCATTGATCAGGTCGATCCGGCCTTTGTTGTCGAGCCCGATCACACCCGCCGTGACGCCGTCGAGCACGGCTTCGATGAACTGGCGGCGCCGCTCGGTCTCGTCCCGCGCGGCGAGAAGCGCGTTGCGCTGCCCTTTCAGTTGCCCGGTCATGCGGTTGAAGACCCGGCTGAGCGTGGCGATCTCGTCATCGCCGCGTTCTTCCTTCACCCGGATGTCGAGATCCCCGGCGCCGACAAGCTCAGCTGCACCGGCGAGGCGTCCGACAGGCTTCGCCAAGCGTTCAGCGAACCAGAGCCCGACGACAATTGCTGCCAGAATCACGAACAGCGCAAACCCAAGATACACCAGCGCATAATCCAGCAGCACGCTGCCGCGCTGGCTCTCAAGCCGCTCGTAGAACTGCACCGTTCCCCGTGTGGAGTCGAGCAGCCGCAACACGTCTCCCTCGACACTGCGAGAGATGTACAGGAAAGCGTCAAAGAAGTTCGGCAGGAAGATCAACGCGCGGATCTCGTCCCGTGCGGGATCCTCGATCACGACCAGTTCGCGCTGACGCGCCAGCGCCATCTGCTCGTCTGTTGGCGGATAAAAGTGGAAGAGATAACTGAACTCGCCCCGCGCGATGATCTCCTTGTCGACATTGAAGACGTAAGCCTTTGGAATATCGCGCAGAAACGACTGCTGTTTGACCAAGTCGTTCAACTGGCGCGGCGTCATTCCACTGCGTGCGACACGGTTCAGATCGCCCGCCATCCCATAGGCGTCGCGCTGGATCTCGGCACGATGTTCACGTTGATAGGCCTCGGCGGTCGAAAGCGAGTTTCGCACAACCGACCCGATCCGGTCGGAGAAAAGGTTCTCCAACCCGATCCCAAGCGTCGTTGCGGCGAAGACCGCGACCAGAATGGTCGGCATCAGTGCGACTGCGGCAAAGACCGCCGCCAGTCTCAGGTGAAGGCGCGTGCCAGCGGCCCGATCCCCGCGCCGCATCAACAGCGCACCGATCCGCCACGCGATCAGTGCCGCGAGCGCGATGACAAAGCAAAGATCAACGATCAGCAGTGTCTGCAAGGTCGACGCAGAAACCAGCTCACGGGCGCCATCGCTCAATGCGTAGACCGTCGCCCCGGCGAGGAAAGGCCCGAGGACCACCAGCACTACCGCGCAGCGCCTAAACAGCTTGCCGGACCGGTCGATCGCAGGTCCCGATATCAGCGCGCTAGGCGCTGGCGCCGATGTTCTGATGCTATCCGCCACTCGCCCTCGTGCGGCCCGGATCTATCGTGTCCGCTCTGCGCCGCTTACTGTTGCCAATCTACATCAGTTTTTTGCCGCGTGTGACCGGGATGTCAAGTTCTCTGATCTTTTTCCGCAAAGTGTTCCGGTTGATCCCGAGCAATTCTGCGGCTTTCAGTTGATTGCCGCGCGTGGCTGACAACGTCAGCGCAATCAATGGCAACTCCACTTCCCGCAGCACGCGATCGTACAGCCCGGGCGGCGGGAGAATATCGCCATGCCGTTGAAAATATTGCTCGATATGCATCTCGACGGCCGCACCAAGGCTGCGTCCTCTGCCCCGGTCACCGCTCAGGTCCAGGCCACTTTCACCGCGGGACGTAAGCTCCTGTTCGATCACATCCGGCGGGATCTGCTCGTCCGGACACAGCACCGCGAGGCGCCGCATCAGGTTCTCGAGTTCCCGCACATTGCCCGGCCAGGAATGTGTCTTCAGTACCTCCAGCGCGTCGCTGGACAATGTCTTGCGCGGCAAACCCTCCTGTTCGGCCCGCCGCAGGAACGCCCGCGCAAGGTCCGGCAGGTCTCCGATCCGCTCGCGCAGCGGTGGCAAACGGATGGGCACGACGTTCAGGCGGTAGAACAGATCCTCTCGGAACCGCCCTTCCGCGATCAGGCTCTTCAGGTTCTGGTGCGTTGCCGCGATGATTCGTACATCTGCCTGGCGTGCCGAACGACCGCCGACGGTGGTGAATTCACCCTCCTGCAAGACCCGAAGCAACCGCGTCTGTGCCTCTGGCGGCATGTCGCCAATCTCGTCCAGGAACAGCGTACCACCTTGCGCCTGCTCGAACTTGCCTGCCGAACGCTCCGTCGCGCCGGTAAAGGCACCGCGCTCGTGTCCGAACAGTTCGGATTCGATCAACTCGCGTGGGATTGCCGCCATGTTGATCGCAACGAACGGCCCCGGCGATCGCTTGCCGAAATTGTGCAGGGCGCGGGCGACCAGTTCCTTTCCGGTGCCGCTCTCGCCCGAGATCATCACGGTCAGGTCGGTGTGCATCAGGCGCGCCATCACCCGATAGACCTCCTGCATCGCAGGCGACCGTCCGATCAGCGGTAACTCCTCGCCCATCGGCTTCTCGGGCTCGTCGGGGTCCTTTGACTTCACAACCCCTTCAAGACCCGATTGAACAAAGCCCAGCAATTCCTTCAGATCAAACGGCTTTGGCAGATACTCGTATGCGCCAACCTCGGCTGCCTTGATCGCCGTCATCACCGTGTTCTGCGCCGACATCACGATCACCGGCAGTTCCGGGCGCTTGCGCCGGATCGCGGGCAGAAGATCCAGCGCATCGCCATCCGGCATATGCACATCGGTGACGACAAGGTCGCCTTCACCCTCGTCGATCATCCGCCAGAGCGCGTTGCACGACCCCGTCGCCCGAACCCGGCAGCCCATCCGGCTGAGGGCCTGGTTCAGGACGGTGCGAATCGACCGGTCATCATCGGCCAGCAGGACCGTCATGCCCTGGGTCATGCAGCATCCTCGTGATCATCTTCGAACCGCGCGATGTCCCCTGCCGAGGCAACCGGCATCAGCATCCGGAACATCGTAAACCCAGGCGACGAGTCGCACGAGATCACACCACCATGGTCGGCGACAATTTTCGATACCAGCGCGAGGCCCAGCCCGGACCCCTTCGCCTTGGACGTCACGAACGGCTCAAAGATATGGGATTTCAGATCTTCGGGCACGCCCGTCCCGTTGTCCGAGATCGATATCTGCAGCGGCAGGCTCTCGGTCTGCCCGCGCGGCGTGCGCACCTTAACGCCTGCCCGGTACGCCGTTTTCAGCATGATCACGCCGCCCACTTCGGGCGTGGCCTCGGCTGCGTTCTTCAAAAGGTTCATGAAGACCTGGATCAGCTGATCCGGATCGCTCATGGTCGGCGGCAACGACGGATCGTAGTCTTCGACAAACCGCACATGATCGGCGAACCCTGCCTTGGCGGACTTCGCCGCGCGATCCAGCACGTCGTGGATGTTCACCGGACGGCGGCGCGCCAATCCAAAATCGCCGAATTCCTCGACCCTCTTGACCAGATCTCCGATCCGGTCGGCCTCGTTGCGGATCAGCTCCGTCAGTTCGGTATCCGCCTCGCTCAGGCTCATCTCCAGAAGCTGTGCAGCACCCGAGATCCCGGCCAGCGGGTTCTTGATCTCGTGCGCCAGCATCGAGGCCATGCCGACGACAGAGCGCGCGGCATCCCGGCTTGTCATCTGGCGGCCCATGGCCTCGGCATTCGCACGGGGGTGGATCAGGATCAGGATCGCCCCTTCCTCCAGCGGTGTCGCGAACACGTCCGCCATTCGCAGGGGCGCTTCGGGCCAACTGAACTCGACATTGTATTCGGACAGCGCCTGAGCCCCAGCACGCACCCGGCGGATGACGTCCGAGATCCGGCTGTCCTCGCCCGCGCGCTGCACCAGCGAGCGCCCGACCAGCGAACGTCGCGACATCGCCAGAAAGTGTTCGGCCGCACCGTTCAGGTCGGCGACAATATCATCGCCGTCGAGGACGATCCCCGGGTTCGGCATCGCCTGCCATATCTGCTCGTATCCAAGCGGAGTCATGCAGCAAGACTCCCTTCCCTATCGTCCAGGTCGCCCAGTTCTGCGATTCCCCGGAACAGTTTGTCGGCATCCGTTTCGCGGATCAGCCAGCCGCGCAGGCCGGCACTTCCCGCCACCTGCGAAAGATATCCATCCATGTGTTTACGCATGGCACGAATGCCCGGATCGGCACCATAGAACGTCAGATGCGCCTCGGCATGGGCCGCCACCAGATCGGCAAAAGCCCGCCCGCGTGGGCGCAGGTCGACCATCCGGCCCTCCAGATGCGCCGCGATCTCGGCGGGCAGCCATGGCTTGCCAATGGCCCCACGCCCGATCATGACGCCTGCGGCGCCGGACAACTCCAACGCCCGGCGCGCGGTTTTGGCATCCACGATATCGCCGTTCGCGATCACCGGCACGGCGACCGCCTCGACCAAACGCCGGATCGCCGTCCAGTCCGCCTGCCCTTTGTAGAACTGGCAGCGGGTGCGTCCGTGGATCGTGATCATCTGCACACCGGCCAACTCGGCTGCGCGGGCTATCTCGGGCGCATTCAGATTCGTCTCGTCCCAACCAAGCCGCGTCTTCAGCGTCACCGGGACCGCCACGGCTCCGACGACCGCGTCGATAATCCGCAGGGCCTGATCCGGATCGCGCAACAAGGCCGAACCACAGGCACCACCCGTCACCTTGCGGGCCGGGCACCCCATGTTGATGTCGATGATCCGCGCACCGTCTCCCGCCAGCATGCGCGCCGTCTCGGCCATCGCGAGCGGGTCACGCCCGGCGATCTGCACGCTCGTGCCGACGCTGCCGGCCGCCACCTCGGCCTTGGCCCGTACAGACGGCTTCTTCGCGAGCAGCTCCTGCGTGGCAACCATTTCCGAGACGACCAGACCCGCGCCAAATCCCGCGACAATTTCGCGGAACGGGCAGTCTGTGATCCCCGCCATGGGCGCAAGGATCACCGGAGGATCAATCCGAATGTCGCCGACTGTCAGCACAGACTGCCTATTTTTTACCCACCCGCGAAACGTTGCTTAACCGGTGGGCGCCATGGGTGCAAGCCTCTGAATGCATCGCGCAGCTTTGCCATGCGAGAATGGGCTTCTCATCGGTCGCGTCACCGGATAACCGCTCAGGGCAGGAGGGATCATGAAGACAGCCGTCGTTATTGTCGCCGCAGGTAAGGGATTGCGCCTCGGCGGTCCCGTGCCGAAGCAATATCGGCGCATTGGCGGCGAGATGGTTCTGACGCGCACGCTGCGCGCATTTCTGGACGCGCCGATCGCGGGACCCATCGCTGTCGCGATCCACCCGGATGCGCACGATTTGTACGCAGAATCAGTCTCAGGCCTCGACTCCGACGCGCACATCTTCCCGGTCAATGGTGGCGCCGAGCGAAGCGATTCCGTCCGCCTCGCGCTCGAGGCGCTCGAGGCGCTCGCGCCGCACGTACCGGACCGGGTGCTTATCCACGATGCCGCCCGACCATTCATATCACGTGCTGCACTCACAGCCATTGCATCATGCCCCGACGGCGCGCTCCTCGCAGAACGCGTGGTCGACGCCCTCTGGCGCGAGGCAGAGCCCGAAGGATCACCGTGCGCTGACCACCCGGTCCCACGCGCAGGACTTTGGCGGGCGCAGACGCCCCAGGCGTTTCCCTTCGCCGATATTCTCGCAGCACATCGCGATGCCGCAAATCAGGATGGCCCACCAGCCTTGGACGATGCCGAGATCTTTCGCCGGGCCGGGCATACCGTTCGGCTGCTTCCGGGCGAGCCCGAAAATTTCAAGATCACCACCGAACCGGACCTCGAGCGCGCCGAAAAGATCGTTGCCGCCGCGCAAGCCAGCCGGGCCAGCGCCTCCGGGCGGGTGGGTGGGGGAGGCGGTGGCCCGGCCACGCAACCCGACCCAGTGCTTGATGCGGAAGGAACAGGTACAATGGAAACACACATCGGTCAGGGCTTCGATGTGCACCGCTTCACCGAAGGCGACGCCGTCTGGCTTTGCGGTGTCAGGATCCCGCATTCCCACCGGCTCGAAGGCCATTCCGACGCCGATGTCGGTTTGCACGCGCTGGCGGATGCACTCTATGGCGCGCTGGCCGAGGGCGATATCGGAACCCATTTCCCGCCATCCGACCCACAGTGGAAGGGGGCCGAAAGCCATGTCTTCCTGAGGCACGCCGCCGATCTGGTGCGCCAGCGCGCCGGGCGGATCGTCAACACCGACCTCACCCTGCTCTGCGAAGCACCGAAGATCCTGCCACATGCTCCGGCGATGCGCGCCCGTCTCGCCGAGATCATGCAGATCGACGCCACACGCATCTCGATCAAAGCCACAACCATGGAACGCATGGGTTTTGTCGGGCGCGAGGAAGGCATGGGCTGCATCGCCGTCGCGTCGCTGGAACTCCCTACATCATGACCCGCGCGATCACCACCGTCTTCGGCACGGGCACCCTGCCCTGGGCACCCGGAACCTGGGGCTCGCTCGTGGCCATCCCGATCACCTGGGGATTGCACTGGCTTGGCCACGCCCCCTTGGTCGTCGCGGCGACCGTTGCCCTGTTCTTCCTGGGCACCTGGGCGATCAGACAGGATCCGTGCGCCGCCGCGGACGATCCGGGCGAGATCGTGATCGACGAGATCGTCGGCCAGATGATCGCACTCTGGCCGCTCTCGATCGGCATCTGGCTGATGGGTCTGCCCTCCAGCGTTTTTCCGTGGCCCGGCATCGTCGGCGCGTTCGTCCTGTTCCGGCTATTCGATATCTGGAAGCCTTGGCCGATCCGCCTGCTTGACCGGCCCGGCGCGATCTGGATCATGCTGGACGATGTGGGCGCCGGTATCGCGGCGGCCCTGGTGACCCTTACAGCGGCAGGGATCTCGCATGGCTGGTTCTGACCGGAACGATCTTCACGCCCTCGCACGGCAGGTGTTGCAGACCTGCGAAGCAAAAGGCCTCATGCTTGCGACCGCCGAAAGCTGCACGGGCGGCCTCGTCTCAGCGACGCTCGTGGACATCCCGGGTTCATCTTCGGTGGTCGAGCGTGGCTTCGTGACCTACTCGAACGCTGCAAAATCCGAACTGCTGGGCGTCCCGGCCGAGATGATCGAGACCCACGGCGCCGTCAGCGAGCCCGTCGCCATCGCCATGGCCGAAGGCGCGCTCGCCCGCAGCAACGCCCACGTCACCGTCGCGATCACCGGCGTCGCGGGTCCCGGTGGCGGCACTGCCGCAAAGCCCGAGGGTCTGGTGCACTTTGCCTGTGCACGCTCCGACCACGCGACCGCGCACGCGCGCATCGAGTTCGGCGCGATCGGCCGGACCGAAGTGCGCCACGCCTCGGTCTTACAAGCGTTCGAAATGATCCTTGAGGCGACGGGCTAGTGGCTCGACCGAAACGTACGCATCCTGCTTCCGCATCTCAGACAGTACCGGTTCCGATGGCAACAATCTCTAGCAACAGATTGTTTTCCCGAATACTTCTTGCTTAAGGCGTCCGCGTTCGAGCAATCGGCGATCGGACACCAACTGTCTGAGCCAGTCCACTAAGCGACGTTGGCGCGCTTGCCGTACAGCACCTCGGCCCGTTGCTCGAACGCGCGCACGATCCGGCGCATCGCTTCGTTGAACACGACACCGATGATTGCCTGCAACGTCTTCGAGCGGAACTCGAAATCCACAAAGAAGTCGACCTCACATACGGTGTCGGATACCGGCTTGAAGGTCCAGTTGTTCTTCAGGAATTTGAATGGCCCGTCCAGGTATTCGACATCGATCCGGTTCTCTTCGGGATACAGCGTCACCCGGCTGCCGAAGCGCTCTCGGAACACCTTGAACGAGATCACCAGATCCGCGTCCACGATCTCGACTGCGTCAGCCTCACGCCGCCCACGAATCCGCGCGGCCGAACACCACGGCAGAAACTGCGGATAGGACGGGACGTCCGCGATCAAAGCGTACATCTCGTCCGCGCTGTACGGCATCTGCCGGGTCTCGGCGTGAGTCGGCATGTCACCCCCGTTCCATGCAAGCCATAGTCTTGTGTCACAGATCAGTTAATGTCTCGTGGCCGCGCTTGGGAGGGGACAGGATGACGCCGGACTATCACGTCGACACACTGATCAGTGAGGCCGATATCAGGGCACGGATCGACGATCTTGCCGCCCAGATCAACACAGCCTTCGCCGACACCGAAAAGCTGGTGGTCGTCGGGATGCTGCGTGGGTCGTTCATTTTCATTGCCGACCTCGTTCGGAAACTGACGGTCCCCGTCGAAATCGACTTCATCGAGGCATCGAGCTACGGAAACTCCACCGAAAGCTCGCGCGAGGTCCGCATCCTCAAGGATCTGCGCGGGAAGATCGAGGGACGCGACGTCCTCGTGGTCGAGGACATCGTCGACACTGGCCACACGCTGAATCACGTGATGGAGATCCTCGCGACCCGGCACCCTGCCCGTATCGAGATCTGTGCGCTGCTCAACAAGCCCTCGCGCCGCGAAGTCAGCGTGCACGCCCGTTGGATCGGGTTCGAGATCCCGGACGAATTCGTTGTCGGCTACGGGATCGACTACGCTCAGCGAAACCGGAACCTGCCCTATATCGGCAAGGTCCGGTTCGCCTGAAGCTGCGCCTCCACGCAGCAGAACACCGGATCAGCGTTACTGACCAGCCTTCGAGAGCAGATCGAGATTGGTCACCAGATTGCGCACACCGTGGGCATGGTCTTCGTCGAACACGTTGCCCTCAAGCCAGGCTGCCACGGACTTGATGCTGAGCTTCGCGACACCAGGACGAACGCTCCACGAGACCTGAAACGGCGAGCCATTCTCATTATAGCCCGGGCCCGTCGTAGACCCTGCATACTGGATCGGAGCGCCCGTATCTGACGGAATGCCCGCTGCCTGATAGAAACCGTTCACCTTTGCGACCCTGGCGTGCTCTCCGAAGTCCGCTGCGTAATCATCGTTCACAAGCACATAGACCTGAGCCTCGACCCTGAGCTGCGGATTCTTGATTGCCTCGCTCAGGCAGGACCCAAGCGTCGGCCCCGGCACCACCTGCGCGGTCGTATGCACGAAGTGCACCTCGATCGTATCGCCGGGTTCAAGCTTGCCGTGCTTACCCGTTCCAACCTCATAGGAGGTGGGCGCCAACTCGGCCTCGGTCAGTGTCCCGGAATACAGGTAACCGGTCCCGTACCCCTCGCCATCGCCGTTCCCCGCGAACTTCGTGAAGTCGCCGCCCTTGTGCTCGGCACCCTCATGGAAGTGGATGTTGCACAGGTTCATCGCCGTATAAGCGGGGGCCGCTTCGAAGGCTCGCGGGTTCATCCCGTCCAGCTTGTCGATATCACGCGGCGCCTGCGGTCCAAAACCGGCACCCTGCGTCACGGATGCAAGTTTCGCGCGCTGTGCGGCGATCACCTCATCACCGACGGAGCCATGCGCGCCGTCCGCCGCCAGCACCGCGCCGCCGACAAGGACGAGCGCACCGGTCAGCGCACCGAAACTGAGTGTTTTCCTGTTCATTTGTAAGTCCTTTCTTTCTCAAGGTTCGCAAACGTCTCGACCTTTCACCCCAAAAGGAGACGGAGACCGTCGGGTCCTTTAAAACATCCTAGGGTTGATTCCTGCAATTGCAGGACGCTCTCACGAGACGTCACATAAAATTCATTTTAAATTTTACAATGGATAATAAATGGACCCGACGAATAAATTCGCCATCCAATCTGATCGGTTCTCTTAGGCCGTGAATCCGCCCGTCAGCGGGCGAGTTTCTTCTGCCGGGCCGCCCTCAAACGCGCGAAGTCGTCGCCCGCGTGGTAAGACGACCGCGTCAATGGGGTCGCGGACACCATGAGGAAGCCCTTGGCATACGCCGTCTTCTCATAGGCCTCGAACTCTTCAGGCGTCACGTAGCGATCGACCGCGTGATGCTTCGGAGACGGTTGCAGATACTGCCCGATCGTCAGAAAATCGATGTCCGCCGCGCGCATGTCGTCCATCACCTGATGGATCTGCTGGCGCTCTTCGCCAAGCCCGACCATCAGCCCGGACTTGGTGAACATCGACGGATCCAGTTCCTTCACCTGCTGCAACAGTCGCAGAGAATGGAAGTACCGCGCCCCTGGCCGCACCTCGGGGTAAAGCCCGGGCACGGTTTCCAGGTTGTGATTGAACACATCGGGCTTCGCCGCGACCACGACCTCCAGCACCTCGGGCGCGCATTTCAGAAAATCGGGCGTCAGGATCTCGATCGTCGTGCCAGGACACTTGCGCCGGATCGCCCGGATCGTCTGGGCGAAGTGCTCCGCCCCGCCATCCTCGACATCGTCGCGGTCGACCGAGGTGATCACGACGTGGTTCAGGGCCAGTTTCTCGACCGCCTGCGCAACCCGCCCGGGCTCGAAGACGTCCAGCGCCTCGGGCTTGCCGGTGGCGACATTGCAGAAGGTGCAACCGCGCGTGCAGATCTCGCCCATGATCATCATGGTTGCGTGGCCCTGCGCCCAGCATTCGCCGACATTGGGGCACCCGGCCTCCTGACACACGGTCGACAGCTGATGTTCCCGGATCACCCGCGACGTGTCATGGAACCCTTGCGACGTGGGCGCCTTCACGCGAATCCAGGGCGGCTTGGCCGGGCTCGGATTGTCCCGGCGGTGCGCCTTTTCGGGATGGCGCTGCGAACGGTCTGTCAGGTCACGTGTGGTCATGCCCATGATATACGCCAACACGGCGCAACCTCCAATGCAGTCTGATGCATGGCAGCGATGCGTCCGTCACGATGCTGGACCGTTGTCGGAACATCACACGTCAATCTGATCCGATAGACGCAGTGCCTCAAGCGTGCGCATAGATCCGCTGAGGCGGAATGTGCAGGACGCAGGTCTGGCCGACGGTCAGCGCGCCAATCCGCTCGACCCAGGCCGTCACACCGCGCTTGTTCCGCGCCTTCGCCGGAAACGCCTTGCCGTGGCCCGGATGAACGGCTTCGATCTGCTCGGCGGGGTACTTGCAGGGCGCGTTCTCGGTGTCGACCGTCAACGAAACGCCGCTCTCGAAGATCAGCCGCGACGATGGCGGGATCAGCGTGAAATCTGGAATGCCCCTCAGCACCATGTTGGCACCCACCCACTGGGGGTCGATCCGCGGGATCTCCAGCCGCGCGGCGACCTCTGTCATCTCTTCCTCGGACAGGATCGAGATTTGCCGCGTGTTCCTGATCTCCAGATTGCGCGCATACTGTTTCTTGACGCGGACGCAGGCCGGTCGGGTCAGGCCAGAGTGCTCCTCGCCTTCAAAACCTTCCCACCCGACATCGACCGATTGCACGGTCACCGACTGAATGTTCTCCGGGTCCACGGGCACGCGCCCGAGCCAGGTGATCTCTCCGGTCAGGTCCGTCGGGGTCAGAAGTGTCACCGTCTCGATCCTTGTGCTGGTAGCGGCCGATATCCGGTTAACGTAAAATTACGGGAAGAAAGTCACGCGCGAAATCCTCTACTCAGACAGGCTTTTGATACCCTTCCAGAGCGTCGACTTGAGCCGCCAAAGCGGCAACATCGGGCATGGCCTCGAGCGGTGGGCGCAGGCGCGCCCAATGGTCGTCACCTGTCCACAGATGCAGCAGCGCCTTTTGCGCAGGGATTGGCCCGGCACTCGCGACAAGCTTGCGGAAGACACACACCTGATCATTCAGTTCCATGTCGGGCGCGCCAGCTTCGATCGTTCCGATCAGCTTCGCAATGGCGGCCGGGTTCAGGTTTGCCGTGGCCGAGATACAACCCACAGCGCCGAGTGCGTGGCCTTCGATCAACGTGCTTTCCTGTGCCGGGTAGACGACGAAGTCTTTGATCGCCAACAGCTTTTCGGTGTTCTCCCAAACACCGCTCGAATCCTTGATGCCAACGATGATGTCCGGGAACGCCGCGAACAGGCGGGCGGACACGGAGGGCGGGATGGCAACACCCGAAACCTGAGGGATGTGATAAAGATAGATCTTCAGCGCCGGGCGATTAACAGCCTCGATCAACCAACTGAAATAATTGAATAATCCATCGTCCGAGACGCCCTTGTAATAGAATGGCGGCAAGGTCATCGCACCCGCGCACCCCATGTCGACCGCGTGGCGGGTCAGCTTCACGGTGTCCGGCAGGCTGGTCAGCCCGGTGCCGGGGATGATCTTGGCCGGATCGACCCGAAGGCACAGCTTCTCCAGCAGTTCCAGCCGTTCCTCGACCCCTATCGACAGCGCTTCACCGGTCGTGCCGAACGGCGCGAGGCCCACGCAACCCTGGTCAATCAGCCAAGCCGCATGATCGAGATACAGCTCCTCGGCGATCGTCAGATCCTCGTTGAACGGAGTCAGGTTCGGCGCGACGACGCCGCGCAAAGGCGTGAAAGACATCAGAAATCCCCGATTCGGTGCGCCGCGATGCAATCAGCGGCCATGGGCGATGTCCAGCACCCCGTCGATATTCAGGTGTTGTTCTAGATGCTCGGCCAACGCATCAAGCGTTGTATCAACAGCCTGCTCATAGGCGAGTTCGGGCGATCTGGCGCCGAGGTTCCGAAGCCACGCGCTGCGGAAGCTGTCTGACGTAAAGAGACCATGCAGGTAGACGCCCTGGATCTGGCCGCTTGCCGATTGTGCGCCTTGAGGTCTGCCGTTGATGTCGACGACCGGCCGCTCCGTGTCTGGGCCAGTGGTTCGACCGATGTGGATCTCGTACCCCTCGATCGTTTCCCGAGTAGCCAGATCCGTCCCAGTGACGCGTGTCAGCGTCTTGTCCGGCACCATCTCTGTGACCACACCCAACAGGCCAAGTCCCGGTGTTGTGCCGGGCGGTCCTTCGATACCGCAAGGATCGGAGATCTCCTGCCCAAGCATCTGATATCCGCCGCAAATCCCAAGCACGCGCCCGCCGCGCCGGACATGGGCGTGCAGGTCAATGTCCCAGCCTTGAGCACGCAGAAAGGCCAGATCTCCGACTGTCGATTTCGATCCGGGCAGGATCACGATATCCGCATCGCCCGGCAGAGGACGGCCCGGTGGGATCATCTCGACCGAGACACTCGGCGCCTGCTTCAAAGGATCCAGATCGTCGAAATTGGCAATGCGCGCAAGCATCGGACAAACGATCTTGACGTCTCTGCCCTCAGTATTCGGACGGATATCGGCGGCATCCTCGGCAGGCAGTTTGTGTGCATCGGCGAACCATGGGACAACGCCAAGGCCACACCAGCCAGTGCCGTGCACGATCGCTTCATACCCGTCATCGAAGAGTGTTGGATCACCGCGGAACTTATTGACCAGGAACGCTTTTACGCGGTTTCGATCTGCGTCGGGCAAGACCGTATGGGTGCCGACGATCTGTGCAATCACACCTCCCCGGTCGATGCAACCGGCCAAGACCACGGGGACATCCGCCGCCTCGGCGAAGCCCATGTTCGCGATGTCGCCCGCCCGCAAATTGATCTCGGCAGGGCTCCCCGCCCCTTCGATCAGGACGACGTCAGCCTGTGCTGCAAGCCGATTATAGCTTTCGATCACACCCTCCATCAGGCGCGGCTTCAGGGCGGCGTAAGCGCGGGCCTTCACCGTGGTCAAACGCTGTCCCTGAAGGATGACCTGAGCGCCTCTCTCCGACTCCGGCTTCAACAGAACCGGGTTCATGTCGGTGATCGGGTCCGCCCCGCAGGCGCGCGCCTGGAGGGCCTGTGCGCGGCCGATCTCTCCGCTGTCGACCGTTACGGCCGCGTTGTTCGACATGTTCTGAGGCTTGAACGGGCGCACTTTGAGCCCCCGCAGCGTCAGCGCTCGCGCGATCCCGGCGACCAGCATCGACTTGCCGACGTTCGAGCCGGTCCCCTGCAACATCACGGCTGGCGTCCGGGTCATCCCTTCAGAACCATCGGCAGACCTGCGGCGATGAATTCGACACGGTCCACGACTGCAGCGACCTGCTGATTGAGGCGCCCCTGCGCATCCCGGAACCGGCGGGCCAAGGCGTTCTCAGGCGCGATCGACAACCCCACCTCGTTCGACACCAGAACCATAGGGGCTGAAGCCGCTTTCAGTGCATTGATCAGGCGCCCGGTTTCAACCGCGACGTCACGGTCGTGATACATCAGATTGTTCAGCCAGATCGTCAGGCAGTCGATCAGCAGTGTTCCATGGCTGTGACTCTCGACGGCGGATACGATATCCAAAGGGGCTTCGATCAGCGACCAATCCGCACCGCGTTCCGCCTGATGCAACGCGATGCGCTCGGACATCTCACCGTCGATCGCTTCCGCGGTCGCCACGAATGTCTTCGGCGCGGCGACCGCCAAGGCGAGCGCACGCGCGGATTTTCCCGATCTGGCACCGCCAAGGACAAGCGTGGTTCGAGGCATCAGGCCGCCATGCGTTGCAGGTTGACCGGCTCGCAAAACGGGATCTGCTGGGCAAAGACCTGATCGAAACTCTCGCCAAGAACGATCATACGCGCCGCGCGGATGACGCCGGCATGACAGATAACGACCGCTGTCTCAGGGATCTCTCGCAACGCCTGGGCCACCCTTGCGTGTTGCTCGGAATAGGCCTCGCCGCCAGGCGGACGGTTGGCCCAGAGATCGCGAAGCCAGACATCACTCTCCGCCCGCGGAATATCCGGCCAGCGTCGTCCCTCCCACGCACCGAAGTTGTACTCCAACAACCTAACATCCAGGCAAACCGATGAACCCTGGCGATCCGCGAACCGGTCCGCGAGGATCCTGCAGCGCCGCGCCGGACTGCTGATGATCTCGTTGCACCCGTGAACGGCCGACAAGGCCTTTGCGATCTGATCAGGTGCCCGTCGCCCCAGGCCGACGTCCAAGCGACCGTAACATAGGCCCTCCGGTGCCTCGGTCTCGGGATGGCGCAGGAAGATCATAGCCAAAGCCCGGAGAGAACAACGAGAACCGCGATCTCACCGACCTGTTGCACGGCGCCGAGCCCGTCCCCCGTATAGCCGCCCAGCCGGCGCATCAGGATCGCAAGCATGATCCCGCCACACACCACGGCGGCAGCGCAACTGGCCAAACCGGCCACATAGCCACCGATCATCGACACCACGAAGGCCGTGATGATCGCGAAGGCGATCTCAACGGTCCCAACGCCTTCGGCAACGGAACTCGCCAGCCCGCGCGTCCGCGCATAGGCGCCGGACACCAGCACTGTCGGGATCAGTGCACGGCTTACGGTATGCGCGATCACCAACGCCAGAAACCCCTCAGCCGGGTCGAGAACGCCCAGGGCCAGTACGCGAAACCCGATCGACGCAAACAGCGCACAGGCGCCATAGGTCCCGAGACGGCTGTCCCGCATAATCTCGAGCGCATGTTCACGCGTCTGCCCGCCGCCCAGCCCGTCTGCCGTGTCGGCCAGGCCATCCTCGTGCAATGCACCGGTTATCAGCATCCCGACCGTCACGGCACAGGCTGCCGCCAGGTAGGGATCGAGAACCTGCATGGTCAGAAGAAAGACGCCGCCGGTGATCAGCCCCACCAGGATGCCGACCAACGGAAAGTACCGGGCCGCCCGGGCCAAGCGTCCTTCGACGTGGTGCAGCTCGGAAGGAACCGGCAAGCGGGTTAGAAACATCACGCCGACCAGGAAGTGTCCAATTTCACGCGCGATCATGCGTCAGTCCTTTTCCGACACGCCTGCGCTCTCGAAGGTCGCCATCTCGGCCAGCATCGCGCAGGACGCCCGCAAGAGCGGCACGGCCAGAAGCGCGCCGGTACCTTCGCCCAAGCGAAGCTCGAGGTCCAGCAAGGGATCGGCGTCGAGGCTCTCAAGAATAACCCGGTGACCAGGCTCGTGCGAACGATGGGCGAAACAGATGAACGGGCGGATCTCGGGTCGTGCACGCAAAACGATCAATGCGGACGCCGACGCGATGAAGCCGTCTACCAGGACAATCGCGCGGCGCGCCGCAGCACCGATCGCAGCACCCGCCATCGCGCAGATCTCGAGCCCGCCGAATGCCGCAAGTGCGTCAAGAGGGTCCAGTCTTCCGGATCGACGCGCAGCGCAATCCTCCAGGATCGCAAGCTTCCGCGCGACGCCCTGCGCGTCCAGGCCCGCGCCGGGTCCCGCCAACACGCTCAGGTCGATGCCATCGACCGCATGGGCCAAAAGGCTCGCTGAGGAGGTGTTGCCAATGCCCATCTCGCCCAATGCGATAACGCGTGCACCGCCGTCGATCGCCGCGTCCGCGCCGGCTACCCCGAAACTCAAGGCCTGTGCAACTTCCTCTGCCGTCAGCGCATCACCGCGCAAAGCACTCCGCGTTCCCTTGCGAATGCCTACCCGTGTCAGCGATGGATGATCCGCCAGATCACCGGCCACGCCCGCATCGAACACGGACAGGTCGACTTGATTGGTCCGTGCGAACACATTTGCCGCCGCGCCGCCGCCCAGAAAGTTCTGCACCATCTGGGCAGTGACCTCCTGCGGCCACGCTGATACGCCGTCTCCGACAAGCCCGTGATCTCCGGCGAAAATCAACAGATGTGCCGGATCAGCGCTGGGCGACGGCGTGTTCTGGGCCAGCGCCATCTGCAGCGCTAGGCGTTCCATCCGTCCCAGTGATCCCGGCGGTTTGGTTTTTGTGTCGATCGCGTTCTGGACCTGCTTGCCGAGCTCGGGATCGATCCCCGGGATGCTCAGGCTCTCAAGCATCTCCGTCACCGCCCAGCGCCGGGATGCGCGCCACGAAATGTCCCTTCACGCCCTGCGGCCATTGCTTGAACGGCACGCGGCCCGTTTCACTGTCGGCATGTTTCCCGGCATATTCGACGATGGCTTCGGCTGATTCCGCGCCCGGTTTGAACATGCCGAGCACATAGGTCAGCTTGCCCGGCGCCGTGATCGCCGTATTGCAGTGACGATCGCACCCCATCAGACAGGACTGGCGGCGCACCTCGATCTCCGTCTTGTTGGCTGCGGCATTCTCGACCAGCCGCGCAAGGATCTCGCCGCCGGTTTCATTGTCGGGCCCGGTCTTCTGGCCCGGTGCGTAACTGCATGTGTCGCAGACATAAATCGTGGTCGTCATTCGTCGTCCCGTTGGTCTTGGCATCAATCGCATACTGCCGGATGCGAGTCGTGTCTGCCCCGTTTTCCGGCGAATTTGCGATTGAAGGCGGCATCTTTCCTGCCGTATAGGATCTTCATGAACAGCGCACCCGTATGGGAGCTGAGCGGATCCGCAGGCGGTCGACCCAATCAGGGGATCAAGCGCGGAGGTGTTCAGACCGGCTCTTGGCCGGCCCTTGCCCGTGCGCGCAATCAGGCAAGGAGGCCGACATGAAGACCACACTCACCGCCCTTTCGCTGATCGCCGCAGCCGGTACGGCAGCCGCGCATGGAGGACATATCGCGCCGGTGGCAGGTCACGCCCATGGCGAGATCCTGGCCGTTGTCATTGCTGCCGCGATCGTCGTCGGCCTCTACCTTGCGGGCCGCCGCGTATGACAAAGACCGGAGTCATGGTTTGCGGCCATGGCTCCCGCAGCCAGGCCGCCGTGGACGAGTTCGCGGTGGTCGCAGAGCGTCTACGCACCCTGTTTCCGGACTGGCCGGTCGAGTACGGATACCTTGAGTTTGCCAACCCTGTGATCCGTGATGGGCTGGATGCCTTGCGGGAGCAGGGATGCAACCAAATCCTCGCAGTGCCGGGGATGCTGTTCGCGGCCATGCACTCGAAGAACGACATTCCCACTGTGCTGAACACCTATGCCGCAAACCACGGGATCGAAGTACGGTACGGCCGCGAACTCGGTGTCGATCCGAAGATGATCGCTGCGGCCGCTGACCGTGTGCGCAATGCCGTTGATGCTGCCAACGCCGAACATGGCGCGGTTCCGCTGCACCAGACCTGCCTGGTTGTGATCGGACGCGGTGCCTCGGACCCGGACGCCAATTCCAATGTCTCGAAGATCACGCGGATGCTTTGGGAAGGGTTTGGCTTCGGTTGGGCCGAAACCGGGTACTCCGGCGTCACCTTTCCACTCGTCGAGCCGTGCCTGGAGAAAGCGGCACTTCTGGGCTTCAAGCGGATCATCGTTTTCCCCTATTTTCTGTTCACCGGTATCCTGATTGACCGGATCTACGGCTTCACCGATCAGGTGGCGGCAAGCCACCCGGATATTCAGTTCTTGAAGGCGGGTTATCTGAATGACCATGTCAAGGTGATCGAAACCTTTGCCGCGCGTGTGACCGAACAGCTCGGCGACAACCCGCCGCCCAATTGCGGGATCTGTCCGTTCCGGGAACAGACGCTGGCAACAGGCGATGGCGGACATCGCAATGTCTCGATCGCCGAGCGGGCCGCAGCGCATCCCGCAATGGCCGCGGTGCCGCCGCCGACCTGCGTGCTCTGCAAGTACCGGACCGAGGTGCTCGGTTTCGAGGCCGAGGTCGGGGCGGTTCAGGAAAGCCACCATCACCATGTCGAGGGCCAGGGCGCCTCGGCCCCCGGATCGAACGTCGCCGATTGTACGTTGTGCGCCTCGTTCTGCACGGGGGCGTGCCGTCTGGTGGCAGGGCATACCCACCACCATCATCACCACGGCGAACACGATCACAGCCATGACCATGACCATCACCACCATCATGCGCCCTACCCGCATGCAGATCACCCGCTGGGGCCGGAAAGCGTGCGCAAACACATGAAGAGTGGCGGGTGACCCAGCCGCTCTTTGACAGCTACGTGATGGTCGATTGGTCCGCGGCGTCGAAGCCGGCGCGTGGCAAGGACAGTATCTGGCTGGGAATTGCCCACCCAGGCGCAGAGATCACGGTCGAGAACATCCCGACCCGGTTCAACGCCCGTGCCCGGTTGCACCAGATCTGTGCCGAAGCGATTGCGGCCGGGCGGCGCTTGCTGGTCGGCTTCGACTTCCCCTTCGGCTATCCCAAGGGCGTCGCGAAGCACGTGACCGGTAAGGCGGACGCGCTCGTCTTGTGGCGCTGGCTGAGCGCGCGGCTCAAGGACGGAACCGACAACGCGAACAACCGGTTCGAGGTTGCGAGCGCGATAAACGATCTCTACCCCGGCATCGGCCCGTTCTGGGGGCGTCCCGAAAGCTGGGATTTCCCGGCGATCCCGACACGCGCCCGTGCACGGACCGGTCTGCGGCACCCACCGGAGCGGCGCTTGGTCGAGGACCGGCAGAGATCCGCACAACCGGTGTGGAAGCTCTACACCACCGGCTCCGTCGGATCACAGGTGCTGACCGGCATCCCCGCTGTGCTCGCATTGCGCGACGATCCTGAGCTCGCATCCCATTCTGAAATCTGGCCGTTCGAGACCGGTCTCAACGCGCCCACCAAGCCGATCACCTTCGCCGAGATCTATCCTTCTCTGATCCCGCCGGACCCCTCGGAAAAGATCAAGGACGCGGGCCAGGTTCGGGCTGTCGCCGAATGGTTGCGCGGGCTTGATCGCGACGGAGCACTCGGCCCGCTGTTCGCCGGACCCCCCGATGCCACCGCCGATGAACGTCGCTCGATCGCCACGGAAGAGGCCTGGATCCTGGGCCTCGAGGCCCCAAAGGTCCGCCCTGTTGGCACGGCCTTGCCTGGTGCGGCACCGGCCCGGCGCCCTGCCCTGCGCTACGAGCGCAGCCCGGCAGAGATCTACCGACAGTCCTTCGAGACAGTCCGAAAAGAGGCAGCGCTGCATCACGTCCCCGAAGCATTGCACCCATTGGCGATCCGGTTGGTCCATGCCTGTGGAATGCCCGAGATTACGGCGCGCCTCGCGTGGTCCAGCGATCTCGCCGCGCAGGCCGAAGCGGCGTTCAAGGCGGGATCGCCGGTACTTTGCGATACGCAGGCGGTCGCCGACATGGTGATCGCCAGCAGTCTTCCAGCATCCAACCGTGTCATCTGCACGCTGAACGACCCGCAGACACGCGACATCTCTCTCGACATCGGCAACACCCGCTCCGCTGCTGCCGTTCATCTGTGGAGGGACAAGCTGGAGGGCGCCATCGTCACCATCGGCAACGCGCCGACGGCTCTGTTTCATCTGCTCGAGTTGCTCGATGACGGCTGGCCCAAACCCGCCGCGATCCTGGGCTTTCCCGTGGGCTTCGTCGGCGCTGCCGAGTCGAAGGCTGAGCTTGCATCGAACCCGCGCGGGTGCGCCTTTGCGACACTGCGTGGGCGCAAGGGCGGCTCTGCGATGGCGGCGGCGGCTGTGAACGCGCTGGCCGCTGGCCTGACGACACCGGCATGACCAGGATGCGAAGATGACCCCGTGGCTCGACATCATTGGCATCGGCGAGGACGGCATGGCGGGTCTGTCAACCGCCGCACGGCAATCGCTGGAGAGTGCCGAGCTCATCATCGGTGGCGAACGCCACCACGCCTTGTCCGAGACGGTCATGGCAGAACGCCTGAAATGGCCTCACCCGTTCGATGCCCTGATAGAACAGATCACAGCGCGGAAGGGCCAGCGCCTGGTGGTCCTCGCGACCGGGGACCCGCTTTGGTATTCGGTCGGTGCCCGGATCGCACAAGCGGTCCCACCTCACGAAATACGTTTCTTCCCGCAGCTCTCGGCTTTTCAATGGGCTGCTGCGCGCATGGGCTGGTCACTGGCCGACGTCGAGACGTTGACCGCGCACGGACGCCCAGCCGAACAGGTCATTCCATATTTCTGGCCCGGTGCACGCCTGATCATCCTGACCGCAGGGGCCGAGACCCCGGGACAGGTCGCGCGTTTGCTGGCGGCACGTGGGTTTGGCGGATCAAAAATGACCGTGTTCGGTGCGCTTGGCAGCGCGCGGGAATCGCGCCACACCGCGCATGCAAGCGATTGGGCGGCGCAAGACCCCGCTCAAGACCTCCCTGCTTTCAACACGCTCGCTGTCGACTGTGTCGGCCACCCGGAAGGACTGCTGACCCGCGTCCCCGGACTGCCCGATGATGCCTTCCGCCACGACGGGATGTTGACCAAGCGCGCTGTCAGAGCCGTCACGCTGTCGCGCCTTATGCCGGCGCGCGGCGAGGTTCTGTGGGACATCGGCACCGGTTGCGGATCTGTCGCAATCGAGTGGATGCGGGCCGGACGCGATGCCACGGCACTCGGGATCGACCCGCACCCAGAACGGCTTGCGATGGCGCGGCACAATGCCGAAATCCTCGGGACACCGCGTCTGGATCTGATCGAGGGGTGCGCGGTCGATGTCTTGGAGAAACTGAAAGCCCCGGACGGGACGAAACCGGATCTGCGGCGGCCGAACGCCATCTTCATCGGTGGCGGCCTGTCACCTGATCTGATCGCATTCTGTGTCGAGAAGCTTCCCAAGTCCGGGCGGCTCGTCGCAAATGCCGTAACACTGGAAAGCGAGGCGATCCTGCGGGAGGCCTTTGCGAAACGCGGCGGCGATCTAACCCGCATTGCGGTGGAATCAGCCTCTCCCGTCGGACGTTTGACTGGCTGGCGTCCGGCCATGACCGTGACCCAATGGGCTTTGCAGACATGACGGGCAAGCTCTACGGCATCGGCCTCGGCCCTGGCGATCCCGAACTCATGACGCTGAAAGCGCATCGACTGATCATCGGTGCACGGGTGATCGCCTACCCGGCACCCGACAGCGGAGAAAGCTTCGCCCGCTCGATTGCTGCCGCCTCAATCCCGGCAGACGCGATCGAAATTCCGATGATTGTGCCGATGCGGACCGAGCGCTTTCCAGCGCAGGAGGTTTATGCCACAGCCGCCGAACAGATCGCGGCGCATTTGCGTGACGGAATCGACGTGCTCGTGCTTTGCGAGGGCGACCCGTTCTTCTACGGCTCGTTCATGTATCTGTTCGCGCGGCTCTCCGAAGCCTTCGAGGTTGAAATCGTGCCCGGTGTCTCCTCGCTGGCGGGATGCACCGCCGCAATGCAACGTCCCTTGGTGGCGCGCAACGATGTCCTGACGGTGCTGCCGGGTCCGCTGCCGGATGTCGATCTCGAAGCACGGGTTGCGGCCTCGGAAGCTGTCGCCATCATGAAGGTCGGCCGTCATCTGTCGCGTTTGCGCGCACTGGTTGAACGCATGGGCCTGCTGGACCGGGCACGTTACATTGAACGCGCGTCACTGCCGAACCAGCGCAGCATGACCCTGGCGGACGCGCCGGACAAGGCACCGTACTTCTCGATGATCCTGATCAACAAAGGAACCGACCCGTGGCTCGCCCAGACCCCGTAATCCTGTGTCTGACGGCAGGTGGCGCAGCGCTCGCCACCCGGCTGGCGCCCGTGATCGGCGCCGACGTGCACGGGCGCGTCGGGCGCACGCACGCATCGGTCACATTTGACGAGACGATGGCTCACATCGCGACGCTTTTTGCATCCGGCACCCCGATCATCGGGATCTGCGCGGCAGGGATCCTCATCCGTGCCGTCGCGCCCTTGCTGTCTGACAAACTGACAGAGCCCCCGATCCTGGCCGTGGCCGAGGATGGCTCTGCCGTCGTGCCGCTGTTGGGCGGCCATCACGGCGCAAACGATCTGGCGCTGCGCATTGCAGAGGCTCTTGAGATCGTTCCTGCAATCACAACCGCAAGCGATCTGACGCTGAACATGGCTCTCGACGCACCGCCCCCGGGCTGGCGCATCCGCAACCCAAAGGCTCTTGGTGCTGTCACGGCAGCGCTGATCGCGGGCGAGCCAATGCATCTGGCTGGGCGCTGCGCGTATTTCGAGCCATTGAAGGCGATGCCGAACATCACGTTCGATCCAGAGGCGACCAATACCCTGGGGCGCGCCGGGGCAACCCTGTTCGCAATCGATCCGGATGGGCAACCTGCGCCGGACCGCCAGATCGGGTATGAACCAACCGACATTGCCCTGGGCGTCGGCTGCGCGCGCAACTGCACGTCAGAGGAACTCGGCCAGTTGGTTCATGCGACCCTGCGCTCCGCCGGGCTGCCAATCGAGGCAATCGCCGGGATTTTCTCGCTCGATCTGAAGGCCGATGAAGCTGCGATGCTGGATCTTGCATCCCGTATGAATGTGCCGTTCCGGGTGTTTGGGTCTGACCGTCTCGAACAGGAAACACCGCGTCTTGCGAACCCGTCGGATATCGTCTTCGCCGAGGTTGGATGCCACGGTGTCGCCGAAGCCGCGGCGCTGGCGGCTGCGGGTCCAGAAGCCGATCTGATCGTCGAAAAACAGAAATCCGCGAATGCGACCTGCGCCGTAGCGCTTTCCCCCAAGCCAATCATGGAACTGGAAGGCCGCAAGCGCGGCATGGTCAGCCTGATCGGGATTGGCCCGGGTCGCGCCGATTGGCGCACACCCGAGGCATCGCGGCTGATCGCACAAGCAGATGAGCTGGTCGGTTATGGTTTCTACATCGACCTGCTGGGCCCATTGGCGCGCAACAAATCCCGTGCCGACTTCCCATTGGGTGGCGAAGAAGATCGCTGCCGCTATGCGCTCGAAGAAGCCGCGAAGGGTCGCGACATCGCGCTGATCTGTTCAGGTGATGCCGGAATTTATGCCATGGGCGCTCTCGTCTACGAACTTATGGCGCGCACGGAGAATGGCGTCACGGACGCCGCGCGCAGGGTCGACGTCGTCACGGCTCCCGGCATATCGGCCCTTCAGGCTGCGGCGGCTCGGATTGGCGCTCCGCTGGGGCACGATTTCTGTGCAATCTCGTTGTCGAACCTCCTGACACCGACCGAGGATATCCGCCGCCGGGTTCGCGCCGCCGCAGAAGGCGACTTCGTGATTGCCTTCTACAATCCGGTCTCACTGCGCCGCCGCGCCCTCTTCCCGGAGGCGATCGAGGTGCTCAGAGGCCATCGCCCAGACAGCACCCCCGTGATACTCGCGCGCAGCCTTGGTCGCCCGGACGAAGAAATTAACATCGTGCCGTTGGCCGAGGTTCATGTCGATCAGGTTGACATGATGACAGTGGTGCTCGTCGGATCCTCGCAGTCGAGGACGGTCTCCGTCGGTGGGCGCCCGCGCGTGTTCACGCCGCGCGGCTACGCCGCCAAACATCCTGCAAAGGCTGCATCATGACGGTTCATTTCATCGGCGCCGGTCCGGGTGACCCGGAACTGATCACGGTGCGCGGCCAGCGATTGATCGCCTCCTGCCCGGTCTGCCTTTATGCTGGATCGCTGGTTCCCGAAGCGGTCGTTGCAACTGCGCCATCGGACGCGCACGTGCTGGACACGGCACCGATGACACTGGACGAAATCATCGCCGAGATCGAAGCAGCGCACGCGTCCGGCAAGGATATCGCCCGGGTGCATTCCGGGGACCCGTCCCTGTACGGCGCAATCGCCGAGCAGATCCGGCGCCTCAAGGCATTGGGCATTCCGTATGAAATCACCCCCGGAGTTTCGGCCTACGCCGCAGCAGCAGCGGCGCTGGGCACCGAGCTGACGGTTCCGGAAGTCGCACAGACCGTGATCCTGACCCGCACCGCCATGAAGTCCAGCGCAATGCCGCCGGGCGAGGATCTCGATACCCTGGGCCGCACAGGTGCAACGCTGGCGATCCACCTCTCCATTCGCAATTTGCTCGAGATTGAACGGCGTCTGACGCCCTATTACGGGGCGGACTGTCCGGTGATTGTCGCTTACCGTGTCGGCTGGCCCGACCAGACGTTCATTCATGGAACGCTGGCGACGATCCGTGACCGGGTGCGCGAAGCCAAGATCACGCGGACGGCGCTGATCCTGCTGGGTCCCGCGTTGTCCGATTCGGATTTCCGCGACAGCGCTCTTTATGACGGCGCACATCCACACATTCTGCGCCCGAAACGCAAGTCAGCGTAGCGGTATCAGAAGGCCGGGGTCGGAGCCGGTGCAATGATGTGGGCATAGGATCCCATAACGTTGCCCCGGACCAGGCCAATCTTGGGCAGCGCTACGCCAGCACTGTCTTTGGCCCGAAACAGCGGATCTCCCTCTGCGCGCAAAATCGTTGAGTAATGGAATTCATGCGCCGCCAAGGGATGTGTCCAAGGTCCGGCAAGCGGTTCCAGCAACCGGTAGCCCAGGTGACGTGAACGGTCGGCAAAACTTGTCTCGAGACGCAGCAAACCAGCCATCGCATGGCGGACACCATCCGAGTCGACCAGCCCGTCTCCGAGCACCATGAACCCGCCACACTCGCCATAGATCAAAGCGCCTCTGGACGCCGCCTGCGCAAGCCCGGACATAAATCGAGTGTTTTGCGCAAGCAATCCCGCGTGCAATTCAGGATATCCACCAGGCAGAAAAACTGCGTCACAGTCGCTGTCGGGCGCCTCATCCGCCAGCGGCGAGAAAAAGGAGATCTCCGCACCAGCCGAACGCCAATCCTCAACCAGATGCGGATAGATGAACGCAAACGCAACATCCCGGGCAACCGCGATGCGCTGTCCAATCGGCGAGAGTGAAACGCCACCCTGCGCAGAGTTTGCCGGACGCGCAACGTCGCGAACCTCATCAAGATCGACGTGCTCGGACACAACGGTCGCAGCACCATCCAGAAAAGTCTCCAACTCCGGCATTTCGGAGGCTTGAACCAACCCAAGATGGCGTGACGGCAGCGCGAGACGCCTGTCCTCCGGCAAGACTCCATAAACAGGACAGATGTGTTCGACCGCTGGACGTACCATCGCTTCATGCCGCACACTTGCGACACGGTTCAATATCACGCCCGCGATCTTGAACTCATCGGTCCACCGCGCCAGACCGGCGATGACCGCGCCCGCGCTCTGACCCATCCGACGCGCATCCAGGACGAGCAACACTGGCAGACCAAGAACGTGCGCTACCTGTGCCGTTGATCCGCGCACCATCGTCGAAGCGCTATCCGCCCCGACCGGGCCGTCGAACAGTCCCATAGCGCCTTCCACGACAAGCAGTTCTGCGCGTCCATTACGCGTACGCATCTGTAAGGTCGCATCACTCATCGCCCACCCATCCAGCGTCCAACATGGACGACCGGTGGCTGCGGCATGAAAGGCCGGATCGATGTAGTCAGGACCAGATTTTGCCGAAGAAACCGAAACGCCCGACCGCTTGTAGGCCCGCAACAAACCCAGCGTCATCGAGGTTTTTCCCTGCCCCGACGAGGGTGCCGAAATCACAAGGCCACCACCGACGGGTGGGTGGGTGGGGGCGGTGGTGGCCTTGTCCAAAGAAGGCATGACCGGCGTTAGCCGGTCTCCGTCAACTTGCGGACGCCCAGCGGATCCAGGTTCCTTGGCGCGTCACCCGCCATTTGACCCATCCAATCCAGCGCTTGGCGCATTCTCACGACCTCGCCGATGCAGACGATCGCGGGTGGTTCCAGGCATGCAGCCTCGGCATCTGCGTTCGCCGCCTCAAGCGTTGTCTCAAGCACAGTCATATCCGGAAGCGTAGCGTTGCAGACAATCGCAACAGGTTCCGAGGGCGAGCGTCCGCCCCGGATCAGTGCCGCACTGATCTTCGGCAGCGTTTTCATGGCCATGTAGCAGACAATCACGGGCGACGAGGTCGCCAAAGCCTCCCAGTCGATCGCCCCGGGCGCGTCACCTGTCTGATCGTGTCCCGTCAGGAAGGTTACAGCCTGGTTCGCGTCGCGGTGCGTTACCGGGATCCCGGCATAGGCCAGGCCGCCAATTCCCGCCGAAATGCCAGGAACGATGCGAATCGGAATACCCGCTGACACCAGCGTCTGAGCTTCTTCTCCGCCGCGTCCAAAGACGAACGGATCACCGCCCTTCAACCGCAGCACGCGTTTGCCCTCGCGCGCCAGGTCAACCAGCCGAAGTGATATGTCCCGCTGTTTCGGAGAGGGTTTGCCGCCGCGCTTTCCGGCATACTCGATCTCCGTCCCGGGCCGAACCCAGTCGAGCATGCGCGCATCAACCAAAGCATCGTAGATGACGATATCCGCTTGCCTTAACGCGTTGAGGCCGTTCAACGTCAGCAATCCCGGATCGCCAGGCCCGGCGCCTACAAGCCACACCCAACCAGGCAGCAACTCAGGCCACTCGTAATCCGGTATGAAACCATCCATCGTCATGCTTCCGGTATATGCGGATCTTTCGCATTTGCGAAGAATATCTGCGACAGGAATTCCGGCTTTCCCGCCACCTTTCCGACGCCTAGGCTGGGCTGATGTCGAAGGATGCTCCAAAACTTCGTTCTGGCTGGACGACCGGCGCGTGTGCCACCGCAGGCGCGAAAGCAGCAGCGCAGGTTTTGCTCGGCCAACCGACCCTCGATTGTGTTCAAATCACCCTCCCGCGCGGGGAACAGCCGGTCTTCGCGATCGACGAGATGTCCACCGGGTCGGAGTGGGCCGAGGCAACGATCCGCAAGGATGCCGGTGATGATCCTGATGTGACCCATCAAGCACTGATCCGCACACGCGTTTCGCGTGGACCACAAGGCCATGGGGTTCGATTCCACGCGGGCCCCGGCGTCGGGACGGTAACAAAGCCCGGGCTTCCGATCCCGCCGGGCGAGCCAGCGATCAACCCCGTCCCACGAGAAATGATCTCGGGCGTCTTGCGTGAGGTCGCCCACAATGCTGGAGTTCCAGCGGATTTCGACGTCACGATCTCGATCCCCGGCGGGGAGGACCTCGCCGCCAAGACCTGGAACCCACGCCTCGGGATCGCGGGCGGTCTGTCGATCCTGGGAACCACCGGCATCGTGCGCCCGTTCTCATGCGCGGCCTGGATCGCCTCGATCCATCGCGGAATTGACGTCGCCCGGGCATCGAACTTGCCACATGTCCTTGGCGCGACCGGTGCCACCTCCGAGGGCACAGCGCGCACGCTTTACGATCTGCCCGAAATCGCCTGCCTGGACATGGGCGACTTTGCTGGCGGTCTCCTGAAGTATCTGCGCACCCATCCTGTCGCCAGGCTGACCATCGCGGGAGGGCCGGGAAAGATCACCAAACTGGCGCAAGGCGCGCTCGATCTTCATTCCGGGCGCTCGCAGGTAGATTTCGCCCAGCTTGCCAGGACGGCGGAGCAGTGCGGAGCCGACCCAAGCCCGACGGCAAACACAGCACTTGAAGCGTTCCAAACCGGCGGGTCAGTCCTTGCCTCGGCAATTGCCCGAGATGCCCTCGCTACCGTGCAAACGACACTCCGCGATGCACCTGTTGACGCCAACGTGCTGATCGTTGGCCGCGACGGTCGGATCCTCGCGGACACCGAAGCGGGATGACCAGACTTCTGATCCTCGGCGGCACGGCGGACGCGCGCGCGCTGGCGGAGGAAGTCGCCCAAATGGATCTCGATGCAACTCTGTCGCTCGCCGGCGTCACGAGCAAACCGAAAAACGTCGCGCTAGAAGACCGTGTCGGCGGCTTTGGCGGCGTGGCAGCACTGACCGATTGGCTTCGTCAGAACGAAACCAAGGCGCTGATCGATGCCACGCACGCCTTTGCCCGACGGATGCCGTGGAATGCGTTCGAAGCTTCCATCCTGGCGCAGCGTCCCAGACTTCGACTGCTCCGCCCTGGGTTCGCAAGAGATCCGGATCAAAGTTATTCAGATAGCCTCGAGACAGCGCTGGCCCACCTCCCGCCCGGACATCGCGTTCTGTTGACGACGGGTCACATGGATGTCTCGGCACTGCGGTCGCGGCCAGACCTGTCCGTGCTGGTACGCAGTATCGAACCCATCGCTGGTCTGCCGCCAAATGCCGACAGTCTTATCTTCACACCTCCGCTCAATCTCGAATCCGAACTTGAAATGCTGCGCACGCACCAGATCGAAACGCTCATCGCCAAAGACTCAGGTGGTCCAACACAACCGAAACTCGACGCGGCACGGATACACGGCGCCAAAGTGATTCTGATCGATCGCCCGCGACAGCCGCCAGGTCCAACCGTGGAAACCGTCGGTCAGGCGGTCGCATGGCTCAAGCATGTGGTCGCAATCGCGAGGTGACATGCCCGGCTGACACTGAAACTCAGGTCGCAGCTTGACACTTTCCGAAGATGAGCAGAACACAAGAGTGCATGGTCCCGCCGGATGCCGCGATGCAAAGCGGCGGCGGGCTAACAGGGAATGCGGTGCACGCCGACCCAAATCGGGAGCGTTATGCCGCAGCCGCCCCCGCGACTGTATGCGGAGCGCGCCTGTCACACGCCACTGGTCCTGTCGGGCCGGGAAGGCGACAGACGCCAGCCCGAATGGGCACTCCGCAAGCCAGGAGACCTGCCATGCATGAAGAGAAACCAGGATCCGTCGGGTGTGACGGAAGAGGAGACAGACAATGCATATCGAACCCGGGGTCGTCGACGGCGCCAAAATGGCGTTTGCCTATGTGACCGCAGCAGGTGCCGCTGGCGTGACTGCCAAGCTCGCCTGGGATGATTTGAAAGACCACAGTGTGGCGTCCTTCGGCCTGCGCGCGGTTGCCGCGACGATTGGAACGTTGCTGTTCTTCGAAATCCTCCCGCACTTTTCGGTCGGGATCTCGGAAGTGCACTTCATCCTGGGCACGACGCTGTTCCTGATCCTGGGCATGGCGCCCGCCGCGATAGGGCTTGCAACCGGCCTTCTGATCCAGGGCACGGTCTTCGCGCCCACCGACATGCCGATGTTCTTCGTGAATGTGACCACCCTGCTGGTTCCCCTCTTCGCGATCGGCTTGCTGGCCAAGCAGGTCATCGCTCCGGGGACCGCGTATGTCGACCTGAAATACGCACAAGCTCTCAAGCTCTCGGCCACCTATCAGGGCGGGGTAATCGCCTGGGTCGCGTTTTGGGCGTTTTACGGCCAAGGCTTCGGCGCCGAGAACGTTGCTGCCGTCATGTCGTTCGGCGCGGCCTACATGCTGGTCATCCTGATCGAGCCGATCGCCGATCTGGCCGTTCTGGCCGCGGCGAAGACCGGCCGGGACCTGATGAAGAGCGGCGGGCTGTCGCACAACCGCCTCTACGAAGCGGCCTGATCCAAAGTCTTCCGTTGTTTTAGTGCGGCCCCTGGCTTCAGGGGCCGTGTCACATCTTGTGGATACGAGACACCTGACATGGCCGAGAAAATCCCTGCGACCGTCATCACTGGCTTTCTGGGTGCCGGGAAGACCACGTTGATCCGGAACCTGCTGGCGCAGGCGAACGGCCGCCGCATCGCGCTGATCGTCAACGAATTTGGAGACATCGGCGTGGACGGCGAAGTCCTGAAAGGCTGCGGCGATGCCGCTTGCGCCGAGGACGACATCGTCGAGCTGTCGAACGGCTGCATCTGC
The DNA here is from genome assembly GCA_038534135.1 of Pseudomonadota bacterium. Classification (GTDB taxonomy): domain Bacteria; phylum Pseudomonadota; class Alphaproteobacteria; order Rhodobacterales; family Rhodobacteraceae; genus Thermohalobaculum. Next base: position 3,713 of record JBCAXJ010000023.1, on the reverse strand, counting down.
TGCACCGTGGCGGATGACTTTGTGCCAACGATGCAGGCACTCATCGACCGGCCAGAGCCGCCCGAGCACATTGTTATCGAAACCTCGGGCCTGGCCCTGCCCCAGCCGCTGGTGCGGGCGTTCAACTGGCCCGAGATTCGAACGCGCGTCACCGTCGATGGCGTCGTGACGGTCGTGGATGGCCCGGCGACGGCTGCCGGTCAGTTTGCACATGATCTCGACGCCATCGACCGCCAGCGGGCGGAAGACGAAGGCCTGGATCACGAGACGCCGCTAAGCGAGCTGTTCGAAGATCAACTGGCCTGCGCCGATATGGTTGTCCTCTCGAAATCCGACGTGATGGAGGACACGCAAGTCGACACCGTCCTGGACGCCTTGGGCAAGCAGGCGCGCGCGGGCGTCAGCATGGTGAAATCCTCTGCCGCCGGGCTGGCGCCCGATGTCCTGCTGGGCCTCGGCATCGGCGCCGAGGACGATCTCGATGCGCGGCACGAGGTGCACCATCACCACCATCACGACGAAGACCACGACGACGACGACCATCACGATCATGAACATGAGCACGGCCATGACGAGTTCGAGAGTTTCGTTGTCGACCTGGCTGAAGTCGCAGATGCAACCGCCTTTGCTGAACGCCTTGCCGAGGTGATCCGCACACATCGGATCTTGCGCATGAAGGGTTTCGTCGCTGTCGCGGGCAAACCGATGCGCCTCGTCGTCCAGGCCGTTGGTCCACGCATCGATACCTACTTCGACCGCCCTTTCGGCGGCGATCAACGCCAGACACGGCTGGTCGTGATCGGATTGCACGATATGGATCAGGAGGCGATCACCGCCGCAATTCGCGGATGACAGTCGAACTGCGCCGCGACGATGGCCTCGGGCCTGATGCGCTTGGTTTGATTGATCAGAGCGAGGCTGAACTCGCCGCGATCTATCCGACCGAGGTGCGCTATGCTTTCTCGCCTGAGCAACTGACCGAGGCGGGCGTCGCCTTCCTCGTCGCTTACAACGACGGGATCGCGGTCGGATGTGGCGGCGTCGCGCTCTACGATGACTTTGCCGAGCTCAAGCGGATCTTCGTGACCAAAGCGGCCCGCGGCGCCCGCATCGCCGGCCGGATCGTCGAAGGGCTCGAAGACATTGCGGCAGAGGCGGGCCTTGTGACGGTCCGGTTGGAAACCGGCGACGCCAGTCCTGAAGCCATCCGACTTTACGAACGCGTCGGATACACGCGGCGCGACCCATTCGCGGATTACGAGGAAAACGGATCAAGCGTCTTCATGGAGAAGCGGTTGGCATGATCCGGGGCGACATCTGATGCACCTGCTACTCGCACAACCCGGGGAGACGACAGACGGCTCTGAGGCGGTCGATCTCGGCCAGACGCCTGCAGATGTGATCATCATCTCGGCGGCAGATACCGAATTGGCTGCCCTGGCCGAGGCGCGTGCCAGCATGAACGATGCGCCGGAATTGCGGCTAGCCTCGCTTATGCATCTGACACACCCGATGTCGGTGGATCTGTACCTCGATCAGACTGCGTTGAAATCGAAGCTTGTGATCGCACGCGTCTTGGGCGGGGCCGGATACTGGAATTACGGTCTGGAGCAGTTTTCCGCCCACCTTGCAGAGGCAGGCATCGGCTTCGCCGCCCTGCCCGGCGACGACAAACCCGACCCGGACCTCCTGCGCGCCTCGACCGTGTCGGACGAGGACTGGCACCAGCTTTGGGCGTATTGCGTCGAAGGCGGTCCTGAGAACATGACGGGGCTGCTCGAGACCGCAGCCGCGATCGTGGCAAAGTCCGATCAACGCCCGCCTCCGCCTCGGCCGCTTCTGCGCGCGGGCGTGTACTGGCCGGGGAGCGGGATCGCCGACCTCTCGTCCGTCCGCGCGCTCTGGAAAGATCCCGATGCGCCGGTCGTTCCGATCGTCTTCTATCGTGCCCTGGTTCAGGGGGCGGGGCTAAACCCGGTGAACCGGTTCGTGCGCGCCTTGATGACCGAAGGCCTGAACCCCCTGCCCGTCTTTGTCGCGTCTCTCAAGGATCCGGTCTCGATCGCAACGCTCGAGACACTGTTTGCGGGGGCGCCACCGGCGGTGATTTTGAACGCGACCTCTTTTGCGGTGTCGTCGCCGCAATCGGGGTTCTCAGGGACGGTGTTGGACGTGCCCGGCGTGCCTGTGTTGCAGGCGATCTTTTCCAGCAGCACCGAGGATAGTTGGCGCGAAGGATTGAACGGTTTGTCCGCCCGCGACATCGCCATGAACGTGGCATTGCCCGAGGTTGACGGCCGAATCCTGAGCCGCGCCGTCAGCTTCAAGACCGAGGCGTATTTCGACACGGCGACCGAATGCCGGATCGCGACCTACCGCGCCGAGGGATCCCGGATCGCCTATGTCGCCAAGCTCGCCGCGAACTGGGCAAGGCTGGCGCGAAAGGCTCCGCCGGACCGAAAGATCGCACTTATTCTTGCCAACTACCCGAACCGCGACGGCAGGCTGGCCAACGGGGTCGGGCTCGACACGCCGCAATCGGTGGTCGATGTGCTGGCGGCACTGCAGGACGCGGGATACGTCACCCGGGATCTGCCGACGGATACGGCCGATCTAATGGAGCGTATCCAGGCCAGCCCGACCAACTGGCTGGCGGATCGGTCCCAGCGAGCTGGCGGGGAACGCCTGTCACTCGACGCTTATCGCGCATTCTACCGGGAAATCCCGTGGGATGTCCGCGTGAAGATCGAAGATCGCTGGGGCAAGCCGGAAGACGATCCATTCCACGGCCCGGACGGGTTCGCTTTGTCGATCCTGATGTTCGGCAACGTGGTGGTCGGCATCCAACCCGCACGTGGCTACAATATCGATCCGAAAGAGACCTATCACAGCCCCGACCTCGTCCCGCCGCACAATTACATCGCGTTCTACGCTTGGCTGCGCGAGTCCTTTGGCATGGATGCGGTGATCCATTTCGGCAAGCACGGCAATCTGGAATGGCTGCCCGGCAAGGCACTGGCGCTGAGTGAAGACTGCCTGCCAGAGGTGGTGCTCGGCCCCGTCCCTCACCTCTATCCTTTCATCGTGAATGATCCCGGCGAGGGCACGCAGGCCAAGCGTCGGACCGCTGCCGTGATCCTCGATCATCTGACGCCGCCACTGACGCGCGCCGAGACTTATGGGCCGCTGAAGGATCTCGAAGCCCTTGTCGACGAGTACTACGAAGCCTCGGGCGTCGATCGACGCCGCCTGGACCACCTGCGGCGCGAGATCCGTGATCTCGTCTCGACAGAGCGGCTGGATCTGGATGCCGGGATCACGTCCGACATGGACGAAGACACAGCACTACAGCAGCTCGACACCTACCTTTGTGAGTTGAAGGAAAGCCAGATCAGGGACGGCCTGCACATCTTCGGGACTTCGCCGAAAGGCGATCTGGAGCGCGATCTTGCGATTGCGCTGGTGCGCGTGCCGCGCGGCAGCGGTCCCGACGGCAATGCCTCGCTGATCCGGGCCTTGGCGCGCGATTGCGGGATTGATCCGGAAGACTTTGATCCGCTTGACTGCGAGATGGGCAAGCCATTCGCCGGCCCGCGCCATAAGTTCCTGCTGTCCATGGGAACGGACCCTTGGCGCACCTGCGGCGATACGGTTGAGCGGCTGGAGCGCCTCGCGCAGATGGCTCTGCTCTGGTGTCGTCTTCCATTGCAGAG
>JBCAXJ010000022.1:0-63023 GCA_038534135.1 Pseudomonadota bacterium | reverse complement strand
GCTTCTGACGCGTATGAATGACGGCCTGACGAAGCTGGCTCGTCGTCAGGCCCTCGGCTTTAGGTGGTTCAGGCTTTCCTTGAGGATCAGCTTGTCGAGTTCCAGTTCGGCCACGATCTTCTTGAGCCGAGCGTTCTCTTTCTCAAGGCCACGCAACTCCGAAAGCTGCGACTTGCCCATCCCGCCGAACCGACGCCGCCAGTTGTAGTAGGTTGCATCACTGACCCCGACCGAGCGACAGGCCGTTCGAACGTCATTACCATCCGCCAGCTTCAACTCGATCTCTCGCAGCAGCTTCAGTACATCCTCATCCGAATACCGTTTCCGAGCCATCTCTCTTCCCCCATTCGTGGTCATATCAATGGCCCAGTTTTAGGGGGCTGTCACAAGGTGGCATTGGGTGCCGAATGTCTGCTCTTGTAGATTTGCCAAGATCGGTATTGCGCAGCAACGAACGACCGGACTCTGCCACGACGATTTCTTCAATCCTTCGAAGTCCGCCGTAGTCGATGACAACGATATCGAGTGGTGCCGTTCAGTTAGAGTGCGGCAACCGAGTTCGACATCCGTGGAAGACAGGTGGAAGATGAAGAGAACGTGGTTCGTCTGACGGGCATCTAAGCCATTGAAAATATTGGTGGGTGTACTAGGGCTCGAACCTAGGACCCGCTGATTAAGAGTCAGCTGCTCTACCAACTGAGCTATACACCCCCTAAAGAGCGGCCGACATAGCCAAACCGTGTCGCGATTTCAAGGGCCGATAGCCTAGCGCTGGTCGCCGGGGTCCTCGCGAAAGATCGCCGACAGCAGTGTCGCCATGTGGTTCGAGTAGGCCTCGTAGTCGCCCTCGGTGGACTTCAGAACCTGCAAGTATCCGTGCGCCTGCCACTCGTCTCTCTTGCAGAAGCTGACATTGACCGAATAGCCGGATTCGGGACGCTCCGCGGTTACGGCCACAGTCTCACGCTTGCAATCCTGATAAGCGTTGGGCGGACCGGAGGGGTTGAAGTGCAGGACCATCCTCCAGGCGTGGCCCCCGGTCCAGGACCCGGCCGGGGTCGCGTAGAACTTCACCCCCTGCGCCGAGCCCGCGGGCGGGCGGATCGCATCGGCCAAATCCCTGTGCGTCGCGATGCGGTACGGCTTGCCATGGATTTCGACCGGAATTCCGCGACCATCCTGCATGGTCCAAAGATCTTGCAGCGTCATGTGCGGGAGCTTGTCGACATTGCTGATGACGGTCGGCTCGTCGCAGGACGCCAGAAGCCCGGCGGCCAGCAGGGCGCAAGTCAGACGCGCACATCTCATCCCGACATCCTCACAACAAACATGGCCCGCAGGACCGCCTCAGTCGGGCTGATGATGATCGGCGCGGTCACGGGCGTCAACAAATCACCGGCATTATCCTGCCGCATCGCATCCTCGGTCGCTCTGCTCACTGGTCTTCGCCCTTCGCAAGTACACCGCATTGGTGTGCAGCTATGGCCTGCGTCAGGCGATCACCACACCGCGCTGGCTGCAATGGAACGGGATGCTGGAACGCCTGATCCGCTCGTTGAAAGAACGATGCGCACACCGGCAACGTTTCGAAAGCCTGGGCCAAGCAGGCCGCGCCATCGGCGACTGGGTACAGAATATACTCATCAACGCCCATACTGGATACGAAGACGCCAATTGGGGGCATTCAAACGCGCGTCAACCAGAGCAAATTCCGCCGGGTCCATCCAGCACGCGAGCGATCATCACTCAGAACCGTTGGAAGAACGTCACCTGTGGCCTCGTGCTGATCATCCTTGTGGTCATGTCGATGGACACGGTTTCGGGCCGGTTGCGCCGCAAGTCGACCAAGGTCGACTGTCTTCCGATGTGCGAAGCCTGCTGATACAGGGACACCCATGACCAAACTCGGCATCGACCCGGTGATCCACCCGACGGCCACCGTTACCGGCTCCACCTTTGGCCGCTACTGCGAAGTCGGCACGCACTGCGTGCTGACCGAGGTCGCCTTCGGCGATTACTCCTACTGTTCGAACTACGCGATGATCGCTTATGCGACCGTCGGCAAATTCTCGAACATCGCCGCGATGTGCCGGATCAATGGCGGCAATCACCCGACCTGGCGCGCCAGCCTGCACCATTTCCAGTACCGCTCGGCGCAGTATTGGGAGGATGCCGAGGACGACGCTGAGTTCTTCCAATGGCGCCGTGATCACTGGATCGAGATCGGGCACGACACGTGGCTGGGCCACGGGGCTCAGATCCTGCCGGGCCGCAATATCGGACACGGAGCTGTCGTTGCGTCAGGCGCGATCGTCACCAAAGACGTGGCGCCCTACGCGATCGTCGGCGGCAACCCGGCGCGCGAGATCCGTTCGCGTTTTTCCGGGGATGTCGCCGAACGGCTGATGGCCCTGGCGTGGTGGGACTGGGATCACGACCGCATCGGTGCAGCTCTCGGCGATTTCAGGACGCTGACGGCCGAGGGTTTTCTTGAGAAGTACGAGTGATCGCGCCACGCGGGCTGCGGTGGGACCCGCGCTGTCCCGGGCGCGGTGTCGACCGGCATGTATCGCAGATTTGTTCACCGGGTCGCTTAGGATCCTACGCTTCACGCAAGGCCAACAGTTCCGCGTGCAACGCCTCGGGCAGCGCCACGCCGTCCCGTTCCGCCGCTTCGCGCGCCGCCAGCCGCTTCATGCCGGGCAACCGCGCGCCGGGTTGCGCCTCGATCTCACCGATCAGATCCTCCAATCGCGCGCCAAACAGGCCACCCGAGAACGGCCCGGGATTCACGCCCAACAGGAACTGCCCGACCCGCGGCGCCGGGCCATCGGCGTTGAAGAACGACGAGGCCTCAAAGCCGAAGCACGAGGCAGACAGTGCTGCCGCCATGATCTCGACCATCAGCACCAGTTGCGCGCCCTTGGCGTCGCCCATCGGTGCCATGGTACCGTCCATCGCCGCCCGGGGATCGGTCGTTGGCGCACCGGAGGCATCGAATGCCCACCCCTCCGGGATGCTCTCTCCAGCCTGCGCGGCTACATTGATTTTGCCGCGCGCAACCTTGGACAGGCTCATGTCGATCACGAGCGGTGGTTTGCCGTCGCGCGGCGCCGCGAACCCCAGCGGATTGGTCCCGAAGAGCCCCTTGTTTCCACCCCAGGGTGCGATCGCCTGTGGTCCATTGCCCAGGCTCAAGGCGAGGAACCCGTCCTCGGCCAATGACTCGACATGATGTGCTGCGACGCCCGAGTGATGTGAATTGCGGACCGACACCGCCACCACCGGAGACGTCTTCAAGGTCTCGCGCAACCAGTCCTGCGCCAGCGTCAGTGCTGGATAGGCAAACCCCTGATGCGCATCGACCACCGCGGCTGAGCCCGACAGAACCTGCAGCTTCGGCTCGGCATGGCCATCGACCTTTCCGCTCGCCGCCTGACCCGCATAAGACGGCACACGAGAAGCTCCGTGCCCCTTCTGACCATCCGCTTCCGCCGCCGCCAGCGCCCGCGCCACAACCTCCGCAACATGTGGCGCGGTATCATGGCGCTCCAGAATTCCCGCGATCAGCGATCGCAGCGCCTCGAGCGAAACAGTTGTCACAACACCCCCCGGGTCTGATCCTCGTAACCGATGGATCTACCCGCAATCCGGTCAAGAACTCCACTCATATGTCTGGCAGACCGCAGCTGTTGCCGGGCGATCGCCGCAGGCACACGCACGCAGCACACCTGCCGGATCGTCAGACCGGCCTGCTCAGCCGCCACGCGTCCCACAAAATGCCCTCGATCAACCCGCGACGGACTTACCAGGCGGGCGTCCCGTAGTGGCAAGCCGTGAACAACCCGCCATAGGCGTCCTGCAGATCCTCCATGTCGCGAATGCCCACGGCCAACGAGGCCGCGAGCAGACCGGCTCCGTGACCAAAGGACACCATGTTCGTCCCCTCACCCGTCGCGACCGCAAAATGCGCGCTGTAGGCAATCTGCTTTGTCGAGAAAAACACTGCCGAGCCGCGCGGAAACGACCCGGTTCCCGCCTTGCTGAAACAGGGAATGCAGGACGTCTTGGTCCAGTAGGCTTGCGTCACACCGTCCGGACAGAACGAGGTCGGCGGCGACTTGGCAAAGCACGTCCCGATGAACCCGCTATACATCTCCGAGGCCTGCGCATAGCTCAGCGCGCCCAGATTGTAGGCAACGCGCACCGGCAACCCGAAGCACTGCATGCCGCCCGCGACCATGTCCGGCACCTTGGCCTCTTCACCGGTTGTCGTCAGCCAGTAATGCAGCGATCCGCGCACCGCACCGGGATCCCACTTGTACTGATTGCCAACGAGGCTCTCCAACTGCGTGGTCACAGCTTCTACCGTCATCCGAAGGCTCCTAAATAGTTGAATATGAGTTTCCTGTAACGCCCGTTGAAACAGCCCCTGGCAGCTGAACCGGTCACATACCAGTGGAGTATTTCAATGCCTGTAAACAAATACTGAACTGCCGCGGCCGGATTTATTATCAATTTATTAATGCGACCGCTGCAGCGGATCCGTATTATTATATCTAGTTAACGTAAAATTAGATGAAAATTGTCATGTTCGGAGTCACGACTGAAATCACGCCGATCCAACGCCGGAGTTTCCCGACATGAGCACCCAAATCAGCGAGGCGGACGCCGCAATCTTTTCCGCCGTCAACACCATGATGGGCCAGATCGAATCCGAACACGGCTGGATCAAGGACCTGAAGCGCTCTCTCGAACAGGCCGAGACGCGCAATGCGCGGCTGCTAACCTCGGTCGAGGCCGCGATCCACACGCTGCCGATCAGCGACCGGCGCGGTTTCTTCATCCGTCTCTACGGATTGAAAGAGGCCACGGCCACACGTGGTCGTCCGACGCGCGACGGCCGCCAGACCGCGATGCTCCACTTCATCGCTGACCGTGCCGAGGGCCGGGTGACCACCGGTGAGGTCCGCGTGCATCTCAAGACGCGCGGCTTCAAGGCCACGCCGCAATACGTCTCGAACCAGCTCAGCATCTGGATGCGCGACGGTTTGCTGACCCGCGAGAGCCACGGGATCTACCGCATCGAGGAACAGAACCCGACGCTGCGCGCGGTCCGGTTCCGCAAGGACCGCGAGGCCATGTTGCGCGAGATGAAGGAGCAACTGCGCGATGTGGAGGAAAAGTGCCAGGAGCCGATCTATCCGCGTCCGATCTCGGATTACATCGAGGAGTAAGCGTTGATCTCCCGGCAAGATGACAGACGCTGCACAGCGTCTCCGATTCTGGTCACAGGCCTCGGGCACTTGCGGAAACACCATTACTCAACGGTCAGCCTCGAACGGCGTGGGCGCGAGCGCGAGCTTGCCACGCCCCCTCGTTCTATAGCGTCAAAATCAACGGCCCACGCTCAAAACCCCCGACGTCATCGCTTCGGATCTGTCGCCTGTTGCTCCAACGCCGAGGCCACCACTTGGGCAAGCTCTCGTCGCGAGAACGGTTTTCGCAGGAACGGAGACTTGATCTGTCCGAAATCCCGGTCACTGACTTCGGGATAGCCCGAATAAATCACCGTCCGAATACGGGCGATGCCATCATTGAGCATGTCGGCAAGTTCGAGACCGTTCAGTCTTCCGGGCAGCCGCACATCGATGAGCGCCAAGTCAAAATCGGCACCCGATTGAACCAATTGCAAAGCCGTATCCGCGGTCGGAGACCAGGTCGTTCGGTAGTTCAAACCCTCCAGCATGGTCGTCGTCAGGCTGCGAACTTCTTCGTCATCTTCGACGACCAACACGTGCTCGCCATTGCCCTTCGGCAAGGCCGTGGACGGGTCGGCGACCTGATCAGCGGCATTTGAAACGCAGAGGGCGCGCGGAAGAAACATGTATATGGTCGTGCCCTGGTTCTCTTTGCTCTCCATCCAGAGATAACCGCCCGACTGGCCACAGAACCCCTCGACCGTGGACAGGCCCAGCCCACTGCCATCGCCGAACTTCTTGGTGGTGAAGAAGGGTTGCAGCGCGCGTTGTTGGACCTCTTCTGACATCCCGCTGCCGGTATCGGCCACCGCAACGCAGACAAACTCCCCCGACGCCCCGTCGATGTTTCGCAGGATCGCGCACCTGTCTGCCGTAGAGTTCCAGCACTTCAAGGTCAGCGACCCGCCATTGGGCATCGCATCGCGTGCATTCAGCGCCAGATTCAACACAGCACCTTCCAATTGCACAAGATCGGCGAACGCGTGCCACAGGTCAGCGGCGACATCCTGTTTGATCACGATCCGACCGCCAAGCGTCCTGGAGAGCAGCGGCGCCAACGTTCTGATCATGTCGCCGACATCCAGGCATTCGCTCCTGAGCGGCTGTTTTCGCGCAATCGACAGCAGGCCGCGCACCAGTTCGGATCCGCGTTGAGCCGACCGAAGAATGGGCGTCGTCAGTGCGTCATCGACTTTTTGTTCCAGCGCGATCAGCTCGGCATGCCCCTGTATGGCGGCAAGCAAATTGTTGAAATCGTGTGCGACGCCGCCCGTCAGTTGCCCGATCGCCTCCATCTTCTGCGCCTGCGCAAGGCGCCTTTCGGACTGAATCCTCTCGTCATTTGCCTGAGTCTGAACCTCTTCCAGAAGCTTCTCGATCAGCATGTTCTTCTGATCCAGCTCCAGCCGACCGACAAACTCGGAGACGAAGACTTCGGAATGCCGCGTGATCGTGGTGGCGACGACGAAGAAGAACGCAAGGGTGACCATCGCGAAACCGATCAGCGTGGCAGCGCCGGTCGACGAAAAGCCAATAAAACTGCCCGTCGCGATGATCGCTGAATAGGCGATGGCCGCGGCTGGGAGAGGATACAGCGCCATTGACCCGCCAGCGATCATGCCGGCCGCCAAGGCAACCAGGAACGCTTGGGCCAAGCCGGTCGCATAGGGCAGGAAAAGCAGTCCTGGAGCAACCCAGATCCCGCCCAGCAGCGCGGCATTGGCAACCACTCGACGGGCTGTCTTGCGCCCAAGCTTCTCTGGAAACGCATGCGACTGCCGACGATACCATGCAACGCAGGTGTAGATAGCGAAGACAACTGCCATCGCAGTCCATATCAAGACGGCCGGAGAGCTTTGGCCCGACACTTCCATAACGATCATCAGCGCGAGTGCATTGACGATGTTTGCCAGCATCATCGGGATCGTGAGGCGCGAAATCGCATAGACCTGGCGTGCGCGGACACGCCCAAGCGTGTCCTCCGAAAGGCCTTTGAGCGCCGGTGCGCCCCCGACAATAGCTGCCACGAGCCCGGCCCAGGTTTCCGATTGAACTGCTTTGTCGTATCCCATCGCGTTACCGATCAAGAGCGGCAGTCAATGCGTCGACGTCTGAAAGAAGATCCCGTTGTTGACGCCCGACCGGTCGGCACAATCGTGCCTCGTCGTTAACGACTGGTTAATGAGTGTTAATGAACCGCAACTGGCACGCGGCAAATCTTCGTGCCGAGGCCGATTGACCGCGCGGCGGGGCGCGCAAGCGTTCTGCAGGGCCGGCTCGCCCAATGGTGAATTGCCGCCCGTGTTACTCTGCTGCTCGGCGCGCGCTATGAGATCCACGAAAGGCTGTGGGAGCTGCACATTGGCACCGAGCGGCGCGGTGGCCCGGTCAAGGACGGACGCCAGTCCGCCATACTCGACGTCATTGCCGAACGTACCGAGGGCAAGGTGACCACCTCCGAAGTGCGCGTCCATCTCAAGACCTGCCGCTTCCGGGCAACCCCGCAATACGTCTCGAACCAGATGAGCAACTGGATGCATGACGGCATGCTCGCCCGCGAAAGCCACGGCATCTACCGCATCGACGAGCACAACCCGACCCTGCGCCGCGTCCGGATGCGCAAGGACCGCGAGGCCATCATGCGCGAGATCAATCAGACCGTCCGTGAAATCGAGGTCATGGCCCAGCCCACGGTAAAAAAGCACAAGTCTCCAGGCTGATAGGGATGCTCACGACATAGCCCCTCGCCACGCCGTGCGCACGACAACGGACATCGGCAGCGAAAAACCTCTCAAAACCTGAAGGGTTCTGATCCGGATTTTTGAGACAGCCAAGCCCTTGAAGTCTGGTGCCTTGGCCAGATACGCCTAAAACGACCGGTTTTTGGTACACACGTTTTGGCAGAGGGTTTTTGAAACTTCCAGAAAGTAGCCTCAGCAGGCATGCCCAGAGTTCCAAACACCGCAACCAAAGGGCTGCGGTGTTCGGAAGAACTCTTCGTTCCATCAGTGATACGCAGACTCTGTACGTGCACCGATCGTCGCCAGATCGGGTTTAGGAAGGCTGACGAGCTTCAAGTGAGCTGTGCCGCCGTGTCCGCCGTCGATCATCAGCAGACGGATGATATCACCCATAGCTTCAGCGGCGCGCATCGCAGCCGGGCCAGAACCCAAGTCGACCGGCTGGAATCCCAGGTCCTGAACCAACAATCCGACGGACTGCTTCGCCGCCGTCCTGTCACCGGCCAGAAAGGTTTGCGCGCCCTCCGCGTGCAACACGTCTGGCGCGGTATCGAAGGTTTCCATGGCGATGGTGTTGAGCGCCTTGACCACGTGCGCTGACGGCGCAGCCGCCTGCAAGGTCTCGGCAATCGCGGTGTCGAACCAGGCCGCGCCTTGAACGTCATTGGCGTAGTCCCGATTGTTGAGATCTAGGATGACCTTGCTGTCAAGGACATGCGGGCTCTGGAAAACAGCTTTCGGGTCTGGGGTGCGGATGGTCCAGATCAGTATCTCTCCAAACTGGGCTGCCGCATCGGTCGAGCCTGCGAGGGCCCCGTTCCCGGCAAGCGCTGCCGCATGATCAGCCTGTTCGGCCCGGCGCGCTCCGAAGAAGACCTGATGCCCAAGATGCGCCAAGCGTACTCCCACGGCGCGACCCATGTTTCCCGATCCGATAATCCCGATTTTCATCTTCATCTCCATCCGGTTGTTCGACTTGGCGTGGCGCCATTTCGGTGTTTCGATGAAATTGAAAATGACAATTCATACTTCATCATTCAAATTGATCATCATGAAATCGTCTTTCAGTGAAATTGAATTACGTAAGCTCGACCTCAATCTTTTGTTGGTCTTCTCTGCGATCATGCGCGAGGGAAGTGTCAGCGCGGCTGCGAAACGGCTGTTCCTTGGTCCGTCCGCAATCAGCATGGCTTTGACACGATTGCGCGAAGCCCTGCAGGATCCGCTTTTTGTGCGTAGTCCGGGCGGCATGTTGCCTACACTGCGGGCGGATCGGCTTTGGGCCGAGATTGAGCCCGCGTTGGCACAGATCGAGGCTGCAACGCGGTCAACGGCGTTTGATCCGCAAACAGCCGAGGTCGACTTTGTGCTAGGGGCGCCGGACGATCTGGAGTTCGTTCTGGTACCGCGTCTTATGTCCCGGCTTGCCCGGGAGGCACCGAACATCCGGCTGGTTGTCCAGCCAATGGATTTTCGCATGATGTTCGACAGGCTGGATCAGGGAAGTGTTGACCTTGCGCTCAGCGCTTTGCCGCCGAGGGGTAAGGAAACCCGACACCAAACACAGATCCTGCAGCAAGAACATTTCCTTGCGCTGTTCGATCCCAGGCATGTCGATGCACGGCATTTGGATACAGCGAACGCGTTCGCCCAAGTTCCGCAAATCATGGTTTCGATCCGTGGCGACTTCACAGGCCCAATTGACACGACCTTGGCGGAACTGGGTTTGAAGCGCACGATCATCGGCACCGTTGCAAGGTTCACGACCATTCCATTTATCTTGCGAGAGCGCGCTGTGATCGCCTGCGTACCATCGGTCGCGGCGCGTCATATAGCGGCTGAGTTTGGTTTGGCTGCGCGCGAACTGCCTTTCGCCTCACCCCAGTTCGACCTTGCTTTAGCATGGCATAACCGAACCGAGGCCGATCTTGCACAATCATGGTTTCGGGCGCTCGTTGCGCGCGACCTGAGTGAGATGATCGTGAACATCTGACCAAAGATCGGCACGGTGAACTATTCAAGACTCGCACGTTTATGAGTACTGCAGAAACCACCGTTTTTTGGAACATCCGCTCTTCGGAACGCCTGCACTTCCCGCCAAGGCGGGATAGGCACCCCTACGTAATCTGGCGCTTTGGCACCGATCAGGATTGATACAACCGATCACTCTGCTGCGATCGCAGCTCCACCTACCTTCTCAACACGGCACGCCGAGAATTTGAATTCCGGGATCTTGCCGAACGGATCAAGCTGCGGGTTGGTCAGCACGTTGGCGGCGGCCTCGACATAGGCGAAGGGCACGAAGACCATGTCCTCGGACACAGCACGGTCGGCGCGGGCCATGATCTGGATGGTGCCACGGCGCGTCTCGATGCTGATCATCTCGCCCGGGGCGACACCCAGCTTGCGCAACGTCTTGGGGTGCAACGAGGCATTGGCCTCGGGCTCGGCCCAGTCCAGCACGCTGGCCCGGCGCGTCATCGAGCCGGTGTGCCAGTGCTCCAGTTGCCGGCCAGTGGTCAGGATCATCGGATATTGCTCGTCCGGCACCTCGGCGGGTGCAACGATCGAGGCCGGAGTGAACTTGGCACGGCCCTCGGGGCGCGGGAACGCATCGCCAAACACGATGGGTTGCCCCGGATCCTCAGGGCTCAGCGACGGGTAGGTCACGGCGTTCTGTGCCTCGAGCCTGTCCCAGGTGATGTTGTCGAGCGACTTCATCGTCTGCTTCATCTCGGCGAAGACCTGGCTCGGGTGGGTGTAATCCCAGTCGAGCCCCAGCTTCTGCGCAAGCTGCGTCGTGATCAGCCAGTCCTCACGCGCCTCACCCGGCGGCGGAACAGCGGGGCGGCCCATCTGCACCTGGCGGTTGGTGTTGGTCACGGTGCCGGTCTTTTCGGCCCAGGCACTGGCGGGCAGGATCACGTCGGCGAAGTTCGCCGTCTCGGTCAGGAAGATATCCTGCACCACGAGGCACTCAAGCTTGGCGAGTGCTGCGCGGGCGTGTTCGACATCCGGGTCCGACATTGCCGGGTTCTCGCCCAGCACATACAGGCCCTGGATCTCGCGCTCGTAGATCGCATCGATGATCTCGACGACCGTCAGGCCCTTCTGGCTCGACCAGTCGCCCGAGTTCCAGACCTCGGAGAAGGCCGAGCGCACGCCGTCATCGGTGACCGACTGGTAATCCGGCAGGAACATCGGGATCAGCCCGGCATCAGACGCACCCTGCACGTTGTTCTGACCCCGCAATGGATGCAGCCCCGCACCGGGGCGACCAACCTGCCCGGTCATCAGTGCCAGAGAGATCAGACACCGCGAGTTGTCCGTGCCGTGGATATGCTGGCTCACGCCCATACCCCAGAAGATCATACCCGCCTGCGCCCCCGCGAAGGTTCGGGCAACATCCCGCAGCACATCCGGTTCGATTCCGCAGATCTCGGACATCGCATCGGGCGTAAAGTCGGCAAGATGCGCCTTCATCTCGTCGAAGCCCTCGGTCATCGCGGCGATGTACTGGCGATCGAAAAGCTCTTCCTCGACGATCGTGTGCATGATCGCGTTCAGCATCGCGACATCTGCGCCGGGCCGGAACTGAAGCATGTGGGTCGCGTGGCGTTTCAGCCCCTGCCCGCGCGGATCCATCACGATCAGCTTGCCGCCACGCTTGGCGAACTGCTTGAAGTACGTCGCGGCGACGGGATGGTTCTCGGTCGGGTTCGCGCCGATGACGATGGCGACGTCAGCGTTCTCGATCTCATTGAACGTAGCCGTGACCGCACCCGAGCCGACATTCTCCAGCAGCGCCGCCACGGATGACGCGTGGCACAGCCGTGTGCAGTGATCGACATTGTTGTGGCCGAAGCCCTGGCGAATGAGCTTCTGGAAGAGATAGGCTTCCTCGTTCGAACACTTCGCCGATCCAAAACCCGCGACACGGTTCCCGCGATCGGCGCGCAGCTTCCCGAAACCCGACGCTGCAGCATCCAGCGCTTCGTCCCAGCTGGCCTCGCGGAAATGCGTCCAAGGATTGGCGGGATCAACATTCAGACCCTTCTCGGTTGCGTCTTCGCGCCGGATCAGAGGCTTCGTCAGCCGGTGCGGGTGCGCGACATAGTCGAAACCGAAACGGCCTTTCACACACAGCCGGTTCTCGTTGGCCGGGCCGTCGATACCGTCGACGCGCACGATCTTGTCATTCTTGATCTTGAAGCTGAGCTGGCACCCGACGCCGCAATAGGGGCAGACGGACTCGACCTCGCGGTCGTGATCCTTGCTGTCGCCCGCCTCCTGCGCATCCAATTCCGTTGCAGGCATCAAAGCGCCCGTAGGACAGGCCTGCACGCATTCGCCACAGGCCACACAGGTCGACGCACCCATCGGGTCGTTGAAATCAAACACGATCTGCGAGTCGTGGCCGCGCCCTGCCATGCCGATCACATCGTTGACCTGAACCTCGCGGCATGCGCGGACGCACAGGTTGCACTGGATGCAGGCATCCAGGTTGACGCGCATCGCCAGGTGGCTGTCGTCGAGCAGCGGCACACGGTTTTTCTCGATCACCGGAAAACGGCTCTCCGCCACGCCTTGCGCATCAGCCATGTCCCAGAGATGCGAGGATTTATCCCGTGCCTCGTCGCGCGCAGGCTGATCCGCGACCAGCATCTCCATGACCATCTTGCGCGCCTTGGTCGGACGGTCGCCCACCGCGTTCACGACCATGCCGTCACGCGGCTCCCGAATGCACGAGGCCGCCAGCACGCGTTCGCCCTCGATCTCGACCATGCAGGCGCGACAGTTACCGTCCGACCGATAGCCGGGCGAGTCCTTGTGGCAGAGATGCGGGATCGTGGTGCCAGCACGCTTTGCGACTTGCCAGATCGTCTCACCGGCCTGGGCTTCAACCTCGCGGCCGTCCAGCGTGAACTTGATGGTCATGGCGCGGCCTCCCGATGCGTCGCGTCGCAGCGATCATGCTGCCATGCTGCGTCCGCCGCGACTAAGCCGGATCAGGGGGTCACCAGGCAAATCGAAATCCGCGAAGGCGCGTTCGGCCCAGCTTATGGACTGACCTGATCGAGTGCGGCCATCAACGCATTGACCGCTGGCAGCACCGGTTCCTGATCGGCCGTGACAAGCCCCATCGGCTTGCTGATCGTCGGGTCAACCAGCTTCAATCGCACAATATCCAAGCGCATTCCTATACTGTCGATCAACCGTTCGGGGGCGATCGTCCCGGCGATGCCGTCGCCGACCTGGACCAAAGACACGGTCAACGCGTCGGTCTCCATCACGACATTCGGCTGAGCATCGGCCGCCAGAAACGCTTCGTCGATAATGCGTCGGTTCTGCATGTTCCGGGTCAGCAGGCACAATGGGAACGCCGCCGCCGCGCGCCAAGTGATGGTCTCCGCCAGATCCCCGGCCATCTCGCTCGGCAGCAGAAGCTCGTAGCATTCGTCGAACAGGTGACGTGAGATCGACCCAGAGGGCCGCGCACTTTCGAGATAAGTGACACCTGCATCGAGCGAGCCGTCCTCGAGTCCCTGAGCGATCTCGGACGCCGATCGCGAGTACACCTGCAAGGTCAGCTTCGGGTGCGCTTTGCGTAAGTTAGCTGCTATTCCCGCAATATAAGACAGCGCTGTTGGCACCGACCCGATCACAAGCTTGCCCGACAGCACGCCGCGGGACTGCTGGATCTCCTGCCGCAGACCCTGCGCATCCGCGATCATCCGGTGCGCCCAGCGCAATGCGATCTCGCCTTCCTGCGTGAACCCCATGAAGCGATTGCCGCGCTTGACGATCGGTGCGCCGAGATCGCGTTCGAGATTGCGGATCCGCGCCGAGAACGCGGGCTGGGAGATCCCGCACTCCGCCGCTGCGCGTGCGAAATGCATGTTCCGGCCCAGGGCCGCAAGCAACTCCATATCTCTCAGGTCGGGCATCTGCATTCCGAATGACGCTGTCGCAGCACTGCTATGCTTGACGAACGCACATGGCAATGGGAGGTTCGTTAAGGTTCCGATTACTGTTCGGAGGGTTCCAGGTGTTGCGTCACTTGCTTGTCGGCTCTTGTGCAGCCGCCCTTCTTTCTGCGTCACCCGCCTTCGCGGATCTGATCATCAATGTTCCGGATGTGCCGGAATTCACCATCACCGACCCGATCATCAGCGACGAAGATGTCTTCATCAATGTGCTCCCCGGCACTACGCTCGTTATTGATACACGGATCGAGGCACAGAACCTGACAATTGTTGGTGGAGCTCTCGTCGATCTTGGGTCCGCCGAAATCATTGTGGGTGGCACGACGACGATCGCGGCGGGCGGGCCGATCTTTCCTCCGGATCTTGAACCGCAAACTGGTTCCCCGGAGCTCGATGGAAATGCGCCCGACATCATACTCAGTAGGGCGGCGAGGGGTGGCGGACGTGACACGATCACGGTGGCGTCGGCCGGAAACGTCACCGTCGCGGCAAGCGTTGCGCAAGGAAACGATTTCGTGACGAAGTTCGACATTTTCGAGACGGATGAGGTCTCACTTGGGAACGTCACGATCACCTCTGCTGCACCCATCACAGTCAACGGCATCACGATTGAGGATGCAGCAGCGCCGGCAAACGCTACCACGCCGACCGACTTGGCCGAGGCGGAAGCACCAATCGCGATCCTGCAAACAACCGCAGGAGATATCGCGGTGGTTCTCGATGCATCATCTCTGACACCACTCGAAGCCGATCTGGGCGGTGCGGGCTTGTCATCGGAACTCTACCGCGCCAGCGATTTCGCAGGAAAGCTGTTCTCATGCCCGCAATCCGCACCGGATCGGCGCTTTGATGAAGGAACCTGTGCCTACGCAACCGGCGGCGTCGACCGGCTGGAATCTGACAACGGCGCATCGGAATTCGACGACACCACATGGTCCTTCACGATAGGCGCTCAGGCAGAGGTGGCCGAGAACATATTCGTCGGCGGAGCGCTGGCGTATGAATCCAGCCAGACCGACACCGCAGCGACAGACCGCGAAACACAGAGGGGCCGGGCCGGGCTTGTTGTGAAATACGATGACGGAGCCATCTCCGCCGGGCTGGCACTCTCCGCCGGGTATGGAGCGATCGATACCTCCCGCGCGGTGGTCAGCGGGACCACGAGCGGAGAAACCGACGCAACGACGCTCGAAGCCCGTGCCCGTGTCGCCTATGGCCTGCGTTTCGGAGAGCTGGCTGTCGAGCCCTCGATCGCCACCAGCGTTCTGTATGTCGAAGAGGATGGCTATACCGAGACCGGCACGGCCCTGGCCAATCGTCAGGTCAGCGCGACCGATGTGACAACGGCAGGTCTGCATGCAGGATTGAGCTTCGGCACGGATTTCGTCGCGGGGCCGTACCAGATCAGGATCCGGCCCGAGTTGAACCTGGGGCTGGACTGGTTCGCTGATCCGGATGTTTCCGTGTCCGCGACAGGCGCGACCGGCCGGGCGCTGTTCCAGAACGTCGACGCGGATCACCTCACCGGCACCGTCTCCGCCGGAATAACCGTCTTTGCGGCCGACGATGTCGCCCTGCGGCTGCGCTATGGTGGACGTTTTGGCGAGAGCACGACAGGTCATGGCGGCGAGGTCAAGCTGACGCTGGGCTTCTGATCGCGCAGATCCCGTTTGCGAAGGACACGCTTCGCTGGCAGAACACCGCGCAATCCTGATGCGGAGACGCCAACATGAAATCGCTGCACCTGGGCTCTGCCATGATCGATACGATCGTGCTGGTGGCCTCGGAGAACATTGAACGCGCGACCTTCTCGAATGACGGCAAGTCATTTCTGATGCTCGAGGCCGGGCGCAAGCTCGAGGCCCGTTCGATCACCACCCATGTTGGCGGCGGTGCCTGTAACACCGCCGTATCGCTGGCCCGGCGCGGCTGGTCACCGACTGTGCTGGCCAAGACGGGGCAAGACCTGAACGCCGAGGAAATCCGTCAGCATCTCGCTCGCAACGGCGCCAGCGATGGGCTGATCGCCTCGGACCATGCCACCGGCGTCGCCGTCATGGTGGCCAGCCACGATCGCAACGCATCGATCTTCGTGCATCGCGGTGCGAACGAGACCCTGCGGTTCGATGAGTTGCCAGCCTTCGACGGGGTTGATCTGGTCTATGTCTCGTCACTCTCGAACGAGTCAGCCGAGTGCTATGGGCCAATCATGCGCAGGGCGAAGCTTTCGGGGGCCATGGTCGCCAGCAACCCCGGCATCCGGCAGCTGACCGCCCGCACACCTGCCTTTCTTGCAGCGCTGGCGCATGTCGACTTGATCTCGGTGAACCGGGTCGAGGCCGAGGCGCTGGTCCCGGCCATGGCCGCCCGGGCCGAAGCCATGACCGAAGTGATGTGTGATGATCCTCCACCGCTCTTGAAACGCGGGCTCAGCTTCGGTGGCTTCGACTTGGGGCTGATCCGGTTCATGCGAACGCTGCAACAAGCGGGTCCTGGCTGGGTGTCGATCACCGACGGGATGGACGGCGCCTATCTTGCCGGGCCTGATGGCATCGTCTGGCACCCCACGCTTCCCGCCGATGTTGCCGGAACGGCCGGCGCCGGGGACGCGTTCTGCTCCACGCTCAGTGCGGCACTTTCCGAAGGTCTCGCCCCCGAACATGCGATGCTGGAGGCTTCGATCAATGCTGCCTCCGTGGTCGGGTATGTCGACACAACGTCCGGGCTGTTGACGCAGGATGACATTGCAGGCCGCAAGGCGCAGATCGATGCGGCGCCACGGCGGATTACCTGACTCCGCAGGTTACAAACGGCGCAAATAGGTATCCATCTCGACATCCGTGACGCGGGCGAGCAGCTTGGCGCATTCCTGACGCTTCTGCGCAGAGAACACGTGCTGCACGGGTTGCCCCAACCACGCGCGGATGAAATCCGATTCAGCGAACCGCGCTTGCGCCGCCTGCCAGGTGAGAGGCAGCGCCTCGCCCAAGCCCGGATGCAACTCGCCCGAGACAGCTGCAGGAGGTTCGTTGGCTTCTTGCAGGCCTGACAATGTGGCAGCCAACACCGCCGCGGTCATCAGATACGGATTGGCGTCTCCGCCCGCCACGCGATGTTCAATCCTTGCGGCTTTGCCCGACGCCTCTGGAACGCGGACCGCCGTTCCGCGATGGTCGATCGCCCACAGCGCCTCGACCGGCGCCAGAAAGCCCGGGATGAATCGGCGATAGGAATTGAGGTGCGGTGCGAAAATCAGCATCGCGTCAGCCATATGCGCGAGACACCCGGCAATCGCATGGCGCATCTTTGCGCTTGGTCCGTCGCCATCATCGAAGATATTGCACCCGTCGGCGTCCAGAACGCTCAGGTGCAGATGCAGGCCCGACCCGACGGTGTCGCCCCAGGGTTTCGCCATGAATGTCGCATCGTAGCCGTGTTGCCGCGCGACGCCCCGGATCGCCCGTCGCAACGCAATCATTCGATCTGCCGCCGCAAGCGGATCTGGCCCGTGCGTCAGGTTGACTTCGAACTGACCGTAGCCGAACTCTGTGATCAACGTTTCCGCCTCGGCCCCCAGCGCCGACGCCGCCTCCTGAATTCCATGCAGGACCGGAGCAAACGCCCGTGTGATGTCAAGGTCGTAGACTTGACCCTTCTGGAGACGCTCGCCCGTCACCGGGTTCTTTGGCGGCAGAGGAACCTGAGCATCGATCAGGAAGAACTCCTGCTCCAAGGCCATGACCGGCGTCAGCCCCGCCTCGGCCCAGAGCGCAACGACGCGGGACAGCACATTTCGCGGATCGTACTCTGCCAACGACCCATCCGGCATGTTCGGCACCACCTGTACCTGCGCAACGGGGTGTGCCGCATCGGCCCACATCATCGGACCCAGCGTGCCCGGTACCGGCGTCACCGGCCCATCCGGGTCGCCTGTCTGGATCGCCAGCCCGGCCTCGTAGACATCGTCCGCGAACAGATCGAGGCCGACGGTCGAGGACGGCAGTTTCATTCCTCCGGCATCAAGCTTCTTCAGCGCCGCGATCGGCACCAGCTTGCCCCGGCATACGCCGTTCAGGTCGACGCAGAACACCTCGGCATGTCTGATCTCTGGATGGGCCGCCCTGAACGCAGCAAGTTCGTCAGAAAATGTCATGGGCGTTCTCCTCGCCGGACGCTCTATCGCGTCCCCCGCCCCTTGACGCAAGCGGTGACGACGCAGCAGATAGCCGGAACAGCATCTCGCAGGATTCCCATGCAGCAGATCAATCTCCGCGCGACCGAAGACTATCAGGCGATGGACGGCGCCCACCATTGGCACCCGTTTACCGACACCGCCGATCTTGCGGCCAAGGGCGCGCGCGTCATCACGCGGGCCGAAGGCGTCTGGCTGACGGACTCCGATGGCAACCGCATCCTTGACGGGATGGCCGGTCTCTGGTGCGTGAACGTCGGCTATGGTCGCGAGGAGATCGCTGATGCGATCGCCCGGCAAGCCCGCGAGCTTCCCTATTACAACACCTTCTTCCAATCGACGCATCCGCCCGCCGCTGAGTTCTCGGAAGCCCTCTGCGCCCAGGCGCCGGCCCATATGAACCGGGTGTTCTTCACGAACTCGGGCTCGGAGTCGAACGACACGGTGTTCCGGCTGGCCCGTGTCTATTGGGACAGCCTCGGCAAGCCTGAGAAGAAGCACTTCATCGGCCGCAAGAACGGCTATCACGGGTCAACCGTTGCAGCGGCCTCTCTGGGTGGGATGGGCGCGATGCATGTTCAATCCGGCCTGCCGATCGAAGGCATCCACCACATCAACCAGCCCTATTGGTTCGGCGAAGGCCGCGAAACCGGACTGACCCCCGAGGAATTCGGGCTGACCTGCGCCAGAGAACTTGAAGACAAGATCCGCGAAGTCGGCGCAGGCCGCATCGCGGCCTTCATCGCCGAACCGATCCAGGGTGCGGGCGGCGTCATCATCCCGCCCCAGACCTATTGGCCCGAGATCCAGCGCATCTGCCGCGAACACGACATTCTGATCGTTGCTGACGAGGTAATCTGCGGCTTTGGGCGCACGGGCGCCTGGTGGGGATGTGAAAGCTTCGGGATCGAGGCCGATCTGATGCCGATCGCCAAGGGGCTCACTTCGGGATATGTGCCGATGGGTGGAGTCTTCATCTCGGACCGGGTGGCGGGGCCAGTTATGCAGAACGCCGGCGAGTTCGTCCACGGCTACACTTATTCCGGTCATCCGCTTGCGTGTGCTGCGGGCCTGGTGAACCTGCGGATCCTTCAGGAAGAGGACCTGCCCGGCCGCGTCGGACAGAAGGTTGGCCCCTACCTCAAAGCTCAATGGGAAGCGCTGACAGATCATCCTTTGGTCGGTGAGGCACGGATGACGGGGCTGATCGGCGCATTCGAACTGGTCCGCGACAAGACCACGATGGAGCGGTTTGCCAACGAGGGTGCTGCGGGCACCCGGTGCCGCGATCTCTCGGTTGGGAACGGCCTTGTCATGCGGGCTGTCCGGGACTCGATGATCATCTCACCGCCCTTGATCATCTCTGAAGCGGAGTGCGATGAACTCATGCGCATCGTCCGCAAGACGCTGGACGATCTCGCAACCGAAATCCTGTAACGGCGCCCGGTGATGACCGGCTACTTGACCGCGAACGACCGGCCTGGAGAGCATGCCAAGAGCTGGTACGCCGACACAGCTAACCCGTTGCCGGATCATCCGCCCCTGCAAGGCGAGGCCGAAGCCGATCTCTGCATTGTCGGCGCGGGTTATGCCGGGCTTTCCGCGGCGCTGCATGCCGCTGAGAGAGGTCTGAATGTCATCGTGCTCGAAGCCAATCGCATAGGTTGGGGAGCCTCCGGCCGCAACGGTGGACAGGTCGGGATCGGGCCCCGCGCGGATATCAACAGCTACGAGCGCAAGGTCGGCCCGGACGACGCCCGCAAGGTGTGGGAGATGGCGACCGAGGCGAACGCACTCGTCCGCCGTCTGATCCGGGATCACACCATCAACTGCGATCTGACCGATGGGTATGTCGAATGCGCTTGGAAACCGGGCCATGCTGCCGACGCTCACGAATACGTCGAGCATATCTCCAAGACCTACGGACACACAACCGCGCGCCCCATCGATCGGGTCGAGATTACCGAACTGCTCGGCACTGATGCCTATCATGGCGGATTTGTCGACAGGATGGGCGGGCATCTCCACCCATTGAACTATGCACTGGGTCTTGGGCAGGCCACTGCGGGCGCAGGTGCTAGGATCCATGAGCGATCCATGGTGACAAAGATCGAAGCGGGGCGTGTGACCACATCTGACGGGCACGTCCGCGCGCCGCAAATCCTGCTCGCCTGCAACGGATATCTGGACGGGCTCATGGCGGCGCCACAACGCCGGATGATGCCTCTGAACAATTACATCTTGGCAACCGAACCTTTGGGCGAGCGGACGAAGAGCCTAAACCCGCAGAACCTATGCGCCTCGGACACTCTGTTCGTGTTGAACTATTTCCGCCTTAGCCGTGATGGGCGGATGCTGTGGGGTGGTGGCGAAAGCCTGGGACGCCGCTTTCCGTCCGATCTGAAGTCCTTCGTTCGAGAGCGCATGCTGATGGTCTACCCGGATCTTGCGGATGTCACGATCACCCACGCCTGGGGTGGCACGCTGGCGATCACAGGCACCCGAATCCCGGTTTTCCAGGATCTCGGCCATGGCATTCGTGCGATCGGTGGTTGGTCCGGGTCGGGTGTCCACATGGCCACAATGGGCGGCAAGATCGCTGCCGAAGCCATCGCGGGCGAGGTCGGAGACTGGGACCTGCTCGCGCGGATGCCGACGCCGCAGTTTCCCGGCGGCGACTGGTTCCGGATGCCCTTCCTGCGGCTCGCCATGTTCTGGTACCGCCTGCGCGACCGGCTGTAGCGGAGGAAACGATGCCACCGATTGAACCGCACCTGATGGGCGATGTCTGGCCTGCTGCCGAACCCGGGCGGGATGCATCGGACTATGGATCGGCGTTCCTGTCACCGACCTCACCGGTAGCCGTTCGCAGCTTCCAAACCCTGACGGTGACCTACACCGCAGGAAAGTTCGGGCTGGACGACACGGGTGCCATCATCGTCGCAATGCGCTGGGTGCAGGACGGCGGTCCGCTCCAAAGCGCGGATCCTGCCGCGATGAACTACGTGTCCGCCAGCGCCAGCAACGCCGCCCCACTTCTCGTCACGCCAGAGCAGTTCTGGCACCGACCCTGGGGTCACGCCGTCCGCATCACGGTGAAGGGCGGTTTCGTTCGCGAAGGCGACACGATTACAGTCACATTCGGCGACCGCTCGGGCGGATCGCCCGGCCTGCGGATGCAAACGATTGCCGAGAGCGCGATGGAGTTTCGCGTCTCGGTCGATGCCTGCGCAACCGGACATTTCTCGCCCCTGGCGGAACGGCTCTCGATCCCCGTGATCGCCCGTCCGATACACCGATGGGCCGCCGTCCTCCCAAGTCTGCGCCGTCCGGGAGAGCGCTTCCAGCTTGGCCTGCGCGCCGAGGATATCTGGGGCAATCCGGCGATGCCCGCTGACGGGACTCTGACCCTGAGTGCCGATCATCCAGTGGCCGGTTTGCCGGACGCCGTGACCGTGCCGAAGAGTGGCTATCTGACACTTGAAGACCTCAGCGCCCAGGAGGGCACGGTCCGCATCACAGCCTCGGATGCCTCCGGCGTGGTCGCCACATCGAACCCGCTTTCGATCCGCGCCGGAGATCATGCGGGCTACTGGGGCGATCTACACGGCCAGTCCGGAGAAACCGTCGGCATCGGCACGATCAGCGAGTACATGGATTTCGCGCGGGATGCAGCATTTCTGGATGTCTCGGGCCACCAGGGCAACGACTTCCAGATCACCAATGCCTTCTGGAAGCAGATCAACGACACGACCGAAACGATGTCCGAGGATGGGCGCTTCATCCTGTTCCCGGGTTACGAGTGGTCCGGCAACACGCCAGTCGGTGGTGATCACAATGTCTTCTACCGGCACGAAGGGCGCCCGATCGTGCGGTCTTCTCATGCCATGCTGACAGACCGGAGCGACCTCGACACCGATGCCAATACGCTGGATGCCCTGTTCGCCGCCCTTCACGGTGAGGATGCTGTCGTCTGGTCCCATGTCGGCGGACGCCCAGCGGATGTGAGCTATGCCCACGATCCAATGCTGAAGACCGCCGTAGAGGTCCATTCGAACTGGGGCACGTTCGAGTGGATCCTGACCGACAGTCTGGCGCTCGGGCACCGCGTCGGCGTGGTCTCGAACTCGGACGGACACAAGGGACGCCCAGGCGCTGGCCCGCCCGGCGCGACCGAGTTCGGCGCCTATGGCGGGCTGACCTGTTTCCTCGCCCCGGCCCTCACGCGAGACGCCGTGTTCGAATGTATGCGACGCCGGCATCACTATGGCACGTCCGGCAGTCGGATCGGATTGGACGTATCCGCCACGTTCACCGGCGACACGAAGCTGTTCCCGCGCGATCCGAGGCACAGCGAGTGCACGCCTGTGGTCACGACCCGAGCCATGATGGGCGACATCGTGCATACAACCGGCAATGCGCTCCAGCTAACCGTTGCCGTCGAGGCCCCTGCCCCGATCGAGCGTATCGACGTTCTGCGGGGCGCAGATCTCATCCATACCGCCCGGACCTACCGTGCCGAGGAATTGGGCCACCGCGTGCGGGTCTATTGGCAAGGGGCGGAATATCGCGGACGGGGTCGGAACACGTTCTGGCACGGCGAGATCGTAGCGCGAGGCGCCACGATCCGACAGATGCATCCCGTAAACCACTGGAACCACGAGCGCCCCTTGGCGCTAATGGAGAACCGCGTCACCTTCGAAGCGGTGACCTCCGGAAACTTCGGGGGGGTCGATCTCATGCTGGATGGGCCATGCAGCCTTGATATCGCAACCAACCTCGTTTCTGCCGCCGTCAGTATATCGGACCTTGGCATTGACGATCACGTGCTTGACGCGGGCGGCCTTGACCGGCGGATCATCGTGCGCCGTCTCCCTGACATGCTCGAGCAGACCTCTGCCACGACCATCCTCGATGTGCCGATCCAGCCGGGTGACGATATCGCACTGTGGGTTCGGGTCACAACGCTCGACGGGCATCAGGCCTGGTCGAGCCCGATCTATGTGGAAGGCCACTGAAATGTGCGCACGACAAAGGCAACGCGATCCTTAAGCCGTACCGACCGGCACCCGATTTGGCCCGATGTCGTTCGGGCGGCGCGCAAGGTAGTCTTCCAAACGGCTCCGGATGTCCGATGCTGACGGATCGTCGAACAGATTGACCAGTTCGTGCGGATCGCTCACCAGATCATACAATTCTCCGGCGCCGCTTTGCAGATCAACCGTCATTTTATGCGTCTTCGTCCGGACCGTTCGCAGAGAAAGGTGCACGCCAACGCGGGTCGGCAGAAGCTCCCACTCGTTCAGGGCATACTCACGCTCGGCGACGCGGCCCTCGAGGAACGGCCGCAGGCTCGCGCCGTGCTGGTGCAGCATTGGTTCGACACCGGCGAGATCATAGAGCGTCGGCCCTATATCGATGGTCGACACCGGCTGATGGATCGCACACCCGGCGGGCACTCCGGGCCCACGCACAATCATCGGCACCCGGATCAGGCCTTCGAAATGCATCGGACCCTTCAGGATCATCCCGTGATCCCCCAGCCAATCCCCATGATCGGAGATGTAAATGACATAGGTGTTCTCGGCCAAGCCCGCCTCGGCCAAGGCAATCAGGATGCGCCCGACATTGTGGTCGATCAAAGCGAGCTGCCCGTAGGTGTTTGCGATGATCTCGCGCAACTGCTCGTCCGATTGCGGCTCGATCCGCGAGTATTCCTTGCGGATCTCGACATTCTCAGTGCTCCCCTCCGGTTCGCTCGTGACCGAGGCCTCGTGCCACCAAGGCCGCTTTGAAAAGTCGCGGACACGGTGTTCGGGAAGGTCTACCTCTTCCGGCGCATGCAACCGAGACCAGGGCTCGGGCGCATCGAACGGATGATGGGGATCGGGGAAACTAACCCAACTGACAAAGGGTTTGTCGTGATCGCCATGGCGCAACCAGTCGATCGCCCGATCAGCGGTCCACGTAGAGTTGTGCCAGGCGACCGGCAGTTTCGAATGCCAGGTCTGAGCGGCGTCCTGTGTGTCGCCAGCATTCTCGCGATACAGCGCGTTTTTCTCATCGCCGCGTCCATCGGCATAGAACCAGCGCTCATAGTGCTGACCGGCGGGCGGCTTTTCGGGCAGGAACCAGTTGTGCCCGACCAGCATCATCTCGATGTGCTGGAATCCCATGTATGGCCCGTTCCAATCGGCAGGATAGCTCGCCGAAGACCTTAAACACTCTGGAGTGCCGGTCGGCGCAAACGTGTGATAGGTCGAAAAGTGGGCCTTGCCGAAGAATGCAGTGTCATATCCGTCGGCACCCAGCGCGCCTGCAAACCCTTTTGACCCCACCTCCGGATCCAGATCGATCCCGTTGTCATGGACCCCGTGCGTCCGGCAGAGTTGTCCGGTCAGGATCGAGGCTCGTGCGGGCTGGCAAACCACAGATGGTGTTATGCAAGCCTCGAACCGCGTCCCGTCGCGGGCCAACTCATCCAGATGCGGTGTCTTGATCTTGCGCCCAGCAAACCCAAAACAATCTGCCCTTTGCTGATCGGCCGAGATTATCAGAAAGTTCGGTCGCGACATCGGCACCCCCATAAACACTGGTGTCTTTCTGCGTGATCCAGACACCCGCGTCCAGCCTTGGCAATCTGGCATCGGTTGAGAGCGCAGATCCGATCTGGTAGGCCGTTCCCGGGTTGGGAACGGAAACACAATGAACCTTTCGACAGACGATCTGCTCGACCAGGTCGCAAAGCGTGACGCGCTGAACACCCATCTGACGTTCCGGCTCTCGCGATTGGCGAAACTGCTGGAAGTCGAAGGCACCCAACGGCTTGCCGGATCGGGCATCAACCTGACCGGTTACCGCATGATGCTGGTGATCGAGATCTTCGGCGAGATCACGGTCTCGGACCTCGGCAAGGTCATGCTGATCGACCGGGCACAGATCAGCCGAGCAGGTGCTGATCTGATCGACCGCGGGCTGCTGGAAGCCCGGGGGAACCCGTCGAGCAAGCGCAAGAAGATGCTGGCGCTGACCGAAGCGGGCACGGCGCTATACGCAGAGTTGCGGGGACGGTTCGACCAACGCGAGGCCGCGCTGACCGAAGCGATCGGACAGGATCTCGATGCGCTCTGGCATGCCGTCAACCTGACGAGCGAGTGGCTTGAGGACCAGATCGCCGAAGAGTAGCCTCGGCAAGCAGCGTTGCCGCGCATGCCGAACGTGCGCGGCAATAGTTTAACGGGCAAAAGACCCTAGGCTTGCAGCACACCGCGACGGATCTGATCTTCCTCGATCGATTCGAACAGTGCTTTGAAGTTGCCCTCGCCAAAGCCGTCATCGCCTTTGCGCTGGATGAATTCGAAGAAGATCGGACCGATCACGGTCTTCGAGAATATTTGCAGCAGGATGCGCGTTGTTCCGCCATCGACCACGCCCTCGCCGTCGATCAGAATACCGTGCTTCTTCATCTGCTCGATTGGCTCCTCGTGACCGGTCACGCGGTCATGCGATCGCTCGTAATAGGTCTCGGGCGGTCCGGGCATGAACTGTACGCCATCGGCAGCAATCGTATCGGTCGCCGCATAGATGTCTTCAGTGCCGACCGCGATGTGTTGAATGCCTTCACCCTTGTACTGCTTCAAGTACTCTTCGATCTGGCTGTGATCGTCCGAACTTTCATTGATCGGAATTCGGATCTTGCCGCATGGTGAGGTCAACGCGCGCGACGTCAGGCCGGTCAGCTTTCCTTCGATATCGAAGAACCGGATCTCGCGGAAATTGAACGCCTTGGCATAGAAGTCGTACCAGGTGCTCATGTTGCCACGCATCACGTTATGGGTGAGGTGATCGATGTAGTAGAAGCTCGCGCCGTCGGGCTGCGGGTCGCGTTCGTCCAGCCATTCGAACTCTGCATCATAGGGTGAGCGGCCCTGATCATAGTCCTCGACGAAGTAGAGCAGTGAACCGCCGATCCCGACGACTGCAGGCACATCCAGAGTCTTCCCGGGACCGGTGTACTCCGTCGCTCCATAGTCCACCGCGCACTTCAATGCGTGCTGCGCATCAACCACGCGCCAGGCCATTGCCGGAGCACACGGTCCGTGAGCGTCGACAAACTGCGCCGCATGGCTCCCGGCCTCGCGATTGATGATGTAGTTGATGCGACCCTGGCGATAGAGCCAGATGTCCTTTGTGCGGTGTCGTGCGACCGGCATGTATCCCATCGACTTGAACAGTGTCTCGAGTGTGGACGGATCGGGATGTGCGAACTCAACGAACTCGAACCCATCGGTTCCGGCGATGTTGATACCGTCGATCACAGCCTTTGACGCGTCGTGCGGATACGGACCCATGGCGTTTCTCCCATCAGATGATCGTCAGTCGGATACAGACCATATGTTGCGTGCGCAACATTTTACGAGCATGCGCATCGATTTTCTGATCCACACGCACCCGTATTGACCAAACAGGTCTTGCGTTTGGCGCCGATCTGCGGCACACGCCGCGCTTCGTAGCGCTTACACCCCTGGAGGATCGCTGCGACATTTGAATGAAAACTGAATGGAGCGTGACATGGCCTCGACCATCGAGCTTGAAGCCACCACGCGTCCCGGCACGGGCAAAGGGGCTGCCCGCCAGGCGCGTCGTGACGGACTTGTTCCCGGTGTCATCTATGGTGGCAACGCGGACCCCGTCGCAATCAATGTGAAACAACCCGCCCTATTGAAGCGTCTCAGAGCAGGCAAGTTCCTGTCGACGCTGATCAAGCTGAGCCTGGACGGTTCCGAGCAGACGGTGATCTGCCGCGGCGTTCAGCGCGACGTCGTTAAGGATCTGCCGACCCATGTCGACTTTCTGCGGCTGTCCGAGCGTTCGCGGATCAGCCTGATGATCCCAGTGGCCTTCGAAAACGAAGAAGAGGCACCGGGCATCAAGCGCGGCGGCGTTCTGACCATTGTCCGAAATGAAGTCGAGCTTCGGGTTCGCGCGAACAACATTCCAGAGCAGATCGTCGTCGACATGGCAGGTCTGGACGTGAACGATGTCGTCCGCATATCGGACATCACGCTTCCGGATGGTGCCGCACCGACCATTACGGATCGCGACTTCATGATTGCCAACATCTCTGCACCATCTGCTTTGGCGTCGGCAGAGAACGAAGATGACGGCGAGGAAGAAGTCGTCGAAGAAGCCGCAGAAGAGTAACACTCCTGCGACAAGATTGCTGCGAGCTGCTTAAGCGGCAGCTCGCTAAACGCGTCATTCATATAGCAACCGTCCTGCACTACGATCATCGTTGATCGATCGTCCGGTGAGAGCACTTCGTGTTCCCAGACTTAAGCCAAAAGCGTGCACGCTTACTCCCTCCGCGACGGGGTGGAGCGCATGAATACCTGTCTTCAAGACTGTCTCACCTGTAAGGGCGGCCGTCTCGCGCATCGACAAGCTTGGGTCGCCTTGCTGCGAAGCGTGAAGGTCTGGCGCTGGCAGGAACAATGGCTCGCGCAAGTCAGATCGAAACAGCGCCTATGTAGGCCGTATCGCTCCAGAGGCGCCCGTCTCGCCACGCAGAGCCACATCCTCCATCCACGCGACATCCATCACTTCCTCGGGCCAGATGAAACAAAGTACCCCGCCCGGGCCAAGAACAACCGGCGCGAAATACTGGTTACATCCATCACACCGGCGAAGCGCCAGGCTGGATGAGGCATATACTTCGCCAATACGGCCTGCGACGTGTGCTTGATATTCTCTGCGCACACGAACAATCCGACCCGTCGGCGAGAACGGGTGTTCTTCATAGAGCATCATAATCAGCCCCCACGGCTGTGTATGTAAAATTCGTACTAAATTCTGGTTAATGAGTCACTAACCAGCCGCCCGAACTCTTAAGGCCATTAACCTCAGACACTTATGGGCGCCGACGCCTCGACGGATTAGGATGATTCGCGCATTTTCTGGGCCATTCGATCGGCCATGTTGCCCTGCCCGCTCGCCCGCAGACCATCGATCGCGCCGATGTAGTCGCGCGCATCGCGGTTCTGGCTGAGCTTGGATTTTGCGACCGTTCGCGAGACCGATATCCGCAGCGCGACGATATTCGCGAGCATGTCGTCCACAAAGTCCTGCGGTGCGTCACGCATCTGCCAGGCCTCATCCCCGTTCAGGCGGCGCTCGTGCATACGCGTCAACAACGCCACCGCCCGATGTTTCGACACTACATCGTGCTGAAAGCTGATCGTCCCGTGAACGTGGACAACCTGATAGTTCCACGTCGGTACGACACGGTGATGATCGGTCTTCCCCGGATAGAAATTCGGAGAGACATAAGCGTCATCGCCCTGAAAAATCGCTAGAACTTCATGCCCGAAATCAAGCAAGCGGTGCAGATCATTGGCCAATGCGATGTGACCGATCAGATCGCCATCTGGTCCTGCGAACAAGGGGATATGGTTGGCGACAAGACCGGTTTCCGTCTGCGCGACGATACATGCCAGCGGGCCGGATTCGATAATCTGCGAGACCTCGCGAACGTCAACCTCGGCAAAGTGTTCAGGCAGGTACATCTATGGTCTCCTGAGAATTCCGAACGCGCGCGCTGGGCGTATCTACGCTGCAAGCCGTTCGATCAGTCGGTGCATAAACGCCTCACCGGCGTCAAGTTGCGCGATCTCGATGAACTCGTTCGGCTGGTGCGCCTGCTCGATACTGCCTGGCCCACAGATACAGGCCGAATACCCCTCGTCCTGAAAGATCCCGGCCTCGGTGCCGTAACTGACGACATGTTCGGCATTGTCGCCGGTCAACGATCGGCACAACGCTTCCGCCTCGGTCGCCATATGGGGTCGGCAGCCGGGAACGTCGCCGCGCAGGGTAAGTGTGACTCCGGTATCCGGATTGACAGCCTTCATCCTTGCCTCAACCTCTGCGATCTTCGCCTTATACCGTTCCACCCAGTGCTCAGACGTCTCGCCGGGTATCACCCGGACATCGGTCGAGAACCAGCAGTCTTTGGCGACGATGTTGCGTGCCGTGCCACCCTGGATCATGCCGACATGCAGCGTTGTATAGGGAGGGACAAACAGATTGTTCGGATCAGCCTTGGCCGCGTTGTCGGCCATCTGTGCTTCCAGCCACGTGACCAGCTCCGCCGCGATCATCACTGCAGAGACGCCGGTGTGCACGAGCGAGGAATGCACCTCGTAGCCATGCACATCCGTCTGCAGCATCAGCCCACCCTTGTGGCCGGTCACGACCTGCATCTCCGAGGGCTCGCCAACGATCAAAGCCTGAGCGGGCGGCATTTTGGCCGCGATCGCCGGGGCGAGGCGATAGGCGCCCTCCATCCCCGTTTCCTCGTCGTAACTCAGAGCGATCTGAACCGGCTTCTTTAAGCCGGCTTTCAACGCAGCAGGAACCGCCGCCAGCACGAGCGCATCGAACCCCTTCATATCGCAGGTCCCGCGCCCGTAGAGACGGGAGCCTTTCTGAACGACTTCGAACGGATTCGTATCCCAATCCTGTCCGTCGACCGGCACGACATCGACATGCCCCGACATGACGACGCCACCTGCCTCCTCGGGGCCCACCAGCGCGAACAAGTTACATTTCTCGCCGTCATCCGACCAAACACGCTGCGAAGCCACGCCGTGCCCCGACAGGTAGTCTTCGACGAAGTCCATAAGGTCGACATTCGACTCGCGTGAGACTGTCGGGAACGAGACCAGCTTCTCCAGCATCTCTCGGGGCGTGTAGATA
Source organism: Pseudomonadota bacterium (assembly GCA_038534135.1). Classification (GTDB taxonomy): domain Bacteria; phylum Pseudomonadota; class Alphaproteobacteria; order Rhodobacterales; family Rhodobacteraceae; genus Thermohalobaculum. Next base: position 33,085 of record JBCAXJ010000022.1, on the reverse strand, counting down.
TCGGCCATGTCAGGTCTCCGTTCTTGGGCAAATCAGTCTTGGGACGCCTTATGATCTAGGTCAACCGGGCAGCATGACTGCTCGAAATTCAAGAACCCAAACTCATATTCCCAAAGCAATGGTTGACATTTCTTAGTGTTCGGTCACGGTCGATTTTGCACTTGCGAGATCGGGGACGCATGTCACTGGACACCGCCAACACGGAGCCGGTTCTAGAGGTCGAGAACCTCCATACCGTCTTCCGGACCAGTCAAGGAACCGTACACGCCGTCAACGGCGTCAGTTTCAGTGTCCGCGAGGGTGAACTTCTTGGCGTGGTTGGCGAATCCGGATCCGGAAAATCCGTGACCATGATGTCGCTGATGAAGCTGTTGCCGATGCCACCGGCCGAGATCGCCGGCGGGTCTGTGCGCTTTGACGGCAAGGATCTGACCAAGCTGGAACTGCGCGATCTGCGTCGGATCCGTGGTGGTGAAATCGGTTTCATCTTCCAGGATCCGATGACCTCGCTCAACCCGGTCTTCACGGTCGGTTTCCAGTTGATGGAACCACTGCGCAAGCACATGAAGCTGTCGAAGCGGGCGGCCACGGACCGTGCGGTCGAGTTGCTGGAACTGGTCGGCATTCCAGGTGCACGCGAGCGGTTGAGCGATTATCCGCACCAGTTCTCGGGCGGGATGCGGCAACGTGTGATGATCGCGATTGCGTTGGCATGCGACCCGAAGGTGTTGATCGCGGACGAACCCACGACGGCCCTGGACGTCACAATCCAGGCTCAGATCCTCGATCTTGTTCGCAAATTGCGCGAAGAACTCGGCATGGCCATCATCTGGATCACCCACGATTTGGGGGTGGTTGCCGGGATCGCGGACCGTGTGATGGTCATGTACGGCGGCTGCATTGTCGAGCACGCACCCGTCGATGAATTGTTTGCCAACCCACAGCATCCCTACACGCGCATGCTGTTGGAGACGCTGCCCAGCCTGACGGGGGAGCGCGACCAGAAGCTGCGCTCGATCTCGGGTCAGCCGCCGATCCTGTCCAAGCCTCTCACAGCGTGCCCCTTTGCGCCGCGCTGCCCGCACGCATTGGCCGGCTGCCAGCTCAAGAACCCCAGCCTGACTGACGTCTCGCCCGGGCACGATGTGGCGTGCTTCTGGGACGTGAACCGGGGGGCAATGCGCTTTGACTGAACCACTGGTGCGTGTCGAAAGCCTGACAAAGCACTTCCCGATCTACCAGGGGGTGCTGCGCCGCCAGGTCGGCAGCGTGAAAGCAGTGGACGGGATAAGCTTTGAGATCAACCGCGGCGAGACCTTAGGCCTGGTTGGCGAATCAGGCTGCGGAAAATCAACCGCCGGCCGCACGATCTTGCGCCTTTATGACGCCACGGCAGGTCACATCCTGTTCGAAGGCACCGACATCGCGAAACTGTCGGGCAGCGCCCTGCGCGCCATGCGGCCACGGATGCAGATGATCTTTCAGGATCCGCAGGCTTGCCTGAACCCTCGTATGACCGTGGGTTCGATCATCGCTGAACCACTGGTCGAGCACAGTCATATGCTTAAGAGCAGTAAGCAGCGGCAGGAACGCGTGCGCGAAATGCTGGATGCGGTCGGGCTGAACCCGGACTTTGCGAATCGCTATCCGCACGAGTTCTCGGGTGGTCAACGCCAGCGGATCGGAATCGCCCGGGCGCTCGCGCTTGAGCCGGACTTTATCGTCTGTGACGAACCGATCGCAGCGCTCGATGTCTCGATCCAGGCCCAGGTCGTCAACCTGCTGGAGGAGTTGCAGGAAAAGCTGAACCTCACCTACCTGTTCATCAGCCATGATCTGTCCATGGTCCGCCATATCTGCGATCGCGTTGCGGTCATGTATCTGGGACGGGTGATGGAGATCGCGCCGCGTGATCAGCTCTATGACACGCCGAAGCACCCTTACACGCAGGCGCTTTTATCGGCCGTGCCGATCCCCGACCCGAAGGTCGAAGCGACACGGCAGCACATCATCCTGACGGGCGATGTGCCCAGCCCCGCGAACCCGCCTTCGGGCTGCGTCTTCCGCACGCGCTGCCCAAGGGCGACCGAACTTTGTGCCGCCGAGACCCCGCCGCAACGCGATATGGGTAACGGTCAACTCGTTGCTTGCCATCATGCCGAGACTCAGCCAGCGGCTTGACGGGCCGCGGCGAATACCGGAGCGTGCTTGCAGAATGACATTCTTCAGGGAGAGAGAACTATGAAGAAGTTTGGAACCTTGTTGGTAACGACCGCGGTCGCTGCCCTGGTCTCGACAACAGCCCTGGCCGAGCGAGGTGCCTCCGGCCATCTGAATATCATCTACTGGCAGGCGCCATCGATCCTGAACCCGTACCTCTCGGGCGGAACGAAGGACATCGAGGCAGCCTCGCTGACGCTCGAACCGCTCGCACGCTACAACGAGAAAGCCGAAATGGTGCCGTGGCTGGCCGAGGAAATCCCGACAGTCGAAAACGGCGGTGTCTCGGCCGACCTGACCTCGATCACCTGGAAGCTCAAGAAGGGCATCAAGTGGTCCGACGGATCGGATTTCACGGCGGCAGACGTGGTCTTCACGGCAGATTACTGCATGGATGAAACCGGCGGCTGCCAGCAGTCGGACAAGTTCTCGGACATCACATCGATCGAAGCAGTCGACGACCACACGGTCACGATCACCTTCTCCAAGCCGAAGCCGTTCCCATACGGGGCACTTGTCGGCGGCGAAAGCCCGATCATCCAGAAAGCTCAGTTCCAGGATTGCATGGGTGCCAAAGCGCCAGAGTGCACCGAACAGAACTTTGGCCCACACGGCACCGGACCGTTCCGCGTGACCGAGTTCAAGGCAAACGACGTCTCGACCTGGGAAGCAAACCCGAACTACCGTGACGCTGCGAAACCGTCTTTCGCCTCGCTGACCTTCAAGGGTGGCGGCGATGCTGCCTCGGCAGCGCGCGCTGTTCTGCAAACCGGTGAATTCGACTACGCGTGGAACCTGCAGATTGATCCGCAGATCCTGATCGATATGGAGAAAGCCGGCAAAGGCACGGTCGTCGCCAGCTTCGGAACAGGCGTCGAGCGCATGATGGTCAACATGACCAACCCGGACCCGGCCCTTGGCGACAAGCGCGCCACGCTCGAAGGCGGCCCGCACCCGTTCCTGACCGATCCGGCCGTGCGCCGCGCACTGTCGCTTGCCATCGACCGTCAGACACTGGTGGATGTTGGCTACGGCAAGGCCGGGAAGCCGACCTGCAACGTCGTGCCGAACCCGCCGCAATACGTCTCGACCGCCAATGACTGGTGCCTGACGCAGGATATTGACGAAGCCAACAAAGTTCTGGACGAGGCCGGCTGGGTCCGGGGCGGTGACGGCATCCGCGCGAAGGATGGCGTGAAGCTCTCGATCCTGTACCAGACCTCGACCAACGCCGTTCGTCAGGACACCCAGGCGCTGGTGAAACAGTGGTGGTCGGAAATCGGCGTCGAAACCGAACTTCGCAACATCGACGCGTCGGTGTTCTTCGGCGGCGACCAGTCCAGCCCGGACACGTTCCAGAAGTTCTTCGCAGACATCGAGATGTACACCAACCTGTTCAACGGCACCGATCCGGAATCCTACATGAACAGCTGGACGTGCGGTCAGATCCCATCGCCGTCGAACAACTGGCTGGGCAACAACATGCCGCGCTACTGCAACCCGGCCTATGACGCGCTGCAAGACAAGCTCGCCAAAACCTCAGGCCTGGATGCACGTGCGGAAATCGTTCGCGAAATGAACGACATGCTGATGACGGAAGGTGCGATGATCCCGCTGATCCACCGTGGCCGCGTCTCGGCGCATTCGAAAACGATGGGCAATGTGAAGCTGAACACCTGGGACTCCGAGCTCTGGAACTCGGCCGACTGGGTCCGGCTGCAATAAGCCCCCCTGACCATCCCTCCCCCGTCGAGGGGGAGGGAACTCCACCGCGTTGCACGCGCACCCAGAAGCTCATGACCCGAGGCGTCCCTAGATGCTGAACTACACGATCCGTCGGCTGCTCTTTGCGATCCCGACGCTTCTGGTCATCAGTTTCATTATCTTCCTCATCCTCGACCTCGCACCGGGCGACCCGACTGGTCAGTTGCCGATGACCGTCCCGCCCGAGGTGCGAGAACAGATCCGCCAATCGCTGGGCCTGGGCGAGCCGATCCACATCCGCTACCTGCTCTGGTGCAACCAGTTCTTCATCAACGAGCCGATCAACATCATCGAGCAGATGACCGGCTGGTCCTTCAGCGACGAGGAACGTCTCCGCGTCCGGTCCTGGGCCACACGCTCTCCGGTCGTCGACCTGATCATCGAACGCACGCCGCAGACACTCTGGGTTGTCGGCATGTCCTATGTGGTCGGCATCCTGATCGCCGTGCCGCTTGGCGTGATCTCGGCCTATCGCCAGTACTCATGGGTCGATCAGGCCGGAACATTCATCTCGATGATCGGTTTCTCGGTTCCAACCTTCTTCACCGGCGTCCTGATGATCGTGGTCTTCTCGGTCTGGCTGGGCTGGTTCCCGTCAATCTATGATACGACCCACGTCGTGAATGACTGGGACAGCTTCGTCTACCAGATCAAACAGATGATCATGCCAGTCATGGTGCTGGCGCTGTTCAATGCCAGCCAGATCAGCCGTTTCATGCGTGCCTCGATGCTGGACAACCTGAATCAGGACTACGTCCGCACGGCGCGCGCCAAGGGCATGACCGAGCAAGTGGTGGTGTTGCTGCACGTCCTCCGCAATTCGATGATCCCGGTGATCACCGTGATTGCCCTGAACATTCCACAGGTCTTCGGCGGCGCGATCATCACTGAACAGGTCTTCAAGGTGAACGGGCTCGGACAGCTGCTGATCATCGGCATCCAGGGCGCCGATTATCCGCTTGTGCAGACACTTACCTTCATCTTCGCGGTGCTGATCGTCGTGTTCAACCTCGTCGCCGATGTGCTCTACGGCATTCTTGACCCGAGGATCCGCTATGACTGATGCCACGCAGACCGTTGTCGAAGAGCCGGTCCGCGCCCACCGGTCGCTGTGGGCGGATGTCTGGTCTCAGTACAAGACCCACAAAGGTGCGCTGATCGGAACGGGGATCTTCGTAACCATCGTGCTGATCGTCCTGCTCGGCCCCTTTATTCACACGACCGATCCGCAATACCTGAGCATCCGCGACAAGAACCAGGGTGTGAGCTGGCAGTACCCGATGGGCACGGATCAGGTCGGCAGGGACATCTTCGCCCAGGTCCTGGCTGGAGGGCGGGTGTCACTCGCCGTCGGCTTCACGGCAATGCTGCTATCGCTGCTCGTTGGTGCATTGGTCGGCGTGCTTGCGGGTTATTTCAAGCGGCTCGACGGTCCGCTGATGCGACTGACGGATCTGTTCCTGGCGCTGCCGCTGCTGCCGCTGCTGCTGGTTATCATCATGCTGTTCCGCGACACGCTGAGGAACATGTTCGGGCCCGAGATGGGGATCTTCCTCCTGATCGTGTTCGTGATCGGCATCACCTCGTGGATGCAGACCGCCCGGATCGTGCGCGGCGACGTGCTGTCCTTGAAAGAGCGCGAATTCGTCCTCGCCGCAAAATCGATCGGCACACGCGAGGGCAAGGTCATCACACGGCACATCTTCCCGAATGTGCTCAGCCCGATCATGGTCTCGGCGACGCTGGGCATTGCAAACGCGATTATCACCGAGTCGGCGCTGTCGTTCCTGGGCCTCGGCTTCCCCTCGGATTTCCCGACCTGGGGACGGCTTCTCTACGACTCGACCAATTACATCCAGCAATATCCGATCCGCGTGATATGGCCAGGACTGGCGATCTCGCTGACGGTGCTCAGCGTGAACTACATGGGCGACGGCCTGCGCGACGCACTGGATCCTCGGCTGCGGAAGTAATCGCCAGACGCTGCATTGCGCTGGGCGCAAGCCCACTTTTTTAAGTTTCCCAGTATCCCGGCACCGGCACGAGCTTCTCGAATTCAACGGATTGGCGCTCGCGACGCCTGCGCCGTCGCGTGCACGCTTTGACCTGGCTTGCCTGACGCGTAGGGTGGCGCGCCGCTCACACTTGCGAAGAGATCTCTCATGTCCGACCCGATCAAGACCCACCGCGACGGCCATATCCTGGAAGTCACCATCGACCGGCCCAAGGCCAACGCGATCGACCTCGCGACCAGCCGGATCATGGGCGAGGTCTTCCAGGACTTCCGTGACGACCCGGACCTGCGCGTTGCCATCCTGACTGCGAGTGGTGAGAAATTCTTCTGCCCCGGCTGGGACCTGAAAGCCGCAGCCGAAGGCGACGCCGTCGATGGTGACTACGGCATCGGCGGGTTCGGCGGTTTGCAGGAGCTTGGCTTCCTCGACAAGCCGGTGATCTGTGCCGTGAACGGGATCTGCTGCGGTGGCGGGCTCGAGATTGCTCTGTCCTGCGACCTGATCCTTGCCGCCGATCACGCGACCTTCGCACTGCCCGAAATCCGCTCTGGCACCGTGGCCGACGCAGCCTCGATCAAGCTGCCCAAACGCATCCCATACCACGTCGCCATGGACCTTCTGCTGACCGGGCGCTGGTTCGATGCTGAAGAAGCAAAGCAATGGGGCCTGCTCCGCGAAATCACGACACCCGAGGACCTGATGCCCAAGGCCCGCGAACTCGCAGCACTCCTCGCCTCGGGCCCACCGCTGGTTATGGCCGCGATCAAGGAGGTCGTCCGGGAAGCCGAGGATATGCGCTTCCAGGACATGCTAAGCCGCATCACCACACGCCAGTTGCGCACGGTGGACCGGCTATATTCCTCCGAAGATCAACTGGAAGGTGCTCGCGCCTTCGCAGAGAAGCGAGACCCGGTCTGGAAGGGCCGCTAAGACCCAAGTGCAATTCGCGCTACCGTTTTCGGACAAAGCTGTTACGGTCGCCAAAACTTCGCGTAAGGTCCTGAAAAGGCAGTAAAATGACACTATGCTTGCGCTGCACAGCAGCGGTCATGACCTTGGTCGTGCTATGCGCCTGCGCAGACAGCCGCTTTGTCGACCGCACGGGGCGTCAAGGACCAGCACAGCTTGTTTACGCGCCGCCCGGGACCAAGCTCACGCTCATCAACGCCAGCAACGGCACACCGTCTGAAACGCGGATCACCGTCAACGCCCCTACAGACCTGCGCGGGAGCTTCACGCGAGAGGACGGCACAACAGGTGGGTTCTATCCCGCATGCTGGGGTTGCAGCGGCGAGAACGTGATCGCGGAGGCCGAGTACGCAAACCTCTGGCCGCTCGAGATCGGAAAGAACGTGGCCTTCCTGCGCACCGCACCAGACGGCCAGAAGGCTCGCGTCGTCATCCGAGTCTCGGGAACTGAGAGCATCGAGACCAAGGCCGGAAGCTTCGACACATACATCCTGGATGGCCGCATCGAACATGTCACGGGGGCACGCTACTCCGCCCAAGTGCGGGCCTGGTGGGCGCAGGATCCCGGCTGGATCGTCAAGGCCGAAGGCGGCGACAGCCAGGGCAACACGCTGGCCAGTGAAGTCTCTGCGATCTCCCTGCCTTGATCTCCGGAAAGCGTGATCAACCACCGATGGCCAAGCCGGTGCATCCGACCTAGCTTCTCGGCAAACGCTCACCGCCAGGAATTCCACCATGCGCCATGCCGTTGCTGCTCTTTCGATTACATTCGCAGGCCTCGCAGCATTGCCGACCCGGGCCGAACCTGTCTGCGGCACGTCGCCGGATTCCCTGTGCCAGGTCGATACCGGCCAATATCGGATCTCACTTCCGGACGGGACGGACCAGCCTGGTGCGATGATCTGGCTGCACGGTTGGGGCGGCTCGGCCAACGGAGTCATGCGCAACACGGGAATGGCTGCGAAGTTGCACGCACGCGGTCTTGCTCTGATCGCCGCGGACGGCGTGATCACCTACCCGGCGCGGCCCAACAAGAACTGGGCGGTGAACGACGGCCGCAGCTACGAGCGCAATGATATCGAGTTCCTGAGCCAGATCATTGAGGATGCTGTCGCGCGCCACGGGATTGACCGCGAGCGGATCCTGCTGGGCGGGTTCTCACGCGGCGGCTCGATGGTGTGGGATGTGGCCTGCAAGGCGCCGGACCTTGTGCGTGCCTATGCCCCTGTCGCCGGTGCCTTTTGGGAGCCGATGTGGACCGGCTGCGAGGGCGCCGTCGATCTCTTCCACACCCATGGCTGGACCGATCGCACCGTCCCGCTCGAAGGCCGCCCGCTGGGCAACGGGACCATGACCCAGGGCGATGTGTGGCAGAGCCTCTACATCCTGCGCAGCACGAACTCTTGCGGAAACCGACAGCCCGAGATTGCGCCGATCGAGGGCGACAACGCAATCTGGCTGCGGAGTTGGAGCGATTGCACCTCGGGCAAACGGATCGACCTGATGCTTCACCCAGGTGGGCACGGCATCCCGAAAGGTTGGCTCGACCGCACGCTGGACTGGTTCGAGGCGCGCACCTCGGCCGGGTGAAAGGCTACCCGCGCAACATTGGAAAATCGTCGCCAACCAGCGCATCACCATCTTTCAGCGTGACATGATTGAACGGCGGCGAGGTCACGATCCCCTCGCGGCGAGCAAAGCGCACGTCATCCCCGACCAGCCGCAACGAGAACGCCCGCCGTTCCGTCGTCTTGCTGGTGTTCGCCGGTGCGCCATGGACCGAGCGGTAGTCGAACGCAATCGCATCCCCAGGCTCCACGGCCCAGGCGATGACATCGTAATCGCCCTTGTTTGAATTGATGTCGGGGATCTCCTCCAGCCCGTCATTCTCGTTCAGCGCCTGTCCGTTGAAGCGCTGCGGGCGATAGGACTTACCCCAGAGATGCGATCCGGACACGAATTCCAGTGTCGTCTCGCGCGGGACCGGGTCGAGCGGGATCCACAGGCTCACGGTCTTCGGTCCGTCAACGCAGTAATACGGCATGTCCTGGTGCCAGGGCGTCGGCACTCCGGTCGCCGCCTCCTTGACCAGCACGTGCTCGTGGAACAACTGAACGCGGTCACTCTCCATCAGTTCCGCGCCGATCTCGGCGGCCGGCGAGTTGAAGATGAAGTCCTTGTATTCAGGGATACGCGCCCAGTTGCAGTAATCGACGAAGAACCGCCCACCACCGTCCTCGCCCTGATAGATACGGGCATTGGGGTCTGGGTTCGCCATGTTCGCAGCAATCCCGGCGCGCAGGGTGTCGACCCAATCGCTGAAAACGCCGCGCAACACGGTCGCGCCCTTGGCGCGAAACTCGCTGATCGTCTCGTCCATCAGATGCTGTGGCATGATTTCTCCCCAGAAGCCCCGCGACAGCGGCTGCTCGCGATATGAAAACAGGACTCACGGTGGCGGAGCAATCGAAATCCACCCGCGCAGCGATCCCGTGTCAGCCCGTCAGCTCCAGGGCGGCAGTCAGATCCATCTGCCGCCCGCCTTCGAAGATCACCGAGGTTTCGATCCGGTGCACCTCCTCACGGGACGAGAATGTCTCGACCACCACCCGGTGCAGATGCGTTGTGTCCCGCGTCGCCAGCTCGACGACGGCGTCGAACCGTCCGCTGATCATCCATGCTCCGCGAACCTCCGGCACCTGAAGCGCTTCGTCGACGAATCGGCTCAGATTGCTCTTCTCGTGTTCAAACATCTGGATGAACAGAAGGGCGCGCAGCGGCAGACCAACCCTATCCAGCTGGATCTCGGCATGGGTGCCCGATACAAGACCACTTTCCAGAAGTCGTTTCATCCGTTCATGCACGCTCGAAGGCTACAGGCCGACCTCCGCCGCCAGTTCCTTGTTCGAGATTCGTGCATTCTTCCACAGCAACGCCAGAATGCGCCTGTCCGTTCGGTCAATCTCCATATTTGCGTTTGATCTCCGAAGAAGCTTCGTTTGAACGGATATGATCGCGCAGATTATGCTGCCCACAAAAAGAAATGCCAAATGACCAACGCCAGACACCCGAAGGAAGACCATGTCCAACACCAAGATCGCGCTGATCGTCCGGGAGGATCTGCTTACGTGGCAAAAGCTGAACGTGACGGCTTTTCTGACAAGCGGCGTTGTCGGTGCGAATCCAAACCTGATGGGCGCGCCTTACACGGATGCCAGCGGTCAGACTTATAAGCCCCTGATGATCCAGCCTGCCATCGTCCTGACCACGGATCAGGCCGGGCTTGATAAAATCCACGCGCGTGCGCTCAGCCGCGGGGTCGAGATGGCGGTCTACATCGAAGACATGTTCGCCACCGGGAACGACGCGGACAATCGCGCCACCGTTGCCCGCTATCCGACCGAGGATCTGAAGCTGGTCGGCCTCGGTCTGCGCGACGACAGGAAGATCGTCGACAAGATCACCAAGGGCGCGAAGATGCATCGCTAGCGCGACCGCCGCCGCTCGCCCGCGCTGGTGGCCGCCCTAGACCCGAACTCCGAAGAGGCGCGCCGATCCGGCCATGCGAACGACCAGAGGGAGTGAGCACGAGGGCGCGCGAAGCGCCCGAGGGATCCCGCAGGCGGCGGCGCCCGGACGGCGCAGCCGTTCCGGGAGAGCCGCAGGGATATGGCCGCGTTAACCTTCGCTCCTCGAGTCCGCGTTGGTATGAATGCACTGCGTTTGCACTACCAATGCCATACGCTTGCGGTATCCATGCACAACCAAGCCGGTATCGCTCGGGGGACAGCGCAAAGGCGGTTAACATCGATGGCGCCAGCGCAAGATCGTCGGTTTCGCGTGTCCTTTGCGCATCCGCTGCAGCCCGATTGCAGCGCGCCAGGCTCGAAACCGCTGCAACACCCGAGATTTTAGGAAAATTCTAACTGTCCCACGGCACCCTGACTGCCTTCCCAGAATTCGTTAAATCGAGGGCGCGATGCTCAACGTGTGGCATCCAGAAAGGAAAGGATATGGCGCACGGTCGCTTCCGGCTGCTCCTGCTGCAACCAGTGGCCCGCGCCATCGATCAGATGCGTGCCGCGATAGTCCGGGCAGAATGCGGATTCCATTGCGTCAAGCGCGCCAGGGAATTGCGCCCAACCCCAATCCTGCCGCCCGGCCAGGAAGGTCATCGGCACCTGAACTCTGAGCCCGTGGAACACAGAAAGATCCTGCTGAAAGCGCGCGGAAGTCCGGCATCGATAGCTCTGCAAACCGCCTTGAAACCCGGTCCGGCCATATTCTGCCGCGAAGACCGCCATGTCGGAATCCGGCATCCAAGCGCAAGACGCGATATCCTCGGACGAGGGCATGTGGCGGGCGACGGTCTGGGCCATGTCTTCATGCGCGTCCATGATGTAGTAGGTCGGCATCTTCGCGAGTTCAGTCGCCGTCCAACCTGCCAGTGCGTGCGGGTCATTCGGGGCCCAGTCGGCTGACTTCATGTGGAAGTAGCCGCGCAGGAAAGAATGGATGCCTTGGCTGCAGGCCATCATGTCCGCATTCGCGGGACGCGTTGAATAGTACCACTGGTAGTGCTTACGAGGACGACCGAGCGCCAGCATGTCGGCGTGAACACTGTCCTCGCGGCGGGCGATCGCTGGACAACCGCCGAACGGCCCGCTCATCGTGACCGCGCGCTGGTGCACATCCGGACGCAACAGCGCTGCCATTGCAGTAACATGGCTGCCGAAATCGTGTCCGATCGTCGCGTGAGTCGATTCCCGGTCGAGCGCCCGCACCAGAGCCACGGTATCGCGGACATGGCGCGTGATCGCCCAGTCCGCCAGGTCACCGTCATAGTCGGCGGTCCAACCGGTCGTTCGGCCATAGCCGCGCAGATCGGGTGCGACCACATAGAACCCCGCCTCGGCCAGGGGAACGATGACGCGGCGCCATGAGAACGCGAGTTCGGGAAATCCGTGCAACAGCAGCAGGAGCGGCGCATCGGGGTCACCCGCCCTCAGGACATGCTGTCTCAGGCCGGTCTCGGTCTCGACAAAGCCAGCGGTGATCCCGGTCGGCAACGGCAGGGGCGGCAGATCGGTCATGGCCAGTTCTCCCCGAACACATGGGCAATCAAATGTCGTTCATATGTATCAGGGATTAGCCGGTCGGCCTCCGCGATCCCGGGCACAACGGTGATATCTTCCAACTCGGGGTTTGACTCGGTTGCGAGGAAGGCCCGCACGCGGGCGCAGGCCTCGACCGATGTAAGCGGCAGCCGGGCGATCTGCGCGAACGCGACACGGCGATCATCGCGGTAGACGATCAGGTCGTCGTCCAGAACATAATCATCCGGTCCAAACCCGGTTTCTTCTGCGCATTCACGGCGAATACCTCCGCGTGGGTCGATCCGACCAGCGGCGACGTCGGATGAATCGAACGAACCACCCGGCAAACTGAGCCTCCCCGCATTGGCGGTATGCCTGGCCATCCGGCCAAGAAGGATCCCGCCATCCGAACAGCGCAGGATCACATCGCCGAACGTATTGCGCAGCCCTGACCCAGACGGGCGTAGCCGCCAGTACAGGAGCGTCGCGAAGCGAACCTGATGGCACGTCAGGTGGATGCTATCATCGACGACCTCAGCGGCCGCGCAAAGGTGAACAACACCATTGAAAAGGCTTGGGTTTTCGGTGTGCGTGCTTTCCCAATTGGCCGAGATTGCATATGCGTTGACGCGCTCAAACTCAGCGGCCTCTGCCGACACGACGATATCGGCGTGCGCGACCCGGTCGATGGAGAATGCAGGCAAACTGTATCTCTCAATCAGGAGAGACAGCGCCTCGCCCGCCCCCGGCCTAGCGCTGCAACCGTTTCATCAGCGAGGACGTGTCCCAGCGGTTGCCGCCCATGTCCTGAACCTCGCCGTAGAACTGATCGACGAGCGCTGTCACGGGAAGGCGCGCACCATTGCTCTTGGCCTCGTCCAGCACGATCCCAAGGTCCTTGCGCATCCAGTCGACCGCAAAGCCATGCTCGTAATCGTCGGCCAGCATCGTTTTATGCCGGTTGACCATCTGCCACGATCCGGCAGCACCACCCGAGATCGCTTCGATCACGGCTTCCCCATCCAATCCGGCCTTCACGGCGAAGTTCAGGCCTTCGGACAGCCCCTGCACAAGTCCAGCAATACAGATCTGGTTCACCATCTTGGTCAGTTGGCCGGCGCCGGTCCCGCCCAGCCGCTTCATCGACTTGGCGTAGCAGGTCATGACCGCTTCCGCGCGCGCGAAGGTCGCCTCATCACCTCCGCACATGATAGCCAGTTGACCGTTTTCAGCCCCCGCCTGACCGCCGGATACAGGTGCATCCACGAACCCGACGCCCTTATCTTCGGCAGCAGAGTGCAGTTCGTGCGCCAAAGCTGCCGAGGCTGTCGTGTGGTCGATCAGGACACTGCCCGAACTCATTCCGGCCATCGCGCCGACGTCTCCGAAAACGACCGATCGCACATCGTCATCATTGCCGAGGCAAGCCATCACGAATTCGCAATCCTTCGCCGCCTCGACCGGCGTGTGCGCCATGGCACCGCCATGCTGCGCAACCCAGGCCTCCGCCTTTGAGGCGGTACGATTGTAGACAGTCACGTCATGCCCATTGGCAGCCAAGTGACCCGCCATCGGATACCCCATCACGCCCAATCCAAGAAATGCCACCTTCGCCATCGCGACCTCCTGCCCTATCCTGCCGGTTGAACCGAATACTTCCTTCTGCGATGAGACGGGCGCGGTCAAGAGGGGGGCTTGGCGCAGCGAAACAGAACAAGTGACAAGGCCCCGGACGGAATGAGACTCGTGCTGATATGGCTGCTTCGTCTTTTCGTGGCGGTGCTCGTGCTCGCGGTCCTGGGCAGCGGACTGGTCTGGTATCTCGTATCCCGTTCACTTCCGGAATTCGACGGCGAGATCACGATCCCTGGCCTGCAATCTCAGGTGAGAGTCATCCGCGATGCCAACGCGATCCCCCATATCAAGGCAACCCGCGATCACGACGCCTGGTTCGCACTGGGGTTGGTGCATGCCCAGGACCGGCTCTGGCAGATGGAGCTTTCGCGCCGGGCGGCGCAGGGACGCCTGTCCGCATTGCTCGGTGCGCAAACGCTCGAGGTGGATCGTCTGGTCAAGACGCTGGATCTCTACGGTCTCGCCAGCCGATCGGTTGCCGCGCAGTCCGCCGAAACCATCGCAGCGCTCGAGGCGTACTCCGACGGTGTGAACGCCTGGATCCGTCATGTGAACACAGAGGCGCGCGGGCGCGGTGCGCCAGAGTTCTTTCTATTCGGAGGCGATCTGTCGCCCTGGACACCAGCCGACTCCCTCGGGATTCTGAAGATCATGGCGCTCAGACTATCTGTGGCGGCCGCGAACGAGGTGCGGCGTGCCCAAGTCCTTCTGGCGTTGCCGCCCGACCGTGTGGCCGACATCTTGCCCGACTATCCTGTGCCTGCCCGCATGGCGATGCCGCGATCGACAGCACGCAGCGCGGCGCCCACAGGCATGAGACGCGCGGAACTACCTGAAAGCCTGCTGCATCTTGCGCCACGATCAGGCGGCAGCACCGATCCTCTGCTCGCGCAGTTCGGCCCGATTTCCGACCCGGATATGGGCGGCGCATCGAATGCCTGGGCCGTCGACGGGACAAGATCATCGGGCGGCAAGCCGCTCATGGCCAACGACCCTCATCTTTGGCTTTCCGCGCCCAGCGTTTGGCATCTTGCGAGCGTTGAAGCTCCCGGTGTTGCAGTGATCGGTGGCGCACTTCCTGGCGTCCCAGGCATCCTTGTCGGACGCAACAGGGCGATCGGTTGGGGCCTGACGACCACGAATGTCGATGACCAGGATCTCTATGTCGAAGAGCTGAACCCAGAAAATCCAAACGAATACCTGCTGCCCGATGGGAACTGGGCCGAATTTGAGACCCGATCGATAAGGATCGAGGTCGATGGTCAGATAACACGGACCGACATCGTCCGCTCGACGCGCCATGGCCCTGTGCTGACCGGTACACAATTCGGCGCGGACAGGATCACCCCAGATGGCTTTGTAACCGCTCTGGCGTGGACGGCGCTTGCAGAGGGTGACACTGGACTGACCGCCGTCATGGACGTGATGCGCGCCGGCGACATCGAAACGGCGATGGAGGCCGCAGCAGGCGTGGTCGCTCCGGCCCAGAACCTGATGATCGCATCCGAGGACGGGATCGCCATGGTCGTCGCGGGCGCCATTCCCGATCGCAGCCCGTTCAGTCTCAGCCAGGGTCGCGTTCCCTCGGCCGGTGCGCACGGCGCGAACGACTGGCTGGGCATTCGCCCCGCATCGGACAATCCACGGGTCTTGCGACCAGCTTCAGGCGCCGTGGCCAACGCCAATAACCGCGTCACCAATGAACCCTATCCGGCGCATCTCAGCTTCAACTGGGCGCGACCTTACAGGATCCAAAGACTTGAAAAGGAACTCGCGGTTCGAAGCTTTCACTCACGCGATGGCTTCGTGGCCTTGCAGAACGATGCCGTGTCCGAAATGGCGCGCTCTGTCTTGCCGCTCATCGCCCAAGACCTCTGGTGGCGTGAGGGCACACCCGCGATCGGCGACGAGATGCGGCGCGAAGCCCTCGAGTTGCTGGCTGGTTGGAATGGCGAGATGGATCAGCACGGACCAGAGCCGCTGATCTTCAAGGAATGGATGCGCGCCCTGACGCGGCGGCTGGCACAAGACGAGCTTGGTGCCTTGTTCGAGGATCTCACCGGCGTGCGGCCCATCTTCGTAGAACGCGTGTTCCGAAACATCGACGGTGCCGAAATCTGGTGTGACGTTAACAAGACGCCCGAGGTCGAGACCTGTCAACAGGCGGCATCCATTGCACTCGATGATGCGCTGGCGCGGCTGGCGCGCGATTATGGCAGCGACGTTAACGGCTGGCGTTGGGGCGCAGAGCATGTTGCAATCCACAGGCACACGCCTTTGGGATATCTCTCGCCCATCGGTGGCCTGTTCAACATCGAGCATGAGACACCCGGTGGGGACTTCACCTTGTTGCGCGGTCAAACCACGGGCACCGGTAACAAACCCTTCCGGAATGTCCATGCTGCCGGTTTGAGAGTGGTTTTTGATTTTGCCGATCTCGATCGATCGCTGATGATCATATCGACAGGGACCAGTGGCCACCCGTTTTCGCGGTGGTACGACCACCTGGCCGAAGCATGGGCCCGCGGGGACATGATCCCGATGTCAATCGCCGAGGAGGATGCCAGCGCAGGCGCGGTCGGGACGCTGATTCTGAAGCCCGAAGGGAGCGACGAGTGACGCCGAACCAGATCACGATAGAGTTGGCGCGCGACCTTGGCTGGCCCGATGCGCCGATTGACCGGCTATCGGTCGATCCGACTCCAACAGCTCTCGCAACATGGATGCCGATTGCCGACATGGCTGCCGCTGCGCAGGGTATCGTGGGGCTTGCAGCAGCAGCAATGCACGAGGCACGTGGCGGGCCCGCTCAGGACGTTTCAGTCGATCGATGGTCGGCATCTCTCTCTATGACAGCGTCCGCCTATCTGACTGTAGACGGAGAGAAACCAGTCAGTTGGGACCCGTTGACAGGGTACTTTCGTGCTGCGGATGGCTGGGTTTATCTGCACTGCCAGTTCCCACACTTGCGCGACAGACTGCTCGAAGCGTTTGCCTTACCCAATGATCGCGATGCAGTGATCGCCGCGCTCGCAAAGCTCCCCGCGCAGCAGATCGAGGATCGCGCCGCGCAGGCTGGCGTCTGCGCGATCATGCGCCGAGACCGAACGACATGGGACAGGCACTCACAAGCCGCCGAATTGAAGAGATGCCCGGTGGTTTCGCTGGAGCGCGTTGCCGACCTGCCGACAGACCCGCCGAATGGCACGCGGGCGCGGGCGGGTGGGCGCAGGCCGCCGAACGGGTGGACAGGTAGCTCGCCGCTCGAAGGCGTTCGTGTGCTGGATCTGAGCCGTGTCATAGCCGGCCCGATGATGGGTCGCACACTGGCCGAACACGGCGCGGAGGTTTTGCGGATCGGTGCATCGCATCTGCCGGTCTTCGAGGGCCTCGTGATCAACACGGGGTTCGGGAAGCGATCTGCTCACGTCGATCTACGAACAGATGCGGGCCGGGACACGCTCGCATCCCTGATCCGTGAGGCCGACATCCTGATTGACGGTTTCCGACCGGGCGCACTCGCTGGCCTCGGTCTTGGCCAGCAGATCCTTCAGGAGCTGAATCCGAACCTCATTTACGTGACGCTCTCGGCATTCGGCGAAACCGGGCCCTGGGGCGGACGCCGTGGGTTCGACACCTATGTGCAATGCGCAACCGGCCTGAGCATGGATGGCCCGGACGGCCCAACCCGCCTGCCCTGCCAGCCCTTGGACTATCTCAGCGGCTATCTTGGAGGTGCTGCCGCGATGGTGGCGCTGCGGCGCCGGATCGCAGAAGGCGGGTTTTGGCGAATCGAACTCGCGTTGGCGCGCACGGCCATTTGGCTGTGGGAGATGACGGACCGGCTTCCTGCCGAGGTTGACCCACCCAAAGCAAATCCATCGCTGGACGACGCCGCGCCGGTGATGGTTGAGATGTCCTCGGATTTCGGGCATCTGCGCGCGATGCGCCCGGCTGTCAGCCTGTCGGACACGCCACCCGAATGGCGCGGGCCGCCGGTGCCCTTGGGAAGTTCGGACCCAGTCTGGACGACGTGAGCGCGTCAAACGCCCTGCGTTTACTTGGCTGAGCGGTCGAGCAAACGAGCCGCGATGGGCGCGCAGGTGATCACCAGCACCACGCGCGTGAGGTGGTGGGTCACGACATAGGCCATGTCCGCGCCCGCGATGATCGCGAGAAGGACCATTTCTGCCTGCCCTCCCGGAGCGAACGCCATCAGCGCCTCGAGCGGCGCTGCAAGCCCAGTCTGAATAACGATCTCGGCAAAAATCACCGATAACACAGCGAGCAGCAAACAGTAGCCGACGGATGCGGCGACATACCGGCGGAGTTCCTCTGCCGTGATCCCAGCATATTTTACGCCGATCCCAAGCCCTAGGAAGAACTGCGCGAACTGCATCACCTCGGCTGGTGGGCGGAAGTGCAGAAAATCCGTCATCGCCGCGATGCCGGTCACGATCATTGGACCCAGGATGGCGCCCCCAAACATGCCAATCCGCGCGGCGGCCCACCAACCGACCAACCCGCAAACCGCCATGAGCAAAAGCTCGTGGACAGGTACATCAGCAACTGGATCGCCAGGTGGACCTGTCAGTTCCAGCCCCCAGATCAACGTCAGCAGGACCGGCATCAATGAAACGATCACCAAAACCCGGGTCGCGTGGACGAGTGCGAGCGCGCGAACATTGCCTCCGGCTTCCTCACCGAAGATTGCCATGTCCTGCAGGCCACCCGGAACCGAGCAGTAATACGCGGTCGGATGATCGAATCCGAAACGGCGGAAGTAAGGATATCCAACCAGGACGATGATCGCCGTGAAGATCGGGACCAAGGCAACCGAAAGCGCCATTTCGTCCAGCCGACTGAACAGCGCCGGTGTCAGAGAAGCTCCAACGGCAACACCGAGAACAACGCGCATAGCATTCGATGTCCGGGGCGTGCCCTTCATCGGCATTCCTGCGAGGGCCGCAACTAGGCACGCGAACATCGGACCCAGCAACAACGGCAAAGGCAGAGACAGCAGATCGAACAGGAACGCTCCGGTCACCGCCAGCGCGAGCGTCGCCAACCGCCAAGGGTGAAAGATCGATGAGAATTGCATACAGTTGTATACACTACTCGCTCAAACCTCCGTGGCAAGTCCTTCCTCACGGCATTTGCGCGGCGCTCTAGTGCCAGCTAGCCTGAGACGACCGTTGGCTAGACCCCACAGGACACATCCGGAGGAACCCTTGGCATTGGCGAACAAGGATCGGATCAGCGCAATGCTGAAGAGCATCGAGACCGGCGACCCGGAACCGGTATCAGTCGTCAACGAAGCAAAGTACATTCAGCACAATCCTCAGACGCATGAAGGCAGTGAAGGGCTCGCGGTTCTGTTCGCGCGACTTTCAAAGACGAAGCCAAGGGTGAACATCGTGCGCGCGTTCGAGGATGGTGACTTTGTGTTCGCGCATACAGAGTACGATTTCTCACGCAGGAACATCGGCTTCGAAGTGTTTCGGTTCGAGGACGGGCAAGCAGTTGAGCACTGGGACAATATCCAGGCACGCCTAGGTCCTAATTCGTCTGGACACAGTATGGTCGACGGCCCGGCCGAGCCGGGCGATCTCGACAAGACCGAACAAAATCGCGCACGCATCAAGCGGTTCGTCGAGACGGTGCTGATTGGAAGACGGTTCGATCTTGCGGCCAAGTTCCTCGCGCCAGACTATACAGAGCACAATCCATCAATGAACGATGGCGTGGCGTCATTCCAAGCGTCGCTGGCTGAGGAGTCGGACGGACACCCGGCGATTGTCTATGAACAGCTTCACCGGGTGTTGGCAGAAGGAAGCTTCGCGCTGACTGTCAGCGAGGGCTACCGAAACGGTCATCACACGTCATTCTACGACCTGTTCCGGATCGAGGACGGCACTATTGCCGAGCATTGGGACACATCCGAAAAGATCGCGCCTCGCTGCGAGTGGAAGAACGAAAATGGAAAGTTCTAGGGCCTGTCTCTCGCTCAATGCGCAAGCAAGCACGCGTTCGCAGATCGCTTGACGGCGCCATCCTTCTGAAGCAGGCGCACCAGATTGAAGCCTGCATATTGTGGTTTGACAGGAAAGTTTGCATCCCGCTTCCACACCTCTGAAAGCAAGTGTTCCGGAGATTAGAGCCGCTGGCGACCATTTGATTTCTAGTGGTTCTTACAATTTGGGATTTCGGATCCAGGATATTGGCAAGCAGGCACCGAACATCTGATTCAATCCACTAGCTGTTCGCAGCAGTGCCTTCAGCAAGCGCCTTGGCCTGTTCGACCCAGTTGTCACGAGTAACGCGACCTTTGAACCCTTCCAGGTTCTGATCGACCCAAGCGACTTCCTCATCTTTCCAGGCCGCAATCTGATCGAAGTGATAGAAACCAAGCGAGTTGCAAAGCTCTGCCAGCTTCGGCCCAACGCCCTTTATCTGGGTCAGATCATCAGCCCCGCCCTCACGCGCTGCAGCGAGGCCTTCAGGGCGCACTCCTGGGTCAGTTGCGTCAGTTTGCTCGGCTTCTACAACTGTCGGTGCCTCTGCTGGTTTCGGCTGCGGTGCAGGCGCTGGAGCAGTTTGCGTTTCAACAGCTTTGGTTTCCACCGCCTTGCTTTCGGGGGCAGTTGCCGCTGCGGCCGAGCCGGTTCTCCCGAGAAACGCGGGCCCGTCCATCATCAGGTTCTCAGTCTGATAGGAACCACGCGCGCGCCCGGCTTCCAAGTCATCGCCGTAGGGCGACCCGTCTTCCCGCTGGATCGCTTTCGAATAGACGCTGCTGATGAAAACCTTCGTGAAAACGAGCACGCCGAGCAAGAGAACCGCTTTACCCGCGGTCGCAACGTCGGATTGTGACAGGATCAGCGCCACGACGCCAACGACGACAAGCGTGATGGCGATGCTGACGAGCGAAACGGACCATGCCGTGCGTTCCTGCGCACTTGTTGCGAGGTTCCGCGTCACCCCTTCCCAGCCTCGAACGCTTGCGCCTCTTTGCAATGACATGGTGGATCCTCCTGAAATGGTGCGCGGCGGCGTAACCTATGACGTCCGAACCGCAGGTACCAGCCGCAACAAATGCGCGATGTTTTTCGCAAAGATGCGCAAGTGAGCCAGTGGCCGTGCATGAACGAGCTTTTTGTTCATGTAGGCCTCGAACGTCAGGCGTTGAACGTCGATATCGTGACAAATTGACACGAACCGTTCGCGTCGCTCGTCCGAGGAATACCACGTCTTCTGCATCATGCCGAGCACACGGAACACCTGGCCATGCTCTTTCAGGAACCGCTTGCGTGCGGTTGCCAGTGCCTTGGCGTCACCCGTCTTCAATGCAAGCTCGGCGGCATCAGCCGAGAACTGGCCACCGACCATGGCGTAATAGATGCCCTCGCCCGAGGCAGGCGCGACGACACCTGCGGCATCACCCGCCAGAACGACATCTCGGCCGTTATCCCACCTGTCGAGAGGCTGGAGCGGGATCGGCGCGCCTTCACGTCGGATGGTCCGGCAATTCTCGAGCCCTGAATTTCGGCGCAGAAGGGCCGTGGATTCCTTGAGATCGACGCCTTTGATGCCCGATCCCATGCCGACCGACGCCTGGCCGCCGTGCGGAAAGACCCAACCATAGAAATCGGGGCTGACCTGTCCGTCATAGATCACGTCGCAGCGTTCGGGATGATAGGTAGAAACGTCGTCCGGTGCTTCGATGATCTCGTGATAGGCAATGACGTAGGGAATTGTGTCACCGCCATCGACTTCCGCGCGCGCGACGTTCGAGCGTGCACCGTCGGCGCCGATCACGAGCTTTGTCGGCAAATCGTGGATCTCGCCCTGCGGGTCACGGTACCGCAGCGTCGTCTGTCCGGTTAAGTCACGGTCGACGCGCGTGAAGGTTCCCGTGATCCGCTCGGCTCCGGCCTTTGCAGCGCGATCACGGAGGTATTCATCGAAATGCTCCCGGTCGACCATGCCGACGAAACCATTCTCGATGTCGATATCGACCATGTTGGACGACGGCGAGATCATCCTTGCAGTCGAGATGCGCGCGACAAGCTGAGAGTCCGGAATGTCAAAATCGCGGATCAGCCGCGGAGGGATCGCACCGCCGCAGGGCTTTATGCGGCCCGCGCGGTCGAGCAGTGCCACATGTCGACCCTGCCGGGCTAACTGCTCCGCTGCCGTGGCGCCTGACGGACCACCTCCAACGACGACAACATCATACATTGGTCATTCCCCCGGAATGTTGATGGCGAGTCTAACAGGGCGCTCGGCCTCGACCAGCGCGCGCCAGGCAAGCAGCGCGGCAATCAGGAAGAGCGTGCCCTCGAAGAAGAAGACGGTTGAATAGGATTGCGCCAACAAACCTGTGGACGCACGCAACGTGTCTAGGGCTGCAGCGCCGAACGCGGCGCCGATGGCGAAGCCCATAGACTGCGCGGCGCCAAAGATACCCATGCGTGTGCCTTCACGGGCGTCACGCCCCTCGGAGGCAAGCCCCATCATCATGGCAATTGCGGCGACGGCAAAAATGCCATTGCAGAAGCCCAGGGCCATCACGTTTGCAGTTATCGGCCAGCCGATCCCTTCCAGACCGCCCAGACCGAGGACCACCAGGCAAATCCCGGAACCGATGCACCCGCCGATCATGAACGTGCGAGTGATCGTCGTGTTACGCACCAAAAGCCCGGTCACGAAGACCAAAAGCATTCCAATCAGCGCGCCCGCATGCATCTGTCCGCCGAGCGCCGTGGAGTCGCCCGGCGTCATGCCGAAGACATGACCACCGAAGGGCTCGAGGATCAGGTCCTGCGTGTTGTAGGCAAGCATGGCAACAAATACGAAGATCGCAAACATCCGCGCCTGCCGATCATTCCAGACTTCCATTGCCGCGGTCCGGAAATCGACTTTTGGGCGAACTGCGCTTTGCTCGGGACGGCCCTCGACACCCCACAGAGCAAAGACTGTGACGACCATTGCGATCGCCGCGACAACCAGGCTTACCGTGACGAGGCGTGCGCCGGAGTAGGGGTCGAGGACCTGTCCAATCGTGATGCCGCTGGCGGCGAGACCCGCGATCATCAGAATCCAAACAAGACTCCCGGCCGCAGCCTTACGGCCCGGTACAACATGAGCTGCCAACAGTGCCAGCAGGTTTGTGGCAGACGCGCCGAGGCCCAAGCCCACCATAGCGAAAGACACGACGGCCAACGCAAGACCGGGCCAAAAGGCCGTTTCCATCCATGCAGTCGCAAGTGCCGCGCCGACAGTACCACTCGCGAGGACCGCCATGCCACCGATCACCCAGGGGCTGCGGCGGGCATGGGAGTCGGCACCATGGCCCCATTTCGGGCGGAGAAGTTGGAATGCGTGATAGATTCCGACAAGCATGGCCGGAATCATGGCAAGCAGTGCAAGCTCGACGATCATGACACGGTTGATCGTCGCGGTGCACAAGACCACGACGGCACCCAAAGCCGTCTGGACCAGACCGACCCGAACGATTGAGACCCATGACAGCATCAGGCTGCTCCCAACCCACGCAGCGCGAAGGCCGCAATCATCATGCCGGTGACATAAAGAACGATCCCGGTCCCATTGTACCATGGCGCCAAACGCTTCGGGTCCTGGAGCAGGCGGCGCATGAGGCCGAGTTGGACAATCAGCACCGCGGCGATTGCGAGCGCATAGAGCGGCCGGTCCCAGGTCCACAGCAAGCCGGCAACCGCGATCTGCGGCACGGCCATGACCCAGCAAGCCAATCGAGCCGCACGCTCGGGTCCCAGCTTGACCGGAAGTGAACCAACGCCCATGACGCTATCGCCATCGAGTGCTTTGAAGTCGTTCAGCGTCATGATGCCATGCGCACCAGCAGCGTAAAGCAGCGCCACGACGATGATCTCTGCGTCTGGCAGGGCCAACGACAGAACGGCTGCAGCCGTAAACCAGGGCACGCCTTCATAGCACAACGCGCAGACGGTGTTCGACCACCAGCCATTGCGCTTGAGGCGCAGAGGTTCTGCCGAGTAAGCCCAGGCGCAGGCCACCGCAAATACCGTCGCTGCGAATCCCCAGATACCCAGCATTGCACCGACCGCAAGCGATAGCGCCGTCCAGGCCCAGGCTATCCAAAGACCCCAGCGGCCCGGCATCCGCCCAGAGGGAATTGGTCGTTGTGGCTGATTGATCGCGTCAACGTGGCGGTCGCACCAGTCATTCGCGGCCTGGCTCATCGCACACACCAGGGGCCCGGCAAGAATGACACCCAAAAGAACTTCGTCCCAACGGCCTGAGATCGGCACGCCCACGGAAACGATCCCACAGAGGTAAGCCCACATCGGTGGGAACCACGTTATGGGCTTCAGCAGCTCTAGAACGGTGGCTGGATCAGGTGTTGCTTGGTGGGATGCTCTGACAGACATGCTGTCAGTAAAACATGACAGTTCAGACTTGTTAAGTGTAAACTAGTCTTTACTCTCGATCTGTCAGCTGGACTCATCGTTTGACGTAACCGATTGATAAATCCGGCTGATCTCGTTCAGCAAGCCGAGCCGCACGAGTTGTCGTATCGCTGTCTCTTGCGAATCGAGTTCGTTCGCACGTCGCCAGCCTTCGACGGCGGCCAATTCCTCAGCATTTAAGGGCACTACGATGCGCGACATTTTTACGTCGCCAATTTGTCCGTCCATGTCATCTTCCTGAACGTTTACCCCGTGCAACCCTCTCACGGAGTTGCTGACTGGTTAACGTAGTGACATCAGGTCAACCGGGGGAATTACGGAAAAACCCCTACACAGGATAGCTCGATGACAGCTCGGATTTGAACGGCAGGTGGGCGTTATCTCAACATCATGATTAGGTCCGAAATCCCGCGCGCCTGCATTTTCTCACGAACCCTGGCGCGATGTATCTCGACTGTTCGCTGACTGATCCCAAGCGACTCGGCGATTTCCTTGTTCAGCTTTCCGAGCACCAAGTGGTCCAGAACCTCGCGTTCGCGGTCGGTGAGAAGCTGAAGACGTGACCGGACCTCTTCCTGAGGCACGAAGCTGCGCGGTTTGTTTCGCAAGACGGCGCGCGCCTCTTCCAAGGAAGCCAATAGCACCGAGGCGTCCGCAGGTTTCTCGATGAAATCGATCGCTCCGGCCTTGATCGCTTTGACTGCGGCTGGGACATCGCCGTTCCCAGTCAGGATAATGACGGGAATGGATATGCCTTTTCCGGTCAGGTGCGCCTGCAACTCCAGTCCACTCATCTCCGGCATCCGAACATCAAGAACGATGCATGCATCTTCCGATGCCTCATATTTCTCGAGAAACTCGGCGGCAGAAGCACACGGGGTCGACTTGAAACCGTGCGCCTGAAGAAGGATGGCACACGAACGGCGCACCGCCGGATCATCGTCAACGACATAAACGCGCAAGGCTTGCCCCTATTCCAGTCCGCCGCTGTCCATTGGCAGCGTAAACTCGATCACCCCTCCTACCACATCTTTAGGTGCATCGATCCGGCCACCGTGAGCCTCTATGATGGATCTGCAAAGCGTCAAGCCAATTCCCATCCCGCTTGTGGTAGTTGAATGGAATGGATCAAACAACGTCGGCCTCATGTCTGATGAGATGCCGGGTCCTGTGTCGGACACACGCACGCGAACCTGTCCACTCTCCTGGCAGGCTGAGATGGTCAGGATCTTGTCCTCACATCCGCGCATGGCCGTGATAGCGTTCATAGCGAGGTTCAGGATGACTTGTCCAATCTGGATTTGATCAATCCAAAGCTCCGGAAGGCCTTTCGGTATGTTCACGACAAGATCGGGACGGTCAGTGCCATGCGCGACCATCGCCAAATCGGCACCTTGCCGGATGGCATCCTCCAGCCCTGACTTCTCCAGCTGTAGGGCCCCACCGGCGATAAAGTCACGGAGACGACGCACCAGGTTTGCGGCGCGCGATGCTTCAGAAACCGCATCGAGCATGAGAGCATCGAAACCTTCGGGAAGCGATGCGTCGAAACTTGAAAGCTGAGCGCGGCAGGCGTTGATGTAATTCGAAACCGCTGCCAGGGGTTGATTGAGTTCGTGTGCGAGGGCTGATGCCAGCTCTCCCATAGACGTCTTGCGCGCGGCATCCAGCAACACGAGCCTCAGGCGTTCCTCCTCGGCTTCTGCTTCCCTTTGCGCGCTCCGCGCAGCTCTCTCGCGCTCAATCGAGTTGAGGGCGAACAGAGCACGCCTGACAATACGGAGTGCCTCGAGGTCGGTGTGGTCGAAAGGTTTAGACCGTCCGTGCCGCTCCTGACGCCAGAGCGCGAAAGATGCTCTTGGGTTCAGGCGCGTGGTGCCATCAGCGAGTTTTTCCTCGATCGTTTCGGGCTTTCCGGCCCAGTTCACCACGTCCTCATGATGCTGACGCGCCACGACCAGATAATCGCGACCATCCCCGGAAAGCTCCATGTATCCGGCGCCCGCAGCAATTTCGATCTGTCTGTCGTCAAGATCAATCATTCCGGCCAAGTGTCCGGTCGCGGCGACACCTTCCGTCAATTGCTTGCGAAGCGGCTCGTATCGCAGTCTTGGATCAGGGACGGCGCCGAACTCTTCAATACGATCCGACTGCCGGAACACCAAGCCCTGAGCGTCGAACAATTGCATGAGCTCACGCGACCACCGCGCGATGACATCGGACAACGCTGCGCCGTCGCGGCCCTCCTTCTCCATGGCGAACGCGATCCGCTCGGCTTCAATCGACTGCGTAAGCTGCATGCGGTTCTCGATGCCTTGCAACAACGCCGAAATCGTTCCGGCAAGCAGTTCCGCGAATCTGAGTGTCTGAATAGAAACGCTGCGCGGCGTGTAATTGTGGCATGCGATCAAGCCCCAGAGCTGATCGTTCGACACTAGCGAGATCGACATGGTCGCCCGGACGCCCATGTTCTCGAGGTACTGAAGATGCGTCGAGGGCACGGCACGGAGAACCGAAAAACTCAGGTCGAGTGGACTGTTTCCGTGAACCGCGACTGCGTCTGCCCGGACATCACCAATCGCACGGACAACGTTCAGCACGAAGTGACGGCGCGCAGGCTCGGGAATGTCGGACGCAGGGTAGTGGAGCCCAAGGTAACTGTCATCGCGGTCTGTCGACTCTGCGATCACCTCGCCATGGTTGTCCTCGGCAAACCGATAAATCATGACACGGTCGAACCCGTTCACGCGGCGGATGATTTCTGCACTCAGGTCTGCAAGCTCTGCCAGTGTTGCCGGCCGCACGAGATCGGAAATGATCTGCCGACGCAGATCGTCTTCTTGCCAGGCTTCGCGATCCTCCGCGGCTGGCGCGAAGAGCTCAAGGTAGAGCTTCCCGTCATGCTCGTGAGGGATGCAATCCCATGTCTGACCGTTGAGGGTGACGGATAGAACGCGCAGCACACGCCGCACTTTGGCAGCCTCGACCGCGGCACGCAGTTTGTCGAAAGCTCCCGTGTCCATCAAGGTGCTCAAACGCGTTCCGAGCGGCACGGGCGCATTCGTGCTGGCGTGCGTCACGACCTCCGTCATGGCGTCTACGGCCAGAAGAGAACCGTGCGGCTGAATTGATCCGATCAGATGGATATCTTCGATGTCGCACGATGACTTTTCAGAAACGCTTGTTTTCATTGTGAGATAAACGATGTCCTTCGCATGTTTTGCGGCTCTGCGCTCTAAAGTTGCGGATCATCGCAAGTCGGAAATTCGAACCGAAGCGCCGCCGTCACGTGCTTCCACTTTCATACAGTGTTCAGGCGCGGTCCACACTCCTACAAAGCCGGGGCGAGTGGATCAACCGGCTGTCCATTGGTGTTGAGAACTGCTCTTGCGATCGCACCGGGCGCTCAGCTTCAGCAGTCCTAACCCGCCCGAGAGATCGATCCGAACCTTGTGGAACGAAGGGTTTTGCCATATGCCCGCCACATAGCGCGCGCTTTGTGTTATGCTACCACGTCACCGACGGAGAGCGGCAGCCCGCATGAACCAGTCGATATCGTTTGAGAACCTGAGCCATGCGACCATGGCTATGTCCGCGCAAGCCATTATTGCGGCAGCCGATATCGTCCTCATGCTTTGGCCCGATGGTGAGATAGCAGATATCACCTTTGGCGGGCGCGCCCGACTTAGTGTTGATCCTGCGGACCTACGCGGCCTCCACGTGGCAGAGATTGCCGATGAACCCGATCGATCGGTCCTGGAAGCGATCGTCGCGGACGCCCGTAACGGAACCGCAACGTCATCGACACGGATTTGCCATTCCAAACGAATCGGATCCGGAACGACTGCATCGTATTCCGCGCACCTCGCCCAAGATGGAAAGAACATAGTTCTGATTGGACATCTCGAACGCGGCGGCTTGCAACTGGCAGAGCGTGTGATCGATGCCGAGATTTCGCGCACACGGCGCCGCGCAACCAACGATACCGAGGCTCGTTATCAAGCGCTGTTCGAGACGACATCGGAAGGCCTGCTGATCATCGATTGCGGGACAGGCCGCATCGAGGATGCCAACGGGCAGGCGGCCAGGCTGCTTGATTCAAGTACGGACATGCTAATCGGCAGCACGCTGGACGAACTTTTGTCCGAAGGCAGCGACGCAATTCCTTTCCTGGAGTTGGCTGGAGTTCCGGATCTGACGAAAGAAGTGACCTCCCTATCTGGTCGTGCTTTGGATCTTTCCAGCAAGCTCGTGCGATCCTTCGATCGGACTCTGATTTTCGCTCGACTATCGCCGGTGCAAAGCGTCGCGAACAGCGAAAATGAGCCAGACTTTCGAATTGCATCTCAACTTTTGCGCCGAACTTCGGTTCCGATCGCACTAACCGATCTCAAGGCGCGGATCGTCTGGTCGAACCCGGCGTTTACGGCGCTCGTCCCGGATCGACCCATAGTTGCGGAATCCATTGCCGACATCCTCGGTCTATCCAAATCTGCGTTGGAAGTGGCATTGCATGCGGCTGATGACCATGGCCGGCTGATGACGTCTCTCAGCGCGCTCGATACATCGGCGTTGGGTATGGAAGACATGCACGTGTCCGTGGTCGCGATACCGGAAGATGCGCCGACTGGGTACGGGTTCGTGATCCATCTCTCGCACGAGATTGGCCGAGAGCAGCCCTCAGACACCACGGTTTCCACGAGAGTGGAAGCGTCGGCGCTGGCCGAGATGGTTGGGCAGGCCTCCATGAAGGCCCTTGTGCGGCGCTCGACGTCCGAGATCGAAAAGCAGTGTATTGTATCGGCACTGCGCCTGACCGACAACAATCGGACAGAAGCCGCCGGTGTTCTCGGACTCAGCAGGCAAAGTTTCTATAAAAAGCTCCACGAGCACGGCCTGGTGTGAATCCGGCTTACCCGGCGCTTTGATCGCCTCGCCGCCACGCCGGTGATCCAATCAGCGGGAACCGCCGTATACCCTATCTTTGAACACTGCTTGCATCGGATGGCTGGGGCGATCATGGAATACCTTGCTGGCTACATCGCAGCCTTGTTGCTGTTCGTAGTATTGGATCTGGTGTGGATCAAATTCGTGATGCGCCCGATCTTCACACGGAGTCTCGGCGACCTGATGCTCGAGGACCCGCGCATGACGCCAGCGATCGTGTTCTTCATTCTTTATCAGATGGGTATTCTCTATTTGGCAGTTATGCCTGCCGTCGAGGCCGATTCTTGGGCGCTCGCCGGGCTCCACGGCGCACTGATCGGGCTCATCGCCTATGGCACTTATGAGTCTACGAACCTCGCGACCTTGAAGCGCTGGACATCAAAGATGGCGGCAATCGATGTGTCTTGGGGTGTCGTGTCGTCCACGCTCACAGCTTTGTTCGGCTTTCTCACCGTGAGCTCACTGACGTAACACGCTCAACGCCAGTAAAGCGCTCCGGCCAGTCGTACCGATTGCGCAGAGTGTGACCACCTGAAGAACCATTCTCTGATTCTCTGATGCTCCCAACGAACCTCCGTTGGCGCCAGCGTTGATAGATCTGGATTGGCCGTCAAAAGCGAATCGCGGGTACGCAATGACAATTCTCAAATTTTCCATCTGTCGGAATTGAAGCCTTTCCCGTGACTTGCACCGCAATCGCTGGATCTGCGGGTCATATGCCTCACACATTGGCGTACATTTTTATTTACACTTGATATTGTCAGCTTGAAGTGACAATAATTCCCATTACGGGCCATACGTTTCCACAGAGCGGAAACACCATGTCCCAACTGAGCGGGCCCCTCTGACCTTCTGACGATCCGTCGGGCCGTAATTGAAAAGGACTAGGGAGGCGACCATGTCCGACCACGATCCAGATAAAGTATGGCCTACCGGTCTTACGCTTGGCGAAGCCGAGGAACTGCACAGCTACATCATCGATGGCACGCGCGTCTTCGGATCGCTCGCACTGCTCGCACACATCCTCGTGGCGTTCGCAACGCCCTGGCTGGGATAAAGGAGAGCTGAGATGATCAATTCCAAAATGTGGCTGGTCGTCCAACCGACGATTGGGATTCCTCTGTTCCTGGGTGGCGTTGCTGTCGGCTCTTTTGCCGTTCACCTCGCAATCGTGAGCAATACGAGTTGGGTTGGCGATTTCTTGTCCGGCAAGGAAATGGGTTCGTCGAAGCATGCTTCGATCGAAGCTCCGATCCAGCCGGCGAGTTTGCCACTCGCAGAAGCGAAGGTGTATCCGACGTCAAGCGACGAGATGATCGTCGTGCTGCCTGACGGACGGATGGGCAAGGCTGTGCTTAAGACACCGCTCGCGCTCGGATCCACATCGAGTACAAATTAACGACCCGCCTGGCCCCTGAACGGGGCTGGGCTTCCGAGGCCGGATGAAACGAATTCCGGCCTCCTGCGGCCAGCGGGCACAGGAGGCATGAGCAAATGTTCAATCTGAGGAACTATTCGCTCAATTCACTTGCCCAGATTGGTCCACGCTATCTGCCCTTCGCAGACGTCGCGACGAAAGAGGTTCCACTCTCGCGCCTGCTTCGGCTCTCGCTCTTCCAAGTCACGGTCGGCATGGCGCTGGTACTCCTCGTCGGCACGCTCAACCGCGTCATGATTGTCGAACTAAACGTTCCGGCGACGCTGGTCGCGGTTATGATATCTCTTCCACTGGTTTTTGCGCCGTTTCGCGCGCTCATCGGCTTCAAGTCAGATACCCACAAGTCTGCCTTTGGCTGGCGGCGTGTTCCATTCATCTGGAAGGGGACGATGCTGCAATTCGGCGGCTTCGCCGTGATGCCGTTCGCGCTTCTTGTCTTGTCCGGATACGGCGAGTCTTATGACACGCCGCTCTGGATCGGGCACGGGGCTGCTGCAATCGCCTTTCTCCTCGTCGGCGCCGGTGTCCACACGGTTCAGACGGTCGGGCTCGCGCTTGCAACCGACTTGGTAACGGAAGAAGATCAACCCAACGTCGTCGGTCTGATGTACGTGATGCTGCTTGTCGGCATGATTGGCAGCGCGTTGATCTTCGGCTGGCTGCTCGCAGACTATACCCCGGGCCGGCTCATCCAAGTGATCCAGGGCGCGGCTGTTGTCACGATCATCCTGAACGTCATCGCACTTTGGAAACAGGAAGGTCGCGACCGCGTACGGGCAGCATCCAATGAACCCGCACCCGATTTCTGGCACGAATGGTCCAAGCTCATCCGAGGAACGGGCGCGACACGCCTGCTTATCGTAATCGCACTTGGCACGATGGGCTTTGGCATGGCCGACGTCCTTTTGGAGCCTTACGGCGGACACGTGCTGGGTTTGACCGTTGCCGAGACGACGCGCCTTACGGCCGTGCTGGCCAGCGGCGGGCTCGCTGGGTTCGCTATTGCATCGCGGGTTCTGAGCCGGGGCATGGATCCGGCACGCCTTAGTCTGCTTGGCGCTATGGTCGGCGTGCCTGGCTTTGCCGCCATCGTGATCGCTGCGTCGGGAGACGCACTCACACTCTTTGTGGCGGGTGTTTTTGCCATTGGCTTAGGCGCAGGCTTGTTCGGACACG
Source organism: Pseudomonadota bacterium (assembly GCA_038534135.1). Classification (GTDB taxonomy): domain Bacteria; phylum Pseudomonadota; class Alphaproteobacteria; order Rhodobacterales; family Rhodobacteraceae; genus Thermohalobaculum. Next base: position 1,350 of record JBCAXJ010000022.1, on the reverse strand, counting down.
GAACGCTAACGGCAACGATGCGTCGCGCGCCCAAGGAGCAGATCGGACTGGCCCTGGGAACCTGGGGCGCGGTGCAGGCAACTGCTGCAGGCGTTGCAATCGCCATAGCTGGTGGATTGAGGGATGCCGTCCTGATGTCGCCGGGTGGAGGCTCTGCAGCATCACCCTATATCACAGTCTTCGGAGTGGAGATGGCGTTGCTTTGCCTGACACTCGTTGTCGTAATCCCGCTTTTGGCGCCACGGCGTCAAACCAAGCCAGCGGAGAGGTTCCGCAAAATAGACGAAAGACCACTGGAGGAAGCATGACCACGATCATCACCAGGCTCTATGACAATGAGCAAACGGCGCACGGGGTCGCGCAGGCCCTTCGCGATCACAGTTTCCGCGACACCATGATGGACGTGATCTCGTCTTCGAGCGACATCGATGCGGCCATGGCGGCAGCCAGGGTTCCCGCAGGCGCGCGTTCGGCCTATGGCGAAGGCATCAAGTCCGGAAAAGCGCTCATGGTCGTTCGTGCCCCGTTCGGCGGAGCGGAAAGGGCACATATACTGATGGATCAAACGCCGTCGGTAGATATGGGTGATCTGAAGCAAAGTGCGTATGAACCTGGCGAGGTTTCAAACAAGTACCGCTCTTCCTCGATCATCAAGGGTTCGCCGAGGCTGATGTCGAGCCCGACCCATGCCTCGATTCAGAGAGGGCGTCCGTTGCTGGCGCAACTCTGGGGCAAGCCGCTGATGAAGAAGCGCGTGAACCTCGACAACGCGCTTTATCGCGGGACGAAGTATTTCGCGAATTTTCCGATCCCGCACCTCAAGAAACGCTCGACGAACATCGAGCGCACGCTGTACCGCGGAACAAAGTACTTCGCGAACTTCCCGATCCCGCATCTCACCAAAAGGGTGACGACGATCGAGAGCTGCGTCTTCCGCGGCACGAAGTACTTCGCGAACTTCCCGATCCCACACTTGGCAAACCGCGACTGACGGCGCCCTAGTCCAAGGCCCGAAATTCAAACGGCGCTGGAGGCCTCCAGCGCCGTTTCTGATTGTCTGATCGCGTTTAGGTCTGGGTGCGCGATGCGCACCCTACGGGATCATGCGACCTGTCTTGCCAGGGCGCACTGTGACCAGAGGTTGGAGAGCGCGCCGACGAGGTGGTCAATATCGGCCTCGGTGTGCAGCGGGCCGGGCGTGAAGCGCAGGCGCTCGGTTCCCTTCGGCACAGTCGGGTAGTTGATCGGCTGCACATAGATCCCGTAGCTGTCGAGCAGCACGTCCGAGATCATCTTGCACTTCACCGGGTCGCCGACCATCACCGGGATGATGTGGCTGGGGTTGGGCTG
>JBCAXJ010000021.1:0-68840 GCA_038534135.1 Pseudomonadota bacterium | reverse complement strand
CGATCGCCGTGAACCATGCGAACCGGGGCGAGTTGACCTTGGTCGAGGACGGGACCCGCGTCGCGCTGCGGCCATTGCTGGCTGTCGCCCTCTGGGCCGGGTTCCCGCGCATCGACGCGCTGAAGATCGATATCGAGGGAATGGAGGCACCTGTGCTGCGCCATTTCCTCGACAACGCACCCGAAGCGCTGTGGCCGAGACTTGTGATCCTGGAAGCCCGGCGCGGAGAAGTGACAGACGCCCTTTCGATGCTGATATCGGCGGGGTACGGAATTGAAGAACGGACGCAGATGAACGTCGTCCTGACCGCGCCGAGCCGTCGCGCGGAAACCAGAATGGACGGAGAGCATGGCCAAGCGTGACTATTACGATGTGCTGGGGGTCGCCAAGGGCGCCTCGGATGACGACATCAAGAAGGCCTACCGCAAGAAGGCGCGCGAGCTTCATCCCGACAGCAACTCGGACAATCCCAAGGCCGAGGAGCAGTTCAAGGAAGCGAACGAAGCCTATGACATCCTGAAGGATCCGCAGAAGAAAGCGGCCTATGACCAGTTCGGTCATGCTGCCGTCGATGGCTCGATGGGCGGCGGCGGCGCACGTGGTGCGGGCGGCGGCGATTTCGGTTCGGCCTTCTCGGATGTGTTCGAAGACCTGTTCGGCGATTTCATGGGTGGCGGCGGTGGCGGCCGTGGCCGGGGACAGCAACGCGCCCGGCGCGGCGCCGATCTGCGCTACAACCTCAAGGTCACGCTGGAAGAAGCCTTCACCGGCAAACAGGCGACCATCCAGGTCCCTGGATCCGAAAACTGCAGCAGTTGCAACGGCACAGGCGCCGAGGGCGGCGCACAACCGCAAACCTGTCCGACCTGTCAGGGCCACGGCAAGGTCCGTGCCCAACAAGGCTTCTTCACGATCGAACGGACCTGCCCGACCTGTCAGGGCCAGGGCCAGATCATCAAGAACCCCTGCCGCAACTGTGCAGGGGCAGGCCAGGTCCGCAAGGAACGCGCACTCAATGTCCAGGTGCCCCCGGGCGTCGAGACCGGCACACGCATCCGGCTGGCTGGCGAAGGCGAAGGCGGGCCACGCGGCGGCGCGCCGGGCGATCTCTACATCTTCATCGATGTCGCCAACCACGCGATCTTCGAGCGTGACGGCGTGAACCTGTTCTGCCGCATCCCCGTGCCGATGACCAAGGCGGCTCTGGGCGGTGACATCGAGGCGCCGACGCTCGATGGCGGCAAGACCCGCGTGAAGGTCCCCGAGGGCGTGCAGACCGGCAAGCAGCTGCGCCTGCGCGGCAAGGGCATGCCTGCCCTGCAACGCGCCGGACAGTTCGGCGATCTCTACATCGAGCTTGCGGTCGAGACGCCGGTGAACCTGACCAAGCGGCAGGAGGAACTGCTGCGGGAGTTCGAAGCTGAGGGCAAGAACAACAGCCCAGAGAACTCAGACTTCTTTTCGAAGGTCAAGGACTTCTGGGAACGCGTGAAGAGCTGACGGTTCATTCATGCTCGCGGCGGCCTGCGTAAGCACGTCCGCCGCGAATCAGCCTTACTTGCGTGTCGGCCTGCCTCCGTCACAAAACTGCTAAACTCGCATTCTGCAAAGATTTTCTGGGGTGAGCGCTCGATCAGGGCGAAAAAGTGGCCGACGTTTGCCACATTCCCGCCGCAGGGTTTTGCGAACTGAAAAATCACGTCAGATGGTCCTGAACATCTCCTGAAAATCTGCACCAGATTGGAGAAGCGACGCTTTAATGCTCGCTCATCGGTTGCTATCGTTCCCGTGATTTGAGGGGAAATCAGAGTTTATCGGAAGGTTCCGGGCGCTGTGAGCGCCCTCTTGGTGTGTGGCTGATCATCCCTTGTTAATGCCCGCCGGAGCAATCCGGTTCGTGCAGCGCGAGGGGTGGGGCCTCTCGCACGAGAGGACAGAAGGAACCGCGCGATGATGAGCTACAATCCACTCTTCGATGCGACTGCAGTTGACACGCCAGACGGCATGACGCCCGCCGTGGCGATGGCGTCCATCTCGGACGTGCCATCTCAGGGTAGCGGACTTGCCGGCGAGGTCTACGTCACGAACGGCAGCATCTGGTCGATCTCGGTGCTTGAAGACATCATCGCGACCCGCTCTCCGGTCTCGACGTTCACGGCGTCCGAGCTTCTGTATAGCGGCCGCAGAAGCGACACGACTGTCGGCGAATTCCTGGGCGACGATGCGGCCTCGATCCAAGGGGTGCCTGGCGATGTCTTCGAAATGGGACCGTCCGGCCTGACGTTCACCGGCTATGTCTACATTCCTGCTGGCGTTCATGAGATCGCCGTCAGTTCGGATGACGGGTTCTCGTTGAAGCTGGGCGGTGTCGAGTTCTCGGAATTCGAAGGCACGCGTGGCACCGAGGAGACGGCGCGGGTCGCCGATTTCGCGGGCGGGCTCTACGCGATGGAACTGCTCTACTTCGATGCGGGCGGCGGGCAATCGCTGAACCTCGAGATCGACGGGATCACCGTCGACCAGAGTGCTTTCTACCAATCGATCGCCGACTTTACCAATCCACCCGCCAACGTGCCGCTGGTGCCTGTGGCCGACTATCATCCCTCGTACTTCCTGGAAGACGCGCTGGACATCGCGACGACGGACACACCTACGGCAGGTGCAGACAGCATCGAAGGCGGCGGCGCGGATGAGACGATCGATGGCGGCGCGGGCGACGACTACATCAATGGCGGCTACGGCAACGACAAGATCATCGGCGGCGATGGTGATGACGTGCTGCTGGGCGGGCGCGGTGCCGACCTGCTGATCGGCGGCGACGGCGACGACCTGCTGATTGGCCGGTCGGATGCGAACGAACAGCGGATCGGACAGCTCGCACTTGGCACGCCAACCCGGCCGGATACGCCGGAAGGTGACGTCAACGAGGATCGCCAGAAGCTGAAGGGTTACGAGGATCAACCGCTGATCGGCGATGACATTATGATCGGCGGCGCGGGCAGCGACGTCTTCATGATCAACCCGCTGATCAACGCCAAGCTCCACATCATCCAAAAGCACACGCGCTCGGACGGCACAATCAACTGGGCCGGTGTCGCGGGTGAGAACACCTATCTGCACGATCACTGGGTCGACCATTTCGGCAACGAGACCATCGCCGACTACGTCGCTGGCGAAGACCAGATCGCCGTGATCGGTCACACGGCCACGATCGGCAGCATCGACTACCGCGATGTCGACGGTGACGGGGATATCGAGTCGATCATCACCGTTGTCTCGAACCAGCACGGCGGCGGCGGCGCGCATGATGACGACCTGCTGGGTCAGATCATCGTGCACGGCGACAGGGTCGAGGAAGACGACATCATCACCGATGCGGGCGTGACCTACGGCATTGTCGAGACCTATGCCGAGGTTGCCGAGGCGATCTTCCCCGAAGGCGACCTGAAGGTCACCGAAATCAACGGCGAACTGGTCTACGGCTACGACACGCGCGACGATCAGGGAAACCTGGGGCCGATCACCGGCAGCCCCGAGGACTACATCGACAACCCCTACCTTGATGATGCTGCGGCGCACGGGATCACCTTTGCAGCGCCAACACCCGAAGCCCTGAACGAGACCCGCTTCCCGTTCGAGCAACTCGGCACGGTCAGCGTTGCCGGTCAAACTGACAGTGGCACTCCGGGCGACGACGTGATCGCACCGGTCTATGCCGATCCAGACGGCCTGCCGGGCGCGCTGGGCTATTACAGCTTCACTGACAATGGCGCGGCGGATGGCGCCTACGAGGACGCGCGCGGTGGCCCGACAGCGAAGGCCTATACGCTCTACGAGAACCAGGCGCTGCTGCGTACGGACGGGCTGACGACCGGCCCGGACGGGGTCACGGTCAACGCGCTCGAGTTCAACGGCGAGGACGAATACGCGTTCATCAAGCATGACCCGGTGATGAGCGTCACCCAGGGCACGATCTCGATCTGGGTCCGGCCCGACGACCTGACCGAGGACTCGACCTTCCTGTCCAAGGATCAGTCCGGCCGAGATCTGGGCGGGCACTTCCGACTTGGCCATACGTCGGACGGTCAGCTCTTTATGCGCTTCGCCGACGGCAATGGCCGCTGGGGCAACAATGCGTGGGAGACCGTCACACCGGTCTTCACCGAAGGTGAATGGGCGCATGTGGCGGTCAACTTCACCGAGACAGGAATCACGGTCTATGTCGATGGCGCACCGTTGTCCGACATCGTGTGGCAGGAACTCGAGGGCGGCGTCGCGACACCCGGCGCGTTTACCGAGGCGTTCATCCTGCAAAACGAAAACCCATGGGTGCTGGGCGCGGACGCCTACCGGTCCGATGTGAACGCGACGGCCCAGATCTTCGCGGTGGATGACGAGGATCTGGACCGTGCCTTTGACGGTGCCGTTGCCGAATTCGGTGTGTGGGGCGGCTTCACGCCAGAGGACGCGCTGACCCAGGACGAGATCAACGAGTTGATCACCGACGGCCCGGGAGCCGCATTGACCAATCCATCCGGCCCACAGCCGATGCTGGCGGGCGAGGACGTCTTCGAAGGCGGCGACGGCGACGATCTGATCTTCGGCGAGGCCGGGAACGACACGTTGGACGGTGGCGCTGGCAACGACTCGATCGAGGGCGGCTATGGCGACGACTGGATCGAGGGCGGCAGCGGCAATGACGAACTCGACGGCGGACGCGGCAACGACATTCTGTTCGGCGGTGACGGCGACGACCTGCTGTGGGCGCGTTCGGATGGCGGCGAGCAGCGCGCCGGGCAACTGGTGCTGGATGATCCCTCGCGCCCGCTGGGCAACCAGATCGATCCCGAATACCTGAAACTGTCGGACTGGATCGACCAGCCGCTTGAGGCTGACGACATACTGGTCGGCGGCTCGGGCAACGACACATTCTACATCCAGACACTGATCAACGGCACAAAGGACATCCTGCTGGAGCACACGCAGGAAGATCGCTCGATCCGCTATAACGGCGTCGCCGGAGAGAACAAATACGTCCACGATCACTGGGTCGATCTGTCGGGCATCGACGTCATCGCCGATTTCAAGCGCGGCGAGGACCAGATCAAGATCATCGGCCACACGACCAACATTCTGGACATCACCCACAAGAGCTACGACAGCGATGGTGACGGCGTGCACGATGACGCGATGTCGATCGTCCAGATCTACTCGCAACAGGGCAATGGCGGCGGTGCGCACGACGAGGACATCATCGGCTACGCGGTCGTGTTCGGCGATCTGGTCACCGAGGACGACATCGAGACCGACGCAGGCACGCATTTCGGCATCGTGCGCACAGTCGATGACATTCAGGAAGCCGTCGCGCCGACCGGCGAGACCAAGATCTCGGTCACCGATGATGGCGTGACGATCTACGGCTATGACAGCCGCGACATCGAGGGCAACCCGATGGCCGCCGATCCGCTGTCCTTCTCGTCGAACCCGTTCCTCGATCAGGTCGATTTCGCGTCTTCGAAAACCGGCGGCCCGCTGACCGTGATCGTCGAGAACGATGGCGGCACGTTCGACGGCGTGGATGACGTGGTCACCGTTGCGCACACGCAGGATCAGGCGCAGGCCGAGGGCACATGGGCCTTCAGCTTCACCGCCGACACGCCCGGCGACGGCCGGCAAGTCATCCTGTCAAAGGACCACTCCGGCTACAAGGACGGTGGACATCTCAGCTTCTATGTCGATGGGAACGATTATTTCTATGTCCGCTTCCAGAGCGAAACCGAGACCCGGCACCTGAAGTATCGCGACGAGAAGATCGAGGCGGGTGAGACCTACCACATCGCGTTCGCCTTCGATGCCGACACCATCGCCCTCTATGTGAACGGTGAGATGGTCGACGCTGACGAGGGCTTCGCTAACGGGATGCTCGGCAACACCGAGGGCACCGTCATCGGCGCCTCGACCATGCAACGCTGGAACGATGACGACCGGCTGCGCGATTTCTTCGACGGCACGGTCGAGAAGGTCTCGGTGTTCGACCGCGCAATCGATCCGGTCGAAGCTATTCTGCTCGCGGAAGCGGATGGAGATCACTCGGTCCTGACGAGCGAGGTGAACGACCAGACCGGCGCGACCATGCCCTTGGCCGATATCGTCGGTGACGACGGCGACAACAGCCTTTACGGCGATGAAGGCGACAACGTCATGGACGGCGGTGCGGGACGCGACGTGCTGATTGGCCGGGCAGGCGATGACACCATGATCGGCGGCACCGGCGACGACCGCTTCTACGTCGATCAGGCCGGTGACATGGTCATGGAGCACTCCGCTGGCGGCTATGACCGGGTCTATGCGTCGATCGATCACGTGCTTGCGGAGAACGTCGAAGTCGCAGTCGCGACCGGTTCCGACGACGTGAACCTGACCGGCAATGCCGAGGCGAACTGGCTGACGGGCAACGCTGGATCAAACGTCATCCTGGGCCTGGCGGGCCGTGACCGTTTGCAGGGTCGCGATGGCGATGACACGCTCGACGGCGGGGCGGATAACGATGTCCTCGAAGGTGGTGCTGGAGCGGACCTGTTCCGCTTTGGAGCGGACGGCGGCATCGATCAGGTTCTCGATTTCGAACTCGGCACCGACCTTCTCGAATTCGAGAACGCAAGCTTCGCCGATCTGGTGATCGAAGACTCGCGCTTCGGGGCAAAGATCAGTTTTGACGCGGCCGACAGCAGCAACGCCCTGTTCCTGAACAATATCTTGGCGGCTGAGGTCACAGTCTCCAGCTTTGCCGGAACGAATGAGGTCATCGCCGGGACCGAAAACGCGGACCGGCTGCATGGCACCGACGGTGACGATGTCATGGAAGGCGGCAGCGGCGACGACTGGTTCTACAGAAGTGCCGGCGCGGACCTCATGATCGGTGGCGCAGGCGATGACGGCTACTTCATCGATGATGTCGGTGACAAGATCGTCGAACGCGCCGGCGAAGGGACCGATCGTGCAATCGGATCCGTCGATTTCACACTCGCCGCCCATGTCGAGATCGGAACGATCGAAGGCGAGGGCGCCGTCGACATCACCGGCAATGAGCAAGACAACCAGATCCGTGGGAACACTGCGACAAATGTGCTGATCGGCGCAGGCGGGCGTGACCGTCTCTACGGCATGGAAGGTGACGACATCCTGGACGGCGGCGCGGAGAACGACATCCTTGCCGGAGGCGCAGGTGCCGACATCTTCCGTTTCGGACTTGGCGGCGGCAGCGACGTGATCACGGACTTCGAGATCGGCGTGGACCTGATCGATCTGACCCCCAGCGGACGATCCTTCGACGAGGTTCGGATCTACGATTCCGTACACGGCGCTGTCGTTCGCTATCAGCACGATGGCGATGAAATCTCCTTGGTTGTTCTGAAAGGCGTCACCTCGCCCGAAATCGACTTCTCGAACTTTGTCGGCGGCGAGGCGTTCATCATCGGCGACGAGGGCGACAATGTCCTGATCGGAACGACTGACGATGACATTCTTCAGGGATTGGCCGGGAACGACCGTTTCGACGGCCGTGGTGGCAATGATGAGATGATTGGCGGTCTCGGCGATGACGTGTTCTATCTGCGCGGCGCGGGCGACACCGCAGTCGAACAAGAGAACGAAGGATACGACCGCGTCTACTCGTTCGTCGACACCGTCCTGGCAGACAACATCGAAGTCGTGCAGGCGGTCGGCGTCGAATCGCTCGCGCTCATGGGCAACGCACTGGACAACTATGTCACCGGCAATGCGGGCAACAATGTCCTGCGCGGCGGTGCGGGCGATGACCGGGTTCAGGGCCGGGACGGCAACGACCTGCTGGAGGGCGGCGAAGGCTCGGACGTGCTCGAGGGCGGTGCCGGGGCCGACATCTTCAAGTTCAGCCGTGGCGACGACATCAACCGGATCCTCGACTTCGAACAGGGCGTCGACACACTCGACCTGTCGGCAATCAACACCCGGTTCAATGCGCTCGACATCTATGACGGTTCGGCCGGGGCCGTCGTGCGCTGGGACAGCAGCGCGGATAATCTGGGGCTTGTGGTCCTGCAAGGTGTCGCGGCCGACGACGTGTCGACCTCGGACTTCAATTTCTGACAATGACGTTGATCGGCGGTGCCCGCGCCGGGCTCCGCCGCGCAACCCGCACAAACTGGACACATGCCAGCGGCCGTTCTGGTCGCTTGCTCTGTCCAGCCAGCCCGGATACCGCCACACTGCATCAGAAACCAGAATCGGAGCAGACGCATGTGGATCCGACACATCCCCTTCACTCAGGCGACAGGGCGCCTGAAGCAGTTGTACGACCGGGTCGCGGGACCAAACGGCACTGTCGACAACATCATGCTGGCGCATTCAGCGCGCCCGCACACGATGGAGGGCCACATGGCTCTCTACAAGAATGTGCTGCACCACGGTTCCAATACGGTGCCGAAGTGGTTTCTCGAATGCATCGGGATCTGGGTCAGCGTGTTGAACCGCTGCGACTATTGCGTCGAGCATCATTTCGAGGGCATGAAGCGGCTGATCCGAGACGACAAGCGGTCGAACGCCATCCGCAAGGCGCTGGAGACATCCGAGCCCGAGAAGGCACCGCTGACGCCCGCGGAACTGGCCGCGCTGGACTATGCCGATGCGCTGACATCGGGGCCAGCCTTCGTGGATGCCGACGACATCGTCGAGCTGCGCGACAAGGGCTGGGACGATGGCCAGATCCTCGAGATCAATCAGGTGGCGGCCTATTTCAACTACGCCAACCGCACCGTGCTGGGTCTGGGCGTATCGATTGACGGAGACGTCGTGGGTCTGGCGCCGACCGGAGATGATCCCGAGGACTGGGGGCATCGCTGAACGCGAGGCGGATTCAGGCTTGCCTGTAGTGCCTTTCTAGATCAACTTTCTCGGATTGTATTGAAGGAGATCTGAGAATGCCTTGGCAAGAGAACTGGTTATGGACCGCCGATGACGAGATGGTGAAAATGTACCTCGACGGGGGCGAGCGCGGTGCAGTTACGACGTGGCAGGCAAGCGCCGAGTACGTCTTTGAGTTTCACGGCGGCCACACCACAGGTAACCCAGTCTACATCCGGCCGACCGGCAACTCAGACAAGGCGAACATTCCGAAGGTAGATACGCTCAACAAGTACGCACATCAGTATACAAGCATCACCGACGTTGCGAACGACGGCAAGCTGACCGGCGCATTGAGCTCTGGGGCGCAGGATGAAATCGTCGATATCATTCAGAACGAGTGGTATCATTTCAAACTGATGATCACGCGTTTCTGGAATGATGATCCCGTTGCGACCACCGGTACGCTGTCAATCGAAGAACGCGAATGGCAGGAGGCCGAAATGGCCGAGACGGGCCAGCAGGATCATGAGATCAGCCGCAAACTGTTGTGGCTCATCATCGACGGAGCGAAGAAAACGACCTAGGCCATCATCGAACCGGAGATGCCAGTGGATCCAGCAACGTCCGCCCACCATCGACCGAGACGATCTGGCCGGTGATGTAGCTGGCGTGGTCCGAGGCGAGGAACAGGGCCGTCTCGGCCGCCTCCTCGGTATCCGCCAGCCGCCCCATCGGGGTGACCGCGAGCATGTCGCCGCGCAGGGTTTCGTCCTCGCGGAACGCCGAGCGCAAGCGCTCGGTCATCACCCCGCCCAGGGCGACAGCGTTGACGCGGATTCCACGGGGCGCGAGGCTTGCCGCCATGGACCTCGTCAACTGGTCGAGCGCCGCGCAGGACACGGAATACGACAACAGCTCCGGCACCGTTCGTCTAGCGGCGATGGAAGAGACGTTCACGATCGCGCCGTTGACCCGGTCAGTGCCGTCTTCCGCGTCCAGCATGCGCTTGGCGAACGCCTGACTGAGTTGGAAGACGTTCCGCACGGTTTCTCCGAACGCCGTGTCGAAGTTCTCGGTCCCGATCTCCAGAAACATCCCGGGTTCACTGACGCGCTGGGCACCGTTGACGAGAACGTCGATCTTGCCGAAACGATCGATCGTCGCGGCCATCAGATTGGCGATGCAGAGCTTGTCCTGCATGACGAACGGGAAGACCTGCCAGCGGTCGTCATCTCCGTCCAGCGAAACCCCGCCTTTGTCATCGCACGCAGCGATCATCACGTTGGCGCCCGCGTCCAGGAACCGCTGCGAGATCGTCTGCCCCGCGTCCTGGGTGGCCGTGGTGACAATGGCGGTCTTGCCAGAGAGCGTTATCGACATCTGCTGTCTCCCTCACGGCCACACAGGGCGCGCCGGTTCATCAAAACGCGGCCCGTGTGGCGCCTGTCAATGCTAGATTTTCGGCAGCTATCCGCCCATGCCGCTCCGGATGGCAAACCGGCGCAGCGCCGGAATGCGTGCGATTGCAGTCAGCCCGGCCCGACGCAGATCGCGCAACGGCTGGAACTCTGCCATCGCGGCCCGGTTCAGAATGTCGACCCCACCCACGCGTGCCAGGGTCCGCGGAAGGATGCGGCGTTCATACCCGGCAAGAAGACTGCGCTCGCCGGGATCCGGCGCCTCATGAACAAGGCCCGCCAGCGTCTCGACGTCGTGCAACGAGGTGTTGAGCCCCTGTGCCCCGATCGGCGGCATGACGTGGGCGGCTTCGGCCACGAGGGCCAGCCGGTCAGAGACGAGGCGTGTGGCGACCTGGGAGATCATCGGCCAGACCGCACGTGGGCTTTCGATGTGCAGCCCGCCGAACAGACCCATGGTCTCGGCGGTCAGCTCAACGTCAAGGCGCGCATCATCCATGGCCTCGAGCTCTCGTGCACGAGCACCGGGAACCATCCAGACAACGGATGAGCAAGGCCTTCCGTCCAGATCCGGCATCGGCACCAGCGTCAGCGGTCCGCCCGTGCGGTGGATCTCGGTCGAGACACCGTCATGCGGATCGGGATGCGAGACGACAAAGACAAGTGCCTTCTGTCCATAGGCCCATCTTTTGGCGGACAGCCCGGCCATTCCGCGCAAGGCCGAGTCTCGGCCATCCGCCGCGATCACCAGTTTCGCGCTGATCTGGCTGCCGTCGTCCAGGCGAACGATCGCAGTCTTATCGCGAGCGAGAAACCCGGTCACGCGGCGTTCGTGCCGCAACTGAACGTGCGACATCTCGGAAATCGTCTTAAGCAATTCCGTTCGCGCAGCAGCGTTCGGGATGTTCCACCCGAAAGCACTGCGTCCGGTCTCGTCCCCATGAAAGTCGACCGTATCGCGCGGCGATCGCTCGACGCCGCCCGCATCGACGATCCGCATCGTCCGCAGTTCGGCCCCAAGCGCGTGCAGCTCCGCCCAGGCACCGGCTTTCGTGAGGGTGTCGATCGCGGGTTGCAGATAGGCCGTCGTCCTCAGGTCGCCGGCATGTGGCAGGTCCATCGGCGCGGGATCGACCAGCACCACGCGATGCCCGTCGGCGCCCAGCCGGGCGGCGGCGCTCAGCCCCGCGATACCGCCCCCTCCGATGAGAATGTCCGTCTCGGTCATGGTCGGGTAGGTAGCCGGATCGGGATGCAGGCTCAATGCTGGGTAGCGAAAAGGCCGCACCCGATCGCGTCAGGATCGAAGCTCCTCGAAGAAGGCGCGCAGGATCGATCCGCACTCGGCCTCGCGAATGCCGCCATAAATCTCTGGCCGATGATGGCATGTCGGATGCGCGAACACGCGCGCCCCATGCTCGACGCCGCCACCCTTCGGATCGGCAGCCCCGTACCAGAGATGCGCGATCCGCGCGTGCGCAATGGCGCCGGCGCACATCGGGCACGGCTCCAGAGTAACGGTCAGGCCGCACCCGGTTAGCCTGTCCGATTTCAGAAGCCGCCCGGCCTGTCGCAGAACCAGAATTTCGGCATGAGCGGTTGGGTCGTTCAACTCGCGGACCCGGTTGCCATCGGCTGCAATGATCTCACCATCGGGCGCGGTCAGGATCGCACCGACAGGTGTCTCCCCGCGCGACGCGGCGCGGCGCGCCTGATCCAACGCTTCGTCCATCCGAGACTTGAACATGCAAACTGGGTATCCGCATTCCGAGTTCGACGAAACTTCTTTGGCCGGGCATGGCAGCGGACTAGGCCGCGATCCTTTTTCACGATAGGGACAGGCATGGATGCCAGCGACCCCGATCAGGAACGAATCGCCAAGCGCATCGCCCGTGCAGGCGCGGCGTCGCGGCGCGAGGCCGAGCGTATGATTACCGACGGACGGGTCAGCGTGAACGGCAAGACGCTCGATACACCGGCGTTTCTGGTCTCGGCTTCCGATCAGATCCTGCTGGACGGAAAACAACTTGCCGAGCCGGAACCGGCCCGCCTGTGGCGCTATCACAAACCTGCGGGCCTTGTGACCACCGCGCGCGACGAAAAGGGCCGCTCGACAGTGTTCGACAATCTGCCGAAGGATCTTCCACGGGTCGTAAGCGTCGGCAGGCTTGATCTGAACTCCGAAGGGCTTTTGCTGCTGACGAATGACGGCGCGTTGAAACGCAAGCTGGAGCTGCCTTCAACGGGCTGGCTCAGGAAGTACCGCGTCCGGGTTCACGGCACGCCCAACGCCAAGACCTTTGCGCCGCTCGAAGCCGGGCTGCGCGTGGATGGCGAACGCTTTCAGCCGATGACCGTGAGCATCGACCGCCAGCAAGGGGCAAACGCCTGGCTGACGCTTGGTCTGCGAGAGGGCCGGAACCGCGAGATCCGGCGCGCAATGGAGGCGGTCGGGCTGGAGGTCAACCGCCTGCTCAGGATCAGCTATGGTCCGTTTCGGCTGGATGATCTGAAGCCCGGCGAGGTTGCGGAGGTAAAGCGCAAGGTGCTTGCCGAGCAATTGGGTTGGTCCAAAGCGAGCGCCCCGGAAGAACGCGCACCCAAAAAGGCGCCACGACGGCGCTCTACACCGACACCGCCGAAAAAAGTGCGGCGCAACTAAGCCACCGCGTGTCGAGGTATCGACGTCGGTGCGCGGCAGCGGGCAGCACCGGTGCACCGTATGGTTCGGCCGAACTGCTCGGGTCGGGTGGTCAGAGGTGAATTTGGTTGGGTCTTGCGATTCTTCGTCTCCTCACAGGGACTTGCTGGAACCTGGCAAGAACAGTATGATTCGGGTGAGCGGCGCAGACGAGGGGCGCGGCGTGAGGGCGCAGGACGTGATCTCACACCATTTAACCTCGTGTCGTCCAAGCTGTATCAGATCGTGCGGTGTCCTTTGGTTTGTTGAATTCCGCGATCGGTGTGGCAGATAAGGTTTGCCTGTCCTGACTGGGCTGTGGGGCGGGTCGACGATTACGAAAGTTTTGCCGTAGCCGCGAGGCATACCTCGATGGTTACGGCGGATAGGTGAGATCGGACCGAGAACGGGGACACCCGAGCGTCGGACCTGCTACCTGCTGAGGAGGCAGATATGAAACTCGTTGCTTTAGCCGCTGCGGCTGCACTGGCACTTTCCCCGGTTCTTGCGGCAGCGCAGAGCCAGACAACGACCTCTGACGACGACGGCAATGCCGCGGCGGCGGCCCCGGAACCCGGAGGGGTTTCTCAGACCGGTCTTCTGCCGATCTTCGCGGCGGGCGCTATCCCGGCAGGTGCCGTCGCGGTGGGAGGCGTCGTCGTTCTGGGCGGGGTCATTATCGGTGTCGTTGCATCGCAGGACAGCACCATCAGCACGGTCTCCACAACCAACTAAGCACATTCGCTCGGCTGAAGACCGAAAGGCACACCTGGGTTTCTGGGTTGCCTTAGGCTTTAGTGTTCACGGTATTTCAATCGTATGACCTGCAACCTATGGGTAGGTCACTCTCGATCGTTGCTACCAAGTCGCGCATCCTGTAGGTTGATCACGATTCGAACGATGCCACAATTTCGGCCTATCCTGCTGATCGCGTGAATTGTCGTTTCGATCCGTCTGAGGCAACATCATCGTACGGGTTTTCCCGACGATTCTGAACTTGCAGGAGGCCCAAAACCGGGCCTGTTTGTGTGTGAAGCTGCCGATTTTCTCGGCATTAAATCGATAGCGTGGGTCCGGTACGGGGCTTCGGAGATCACGCTGAAAAACTGCTTGCGGAGGCAGAAATGAAAATCGCAGCATCAATCGCAGCTTTGGCTTTGGCCATTGCCCCTTACGGCGCTCTCGCTCAAAGCTCGAGTTCCAGCACGGATGACAACAACACGCCCGCCGCGGCCACCCCGGAACCCGGTGGCGTATCGCAAGCTGGCATCCTTCCGATCTTCGCGGCTGGTGCGATCCCGACCGGAGCCATTGTTGTCGGCAGCGTCGTGATCCTCGGCGGCGTGATCGTCGGTGTCGTTGCAGCGACAGACGACGACTCGACTGTCACCACATCGACGAACTGACGGCGGGTTGCTTCGAGCCCTCGGGCTCGAGAAAACTCCTGTGACGGCAGAAATCTCCCGGGGTGCGGATCCGGACCCTGGGAATGCGTGGTTGTGATGCCGCGCAGCGTCCCGGATATGCCGCAAGCTGTCCTCACCTCTTGAAGGAAGATGGCTAGGGTCTATGACCCTGTATCGCGGAATGTTGAACGGATGCGATTTTTATGAGCGAGCAGACCAATCCTCTCATCATATTCACGCCCTCTGGCAAGCGGGGTCGGTTTCCCAAAGGCACGCCTGTTCTTCAGGCAGCGCGGTCACTTGGGGTCGATCTCGATTCGGTATGCGGTGGGCGCGGCATCTGCTCGAAATGCCAGATTACGCCAAGTTATGGCGAGTTCCCGAAGCACGGCGTCACGGTCGCTGACGGCGCGCTTTCTGCGTGGAATGCGGTCGAGGAGCGGTACAAGTCCAAACGCGGCCTGATTGATGGTCGGCGGCTCGGCTGCCAGGCTCAGATCCAGGGCGACATCGTCATCGATGTGCCCGAAGAGAGCCAGGTCCACAAACAGGTCGTCCGCAAGCGCGCCGAGGCCCGCGAGATCGTCATGGACCCGGCGACCAAGCTCTACTACGTCGAGGTCGCCGAACCCGACATGCACAATCCGAAAGGCGATCTGGAGCGGCTTTTGGATGCCTTGTGGGAACAATGGCAACTCGCGAACATTATCGGCGATTTGCGCACCCTGCAGATGCTGCAACCCGCTTTGCGGGACGGCGATTGGAAAGTCACGGTAGCGATCTACACGGGCCGGGGCCGCTCGGACGGCCGGATCATTCAGGTCTGGCCCGGCTTCCATGAAGGTGCGATCTACGGCGTCGCCTTCGATGTCGGGTCCACGACGATCGCCTGTCATCTGTGCGATCTGACCACCGGGGACGTGAAGGCATCCTCTGGACTGATGAACCCGCAAATCCGCTTTGGCGAGGACCTGATGAGCCGGGTCAGTTATTCCATGATGAACCCCGGCGGCCATACCGAGATGACCAAGGCGGTGCGCGAGGCCATCAATGCCCTGATCGGCCAGGTCGCCGCCGAAGCACTGATCGACCGGACGGACATCGTCGAAGGCGTGCTCGTCGGCAATCCTGTCATGCACCACCTGTTCCTTGGCCTCGATCCCAAAGAGCTGGGCTGGGCCCCATTTGCGCTGGCGACCTCGGACTCGCTCACGCTCTGGGCACGAGAGATCGAGCTCGAGATGCACCCGGACGCGCGGATCTATGTCCTGCCCTGTATCGCGGGTCATGTCGGCGCCGACGCCGCGGCTGTCGCGTTGTCCGAGGCGCCACATCGTCAGGACGAGATGACCCTGGTCGTCGACGTCGGTACGAACGCCGAGATCCTCCTTGGCAACCGCCACAAGGTTGTGGCGTGCTCTTCACCGACTGGTCCCGCCTTCGAAGGTGCGCAGATCAGCGCCGGACAGCGCGCGGCACCCGGCGCCATCGAGCGTGTGCGGATTGATCCGGAGACACGAGAACCGCGCTTCCGGGTTATCGGAACGGACGCATGGTCCGACGAGGACGGCTTTGACGCGGCGGTTACCGGCATCTGCGGATCCGGCATCATCGAGGTGATTGCAGAGATGCGCCTTGCCGGGATCGTCAACGAAGATGGCATGATCCTGCCGCCCGAGGTGACCGGGTCGTCCAGGATCGAAAAGGATGGCCGCACATGGTCGTATCGCCTTCATGACGGTACCGAAGATGGCGGTTCGAGCGTCCTCGTCACGCAGGCGGATGTCCGCGCGATTCAGCTCGCGAAGGCGGCGCTCCACGCGGGCGCACAGCTCCTGATGGACAAGATGGGCGTCGGAATGGTCGATCGCGTCGTCCTGGCGGGCGCGTTCGGCGCCCATATCTCGCCACTTCACGCGATGGTCCTGGGTATGATCCCCGACTGCAAGGTTGATCGGGTGACATCCGCCGGCAATGCGGCCGGCACGGGTGCGAGGATCGCACTCCTGAATTCAGCCGCACGGCGCGAGATCGAGCACATCGTGCAATCGATCGAGAAGATCGAAACTGCCGTGGAAGAGAAGTTTCAGGAACACTTCGTCAACGCGATCGCCGTTCCTCACAAAACACATCGGTATCCTCAGTTGAACCGCGAGGTTGCCATCCCTGAAAGCGTCCCTGCGACAGGTCCGTCCGAAGAAAGCGGCGGGCGAAAGCGCCGTCGGCGTAGATCTTAGGTGCGGCAGGTCATTGGAAAGACCCTCAGTCCTTCGTTCCGGTTGAAGGCTTCAAGACCCAGAACTACCGGGTGGCATTGGGCGCCCAGTCCGCTTTCTATTTCCGAGCAATGCCAGTGTTCTCAAGATCGCGCCGACACTCGCGCTTAATTCGTCGGCGTTTAACCCGAGCACCGACGACCAGGGTTCCTCAGTGATTTCAGAGAGTTATCGTTTCGAGGAAACGTATAGCGAAGATGTTTAGACAGGATAGTCTTGGAGCGGGCGGCGGGAATCGAACCCGCGTCATCAGCTTGGAAGGCTGAGGTCTTACCACTACACAACGCCCGCGTTCCCGTTACCTGAGGTATTTCAGTTACTTAAGCCCCTGCGAGCTCACTTAGATATCTAACAAGTTGGCCAACTTAACGCAAGCCTGAGAGTCGCTTTCAGCTACGGTCGGTGTTTCGACGGCAGCCGATGCAGTCGATCGCCTTGAAGACTTTCACCACTGAAACGAGAGACCGCTGGTGCGCCACGATCCTGAAAAACATGTCTAGGAATTGGACCGTGCGATCGGATCATCAGTTTCCGACCACGCTGCGGATAGCGAACTAATTCTTTGTGGCGCGCCCATCCAAGAATAACACTCCCGCCTTTACGCCGCTTTGCCATCTTAACTCAGCATCGTACTCCAAGCCCAGCTCGGGCAGGCGAAGTTTAATCACCTCAGAAAGATCGACGGGTGCTTGAAACTGCACACATGCACCCATCAAAGAGAAGTCGATTATCTTGCACTCAATCTGATCACCGTCCTTATTTACATAAACAGCCGGTATATCATCTTGAACTCGCTCAATCGCGCGACGTTCAACCGAGACGTCGCTCTTACCGCCATCCTGGTTCATGTCCTACCACTCTCAGTAAATCCGGGCCTTCTCAATGACATGGAACGGTTAATGACCTGTGATCGGAACAACGTGCCTCGCCCTCTGGTTCGAACAGGAGCCACTCGACGGGGCTTTTGCCATCCCGCTTGCCGATCTGCCCTACGCAGTCTACCGCGCCAAGGCCAGCCGGGCCAAGGACTGGATCGTCTTCTACGACGAAGACCGCACGAAGTCCCGGCTGGGCACACTGGTCGACCGTTTGCATGATGCCAACGAGCGTATTGCGATGACTGCGACCGATGCGGCGACGCTATACGCGCGGGCCTGGGCCTAGGCTTCCTGCCATGCTGCATTGGCGACAGAGATCCTAAAATCGAGCGGGTCGCATGCCGGGAAGAACCATTCGACCGTCCGCTTTATCTGCACAGCCATCCGGATACGCTGAACCTGCCGCGCGTTCAGGCCGTGCTGACCTGGATGCGGGAGAACGCCGACGGACTGCTTTCGCCGAAGATCGTGTGCTCTTGAGCATCGCCAGCGGCGCACCGCCCCAATGCATCGGCCACCATTAGAATCCGGACTGTTGGGGACGAGGTTGCGACGTCGCCCGGCATCAATCTCTGTGGAGCGTGTGTCATCAAGACGAATGAGTTCGGGCTAGGCAGTATCAAAGCAAGCCCACTTTGCGAAGAGTAGTTTGCCGATGCAGCCGCTCGTCGCAAGACGATCGAGCGCTTATCCATCACCGAAACTGGAATGCCA
The DNA here is from genome assembly GCA_038534135.1 of Pseudomonadota bacterium. Lineage (GTDB taxonomy): Bacteria > Pseudomonadota > Alphaproteobacteria > Rhodobacterales > Rhodobacteraceae > Thermohalobaculum. The sequence goes on along the minus strand of JBCAXJ010000021.1, from coordinate 50,585 downwards.
CCGACGAGATGGCTTCGGTACGCGCGAGTCATGCACGCGATTTCGTTGCTTGTCGCTGGCAAGAAAATCACGTCCGCCGCATTGGCGATCGGCTATGAATCGTCCAGCGCCTTTGGCAATGTGTTGTGAGCTGCTCCCGGGTGGTCCCTCGTTCACAACGAGAGCCTGCGGGTAAACCGAGGAACCTTGGCTGCACCGATAGGTTCGCACTTGGGAATGGCCGTCGGGGCTGCAAACTTCAGTTGCTCGCGAAGGCGTGCCGGGAAATCAGTGGAAGGGCAATCTGCTAGAACGCCCATCATTCATCAAAGTTGGCATCTACAGTAGATCTTTGGCGTACAGCGCCCACCGCAAGCCCATCTTCAATAAAGCCGCAGATACTCCTGCACTTCCCAATCCGTCACGGCCTGGTGGTACCGCTCCCACTCATCGGTCTTGTATTCAAGGTAGGACTTTCGCATCACCGGCCCCATCACGCGCAAGGCCATGTCGTCATCGCGTAGCGCCTCGACCGCCTGCCACAGCGTCCTGGGCAAGCGACGCACGCCCATATCGGCCAACTCGGCCTCGGTCTTGGAGTAGAGGTCGAAATCGGTTGGATCGCCGGGGTCGATGCGGTTCTTGATGCCCATCACAGCACAGCTGAGATGCATCGCCATCGCGAGGTAGACGTTCATCGTCATGTCGCAGGCCCTGTTCTCGATGCAGTAGCGGCTTTGCGGCAACCGGAACTGGGCCGAGCGGTTGTTGAAGCCATAGGTGATGTTGGTGGGCGCCCACGTGACGGTCCCCCCTTCAAAGCCGCCAACACGCGGGACCAGTCCATTGTAAGAATTCACGGTTGAACAGGTGATTGCCGTCATGGCATCGGCATGGGCCATGAGCCCCCCAACCGCCCAGCGCACTTCGTCAGACCAGCCACCGTCCGTGCTCCCGAACAGGTTCTCTCCGGGACGATTTTCATGCTGCATGGACATGTTGATATGCGCGCCTGAGCGCCAGTCACCGATCGTCGGCTTGGGCATGAAGGTCACGAACATGCCGTGCTTCTTGGCGATCTCTTTCAAGACGATACGCAAGAAGACCAACCGGTCCGACATCTCGAGCATGTTGGTATAGTGGAAATCCAGCTCGAACTGGGAATAGGCGCCCTCGGCCACCACGTCGTGGAGGTTCCAGCCAAGGCCTTCGATGATGTCGATCATCTCCTTCAGGAAGGGCATTGAATCGATGGAATACTCGACGTCATAGCCAAAGGCTTGGCGCCTTGGGGTGATCGCGGCGCCGAGGTCATCGTCAAAGGCTTTCACCGGCATGCCCGTGTCGTCATATTTCATGACGATGAATTCAGGCTCGACACCGGCAAAGCCACTATAGCCGTCTGCGGCGGCTTCCTGCATGGCGCGCTTCAGGGCCTGACGCGGACAGACATTGTAAGGGGCGTCCTGCCAATAAAGGTCCGAGAAGATGACCGCCATGCTGGTGTCCCAGGGACAGACGTAGACCGCGTCCAGATCGGGCACGACAACCTGATCGCTGTCCGCTGGCGTCAACTCGGGCACAAAAGAGATCGAATGCACTGCGAACTGCGGGCCTTTGCCCAGGCAGAGCAGGTCGAAATCGCTCATGGGAACGGGTTTTGTCTTGGGAATGCCATGCAGATCGATCCATGCAGCGAGCACGTATTTGACGTCCGCCTCCTCCAGCCGCTGCCGCACCTCGGGGATGCGTGGGCGATTGCGCTCGACCGCATCGGCAAAACTCTCATAATAGATCTGCGACATGGCATCACCCTTTCTCAGATTACGGCGTCATCCCCAGTTCTGCTTCAACAGAAACTGGTTCTTGAAGTTCTTCAGGCCCATCATCGTCTCGGATTCCGCTATGTCGGGCTGATTGTGGATATGATCTTCCAGAAACTGCGCGAGCCCGTCCGGCTCGTCAGTGACAATCTCGATCATCAGGTCGAACCGTCCCGAGACCCAGAGAACATAGACCACTTCGTCAAGCTGGCTGATACGGTCTGCGACTGACGTAGGCGTGCTGGTCCCGCCAACACGAATGCAGATGATCGCATCGGTTTTGTATTCCACAGCGCCCGGGTCCACGATTGCCACGATCTTCATGTGACCGGCCTGGCGCATGCCGTTGACGCGGTTCCGGATCGTTCCTTCCGAGACATTCAATGCGATCGCGATTTCGTTGAAGGGCCGGCGGCCGTCTTCCTGCAACATGCGTACAATCTGCTGGTTGAGCTCGTCATCCGGCGACGTCAGGCCGTGCAGCCGCTTCACATCAGCTGGCGTGCTGCGCGGTGGATGTTCCGCACGCATTGCAACGAAAGACGTCTTGTACCCGTTCTCGTTTGCCATGTCAGCGGTCGCACCATGCTTTGTTCTGAAATTATAGATTGCCCAATTCTACCGTGTCTGTCTACGATATCATTAGTACAGTCGTCCAGAGCGTGCTGTATTCGTAGCAACTGAGTTTGCTGGTTTTGAAACATGCAAGGGAGGCAGAAGATGTTGACCCATCCGGTGAAGCGTACAGGCTTTTCGGGCTATGAGCAGACACAGACTCCCGGCTATGACAACGAACTGGCCGAGACCGGCCCTGGCACAGTCTGCGGTGAGTTCCTGCGCCGGTACTGGCATCCAGTGGCATTGACGTCCGAAGTGGGGGAAATGCCGCGTGAGATACGTGTGCTGTGTGAGGATCTGGTCCTGTTCAAATCCACTGCAGGCGAGATCGGGCTGGTCCACAAGCACTGCCCGCACCGGCGCGCATCCCTCGTCTTTGGTCGATGCGAGGCAAGCGGCATCAGGTGTTGCTACCATGGCTGGCTGTTCGCACCCGACGGTGAAATCCTCGAGACACCGGGAGAGGCCGATGGACCGGGCCCAGCGGCAGACGTACGGGCCCGGACGCGGCTGGGCGCCTATCCGGTGGTAGAGCACAACGGACTGGTATTCGCCTATCTCGGCCCGGCCAATCAGATGCCCGATTTCCCGTGGTTCGATGCCTATGAGACGCCTGGGATCAAGATGCGCCCCTACCGTGTCGATTACACATGCAACTGGGTGCAGGTGCTCGATGCGATTATGGACCCGATCCATACCAGTTTTCTGCACAGCTTGAATGGCGGCGCGCAGTTCTCTGACGGGATGAAGGAGATCGGCGAGCTTCAGATCTTTGAGCGCGGCCTGCAATTCCTGGGCAGCAACACGCGCCGTGTCGGCGACATGGTCTGGGTCAGGATCAACGAACTGATCCTGCCGAACTTCACCCAAGCAGGCTCCGCGTTCTCGGCTGATGGGACTAGGCCGCACTATTTCGGGCGCAGTTCCTTCACCCGGTGGGTTGTGCCGGTTGACGATCACAACAGTATGGCACTGGCTTGGGCGAACTTCGGCGAACGTGGCGACCCGCATGCTTACGATAGCCAGGAAGGATGCGAGCTGATCGAACAGGGTGAGATCGTTGATCGCCCATGGGAAGATCGCCAGCGACGACCCGCGGATGCAGAGGCCGTCGAGGGCATGGGCTCGATCAGCGCACACAAGGGCGAAAACCTCATGCCGACCGACCGCGGTGTGGCGCTTTACCGGCGGCGGCTCCGCAGCCTCGTGCGCGACCTGCAACAGGGCAAGGCGCCACCGCAACCGCAACAGATACCCAGCGAGGCGGTCCGCACTTATGGTCAGGATTCCATCCTGCACCTGCCAACCGCAACAAAAGATGACCGCGGTTATCTCAAACAGATCGCCTCTAGGATCATGGACATGCAATTTGCTGCGGAGACCATGCCTCTGGCGGAACGCGACACCCACATCATTGCCGAACTGAAACGGATCGAGAAAGCTGGTGCCGCATGAGCGAACTCGTGCCCATCAACAGGAGGTCAGAGAGCGCAATGCCTGACCCAGAGAAGATCCGCGTTCACGTCAAGAACAACCGCTGGGCGCCCGGTTCGTTCCCGAACACGCCTGAGGGCGAGGAAGTCTTTACCATTTCCGAGGATCGCTTCGAGGCGGCGCTCAGCCGGTTCCCGGGCGTCATGGACAGAGTGGAGGCCGTCTTCGATTGGGACGAGGACAACTTCGAGGCATCCATTGCTCAGGCGCATGTTCTGCTGTGCTGGAACCTGCCAATGACGGACCTCGCCCACCGGGCGCCGCACTTGCGATGGATCCATTGCATCGGCGCTGGCGTGGAACATATGCTGCCATTGGACTGGCTCCCACGGGACGTAGCTTTGACGAACAATAAAGGCGTTCACTCGGAGAAAGCGGGGGAATACGGGCTGATGGCAGCGCTCATGCTGCACAACCACATGCCCGCGATTGTGACCAACCAGCGCAACAGGCGATACGACACGCGCTATAGCACGCCTATTGCAGGCAAGACGATTGTTGTCGTGGGGACGGGCAGCCTTGGTGGAGCCGCGATCCGCAAACTCGTGCCTTTGGGCCCAGAGATCATTGGGGTGAACAGGCGTGGGGGCGATGTAGAAGGCTGTACGCGGGTCGTCACCACCGATCAGCTCGACACTGTGCTGCCAGAGGCCGATATCCTCTACCTTGCTTTACCAGATACGCCAGAGACGAATGGGCTGATCAATCGCAGGCGGCTGGACATGCTGAGGCCCACCTGCGGCGTGGTGAACATCGGCCGGCAGTCTGCGATGGATTACGAGGCGCTGTGCGACAAGCTCGACGCTGGCGAGTTGGCTGGTGCGGTGCTGGATGTGTTCACCCCAGAACCCATAGCCGAAGACTCGCGCCTTTGGAATACTCGCGACCTCATCATCACTCCGCACGTGTCCGCGGATGATGGCGATAGCTACGTTCCCCTCACGCTGGATCTGTTCTTTCGAAACTTCGAGCGCTTTGTGGCCGAAAGAGACCTGCTCAATCTCGTCGACCGAGATCTTGGATACTGATTTGACTGTCTACGTTGAACGATCAGTTCGCACACTTTGATGCACACTGCTCCCGGGGTTCCAAATCAAGCGCGAGACATAGGGGCGACACGAGCTATTTCGAACTACGTACGACCGTCTGCTGATGTCATGAAATACGAGCGTAAACTTACTCGCAGAACTGCATAGACGTCTGATCGAGTTGCACCTGGGGTCCATGTCCGCTTCAGCGAACGCGCGTTGATCCCTTCGCGCCCGCACCAAATGGCTCCTTTCCGCCACGACTCTCAGAGGACTGATGTGAGTTTTGTTTCTTACTGACCGTCGCAGTACCGTGGACGAACGTGGGCTGCGTTCCGTTCACGCATTATGACCTGCCCCACGATGCTCCCTCATTCATAACGAGAGTTTGCGGGAATGTGCGCTGCGACCGAAGTTGCCCTCGCGACGGGCTGGAGTTTTCCGTCTCTGATCAGACACACGGGCTGGCTGCGTGTGTCGATTTCATGAGCGCTGCCGGGACGTTGTTCCCTATGGCGCTGTGTGGCCGCTCCTCGTTGTAGTCTCTGCGCCCAGTCTCCAACTTTTGGGCGGCATCTGCAAGGCTCAGGAACCAGTGTGCATTCAGACATTCGGCCCGGAATCGGCCGTTGAAGGCTTCTATGAACGCATTGTCCGTCGGCTTTCCAGGCCGTGAGAAGTCCAGCGTGACGCCGTTGCAGTAGGCCCAAAGGTCCATATCTCGGGAGATGAATTCGCTGCCCTGGTCGACGCGGATTGTCTTCGGATAACCGATCTGGCTGCACACTCTGTCGAGCGTGGCCACGACGTTTTCGCCCCGATAACTGAACCGTGCGTCGAGCACCGGAACGTATCGGGAGAAGGTATCAACCACCGTCAGGACGCGTAGTTTGCGGCCGATGACCAGTTCATCATGTACGAAGTCCATCGACCAGATATCGTTTGGCCCAGTTGCCTCAGTCCGATCTTCGCGGAGCTTCGCCTTCACGCGCCGCTTCGGTGTCTTGTTCCTCAGCTGCATGCCCAACTCACTGTAGATATGCCGCGTTTTCTTCTGATTTATCATCTACCCCTCACGCCTCAACAGCACGTGGACGCGAAGGTAGCCGAAGCGCACGCGCGTCTCGCAGATTTCCTTGATCCGCTGTTCCAAAGCGGGCTGGCCGGATCGGCAAGACTTGTAGCGGTACGTCGTGGGGTCGAACCGGATCAGGCTGCCGGCCCCCCGGATCGACACTTTCCAGTCCGCGCGGATCTCGTCGACCAGCGTCCGTTTCCGGCCAGCCCTCAGAGCTTTCGTTTGATGACGTCCTGAAGCATTTCCTTGTCGAGTGCCGGGTCAGCGACAATCTTCTTCAGTTTGGCATTCTCTTGCTCAAGCTCGCGCGGCCGCTTCATCTCGGACGGCATCAAACCTGCGTATTTCTTCTTCCAATTGAAGTACGTCGCCTGGCTGATCCCAACTTCTCTGCAAAGTTCCGCAACCGGCAAACCTTCCTCGCCGCGCTTCACGACATACGCCTTCTGGGCGTCACTGAACTTCGATGCTTTCGTGGTCTTCCACTCCGTTCCCAGCCAAGGAAATCATGCGGAAAACTCTAAGCTCAAGCGAGGGCATTCTCGGGGAGCACAGCAAATGAAGCTATCCGCGTCACCTATTGAAAGTTCTGCGTTCAGATAAACTACCTGCATGCCCTCCGTCACCATCGCCACAACCCGTGATCGCCAGCCGCGGCCGTTTACACACGCGATCCAGGATCGACATTTTCACTGCTATCTGATTGGAAAAACCGGCGTTGGGAAATCGACGCTTCTGCAACAATTCATCACGCAAGATGCGCGATCTGGCACTAGTTTTTGCCTGATCGATCCGCACGGCGATCTGGCCGAAACGGCGCGAGCGTTAGCACCTACCGCGCTATACTGGGATTTAGCTGAACCAGACTGCGCGCTTGGATACAACCCCCTCACTCCGGTCACCGGAGCATTCCGTCCACTGGTCGCATCCGGCGTCATCGAAACCCTGAAGACGCAGTGGTCAGATGCCTGGGGTGCCCGGATGGAGCATTTGCTCCGCTACGCCGTGCTGGCACTACTCGAGCAAGCATCCGCCAGCATCGCCGACATCATGCCGCTCTTTCTCGACAAGGAGTTTCGGAAAGTAGTGGTGGCAAAGATCACCGACGAACAAGTGCGGGACTTCTGGACCCGTGAGTTCGATGCCATGCGATACAAAGGTGCAGTCGATGGCGTGGCGCCGATTGCCAACAAAATCAGCGGATTCCTCGCACATCCGTTGGTGCGGCAAGCAGTGTGTAAACCGAAGGTTCCTGTACGGTTCCGCCGTATCATGGACGACGGTCAGTCACTCATCGTCAACCTGGCGAAGGGACGATTAGGATCGGACGTTTCGAACCTGCCGGGTGGGTTGGTGGTGAATGGCATTGCGAACGCGGCATTCACGCGCCAAAGTCAACCGATGTTTAAACGCAGGCCGTTCTTCCTCTACATCGACGAGTTCCACAACTTCACCACCGAAGCGTTGGCTGGGATGCTGTCCGAACTGCGTAAGTTCAAGGTCGGACTAATCTTGGCTCATCAACATACGTCACAGCTTGAACCACGGCTGTTGGATGCGATCTTGGGAAACGTGGCGACATTGTTGGTGTTCCGGGTCGGCGCAAACGATGCCGAGATCTTGGCTCGGCAATTGGCAGCGGACATTCCCAGGCCGCGTGACCTCAGCAACTCGGCAGCCGCGAGATGTTCGTCAAACTGATGGTTGCTGGGCGGCAAACACCGCCATTCTCCGCCATCACCAATGCGATATGAACGGATATGGAGAGGCTCAGCGGCCGTGATTGGCGAGCCTAAGATGAGCCTAAGCGATTTGATGATTGCTGTAAGGTGTTGATTTTATTGGCGCACCGGGGAGGATTCGAACCCCCGACCCCCAGATTCGTAGTCTGGTGCTCTATCCAGCTGAGCTACCGGTGCAACCCGTACCGCGCTGCGGCGGAGCGCCGTAACTAGCGGCGCGTTCACGCTAATGCAAGGGGTAAACGCACGTTTGGAAACCCGCAATCACTCCGCCGCCATGGCGGCGCGCGCGGGCAGCGTGATGCAGAATTGGGTTCCTGCCGTCGTCGAAGTCACCAGTTCCAGTTTCCCGCGATTGACGCTGACCAATTCGTGCGCGATGGCCAGGCCAAGCCCTGTGCCTTCGCGGCTGGCGCTGCCGCGAAACGGCTTGAAAAGGTGCTGCAGTGATTGCGCCGGCATTCCCGGCCCGGTGTCGCTGACCAAAATCGCGACCGTCCCTTCCAAAGACTTCGTGCTGATCGTGATCGTGCCGGGCCGGTCCGTATTGCGGATCGCCTGAGCGGCGTTGCGCATCAAATTGTTCAGCACGCGATAGAGATGTTCGGGATCAGCCTCGGCCACAACATCGCCATCGACATCAACCAGGCAGGACACGCTTGCATCGCCCGGTATCAGACCCAGGCCTTCGGCGACCTCAATGGCCAGATCCGCGAGCGCGACGATCCGTGTCTCTGGCGGAGCTTCCTCGGCCTTCCCGTAAGTCAGTGTCGACTGGCACAGCCGGATGGCCCGGTCGAGCGAATTCAGCAGTTTCGGCGTCGTTCGGCCGACAATCGGATCCTGGCTCATCTCGAGCCGGTCGACCATCAACTGGGTCGTCGCCAATATGTTCCGCAGGTCGTGGCTGATCTTGGCCACAGCTTCACCCAGCGAGGCGAGCCGCGCGCGTGACTTCAATGCGGCCTGCACATCGCGCTGCATGTCCGCAACAGCATTTTCCGCCTCGGCGATTTCTCCGACCCGGCTGCTTGGCACGATGGCGCGATCCGCATCCTCGGGGTTCTCAGAAAAGTGCTTCAGGTTTTCGATGACGCCGGTGATCGGACTGACAACGGCGCGTCGTACGGCAACGAACACCATCACCGAGGTGACGACAGAGATCGCGAGGCTCAGGATCAGAATGTTCAACCCGTACTGACGCATCGCGTCGGTCAGAGGGCCTGCGCGCAGCGTGATCTCCAACTCCTTGCCCATGTCCTCTGGCGCATATGCGATCACCCGGATCACACCGCCCTCGGGCGCCGCGATCCGCAACAGCGCATCGCGGATCAGATCGAGGATTGGGGGCTCGCGCAGGTCATAGGTTCCAGTGATCGGTGCCAACGTCCCGCTTGTCAAAACCATCTCGCGGATGCCTTCTCGGCGCACAACCACGTTCAGGACCTCGGCCCGCGAAATCAGTTCGGCCTCGAGTTCGCGGGACACCATCTGATCGGGCGCTGCCAGTACAGTCAGAGCCGCGATCTCGGCCCGGCGCACGCGCTCCATCAGATAGTCCTCGCGGAACCGGGCGACCGAGGGAACGAAGATAGCAATCTCGGCCAGCATCACCACTGCAATGGTGACGAGGAGGAGCCGTCCAGAAAGGCTGCGAAGCAGTCCCATGCGCGATCCAAATTCCCTTTCGCGCGGGGACGTTAAGTCCGATTACCCCAGGCGTGCAAGAAGGCGCACGATCATTTTAACACGGTCACTCTGGAACAGGCGTGGCGTGTAGTAGGCACCGGCCGTGCGTTTTGAGACCTCGCCGAGGGTCGGATAGGCCGCAACATGTCCCGCCATATCGCCGATCTTGAGACCTTTCGAAAGTGCAAGCGCCCAGGGTTGAATCAGCTCTCCGGCCGAGGCGCCGACAATGGAGGCCCCCAGGATCTTGCCGCGTCGTCCGATCACCGCTTTGGCAAAGCCCGTCGTCTTCAACTCCGCCAGCGCGCGATCATTCTCGTTGAAATGGAACCGGGCGACTTCGACCTTGTCGCCGTGCTCGGCCCTTGCCGCCTCCTCGGTCATGCCGACATGCGCAATCTCGGGGTCGGTGTAGGTAGCCCATGGGATGATGTCCGTCCGGTTCTTAACAGGTAGGCGGAACAGAGCGTTGCGAATGACCAGCCCGGCCTGGTACCCGGCGACATGCGTGAACTGCAGACCACCCGCGACATCGCCAATGGCGTAGACGCGGCTGTTCGAAACCGAGCGCAGACCGGACGTTACCGTCACGCCGCGCGGTGTGTATTCGACCGCTCCTGCGGTCAGGTCGAGCGTCTCGACGTTCGCCTTGCGACCAACCGCGACGAGCAGATGCGAACCCTGAACCTCCCTGCCATCTTCCAACGTCAGGGTGATCGCGCCCGCCGTGCCCGAAACCTCGACGACCTTGGCACCTTCGCGGATATCGATGTCTTCGTCGCGCAACTTCTCCAGCGCGACGGCGGCGATCTCGGGGTCATCCTTGCCAAGCGCCCGCGCGGCTTCGAGGACGGTGACCTGAGCGCCGAGCCGCCGATGCGCCTGCGCCATCTCAAGTCCGATCGGACCACCACCGATGATGATCAGATGGCGCGGTAGCTCGCGCAGATCCCAAAGCGTTTCATTCGTCATGTACGGCGTCTGATCCAGCCCCGGAATTGGCGGCACCATCGGTGCAGAGCCGGTAGCGACCACAAAGCGCCGGGCCTGAATGCGTTTGCCGCCGGCCTCAACCGTGCGCGCATCCGTGAACTTCGCCATGGCCTCGATGACGGTGACGCCCAGACCCTCGAACCGCTCGACCGAGTCGTGCGGCTCGATCTTGGCAATCACGCTGCGCACGTGGTCCTGGGCGGCCGCATAATCGACCTGCGGTTCGTTGGACGCAACGCCGAGCGGTGCAGACGTTCTGTGCGCGTGTGCCGCCTTGCCCGCGGCGATCAGTGCCTTGGACGGGACGCAGCCATAATTCAGGCAGTCGCCGCCCATTTTGTGGCCCTCGATCAACACAACCGACGCGCCCATCTGGACAGCACCTGCCGCGACCGAAAGCCCGCCCGAACCTCCGCCGATGATGCAGAGATCGGGCGACAGGACTTCGTTCATGACTTCGCCTTCAGAAGACCGGTTGCCTTCAGGATCAGCGGCAGTGCGGCCAACGCGGCCAAACCGAGCAGCGGCCCCAGGATGTGCCACTGGAAGATGACGCCGAGGTTCGGCGGCGTCCCCTGCGATAGCTGTTCGCCCAGGCCCGCGCCGATCGAGATGAAGACCAGCGTGCCTGGAATGATGCCAACGAGCGTCGTCCACAGAAACGTCCATGTCCGCGCACCCAGAAACGCCGGAGCCAGGTTGGCGATGAAAAACGGCACCGCCGGGACAAGCCGCATGATCAGGAGGTAGCTGATCTCACCGCTCCGGAATCCGTCTTCCATCCGCGCAAGCCATGGCCCGGCCCGCGCCCGCAAGCCGTCGCCCAGAGCCGTGCGCGCTGCGAGGAAAATCAGCAGTGCACCAGCGGTCGCCGATGCGACGACCAGCGCCGTCCCGGCGACTGTTCCAAACAGGAAGCCGCCGATCAGGGTCAGCCAGATCGCGCCGGGTACGGATAACGCGACCGCCAGGACATACACGGCGCAAAAGACGACAACAGACAGGATCCGGTTCTGCGCCTGCCATGCCTGAAGGCCCTCGTAATTCGCCGCCAGTGCCTCGAAGCTCAGGTAATCGCGCGCAACGATGATCGCCGCAATCGCACCGATCGCAATCAAAGTGATCGGCAGATACCGGGCGAAAGCGTTTTTCTGCGTCATGGCGACGGGCGCCTGATCGCTGGGCATGAGCATCTCCTGGAATAATGATTTGATGACATGACGCCATATTGAGCGGTGAGGGCCCCGGCGCCAGTGGCATCACGTCGGCTTGATCCATCGTGCGCCGAGTGAAACATACATCTCAGCACCGAATGGGCCGTTGACTCACAAGGTTCTTGGCGGTATCCGCCCGTCTCTTATTGATTTGGCTGGCGCGAGGCTCCGCGCCGCACCGATGAGGGCAGGTCCGACCGGCCCGGGAGAAGCGAAGATGAAGCGCACCTTTCAGCCGTCGAACCGCGTTCGCAAGGCCCGTCATGGATTCCGCAGCCGGATGGCTACGAAAAATGGCCGCAAGATCCTGAACCGCCGCCGGGTCAAGGGTCGCAAGAAACTCTCGGCCTGATCCTCCTGGGCTCCATGGCACGGTCGCTGACCGTTCTCAAGACGCGCCGGGACTTCCTGGCCTGTTCCCGCGCCCGGCGCGCCGGATCCAAGGGTCTGAACCTTCAAGCCCGCCAACGCGGAGCTGACGAAGCCCCAGACGATGAGGTTCGCGTCGGCTTCACATGTTCGAAAAAAGTTGGAAATGCTGTAGCCCGCAATCGCGCGAAGCGTCGGTTGCGCGCTGTTGCATCGGACGTTCTGCCAAGGGCCGGAAAGACAGGGTGGGACTACGTTCTGATCGGTCGTCCGGAAACGACGGCCTCGCGTCCGTTCACCAAGCTTCTTTCGGATCTCGAAGACTGTCTCGAGCGTATTCATGCGCCAGCGGCGCGTGAGCGCGGTGCTGCATGAGTCCGCTCGCCCGAATTGTCGCGCTGCCGATACGGGCTTATCGCCTTGTCGGAAGCCCATGGGTCGGGCGCAATTGCCGGTTCGCACCGACCTGTTCGGAATACGCGCTCGAGGCTCTCGAACGCCACGGAGCCTTTCGCGGGACGTGGCTGATGGTGCGCAGGATCGCACGCTGCCGCCCTGGGGGTGGGTCCGGCTACGATCCCGTTCCCGGCTCGGACCCCGAATAGAGCTTAGATCACGCTGCGCCGGATCAAGTCTTTTGCCACGCGGTCGGCCTCGGCCAGTGGCTGGTAGCTCCAGTGCCGGATCTCTCCCGTAAAACGCTGTGTCGCACCATAGTCCCGCAGATCCGCGTGGAACTGCGCAAGCTTTGGCGCGACCCGGGTGATCGGGAATATGTGCACGGGCTTCCCGGTCGATGCGGCCTCGGATGCCATGTTGACCGAATCCTCGGTGACAACGACCGCAACGGCGGGCCCGAGCAGCCCCGGATACGGATTTGATCCGTCCGTCTCACCCGCCCAGATGAACGCTCTGTCCGCCAGCGCATCGCGCAGTCGCGCGACAATCGCCTCGGGCGTGCGCCGGGAGGCGGTAATCATCAAGCCGAACCGATTGGCCAGACTGTCGAGCGCGAGGATGAGGCGCTGCGCATCCTCGTCAGTGAAGTCGGCCGACCGGCTGGGACCGCCGATCAGAACGGCGAGACGCGGCAATTTCAGACCCGCCATCGGACAGCGCCAGGACGCCGCCGCGGCGTCGAGAGACTGACTGTTGTGTCGGCTGAGCGCACCCAGCGACGGGATTATGTTCGCTCCGGACTTGTTGTCATGGCGCGGCACGACAACGGCATCAAATGCGGTCTTGGGAACCTCGGGGTCGAGCAGGTGCACCGCAGGAATACCGTGCAGCTTTCGGAGCGCCGCGGAGATCGGCGCAACCCTGCGCCCCGCTGATATGATCAACCCAGGCCATGGCCACGCCAGCGGCGAAGCACCGTCTTCGATCCCAATGAACGGCCAACCGCCTTTTGACGCGCCCAGCCTGGAAGAGACCGCCGCAGGCACCCAGCTTGCCCAGCGTTTCAGCGGGGTTCGCTTGACCGTGATCCGGCCCGGCCTGCGCCGCGCGACGGCCTCGGCCAGTGCCAGCGCCTGGACCTCGTTCCCGGCTCGACCATCGGTCAAAACCCAAATTTCTGTCGCCTTCGTCATGCGATCTTTCCAATCATTGCGCGAGCGAGCAACAATCTTGCTTTTCACTACCGCCAAACGTAGACATTTGCCAGAACCCCTTGGCCGCGGGGCGGGTCACGCCGGGCAGCACATGAAAAACTATAACCGACAGGACACCTGATGGCAGGCTTGAAGCTCGACCTTATTGACCGGAAGATTCTCGCCGAACTTCAGGGCGATGGCCGGATGACGAATGTCGAGCTCTCGCGGCGGGTCGGAATATCCGCGCCTCCCTGTCTGCGCCGCGTCCGCGCGTTGGAAGAAACCGGGCTGATCGAAGGCTATCACGCGCGGTTGAACGGGCGCGCGCTGGGTTACGAAGTGACTGTCTTTGCTATGGTCAGCCTGAAAAGTCAGGCGGGTGCCGATCTGGAAGCGTTCGAGACCCAGTGCAAGGGTTGGCCGCTGATCCGCGAGTGCCACATGTTGAACGGCGAGATCGACTTTCTGCTGAAATGCGTGGCGCCGAACCTGTTGACGTTTCAAACCTTCCTGACCGATGAGCTGCTCGCGCTTGAGAACGTCTCGAACGTCAAGACGTCTCTGGTGATACGCTCGGACAAGACCGAGCCCGGCGTGCCCTTCGAGTACAGTGATCACCTGGCTGCCGAGAACATCTGATCACAGATGAGCAAATCGGTCAGACGCGTCGAACGTGCGGCTGCCGAGTTGGGCCTCGACATCACGGTAAAGCGCATGGATGAGAGCACCCGCACCGCCGAAGATGCGGCTGCCGCCTGCGGATGCGACATCTCGCAAATCGTAAAATCGCTTGTGTTTCAAAGTCGCGACAGCGGTGACCTGCTGCTGTTGCTCGTCTCCGGTGCCAATAAAGTCGATATGGATCTGGCGGCACAGGTGATCGGAGAACCCTTGGGCCGAGCCGACGCCAATGAGGTTCGCGCGCGGACAGGCTTTGCGATTGGTGGCGTCTCGCCGATCGGCCATCTCGAACCTCCAGAGATCTGGATCGACGAGACTTTGATCGCGCTGCCGACGGTCTGGGCCGCCGCAGGGGCGCCCGACGCGGTGTTTGAAATCACGCCCGAAGCACTTGTCAAAGCGACAGGCGCCAAAGTAGCAAAGCTATCCGCGTGAGAACAATCGCTCGGCCATGATACCGGTGCGATCTTCGATCGCTTCGCAAGCATCCAGGATCATGTCCTCGCGGAACCGGCGCCCGACGATCTGGACACCGACTGGCAAACCATCGGCGAAATGCGCGGCCACGTTCCCGGCGGGCAAGCCCAGGAAGTTCATCGAATAGGACCAGATGGCGGCGCCAAGGACTTCGCGCACACCTTCGAGCCCCTCTTCATCACGATTCCACTTGAACGGCAGCGTCGGCATGAAGGGTGTCAGGACCAACGGATACTCATCCAGGAACATCGTCCATGCGCGGACGTACTTCGAGCGGCGCGCCATAGCTTTCGTACGCTCCAAACCCATGTAGGGATCGAACAATTCCGCATAACTCTGGAAGATGTTTCGGATCGCTTCGGATCCGTGTTCCTCAATCTGATCGCCCATCAATTCGATGGTTTCGCCGAACAGGCATCGGTTGGCCTCCTCGGCTGCTTCGCGCAGCAACGGTGCCTCGGTCTCTACCACGTCGTAACCGGCATCGGTCAGCGCCGAGGCTGCCTTGTCCAAGGCATCGGATACGGCCGGGCTCAGATCGAATTCGTACATCTCCTTGGTGAAGGCCACTCTGACCGGCGCAGGTTCGGGTGGACCGTAGAAGGCCATCCGCACCTGCCAGGGATCGGCCGGATCATAGAGCGTCGCGATCTCCATCCCACGGCGCACGTCCCGGACCTCGCGGCAGATAACACCCTGAACGGACATGATCTGCGCCAACGGCCCACGCTCGGCAGGCGCCGAAGGATTGTAGGCCGGCGTGCGCCCCAGGCCCGGCTTCACCGTTGCGGCGCCGGTTGCCCAGGCCGGAAAGCGCAGCGACCCGCCAATGTCATTGCCATGGGCAATCGCGCCCATGCCGCTCATCACCGCCGAGGACGCCCCGCCCGAGGACCCACCCGAGGTCACCCAGTCGTTCCAGGGGCTTTTCGTCCGGCCATGCAGTTCGTTCACCGTGGTCGCACGGAACGAGAACTCTGGCGTGTTCGTTCGACCGATGACGATCGCACCCGCGCTGCGCATGTTCTTCACGAACGGAGCGTCGTCCGGGCCAATGACGTCTTTGTAGCCGGCGACGCCGTTCGGCGTGGCGCGTCCGGCCTGGTCGATGTTCTCCTTGATCGTGATCGGCACCCCGGACAACGCGCCGGGCTCGACGTCTCCCGCGGCAAACGCGATATCCATTGCTTCTGCCTCTGCGACGGCTTCATCACCCATGTCATCGACCACGGCGTTCAGATCGCCATTGACCTCGCGCATCCGGGCGACTGCTGCCGTGACGGCGTCTGTACAGGAAATCTCACCGTTATGAATGGCGTCCGCCAGATCACAGGCGCTGGCCTGCCAAAGCGGCTTAGTCGTGTCGAGCATGGGGGATCTCCGTTCTTGAGCGAACAGAAAACCATACATCCACGCCAATGGCGAGTACCGAGCGCAGTGCGCGGTACAACGTGTGTGCGATCTCTATCCCTGCCAGTGAGATGGGCGTGCTGGCCCCCGCAAGAACCGGCGTTTGATCACCTGGAACAGCGGCATCAGGATCAGGATCACCGCAATCCACGCGATGATCGGTGCGATCCAGTAGGTGCTGCCCGAGCCGTCGCGGTCGAAGAACGGGTTGAAGAAGATGCCGAAACTGCCGTCCGACCATTGCAGCGACTGGCGCAGCTTGGCCTCGGTGATGCCGCCCAGGACGATCGCGAGTGCTGCCGGCGCCAAAGGATAGTTCAGGATGCGCAACATGAACGCCGCCAGCCCGAACCAGAACATCAGCCAGACATCGAACATCGAGTCAGTTGCCGCATAGACGCCCGCGGTCGAAAGAATGAAGATGATCGGCGCCAGGATCGTGAACGGCATCCGCAGCATCCACAGGAACAGCGGAATGAACGCCAGATTCACCAGAACCGCGATTACATTCGAGATGTAGAAGGACCCGATCACAGGCCAGACGAAATCCGGCTGGTCCTGAAACAGGCGCGGTCCGGGTTCAAGCTCGAGCAATACAAGCCCGGTCAAAAGAACCGCCGTGGTTGGCGATCCCGGAATTCCCAATGTCATCATGGGCAGCATCGCGCCCGTGGACGCCGAGTTGTTCGCAGCTTCAGGTGCCGCGACACCGTCGATCGACCCCTTGCCAAACTCGTGTGGTTTGGACGAGGTCATCTTGGCCACACCGTAGGACATCAGCGAGCCCGGCGTCGCGCCCGCTGCGGGCAGGATACCGACGAAGAAGCCCAGGCTCGACCCGATGCTGGTCCCTTTCCAGCCCTCGCGGAACGTGTTGCCGGCGGCCGCCTTGATCTTGTCCAATGAGATATCGGCCTTGGACATCTCGGTGTCGCCGCGCGTCGTGTGCAGGGTCCACAGCATCTCGCCAACACCGTAGACACCAATGGCGAGCACCAGGAAATTGATAGGCCGCGAAAACCCGGTCAGGTCGAAGAACTGCAGGCGCGGTTCACCCTCGATCACGTCGAACCCGATCGAGGCACAAACCAGACCGAGCATGATCGAGATGATCGTCTTCGGGATGTCGTCACCACCGAGACCGACGAACGTAGCAAAGGCCAGCAGCATCAGTGCGAAGATCTCGGGGTTCCCGAACTTCAGCGCGACCGACGCGAGTGGCGGTGCGAACCCTGTGAAGAAGATGTTCGCGATCGTCCCGCCGATGAAAGACGCCAGAGCCGCTGTGACGAGCGCCTGCTCGGCCCGGCCTTTCAGCGCCAGCGGTCGCCCGTCGAATGTGGTCGCGACAGCGGTGGATGCTCCGGGTATTCCGAGCATGATGGACGAGATCGCACCGCCATACATCGCACCGTAGTAGATCGCCGCCAGAAAGATCATTGGCGCCGCATCGGATCCCGTCGACTGCTTGATGAAGAAGATCGTCGGCAGCAGGATTGCGACCCCGTTGACCGACCCCAGCCCAGGCATCGCACCAACGAAAAGGCCGATCACGACCCCTATGAAGCAGATCAGCAGATTGGCCGGCTCCAGCGCGATCAGGATCCCGTCAAGGAGAAGCCCAAGGACCTCCATCACGCATCCTCCCCGCGTTTCGAAAGCCTCGATGCAGCCACCAGAACCGCGGCACCTGCCAAAAAACACAACCCGATCATCGCGCCGTCAAGCGAGCGGAAAAAATTGCCCAGCGGCACGTAAATACCGTCCTCAACGGCGAGAGTGCCTTTGGGCAGCGTGCGCGTCATGGTGATGTCGAAGAACAGGAACATCCAGAACGGCATGACCAATGCCATTGCCGACGACAGGATGATCCCATGGCGACCCAGGACGAAGAGGTAGTAGAACAGGAAGATCGCCATCGAAAAGTACATGCTGATGTAGTCGGTCAACAGCACCAACAGGAAGACCGGTACCCCGACTGTTAGCAGGACGTTGACGCCGTGCCGATCCAGGTACGGCCCCCCGGACTTGGCCGGTGGAGATACTTTCAGGATCCCGTTGACCAGCACCCAGATCGAGCACAGGAACATGATGGCGCAGACCCAGAAGGGCCAGAAGCCGCCTTGCGGTGAACCGTCGTCACCGAAGCCAACGTTCGAGAACCTTGCCTCACCGGACCAGGTCGGCCGCTCTCCTGCCTTGTACATGATTGCCAGCGACAGCGCCGCCAGAGCAATTGCCATGATGATCTCGGCAATCCGCATGCCCGTTCATCCCCCGCTGTCATGATGGGCCCGCCAGATCATCCGGGCAATACCGCGCCGATGGCGCCGGTCGTCGTAGGGTGCGCAATGCGCACCCTACAGCAGTCTTAGTTGATCGCGCCCGAGGCTTTCAGGATCGTCTCGTGACGCTCGCGCTGGGTTTCCCAGTACGCCATAAGGTCAGCACCTTCGATCTTGTCGCCGAGCAGTGCCTTGCTGGTGCGGTAGCCCTGCCACTGTTCATGATCAAAGACTGTCTGGAACAGCGCATTGTAGTAGGCCAGTGCATCGGTCGACATGCCGGGCGCGCCCACGACGGATCGCTGCATGAAGTAGGAGAAGTCACCCCCCAGTTCCTTCAGCGTCGGCGTATCGGGAAAGAGTGCCAAGCGTTCGTCCGTGAATGCGACAAGCGGGATCACGTCGCCGGACTCGTAGAAGCCCAGAGCTTCCGACGGGTTGTTAACCGAGCTGTCGATCTGCTGACCGGCCAGGTCCTTGGCCACGGCACCACCACCCTTGTACGGGATGTACTTGATATCGAGGCCGTAATTCGAGTTCAGGAAATCGGTGATGATATTGTCTTCCGAGTTCTTACCCGTTCCGCCCATGACCCACTTGTTGCCACGCTTCTTGGCTTCGGCCAGGAATTCGTCGAAAGAGTTCACCCCCTCGTCCTTGTGGACCCACAGCACGAACGTATCTTCGGCCATCCGACCGATCGGTGCAAACTCCATGATGTCGACGCCGAGCCCAGGCTGACGCAGCGGCGTGGTGAAGAACGAGTTCAGGGTGACCATGATCGTGTGATCCGGGTCCTTCGCCGTCTTCATGTGCTGCAGGGCTTCAGCGCCCGACCCCCCGGACTTGTTGACCGGGACCAGCGGCTGGCTGGCCATGTTGTTCTCTTCGACAATCGCCTGCATCAGGCGGGCCATCTTGTCGGCGCCGCCGCCCTTGCCGGCCATGATGACGAAGTCGATCGGTTTCTTCGGCTCCCAGGCCATTGCCGAGCCGGCGATGGCAAATGCTGCGGCACCTGCAACCAATGCAAGAGTGTGTTTCAGCGCCATTATGATCCTCCCTGATACGTCGGCGAAGTCTTATGACGCGAACCTAGCGACTTTTCGGTTCGTGAACAGGCCTTGCCGCGCAATTTTGTTCTCGGACATTATGCCGATTTGGTTGTTAAGTGTGGTATACCACGCCGGGACTTTACGGCACTAAGAAGTCAATTCAAACACTTTTTCAGTCAGTTAAGGACCGCATTGCGTGGCATACCAACACCCGCGATCACTGGTATACCAAGTGACTGCGACGATTGAGCAATTCCGGGTTTCGCGCCAGCATCGCCCGGCGAGCGATCGCAAGGATAGGTTGCGCTGCTGTTCAATCACAGGTCGATTGTGATCACGCCGTCGCGCTGCGCCGCCCGTGAACAACACAGAATCACCTTCGACGCACGATCCTTCTTGGCCAGAACGAAGTCGCGGTGCTCGACCTCTCCTTCGATCAAACCGGTGACGCAGACGCCGCAAATTCCGTCAGAACACTTGGTATCGATCCGGATGTCGTGATTGCTCAGGGCATCGGTGGCGGACTGGTCGGCGGGCACCACGATCTCCTTGCCCGACCGGGCCAGTTTCAACGTGAATGCGTGGTTCTCCCAATCCGCCTGTTCCGGAACTGAAAAATACTCGCGATGAAGATCGCCCTCCGGCCAATCGTTGGCCTCGGCAGCCTCCAGCACGGCGGTCATGTAGCGGTCGGGCCCACAGGTATAGAGGTGTGCACCCTCACGATGGGTTACGGTCTTCGCCAGGTCGGCACGGGTGCCATCCGCCGAGAAGTGCAGGTGAACGCAGTCCGCCCATGGTGCCGCTGCCAGGTCCTCGACAAAGCTCGCATCCGCCCGTGACTTGCAGGAGTAGTGCAGCTCGAACGCCCGCCCCAGCGCATGCAGTCTGTGCGCCATGGCGATCATCGGTGTGACGCCGATCCCGCCTGCCATCAGAAGGGAGAACGATGCATACTCGACCAACGGGAAGTGATTTATTGGCCGCGAGATGAACACCTTGCGGCCTTGATGGAAGATCCGGTGGAGCAGCTTCGAGCCGCCCCGGCCGTCGTCCTCGCGCAACACCGCAATCTGGTACTTGGAGCGATCCGCCGGATCGCCCGACATCGAGTATTGCCGGAAGAAGCCGGGACTGACCGCGATGTCCAGATGAGCACCCGCGTCGAATTCCGGCAAGGGCGTGCCGTCCAGCGCTCGAAACTCATACTTCGAGATTGCATCGGTCATCGCCTCGACCTCGGCGACTTCGACGCGGATCACCGGCTGCGGCCCCGCTGGCAGACTGAACTCATGGGCAAGGTTGACGGTCTCACCTTCGGCGAGGCGACGTTTGTACTCCGCCGGTGACAGCAGCGCCTCGTGCGCCTTGATGCCTTCCTCGCGATCCATGTAAAACGGGAAGAAGTACGGAGGTGGCACGAGGTTGGCTGGATAAACCGCCAAGGTCTGGTCCTCGAACTTCAGGTCCAGATCGGTCTGAAGATCACGCGCGTTGGTGTTCTCCTGATGCACATAAGCGCCGCCATCGCGCCCATTGCCCAGATCCCACCACCATTTCTTAACCGGGTTCAACCCTCCGCGCCCGATCTTGTCGTCCAGTATCGCCAGCCACTTCGCAGCGGACGGCACATGCATCGCCAGCCAGCGAAACGGCGCCTCGGCGAACAGGCCTTCCAGGTTCCATGGACAGGTCTTCATGCAGCGCCCGCACATGGCACCCGCCTGTTGCGCGACGCGGTAGGTGGTGCATTTCTGGCTGTCGGACTTCCAGATCTCGTAGCCGTTGAACATCTTCTTCGGCCCGGCGGTGATCGCGCCTGAAGGGCACTCCCGCGCGCACTTGTTGCAATTCTCGCAGAACGCCTGCAGGCCGAAATCGATTGGCTTGTCATGGGCCAGCGGCATGTCTGTGGTGATCACACCTGACTTCAGGCGCGGCCCGAGAAACGGGTTCAGGATCACCTCACCAATCCGGGACACCTCGCCCAGCCCGGACAGCAGCAACAGCGGCGGCTGCAGCACCTCGCCATCCAAAACCGTGTGTGCCTTGGCCGTATAGCCCAACCGGCGGATCTGGTTCGCGACCACCCCACCCAGCAAGGAAAACCGGAGATAGGCGCGCATCGACTGAGAGCACGAGATCCAGTCGTCACCCGAGGCGCCTTCCATCGTCTCGTGCCCTTGATCGATGATGACGCTGATCGCGTTATGCTGGGTCGGCTCGATCGGGTCACCCAGCGCGTCGTGAGAGTACCACGCCCAATCCGGACACCGGCTGATACCGACCGCGTCGCTTCCCAGAAAGTAAAGCGCTGCTTTGACCAACTCTGTATTCCGATCCGGATTGTCGGGTGCCGGGCCATTGCCGGACTCTCCGTCTTGCAACAGCACAAGCGCGCCCAATGGGCGTCGTGCCGCCATCGAGTACGGGCTTTTGGCAGCGTAGTATCCGTTCAGCGCGTTCTCCTGCACGGACTTTCCCATATCGCCGAACTGTGCACGGCTGAACATGTCTGCCCGCTTCGGCACACGCGGAATGCGCGGTTCGTCCATGAAGGTTGTCGGCGTCTCGGTCCGCTTGAGGCGCTCGAACGCGTGCGGGCCATCGACAAAGCTTCTGATCCGGTAAGGGTCCTGATCGGTCAGGCTTTTGGCCGTGCCGTATCCGGTCCACCAGGCCGGGCCATGGCTGCGCAGCTTTGACAGGGCGGAACCGGGCGCCAGTGGCCGATCCGGCGCCAGTTCCAGCGTCGTCGTGATCGCCGCCAATCCGAAATCCGGTCCCAGGTATGGATTGGTCAGGCGGCCATCCTCTACTTCAGCCAAACCAGCCAAAACGGCCAGCCTGTTCAGATCAGTGTCAGAATGTGCGCCGGTATGCGCGCGCGCCTCCCACCCCATCAACCGGATCATCGAGGCGATGACCACTGCGGTCTCTGCCCCGCGCAATGTCGCCCGCTGGTCCTGTGTGCCAAGGATCCAGTCCGTCCCCGGCTCGCCACGTTCCGGATTGCGTGGATGCTCGTACAGAAAGACAATCGCATGGGTGTGGTGATCACAGGACGTCGACGGCGCCTCCATCGACTCCTTCAGGTCTGCCATGATCACGTCGATACCGGCAGCGAGTGTCTTTGTCTGTCTGGTGCGGAGTTGCTCGGCCAGCGCCTCGATATCCGGGTTGCGAATTGGATCTTTCAGCCAGCTTTCAGCAGGGATTGCGCAGGTTCCGACCATAGACGCGTCGCAGTAGTACCCGAACGCCTTGAAGTGATTGGTCCGCTCGATCGGATCGTCCGGAACATCGCCGCGCTCGCGCTTCACAAACCCGTCGCGGATCGCATCCAGCATCGCCTGATAGTCGCGCATCGCATTGGTCAGGCTCTCAGGACGGTCATCACGGAAACTCACCGCTTGCATCGGCGGAACTTCGGTCAGATCGACATTGTCTTGCCGTGGCAGACGCTCTAGCGGATAAGGGCCGAGATGAACCGGACGCTTGGCGGTCGAGAAGAGCTTCATGACTTCATCATCGGTCGGGCATCTCTACGCTACACCTCGGTCGGTTTTGCTGTGATGCCCTTCAAGTTGTCGGGTCCGAAGGATTCGGGCAACAGCTCGCCCAGCGTGAACCGCGCGAGCAGCCTATCGCGCCCCACGATCAAGATCGGCGTCTCCGGAGCAGCGAACTCTCGGATGCGCTGGCGGCAGCCGCCGCATGGTGTGCAAAGATGATCTCCCGGTCCGGCGATCGCGATGGCTTCAATGCGGCGCGCTCCAGCCGCGATCATGGCCGAGATTGCTCCGACTTCCGCACAGGCCCCCTGCGGATAGGCGGCATTCTCGACGTTGCAGCCTAAGTGTATAGCACCGGTTTCATCCAGAATAGCGGTCCCCACGGGATGGTTCGAATAGGGCGCGTAAGCCCGGTCGCGGACCGCGATGGCAGCGGCGACTAGGTCTTCCAACAGATCAGTCATGGGTGCGAAGCGGCGATTTTAGCATCCGACATTGGGACGGTCTTCGCAGTGTTGGTTCGAATCTTCGGTGCCGTGAGCATCCGCACCGGCAGTGCAGCGCGCCTAGTCGCCATGTGCCCTCCCAGCATAAAGGTCGGGCTTCGCATCTTTGCGGGATGCGCAGAAACGCCCTTAGTGCTCCTTGACATATGGCGTCCCCAGCGCGCGGGGCGGGATCGCTCGCCCGAAGAACCCGGCCAGCAGAATGACCGTGAAGATGTATGGCAGCATCGGGATCAGCGCAGTCGGCGCCTCGCCGATCAGCGGCAGTTCCAGCCCCTGCAGGCGCGGTGTCACCGTCTCGAGGAACCCGAATAGCAGGCACGCCAGCAGGGCAATCCCCGGCCGCCAATTGCCCAGGATCATTGCCGCCAGCGCGATGAAACCTTTCCCAGCAGACATCTCTCGGAAGAAGCCCGCGCCATGGGCAATCGACAGATACGCCCCGGCGATGCCGCACAACACGCCCGCGATCATCACGCCGCGATAGCGCAGCCATGTGACCGAGACACCGGCCGAGTCCACGGCAGCGGGTGCCTCACCCACGGCGCGCACACGCAGCCCGAAGGTTGTGCGAAACAGCATCCACCAGACCAGCACCACCGAGGCTAGCGCCACATAAACCAACAGATTGTGGCCCGAGATCAGTTCGGCATAGAGCGGGCCGAGGACGGGCACATCGCCCAGAGTTTCGGTCAGTGGCCATTCGATCGGACGAAACCGTGCATCGGGCGGCATCGGCGGCGTCTGCCCGCCCTGCCGGAACAGCGCGATGCCGATGACCACGGTCAGCCCGGAGGCAAGGATGTTTACGGCCACGCCCGAGATGATCTGCTCGCCCCGGTGCGTGATGCAGGCAAAGCCATGGATCAGCGAGAACACGACCGAGGCCACGATCGCCGCGGCCAACCCCAGCCAGGGCGAACCGGTCAGCACCGCGACCGAGGCCGCCGCGAAGGCACCGATCAGCAGCTTGCCCTCCAACCCGATATCGATCACGCCGGACCGTTCGGACACCAGCCCCGCCATGGCGCACAGGATGAGCGGCGTGGCCAGCCGCAACGTTCCGTCGAGGATGCGCAGGATATCGACCCAGGTCTCAATCATCGTGGGGCTCAGGCATTGGCAGCCCGCCGCTGCACCAGAATTCGCGCAAGCCAGGGCGTGAACATGTAAGCCAGCGCGCCCGAGAACAGGATGATCAACCCCTGGATCACCAGCACCATCTCGCGAGTGATCGATTTGAACTCGAAATCCAGTTCCGCACCGCCCTGAAACAGTGCGCCGAACAGCAAGCTCGCCAGGACGATACCGACCGGGTGGTTCCGGCCCATCAGCGCGACAGCGATGCCTGTGAATCCGTACCCGGCTGAGAAGTTCAGCACCAGTTTGTGCTGCACACCAAGGATCTCGTTCAATGCCATGCACCCGGCCAGCGCACCAGAGATCGCCATGGCAACCACGATCATCCGCTTGACCGGAATACCGGCATAGGCAGCGGCAGGCTCGGAGTGACCCATGGCGCGCAGGGCATATCCGAACTTCGTGCGCCATATGAGCACCCAGACCCCGACACAGGCCAACAGGGCCAGCAGGAATGACAGGTTCAGCGGAGAGTTCGCAGTCTGGATCCCTACGGCACCCAGAATGTCATGGATCTTTGGCATCAGCGCCTCGGGCGCGAACTGCCGGGTCTGCGGCGAGCCCTGGCCGGAGCTCATCATGACACCGGACAGCAGCCAGACCATCACGCCCGATGCAATGAAGTTGAACATGATCGTCGTGATGACGATGTGGCTACCGCGATAAGCCTGCAGCCAGCCGGGGATGAAAGCCCAGGCGGCGCCAAACAGCGCGGCCCCGCCAATTGCCGCGAGGATCACGAGGAACCCGGGCAAAAATGGATCCAATGCGATGCAAACCAGCGCAACGCCCAGACCGCCGAGCATCGCCTGCCCCTCGCCGCCGATGTTGAACAACATCGCGTGGAAGGCGACGGCGACGGCGAGCCCCGTAAAGATGAAATTGGTCGTGTAATAGAGCGTGTATCCCAACGAGCCGGGGTAAACGAAAGCACCCTGGATCATCACGTTGAGCGCCCGGATCGGGTCCTCGCCAATCAGTGCGATAACAACGCCCGACACCAACAGGGCCAGCGTCAGATTGATCAGCGGGATCAGCCCAATCTCGGCCCACCGAGGCAACGGATTCATGCCTGCGCCCCCGCATGGCGCCAGACATGGGCACCGTCGAGATCGGCCTCGCGGACGGCACCGAGGCGTTCGACCAGCCGGTTTGCCCGGATGTTTTCGGGATCGGTGTAGCTGACCAGGTTTGGCATTCTCAAAGTCTGGAGCGCATGATCGCGGGCGGCGATCGCGGCTTCCGAGGCATATCCGTGGCCCTGCGCAGTATCCACGAACAGGAAGCCGAGTTCCGGTTCCTGATCTCCGGGTTCGAACCCGATCAGGACAAAGCCGAGCACGTCGCCGGAGAGATCCTCGACCGTCCAGAGGCCATGCCCGCGTAACAGCCACATCCCGGTGCCAGCGCAGAATTCGGTGAAGGCTTCGTCGCGGGTGAACGGGCCGCCGAGGAAGGGCCCCGCCGGTCCGCAGAAGATATCAGCCCAAACGGGAAAATCGTTCAGTGTTGCAGCGCGCAGGCAAAGCCGTTCGGTTCGTATTTCTGGAAGCTGCGCGGACAGTTGGCTGGCAAACTCGGCTGCCGGACCCGCTATGGCCGCTTCGTGAGGGATCATGCCGCAGCCTCGCCCGCCATCATCAGACCCATCGTGCGATGATCGGCATCGTCCCGCGGCACCGTGCCGACGACCCGGCCCGCATTCATCACCAGGATTCGGTCGCTGAGTGCTAGGATCTCGTCCAGTTCGACCGAAACCAGCAGGATCGCGCATCCTTGTTCCTTCAGTGCAACGATCTGGCTGTGAATGAATTCGATCGCGCCGATGTCGACCCCGCGCGTCGGTTGGCCGATCAGCAGCACCTTTGGAGATGCCTCGATCTCCCGCGCGATCACGATCTTCTGCTGATTGCCGCCGGAGAAACCCTTGGCCGCCAGACGCGGGTCGGGTGGGCGTACATCGAAGCGCCCCATCAGGTTTTCGGTCAACGCCTGCATGGCTTTTGGATCCGTGAACCGGCCTTGTCCGGCTTGCGGTCCGTCGTGATAGCCCAGCACCGCATTCTCGCGTGCTTCAAACGGCAGGATCAACCCGCGCCGATGCCTGTCTTCGGGCACGTGCGCCAGGCCGAACTCCCGCATCTGCGCTGGACGGCAGGGATGCGAGCGGTCGATCCGGTGGCCCATCAGATCGATCGTGCCAGCCTGCACGGGTTCTATGCCCGAAAGCACTTCCAGCAGTTCGGACTGCCCATTCCCCGACACCCCGGCAACGCCGAGGATCTCGCCCGCATGCAACTCCAGGGAAACATCGGTCAGGCGCGGCGCGCCCAGCGCATCGCGCCAGCTCAACGCGTCGGCCTTCAGCGCGACGTCCCCTGCTGCGACGTCACTCCGATGAGCCTCGAGCAGCACCTTACGGCCGACCATCAGCTCGGCCAGATCCTCGCGGCTGCTTTCGGAGGGCACGCGGTGCCCGACCATCCGGCCGCGCCGCATGACCGAGACCGCGTCGCAGACCTCCATGATCTCGCGCAACTTGTGGGTGATCAGCAGGATCGTCGTCCCGGCATCGCGCAACGATCGCAATATGTCGAACAGGCGGTCGGTTTCGTCCGGAGTCAGCACACCGGTTGGCTCATCCAGGATCAGGATGCGCGCTCCGCGCAGGAGTGCCTTCAGGATTTCGACCCGCTGTTGCAGGCCGACAGGAAGGTCGCCGACCTGCGCATCGGGATCGACCTGTAGGCCGTATTGCTCTTCGAGCCGCAGAAGCTCCGCCCGCATGGCCCCCGCACCAGCGCGCAGCATCGCCCCGCCCTCCGAGCCGAGCATGACGTTCTCCAGAACCGTGAAGGTCGGGACCAGCATGAAGTGCTGATGCACCATGCCGATACCCCGGGCGATGGCATCTGACGGGCCGTCGATCAGGGCCGTGGTTCCGTCGATCTCGATGGTGCCGCTGTCGGCGGTGTAGAACCCGTACAGGATCGAGACCAGCGTCGACTTGCCCGCCCCGTTCTCCCCGATGATCCCGTGGATCGATCCTTTCGCGACCTCGAGATTAATCGAGTCATTCGCCTGCACCGGCCCGAAGGCCTTGCTGATCTTCTGCAGCTGCACTGCGGGAGCGGTCATAGCGCTGGCCTTGAGGGTGGTGAGCCCTGCCCCAGAAAGGGGCGAGGCATTGACCTAAGCAAGCAGCCGATCAGGAGACCGGGCAGGCGTTGTCCGAGAAGTAGTCATGGACCTGGATATCGCCAGAGACGATGCCGGCACGCGCGGCCTCGACCGCAGTTTTCATGGCATCATCGACCAGTTCCGCGTTGTTATCATCAAGCGCCCAGTCGACACCGCCCTCGGCCGCGCCCAGGATCTTGACGCCTGCGGTGAAGTTGCCGTCAGCTGCGTCCTTCATGGTCTCGTAGGCCGCGACGTCGACGCGTTTCAGCATCGAGGTCAGGACCGAACCCGGTGCCATTCCGTTCTGGTTCGAGTCGACACCGATGGCGAGCTTGCCCGCATCAGCCGCAGCCTGGATCACGCCAGCGCCCGTGCCACCCGCGGCGTGGTAGACAACGTCAGCGCCGCGGTCGATCTGGCCCTGCGTCAGTTCAGACCCCTTGGCCGGGTCGTTCCAAGCGCTCGGCGTGGTGCCGGTCATGTTCTGAAAGACCTCGATGTCGGCACCGACCGACTTGACGCCCTGTACGTAGCCGCACGCGAACTTGCGGATCAGCGGGATGTCCATGCCGCCGACGAAGCCGACCTTACCGGTCTTCGATGCCAGGGCCGCTGCAACGCCGACCATATAGGAGCCTTCATGCTCCTTGAACGCATATTGGCGCAGGTTCGGCGCATCCAGCCACGAGACGTCAATGATCGAGAACTGAACGTCTGGATTGTCAGCGGCAACAGCGGCAATCGCGTCGGCCTGCGCAAAGCCGACACCAAGCACAAGGGTCGCGCCGCGCTGTACCATCCGGCGCATCGCTTGCTCGCGCTGGGTCTCGTTCGTGACTTCGAACTCCATGACCTCGACGCCGGTCTCATCCATAAACTTCTTGACGCCGTTCCAGACGCCTTCGTTGAAGCTCTTGTCGAACTTGCCACCCATGTCGAAGACGACGGCGGGTTTGAAGTCTGCGGCGAAGGCTGTTGTTGCGATCAGAGCGGCTGCGGCCGCGCCGAGGAGGGTCTTGAGCATGTTCGGTCTCCCTGCGGAATGTCTGGGGGCAGGTTAACCACAGGCGGAAGAAACAGTTAATCCAAAAATGCGCATCCATCGTTACGGAAAGGCAAACGATGAACACAAGATGCAGCGCGACGCCTGCTCACAACTGGATATGGATGTGGTCATCGTGACGCGCGGCCCGGCAACCCTGGAAACGAACTTTTGGATGCCGGACGCCCCATGATCGGACTAGATGCGGCTCGATAAAGATCTTTCCGACGCGGCGATCGCCACTCAGCAGCGCCATCGCCGTTCTCATCCGTTCGACGTCGGGCGGCAGATCCCGGAAACTGGATTGAAGCCAGGCGAGATTCCAGCGCAATGTCAACGCCTGGTCCGGGCATTCAGTCGGCCCTTGCTCGAAGGCAAAGTAGCCGATGGGCGAACGCGTTTCACCCGGGAGATAAGTCCCGTCGGCATCAGCGTAGTGAAAGGCCAAGTCTACCTTACGCCCATCGTCGTGGGATAGGTGGGGCAACAACGGGAACCCATCGATAAACGGAAAGTTGGCGTCGAGCACCAACGTGACCGTTCCGGGCTGCCGGTCGGCGGCCTTGCCCGCCGTGTCTTCCAGCACCTCAGCCAGTTCCGGGACGACATAGTGACGGTTCATTGCGCAATAGATCCACGACTGCATTCGTAAGTTCTCGCCCGTGCAGGGAAGCGGCACGCGACCTGTAAATGGAGCAACCCAGAACGCTGATGCGCACAGTGCTGCATAGGCGAGTGCAAAAACTAGGAACCGTCGCCGGAAGAACAATGCGATGATCCATGCAATGCCGCCAAGCTGGGTGAGCAAGGTTAGGAACAGGATCCAAGTTCCGTGAAGCGGCACTCGGATCATGGGTTTTATCAGCCCTTCAAACCAATCTCACGTAGGCGCTGCTGTAGGAATTCGTCCGCAGTGGTGTCCGGTTTCAGCAGAACCTCCGGTCGCGGATGAAGGAACATCGGCATCGAGAATCGCGCACCGGTCTGGGTCTTCTCCGGGTTCACAACCCGGTGAATGGTCGAGGGGAAGTAACCGCCCGAGGCCATCTCCAGCATGTCGCCGCAGTTGATCGCGATCATGCCGGGATCGCAGGGAACGGCGTGCCAATTGCCAGCGGTGTCTTGAGCCTCCAAACCGGGAGCAGAGCCCGCCACCAGCACTGTGATCAGGTTGATATCGCCGTGTGCGGCGGCACGAACGGCACCGGGTTCAGGGGCTTGTTCCATCGGCGGGTAATGCAGCACGCGAAGGAGGTTCTGTTTCGAGCCTGCCAGCATCTGCGGCAAAGCCTCGGAGAATTTCGAGCGCACGTCATCGGGGGCGTGGTCCTGCACCCATTGCAACAGAGTTGCTCCGATATCGACCAGATCAGCATAAAGCTTGCGGGTCAGATCCTCAATGGACGGCGGCACGCGGCCCTCCGGGTAGACGTGATAGAATTCCTTCAGGTCTTTGGCCTTGGCGCCCTTGGCGTTCTCGGACTTGAACGGAAAGAAACCGTCCTGGGTTTCCGGATCGACCAGATAGTCATGCTTGTTGTCCGAGTTGAAGAACCCGCCCCAGGCGTCATAGGCGGCCTGAATGCGCTCGGGCGTCACCGGATGGTCTCGCAGCACGGCAAATCCAGTTTCCCGCAGGGAGCGTGTAAACGCGGCTGGCGCGTCCGGACTGGTGTAGGAGACGGTCTGGATGTCGAACATGGGTTCGTCCCTTCAGAAGCCACCGGCGAAGTGTTACCCTATTCAGCGGTGGCGGCAAGGCATGGGGCGTCGAACGGGGGTGAGAGATGTTTGAACTGGGGACTTTCATCGAAGACTGCGCGATGGCCGTTCGCAAGGATTCTTCGCACAAAGGTGTCGCCGATCTGATGGCCCGCGCGGCGAGCGATCCTGATGCGATGCTTCGCGAGATCGGTGAGCCGACCGAGGGCGGTGTCTTTCCAGTCTATCGTTCGCCGGAGCTGACCGTAATCAACGTCGTCTGGCGGCCCGGTATGACGATCACGCCGCACAATCACGACATGTGGGCCGTGATTGGCATCTATGGCGGGCGCGAGGACAACATCTTCTGGCGCCGGATCAAGGACGACCCCGAAGGTCGCATCGAGGCCGCGGGCGCCAAGGCCCTGGGGACCGGGCAGTCTTCGCCTTTGGGCCGCGACATAATCCACTCGGTGACAAACCCGATTATGAAGCTGACCGGTGCTCTGCATGTCTATGGTGGCGATTTCTTCGATGCGCACCAAAGCGAATGGGATGCCGAACACTTGACCGAGCATGCGCGAGACATGAATAAGGTGCGCGCGCTCTTTGCGAAGAGCGGTTGATCTGCCCTAACCGCGCTGTGAATCTGCCTGGGACGTGAATCTTAGAAAGGCTGCGCGGACGGCTTGCGCATCGACCTCCAGCGCGACCTTCACCGGAACACCATTAGACGCACGCGCGGTTTGACCGATCTTCTCGCCGTCGGTTTCCACAAAGATCGGTGTTTCGCGGAAAGTGAAGAACTCCGGATTGGTGATCGCCAGCACAGCGGAGGGGTCGTGCATGAAGCAGCCCTCGAACGGTCCATGGGCATAGTGCGGCTTGGTTCTGTGCCATTCGAAATAGAACTGGACGGCACGGTTGAGGAAGCCCCCGATTGTGGGAGAGGCCGCCTCCAGCGCATCGAAATCCTCAGGCGTACAGCGGACCACCTCCGTCACGTCGAGCCCGATCAGAGTCATGGGCCAGTCGGTGGCGAAGACCTCGGCGGCGGCATGGGGGTCGTGCCAGATGTTTGCTTCGGCATATTCGGTGACATTGCCGGGCGTCTCGACCGCGCCGCCCATAACCACAACGCCAGCGGTCTTTGATGCGATTGAGGGATCAAGCCGCAGGGCGAGCGCGATGTTGGTCAACGGACCGATCGGGCAGAGCGTGATCTCACCTGGATGGGCGTTGATCGAATCGACGATAAATTGAGCTGCACCGCGCGGATCCTTGCCGCCTTCGGGTTCGATCACACCGGAATTCCCGAACCCGTCATCGCCATGAACGAAGTACCCGGGTGGGTGTTGCGGCTGAACCAGGGGCATCTCCGCACCTTCGGCCACGGGACAGTCCGACCCCGCCATTTCGGCAAGTGCCAGCGTATTCCGCGTGGCGATGGGGACATGGACGTTTCCGAAGATGCTGGTCAGGCCGACGACCTCGAGGTCCGGATGCGCAAAGGCCAGGTGGATCGCCATGGCATCGTCGATGCCTGGATCGGTGTCGATGATGATCTTCTTCATGGCTGTCTCCGGAACGAAATGTAGGGTGCGCACTGCGCACCCTACGAGAGCTTTACAGGATGGGCGTGCGGCCGATCCGTGTGTTACTTCAACAGAGTGGTCTCCCAGGTGCCGTCCGCGCTCACGGTGTTCACGCCATAGAAGCCGGGCACATCTCCGTTCGAGTCGAAGTCGACCGACCCGGTCGCACCGGTGTAGTTCACCGCCTTGCCTTCGGCGATCGCGGCTTTCGCTTCGGCCCACTGACCAACCCCGATCTCGACACCTGACGGATCGTTGATTTCCATCAGCGCCTTGGCGATGGCTGCGGAATCGGACGAACCGGCCTTCTCGATCGCCATGGCCATCATGAAAGTCGCGTCATATCCATGCGCTGCATAAGGCGCCTGCGGGTCGTTGCCCGTTGCCGCATATGACTCGGCGAACGATTTGTAGCTGGCCGAGTCCGGATCCGATGCCGACTGGGTCAGCCAGATGTTGCCACGCAGCGTATCGGCGCCGATCTGGTCGATCACAGACTGGTCGAACATGCCGTCCGCACCGACGAACTTGCCGAAGCTGCCGGTTTCCAGCGAGTTCTTGATGATCGTGATGCCAGACCCGCCATAGTAGGCGAACAACGCGAGGCCATCAGCCTCGCCGCCGCCTGCCATCGTGGCGACCTCGGCGCGGTAGGACGCCTTGTTCGGCTCGTGCACCTGGTTGGCGGTGATCATGCCGCCGATCTGTTCGAACACCTGAGCGAAGACCGTGGCGATGCCCGCATTGTAATCATCGTTGGCATAGGTCATCGCCAGCGAGCGGAAACCCTGATCATAGGCATACTGCGCCAGTGCAGCACCCTGGTAGGCATCGGAAGGTGCTGTGCGAAACACCAGACCCTTGTCGTCCAGATCCGAAATCGACGGTGCAGTCGCGGAGTCCGAGATCGACGGGATACCCGCCGGGATCGTCACCGACTGCACCATGCCATTGGTTGCACCCGAGCAGGACGCGCCGATGATCGCCACGACCTGATCGACGTTGACCACCTTGTTGCCCGCATCGACTCCGGCTTTCGGATCGCATTGGCTGTCTGCCGGGACCATGACCATCTGACTGCCGTCCAGCAGGCCACCAGCGCCGTTGATATGCTCGGCCGCCAGCGCGCGGCCGTCCATGATCGGTGCCACCAGTTCGGCGATCGGTCCGGTGATGCCCGCGACCGAGCCGATCTTGATGTCATCGGCCAGAGTCGGTGCGGTCATAAGCGCCGAGGCCGCGACCGCCGTTAGAAGCTTTTTCATGCTCTCTCTCCCTGAGGTTTGCCCATCCCAACCGGGGCGGGCCGCTGCTCCGGCAACAGGCCTTCGGGGCGCTGCTGCAGGATGAATTGCAGGATCAGCCCGATCAGGAAAATCCTGACATAGGCTGACCGTACTTGAAGATTCCCGATTTCAAAGCCGAACACAACGATCTCGTTCGGCAGAAAGCCCGACAGGATCTGTGTTGCCGACCAGACGGTCCAGAGCAGAAAAGCGCCAAGGATCGCGCCCTTGTTGTTTGCCGAGCCGCCTGCGATCAGCATCACCCAGACCAGGAACGTGGCGGTCAGCGGATCAGAAACCTGCGGGTCGATCTGCTTCAGATACTGTGCGAGCAGCGCGCCACCCAGACCCATCAACGCGGCACCGATGACGAAGCTCTCGACGCGGAAGCGTTCGACATCCTTGCCTGCCGCTGCCGAGGCCTGTTCGTTCTCGCGGATCGCCGTCATCACCCGGCCCCAAGGGGAAAGGCGTGCGCGTTCCATCAACACGTAGATCACCGCGACGATGGCCAGCACCATGATCAGGAAGGCGACGATGTTCCAGGGTTGCGGCAGGGACTCGAAAGCCTTCGGGATCTGACTGACACCGCGCGGTCCGTTGGTCGCCCAAAGCTCGTTCTTGAAGATCAGGCGCAGGATCTCGGCGATGCCGATCGTCGCAATCGCCAGGTAATCCGAGCGCAAGCGCACGCAGATGCGGGCTATGAAGTAGGCGACGATGGCCGAAATGATCATCGCCAGCACCATTGCCAGTGGGATCGGCAGCTCGATCCCACCGATGTGACGCGCCGACACTGGCGTTGTCAGAAGAGCCTGGGTATACGCGCCGACCGCGATGAACCCGGCGACACCCGCGTTGAAGAGACCGGTGAAGCCCCACTGGATGTTCAGACCCAGAACCAGAATGGCATAGATCCCGCCCATCGAAGCCAGTGTCAGGATGTAGATCCCGTATCCGTAAAAGGCGTCCATTATGGTCCTTCTCTCGCGGCCCTTTGCCGTCAGGCCGCTTCTATCACCAATCTATACATCGTCGTTCGCGTGGCTTGGCAAGCCGCCGGTTGCCGGCGTGCACCTCTTTGATCTGCCCGACTGGACAGGAATTGTCGTCGACCAAGATGACCTCACCGACCTTCATGGCGCCAATCGGCGGCTCCTCATTGAAGATATCAGGTGTTTCGCATCCGCTTAGCGCCAGCGCCGCCGTCAAAGACCAAGCTGTCAGACCGGTTGCATGTGTAAAGTGTTGCATCAGAACTGCCTCCCCCGGAAGAGGCCTTGCGGGCGCCAGATCAACATGGCGACCATGATCGCAAAGGCCACACCCGCTTTGTATCCGGGATTCAAGAGCGGCGCGTTGCAATTGCTGATGATTTCCAGCGTAGAAATTGTGAAGGTCCGGCCTTCGCACAGGCCGGTGGCGGCGATCCACGGGAAGGCGGAGAGCTCCTCGGCGATGCCGATCACCAGCCCGCCCGCGACCGCGCCGTAAGGTTTGCCGATCCCGCCCAGGATCGCGGCGGCGAACATCGGCAGTAGCAGCTTGAAACCCATCATGGTCTCGACATGGGTGTCGATGGCAAGAAACACCCCGGCCGCGACCGCAAGGCAAGATCCGACAATCCAGGTCATCCGGATGACCTTTTCCGTATCGATCCCGGTCACGCGCGCCAATTCCGGGCTGTCCGAAACCGCGCGCATGGCCTTGCCGATCCGCGTGCGCGTCAGCAGGAAGTGGACGGCGAGCATCAGGATCACCGTGCCACCGATGATCAGCACATGCTTCATCGGCAGTAAGATTGGTTTGAGGTCCTGCATCGGCATCTGGATGCCCTTGACCATCGGCTGAAGCTGAACGCCCCAGAAGAACTGAACGACCGATCGGATCATCAGCATCAGCCCGAAGCTGGCGATGACCAGCATGATTGTCGGCGAGTTTCTGAACGGCTTGTAGAACAGCTTGTCGATACCGATGGCCATGACCGATGTCGCTGCCATGGCGATCGGGGCGACGACCAACGGATGCAGACCCGACACCAGCACCAGCGACAGGGTGACGTAGACCCCAAAGGTCATCGTGTCGCCATGGGCGAAATTCGAGAACCGCAGGATGCCGAACGTCAACGAGATCCCGATGGCGCCCAGCGCGTATATGCAGCCCAGGACAACGCCCGGCATCAGGTAGAAGTTGATAAACTCCCACATTCAGACGGTCTCCGTCCGGTCGGTGCGTTCGAGATCGACCGTGCACCAGCCACATGCGTAGGGTGGGCTCCAAGCCCACCACCCGGACGACACGCAGTGGCGTAACATCGTCATGCCTCGGCCCGCGCGCCCAGGAACATTCGCGCGACCTCCGGGTCGGAGATCAACGCGGCGCCTGTTCCTGTATGGCGGTTCTGGCCATCCACCAGGACATAGCCGCGATGCGCGACACCCAGCGCCTGCTTGGCGTTCTGTTCAACCATCAGGACGGGCACGCCGGTGGCATTGATCCGTTGTATGGTCTCGAAGATCTGACCGCGATACTTGGGCGACAGCCCCGCCGTCGGCTCGTCCACGAACAGGATGTGCGGATCGACCATAAGCGCTTTGGCCATGGCAACCATCTGGCGCTGCCCGCCAGACAGCGAACCCGCAGGTTGCGCGCATTTCTCAGCCAGATCCGGAAACAGCGCATACATCTCGTCAAGCCGCTGCTCCATCCCCTTGGGCCGGGTCCATGCGCCCATCTCGAGGTTTTCACGCACCGTCAGCGAAACGAACACATTGTGTGTTTGCGGCACGTAGGAGACGCCCTTGGTGACGACCTCGGTGGGCGGCGTATCGGTGATCTCGGTCCCTTCCAGAGAAATTTTGCCTGACGTGATGTTCAGCAGCCCCAACACGGCTTTCATCGCGGTCGACTTGCCCGCGCCATTTGGGCCGACGACGACGACAATTTCGCCGGGGTCGACATGAATGTTGAGCCCGTGAAGAATCTCGGTCTCACCATAGCCCGCGTGCAGGTCGGCGATATCGAGAACACGGCTCAAGCCAGCTCGCCCCCGAAATAGGCGTCGATCACCTGCTGGTTCTCGCGCACCTCGGCCATCTTGCCTTCGGTCAGGATCTGGCCTTCCGCCAGCACAATGACGTGCTGGCAAAGGTCGGCAACCAGATCCATGTCATGTTCGATGATGCAGAACGTGTAACCGCGCTCTTCGTTCAGGCGGCGGATCATCTCGATCACTTTCAGCATCAGCGTCGGGTTCACACCCGCGCCGGGCTCGTCCAGCAGAACGAGCTTGGCGTCGGTCATCATCGTGCGGCCAAGCTCCAGCAGCTTCTTCTGGCCACCTGACAGGTTCCCCGCCAGTTCCATTGCAACATGCGTGAGGCCGAGGAACTCCAGCGTATCGCGGGCACGATCCTGAACCTCGGCTTCGCGCGCCCGGACCTTTGCAGCGGCAAGCCAGTTCGCGAAGATGCTTTCGCCCGCTTGCTCAGGCGCCGCAACCATGAGGTTCTCGAGCGCTGTCAGCTTGCGGTATTCCTGGCTCAGCTGGAACGTCCGCAACAACGCCAGGTCATAGAGCTTGTGCGTCGGCATCCCGGTGATCTCGTCTCCGTAGAGATAGACCTTTCCGTCCGTGGGTTTTTCCGCGCCCGCAATGCAGTTGAAGGTCGTGGTTTTGCCTGCGCCGTTGGGACCGATCAGGCCAGTGATACTGGCTTCGGGCACCGTGAAGGACACGCCCCGCACAGCCTGGACGCCGCCATAATGCTTGACGAGGTTCTCGACCCGCAGAACTTCGGTCGCGCTCATGTCAGCGGCTGCCCCCTCCTGCCTCCAGCACAAGTCTTAACAGAGGTTTCACGGCGGGAAAGGGGGAATTGGTGTCGTCAGAGCGGTCTTGAGGACACCCGGATCACAGCGACCGAACCATCGCTGCTGCATCCGGTCCGTCGCAGGCTTTGTCAGCGGCAATCGTTCCGCGCCCAGTCGCTGAGCGCACTCTTGAATGCCGTCCCCAACGGGTGTTCGCCAGAAAGAGAACGCGTCCCGTCAGCACTGGCGTAGACGTTGGCCTGCACGCACAGATCATCCCGGGTCCACTGATGACAGTTCGCACAGGGTTGGTCTTTCCAGAGCTGCTCTGGCAATCCCTCGATCGGAGAGAAAAGCGGCGTGGATGCGATCAGGTCTTCGATCGATTTTCCCGCCAATACGGGATCATCGCTCGGCAACTGCGCTGAGAATGTGACGGCGCCATCCGACGGCGGTTCAGGCGCTGGCACCGGCGCCTTGGTTTGCGACAAGGCCGCGATTTCGACCCGGGCAAGCTCGGCAAACGCCCCGTCCGGGTAGTAGCGCAGATACTCGAGATAGGCTTCGACCGACCCCGCGCTCTGTGCGTCCCCAATCAATGCCGCCTCGTCGGGGCGTTCGGGTTCCGGCAGGGCAACAAACTGAAAATCGGCGGTCAGCGAAGACGTGTCCCAGGGTGTCTGGCGCCCCTTTGTCTGTTCAAGCACCGAAACCCTGACCTGCTTGAAGACCTGTTCAATCGCCAGACCGGGTTCGATCAGCTTTTCGGCCAACGACTGTGTGAAGGGACTGTTGCCGCCAAGCCCGTCCAGGGCAACGCCACCCGGCTCGGTCGCATAGGACAGGAACGTCCCGGTCGGCGCGCGCATCTCGGCCAGGCCGTTGTCAGTAAACTCCCGGATCTGCTCGAATGGATTGTTCCGGCAGGCATCGAGTATGACAATGTTCGTGCGGTTCCGGGCCGAATGCATCTGTTGCAGGACCGACTGTGCGTCCACGCCGACAAGCGGCAGATCGGCCGCGTCCGAAAGCTCGGTATCCACCGGCAACAGATAGTTGGCTCCGAAGGACTGGATCCCGTGCCCTGCATAATAGAACAGGCCGGTTGCCTCGGGCCCCAGGTTCCGCAACCGCCGCCCGAACGCCGCGATCGAGCGTTTCATCGTTGCCTGGTCGGTGTCGACGGCCTGGATCACTTCAAACCCGGCCAACTCTAGCTGAGACGCCATCAACACGGCGTCATTGACCGGATTGTCGAGCGGCGTGATGGAGCGATACGCTCCGTTCCCGATCACCAGCGCAACCCGTTCCTCGGCCCAGCCCGTCGTCGCGGCCAGGGAGAACAGAATTGCCAGCTTCATGATCGTCGCACGGACAGTGCTCATATGTCAGCTTGCTCCCTGTGCTCCCGCGATATCCAAGACGAACGCAGCGCCCTTGGCAAGGGATCGCTGATTAGCGAAAAGTCAAGCGCACTCGTGTACTATTCAACCATCGCCCGGTTAGCGAACGGGAAACAACGACGGAGAGATTGGAATGATTATGGAACTCCGGCAGTTCGCGACGACCGCGATGTTCGCGGCGGTCATCGCAGTGTGCTCCGGCGCAGTCGCAAATTCTCAAGCATCAAATCCGTTTGCACCGGGCTGGACGATTGACACCGAGGCGTCCGAGATCCGGGTGCTTTCGATCAAGAAACAGGTGATCGCCGAAAGTAGCCGGTTCGCGA
Organism: Pseudomonadota bacterium; assembly: GCA_038534135.1. Taxonomy (GTDB): domain Bacteria; phylum Pseudomonadota; class Alphaproteobacteria; order Rhodobacterales; family Rhodobacteraceae; genus Thermohalobaculum. The sequence goes on along the minus strand of JBCAXJ010000021.1, from coordinate 11,545 downwards.
CGTTCGGGGGAGGGATCGCCAGCGACGGGTCAGCCACGGTCAAGGTCCTGCTGGACTCGATTGACACGAAGATCGATCTGCGAAACGTCCGGATGCGCTTCTTGTTTTTTGAAACCTTCAAGTACCCGGAAGCCGTGATCGAAACCCGGCTGACGCCGAGCATGGTTGCCGGCTTGCAGCCAGGGCAACGCAGGGCTGTGGATCTGAATTACTCGATCGACCTGCACGGCGTTCGGGCCGAACGCACCGACCGGATCATGGTGACGTTGCTGGATCAAAACCGCGTCGCGGTTGCAACCACGAACCCGATCATTCTGGCCGTCTCCGATTTTGGCTTGGCCGAGGGCCTTCAGAAACTTCAGGAGGCCGCGAATGTCACGATCGTGCCGATTGCCACCTTGAGCTTTGACTTCGTTTTCCTGCGCGATGGCGTCGCGACTGCCGCTGCGTCCGAGACCGTGACCTCCCAGATCAGTTCCTCGGGTACGCCATCGGTGACGCCTGTCGCGCTCGAGACGACGGGCAATTTCGATGCGGCTGCCTGCGTCGGGCGCTTCGAGATCCTGTCGCGGACGGGGAACATCTTTTTCCGATCCGGAAGCGCCGAGCTTGACTCCGAAAGCCTGCCGCTCTTGAGCAATGTTGTCGACATCGTGCGTCGCTGCCCCGGCATGAAGATCGAGGTTGCGGGCCATACGGACTCAGATGGCGACGCCTCCACCAATCAAAGGCTTTCCGAAGCACGCGCCGGGGCGGTGACGGCTTACCTGATCCAGAACGGCATCGAGTACGGTCGGATTTCCAGCGTTGGTCACGGCGAAAGCCAGCCCGCGTTCCCGAATACCTCGACCCAGAACAAGCAGCGCAATCGCAGGATCGAGTTTACAGCACTGGATGGCTGATCGCCCGACACGCGGTCAGCGAACTTCGGCTCCCAGATCCTTCGGCGGGATCGTTTCGGCAAATGCCTTGATGATCCGGATGTCCTCCAGCGTCATCTCCATCGGATGGATTGGCGAGGGGCGGTTGATCGGGAACGGATCGGTCACCCCTTCGATCTGCGTGAAAGCCGGGTGCGGCGCCAGCGTGTAGAACGCGTCGAACCGGTTCTCCCAGTCGTCGAGCGTCCTGAGCGCGCCAAAGGACGGTGTCGAGCCGATGCTACCGTACTTATTCCGCTCGTTGATGACGTGGCAGCGGCCGCAATGGAACAGGGTCAGCTTCTCGCCCGGCGCGTAGTCATCGGCCCTGGAGGCCTCCGGGATCAACAGCAGGACGGACAGAACGGTCGCGCGCAACATCTTCTGAGAGTGTCACGCATGGACGACCCTGACAAGCGGGTGTCCTTGGTCGAAACCGGCACCGTTTGAGGTGAACGACATACCCACCTTGGCCGAGCGCGGGAGATGGATATCAACGTGGATAAACTTTGTTCAGGTCGATGTTCACGTGGGCAAACCCTTGGCCCAGGAAGCTCGGGCAAAGACCGGACTATCCAATCTCGACATTGCGATCGGAGTCCGTCAGGTGGACGCGCACCGTCAGATCCTGGGCGCGCCAAATGGCCATTGCCATCAGAGGTTCATCCCGCATCTCGGCCGCATGAACGGTTCCGGACGGCGTGTGAAAAACCTCGCCCGCATCCACACGGCGCAGCGGTTCATCCCCAAGCCGGAACCACGCAGATCCGGCCAGCACCAGGTAGTGTTCTTCCTGTTCGTGGCTGTGATCCGGGTAGAACAGGCCATCGCCCCAATATCCGATCATGATCCGCAATCCGTCGGCACCATAGGGTCCGTCGGGCCCGGCCACGTCGAACCAGCCGTAGCGGGTCAGAAAGGCTGCGGGAAAACCGTCCGCTTCAGAGTATGTGCGCCGCCAGCGCAGGTACGGTGCGGCGCGCTGAACCGCGCGGCAAACCGCGTCTGTTTCCGGACAGGCCTCGGGAAGCGGGCCGCAGATCTCTCCCAGGGCCGGAATGGCATGAGGCTCAACCTCGGCCATCGGACGGATCGAGACGATCTGCTCCTGGGACAGGCCAAGCTCACGCGCTTTCACAATCAGCAAAGCCGTGACCCTATGGGCCAACTCATCGATGGCCTGGTGCATCCGCCGTGTCCTTAGAGTTCGTATCCGTACCGCGTCAGAATATCATGGAAGCGCTCGTTCGCGGCGTTTTGCTGGGCCTCGGTCAGTTCATCGCGCCACCGGCCCTTGGCACCGCTTTGGATATGCCGGTCATTGATCAGTGTCCGGGAATCCTCGGTCATCACGCGGTTGGTGTTCTGGCGGCGGGTCAGACCATCCATCTCGCCAGAGTTCACCTTGTCCATGACGGCTCTGTGCGTATCGACCGAAGTTGCAGCGTCAATCTCGGCAATCTCGTCCAGGCCGGGCCACAGGCCCAGCCGCCGGGCGATCTGGAAGATGTGACCTGGCCTGTCGGCGATCAGCAGTTCGTAGGGGATCACCATCATGCACGCGGCTTGGCTGGCCTGTTCGAAGATCCTGAAGTTGGTCTCGACCATCTGGGCGGCGGCATCGAAGTCGTGGTCGTGCAGCTTCATCAGCGAGACGCAGACATCGCGCGGATCGCGGAAATTGATGAAACCGGTGACGTAGGGCGAGCCCGCCACCAGCGCTGCGGTCTCGGCGTTCCAGGTGTGCGTGTGCACCAGGATCGTCTTGTGCCGGTCGTGCCCGGCCTGTTGGAGGCGCCGGATCAGTATCGGCAACTGTTTGCCGTGCGGGTTGGACTGCCCGATCCGGACGCCGTTGCGCTCGAAGAGCTGGCGCAGGATGGCGTTGACCAGAACGGTGCCGGAGCGGGGAACACCTGCGTTGAGGATGATCATGCGCTCGCCCTCACACGGTGATCCGCACCAGGCCAAACTTGGCCAGCCAAAGGACAGCACCTTCCGCTCCGCCGGGCGAGAGACCAGACGCCTCGATAACCTGATCCAGCCGGATTGGCCCGTCGCGGTGAATCATCTCGCTGATCATCGCGATGTGTTCGCGCGCGGTCACCAGGCGCTTCAGGTACGCAGCCCCGGTGAGCACGACCAGATCCTGGACTTCGTCGACCGAGACCGCGCGATCCGCGGAAAGAACGCTGACATTTGTGATCGCGTCGGTCGGATAGCGTGCGTAAAGTCGGAACGGATCCATGCCCGACGGGTTCGCCGCCTCGTCACCCTCGCGCGGGGACGAGGGAATGCCGCGCGACCTGCGGGCGTTCAGCTCCCCCCACAGTGCCTGGTATTGCGGAATGATGGCTTCCCAATCGTAGAGTTGCCGCGCCCGCGCCTTGCCTGCGGCACCCATCCGGGCACGCAGATCGGGGTTCTGGATCAGGTTGACGAACGCGACGGTCATCTCGGGGATGTCGACGACGGTCCGCTGCTGGACGAAGCCGAGATACTGGAGGTAGCTGTCGCGTCCATCCTCGAACCTCTCTGCGATCGTGCGCCCGAAACCACCGCGCGAGAACAACGTACGCACGCGGATGCCGGTCTCGGAATCGACGATCGTGTCCTTGAACCCGTCCCAATCCGAGCACACCACCGGCAGACCTGCCGCCATCGCCTCGACCGGCGCCAGGCCATAGGTTTCCTGGATGTTGTCGACCGGCAGGGTGAAGATGTCGGCCGCCGACCAGATCTCGTAACGCAGATCGGCGTCGCGCCCGTTCGGGAACTCGACCCGGACCGACGGCGCCAAGCGTGCCGCTGCTTCGCGGTGGAGCTTTTCGGTCGCATCGTCGCCGAACCAGCCGACCATAAGCAGGGTGATCGGAACCTCGGTCGTCCGCGCTGCGGTCTCAAGCGCGATGAACAGCGGCGCCGGATGCATTTTCTCAAAGACCGTCAGGCGCCCCATGGACATCACGACGATCCCGTCTTCGGGCACGTCGTATTCGCGGCGCCACTTTGCGCGCAGGCTGTCGCTTCGGGCGAAACGGCTTGTATCGATCCCGAGCGGGATGACCGGCAGTTGCGGGCGCGGCACGCGGCGCGCGCCGAAACGGCGGCGAAGGTAGATGTCGGCCTCGTCCAGTTCGGCCTTCACCACGCTGTGCACGGCGTCCGAGGTGCAGATGATCGCGTCCCATTCCTCGACCGGCTCGGTGAGAGAGTCGAACAAGCCCTCCATGATCCGGCGGGTCGACACCGTGTGAGTGATCCCGCAGAGCGAGTAGATCCTTTGCCCAACCCGGCGCCGCGGCCAGGCATGGGCACCAAGACCCGGCCCCGGCAGAAAGACCACACCCGGATCGCCCAGCGCCGCAGGTTGGTGTGTCATCGCGCCGGTAACGTCTCCCTCCCAGCCATAATCCTGGATCAGTTCGCAGAAATGATCGATGTGCGCCTGGTTCTGCGCGACGCAATGCAGCTTGTCGGCCTGGACGTGCCTTGCGTATCCCGCCAGGAAGGACTGACCTGCCGTGCGGCGCCCGGCCAGCGGCTTGTCGTCGGATTCGACCGCATCCGGGTGATGAAAGATCGACGCTGTTGCCAGAGTGGTCATCGGGTCCTCCTGACCGCTTCCCCGCCCTACACGCCTCGCCAACGACCGGCAATGCCAAGTGTGCGGCCACGTGTGTGGCCGAATGTGTGGCAAAGCGTGCAGCCAAGCGCTGCCAAGCCAAGTGTTGCAGGCCTCTCACATGGACGTGTGAAAGGGTGATTGGTGCAGACCGACCGTGCATCCCTAGAGTTCTGCACAAACCGGAGCTGGTCCGGTCTAAATCCAGACAATGAAGGGGATACAAAAATGAGCATTATTCTGCGGTTCGGTTTTGCCGGATTTGCGGGCGCCATGGCGCTGGCGATCGGTTTGACATCGGTGACGGACGTCCATGCCGAGGCCTGCAAGACCGACCTCAAACGGGACGACGTCGTCCAGGATCAGGCGAACGCGCTGTACGCCTGCATCGAGGCCAAGCTGCTCGAGGGGTACTCCAAGGCGACGGACGTGCCGGGTGTGCCTGGCTACAAGGATTGGAAGCTGGTCACGACAGCGCCGCTGGTGTCGGCCACGCACGGGAAGATGTTCGTCAACCACTACGTCAACGATCTGGGCGCGGATCTCTATACCAAGTGGGAAGACATGGACGGCGCGAAATTCCCGGTCGGTACGATCTTCGCGAAGGAGAGCTTCCGGATCTCGAAGGGCGAGGTGAAGCGCGGCCCGTTGTTCCTGATGGAGAAGGTCGCCGCGGACGCGGCCCCGGATGGCTGGGTCTACACGCGCCTGTTCCCGAACGGAAAGTACCAGCGCACAAACGGCAACAAGTCCGAGAAGATGGCCTTCTGCCACGAGTGCCATGCGGCCACGCTGGACGCTCAGGATGCGGCGTTCTTCCCGCCCGAGGAATATCGCACCGCGAACTGATCGATGCGATCTGCGCAGATCTGGGCCGTCCCGATGGGCGGCCCATTCGCGTTTCAGATCACGGTGCGAGCCCGCATGTGCGGTTCAGATCAGGATGAAGTCGGCTGCGGTCAGGTCGCTGACGCCCAGGTTGTTGACGGTGACAAGCCCATAATCGGCCGGGTCCGACCGGTCGTAGAAAACGATCACATTCGCACCCGAGGTCACGATCCGCAGATCCGCGAAGGACAGGCCCTGCGAAGATATGTCGATCCTGTCCAGACCATCCTCGAAATCGAGGATCACGTCGACCCCGTCGCCCAGGTTGAAGACAAAGACATCGCTTCCCGTGCCGCCCTCAAGAACATCGTTTCCGGTGTCCCCGATCAGCGTGTCGCTTCCTTCCCATCCTTGCAGGCGGTCTTTCCCGGCGCCCCCGCTCAGCACATTGCTGCTGGCATTTCCCGTCAACCAGTTGGCCTCGGCATTGCCGGTGAGATTGACGTCCGATGGTCCGGTGGCCCGCGCATCCTCGACATTGTCCGACAGGGTGAAGTCGACCTCGGCATAGACAAGGTCGTCGCCTTCGCCCGCGAGTTCGACGACGATGTCTGCCACGTTATCGACAAAGTAACGGTCATTCCCGGCGCCGCCGATCAACGTGTCGGCACCGCCCTCACCCAGCAACTGGTCATTGCCGCCCAGGGCGATGATCTCGTCGCCGATCTGGCTGCCGGTCAGGATTTCAGCGCCGTCCGTGCCCAGGATTGCGGGCTGCGTGTTCCCAAAGGCCGTGGTGAATGCGCCAAGGTCGAGTTCGGACGTGTCCACCCCGACGACCACCAGGTATCCGCGGCTGCCGACATCGCCCGGGTCGTCCCAGATGATCAGGGAACCGTGCACATGGTCGATGATCGTCATGTCGGCATAGGCAATGCCGAGCGCCGAGACATCGATGGTATCCACACCGACTTCGAAGTCGAGAATGTTGTCCGTGCCCGTGCCAGAGGCAAACCGGAAGACATCGGCCCCGGCCCCGCCTTCGAGCACGTCGTTGCCGGCACCGCCATGCAGGGTGTCATCGCCGTCCAGGCCGATCAGCCGGTCGCGCCCGCCGCCACCGCGAAGCACGTTCTGGCCGCTGTTTCCGCCGATCCAATTGTTGATGTCATTGCCCGCAATGTCGATGTCATCGGTCCCGAGTGCCGTTCCCGCTTCGACATGCGCTCCGAGCGCGAAGGAGATCGAGCTGTAGGTCCGGTCGTATCCTTGGCTCGAGAATTCGATCACCTCGTCGCCCGGACTGTAGATGTAGTGCCGGTCGTCGCCCAGACCGCTGATGAGCCGGTCCCCGCCGCCACGCCCGATCAGGACGTCCGCGCCATCGAACCCGGAGATTTCTTCCGCTGCGGATGTTCCGTTCAGCACATCGCCGTTCGAGGTCCCGTCGATCTGTATCGCGGGCGGCGCAGGCGACGCGTTGTCCAGCAGGAAAACGTCCGAGGTCAGTTGCGCCGCGGTCAGCCCCGAGAAGATGATCTGAGCGTTCGTGCTGAAGTCGTACTGGACCAGCGCGCCTTCGATGACATCAATGATCAGGAGTTGATTATAGGACAGGCCGAGGCCACGCAGATCGATCTGATCGGTCCCAACCTCGAAATCGACGATGGTATCGATGCCATCGCCGTTCTCGAACCGGTAGGTGTCGGCACCCGTGCCGCCGGTGAAGGTGTCATCCCCCGTGCCGCCGTCCAAGGTATCGCCGCCGCCCAGCGCCAGAAGCTCATCGCTGCCGGATGTGCCCACCAGATTGTCGTTACCAAACGTCCCAACGATTGCGGGAGACGCCGAGACATCCAGGAGGAAATCGCTTTCCTTCAGGCCGACCGCCGAGATGCCCTGGAGCGTGACCTGGCCCGTGGTCACGAAATCATAGGTGATCTGCGCGCCGCCGCCCGCGTCGACAATGTTCAGATCGACGAACCCGGTACCCAGACCCTGCAAGTCGATGACGTCGACCCCAAGCTCGAAATCCGTGATGATGTCAATGCCGTCGCCAGACGAGAACGCAAACTCATCAGCGTCGGCGCCACCGGTCAGCGTGTCGTCACCAGTCCCACCGATAAGAATGTCGGCATCTGTCCCGCCGTCCAGCCTGTCATTGCCGGCGCCACCGTCCAACATATCGTTGCCTGCGCCGCCCGAGAGCGCGTCGTTGCCAGCTTCGCCCAGGATTTCGTTGCTTCCGACAACGGCTTCAGCCACATCGTCCCCGGAACCGAGGCGAAGAACGTCGTCGCCACCGACGGTGGCCACCGTATCCGCGCCGGATGTTCCGAGAAACGTATCGCCAGCACCTCCCGCCGAGACGATTTCGACGTTCGTGAAGATGTCGATCTGGCCATCCGATGACGTCGCAGTTCCGGCGCTTAGATCGACTGTATAGCTCGTCGTGACATCGCTGGCATCGCCGATCAGCAGCGTATCGGTGCCGATGCCTCCATCCGCGCTGTCGTCTCCAGCGCCTAGAACGATATAGTCGTCTCCAGCGCCTGCATCGATTGAGTCGTTGCCCGCCAACGCACTGATTGTGTCATTGCCGCCAAGGCCCTGGATCTCGTCATCGTCCGATGTGCCTGTCAGATCGTCAGCACCCTCGGTGCCCGTGATCAGACTGATCGGGTCGAGCAGGAAGTCGGTGGCACTCAGGCTCGCCGCCGTGATCCCAGTCAGCGTAATCTGGCCAGAAGTCGTGAAATCGTACGTAACCCGCGCATTTCCGCTGACATCGGTGATGACCAGATCCGCAAATGCGAGCCCCAAACCCTCGAACCCGATCAGATCAGTGCCAATCTCGAAGTCGGCGATCGTATCGAACCCGTCTCCGAAGCTGAACGCGAATGTGTCGGCTCCGGCACCCCCGGTCAGCGTGTCGTTGCCCGCGTTGCCGGTCAGGACATTCGCGGCATCGTTTCCGATCAGCGTATCCGCGCCACTGCCGCTGGTCGCGTTTTCGATCACCACGCCATTCGCGATGGTCCGGCCCGCAATGATCCCGTCGACATAGGACATAAAGCCCCCGCCGCCGTTTTCGTAGAGCAGCGTCGCCTCGCGCAGGTCTATTGTGGCGGCCCGGACACCGGAATAACGGAACTCGTCGGTGCCGCCGGTGTCCCAGGTCGTGTAATAGCCCGCGCCGCTGCCGGTCGATTGGGTATCGAACAGAGTGTAGACATCGTCGCCCGAGGCGTGGGTCGTGTTGACGCCGTACATGTTTTGCAAGGCTGCAACATCGAGCGCACCGAACGTCGCGCCGTGTCCGGTCGCCGCGACACTGTTTGCGAAACCTGCCGGGTTGTCGTTCCAGCCTTCGTTATAGCTCATCGCCGTGAACGGCGCCTGGTTCAGCCCGAAGTTCCCGCGGCTCGACGATGACGAGACGCCCTGCATCACGTCACTGCCACCCCCGCCATCGTGCGGGTGGGCGAGGCCCAGGCCATGCCCCAGTTCGTGCACGGCGACGCCATACATGAACCCGCCCGTATCCAGCGTTCCACCGGGTGAGGAGTTCCAGCTTGGGAAGCCGGAACTGTTGTTGTTCAGGATCCCGTACCCGCCGTTGCCGTTCGATGACGGGAAAAAGAAGAAGCCAAGTAACGTGCCGCCACTGACGCTGGGCAGCGTATCCGTCGCCCATTCCAGATCCGCCGCATTTCGGTTGGTGGTGATCTCAAAGTCGATATCCGCGAATTCCTCGACGCCTTCGAAGATCGACCAAAGCTGGTCTTGTTCGTACGCGTTGATGCCTGTCGCGGTGTAGGTCGTCCCATCGTAGTTGTAGGTGTCTCCGGCCTGGGCAAAGTAGACGAGGACGGGATCGTTGGTGTTGAGCGTGAACGCTGTTTCGACAGAGTCGACGGGCGAGGCGGGCGGCGGCGGCGTGGTCGCCGAGACCTGCAGTCGATAATCGCCGGTGAAGTTGCTCAGATAGCTGTCAACTTCGATGAAGTAGCTGTCGGTGGTGGTGGCCTGGAAGACGAGCCTTGAGTCGCGCTGAATTCCCAGCACGATGTCATCGTTTTCAGCCAGGAAGTTGCCCGAGCTGTCGCGGATGCGCACATAGGGATCGAGCAGTTCGCCGAACCCGTTCCCAGCGCTGTGGTCCAGCCCGAACAGGTCGATCTGGATTGCATCCCCCGCCGTCAGGTCGATGCGGAACCAGTCCTTGTCGCCGACAAACTCCAGCGTCTCGTCCTGCGTGCCACCGATCGTGATGGTCGCGGATGTCGATGTGTTGTCCGGGATAACGAACGCCGACACGCCCGGCTCAGCCGCAGTCGCGCCGATTTCCGCGCCCAACGTCCCGTTCTCTCCCTTGCAGGGATCCGCAAGTTCTGCTGCCATGCAGAAACCGCACATTGCACCACGCCTCCCGTTCTCGCCGGAGATCTCTTATGGATATTCGTATCCGTCCAAGACGACCCGACCCTCACCACAGACGATCCCGCGCAATGCCCCCGCGCGCATGGAATCGTCGATCACCCCTAGCATTCGTGTCACGCTAATCTTTCTCCAGGACGGATAACACTTCGTTAGTTTACTATAATCTGTACTCAATTCTACGTATTTTCCTGATCTCGGGACAAAAAGCCTGCGGTTCGATCGCGGCGGAAACATGGCGCGGATGCAGCGATCCGCAGGAGAGGCCGTGCAGGGATTTCGGTCATGTCATGGCCAGACCCGGTCGACTTCGCGGACGAGCCGGTGCATGAGCGGTAAAGGACAGCCGGAAAGGGTGACAACTATGGGCCACGCGGAAATCAGGGAACTCGAGGTCGGATATGACGTGCCGGCAGCGGTCGGGATGCCTGTCTCGGACGTCGCGACACCCTGCCTGATCGTGGATCTGGACGCGCTGGAGCGCAACATCGCCAAGATGGGCACGCTGGCCGCCGATATGGGTGTGCGCCACCGGGTGCACGGCAAGATGCACAAATCCGCCGATATCGCGCTGTTGCAGCAGCGGCTTGGCGGCGCGTGCGGGGTGTGCTGCCAGAAGGTGTCCGAGGCCGAGGCCTTCGTGCGCGGCGGCATCGCCGACGTCATGGTGACCAACCAGGTGACCGATCCGCCGAAGATCGACCGGCTGGCGCGGCTGCCCCTGCGCGGTGCCACGATCTCGGTCTGTGTCGATGATCCGGCCAATGTCGCAGCGCTGTCCGAGGCGGCGGTGCGCCATGGAACGGTGCTGGACTGTCTGGTCGAAATCGATTGCGGGCAGCGCCGCTGCGGAGTGGTGGGCATTCCGGACGTCATTGAAATTGCTCGACAAATCGACGCTGTACCTGGGCTGGAGTTCGCCGGGTTGCAATCCTATCACGGCTCGGCCCAGCACTTCGCGACCTTTGCCGAGCGCCAGGTCGCAATCGAAGCCGTGATTGCCCAGACCCGCGAGACGGTCGACGCCCTAGCGGCGGCTGGCCTGCCCTGCAAGAGCGTCACCGGCGCCGGAACGGGGACGTTTGAGTTCGAGGGGAGATCCGGCCTCTACACCGAGTTGCAGTGCGGGTCCTATGCGTTCATGGATGCCGATTACGGGCGGCTGACCGACGCGGACGGTGCCCGGCTGGACCGGGGGCAGTGGGAGAACGCGCTGTTCATCCTGGCCTCGATCATGAGCGTGGCGGGCGAAGGCCGCGCGGTCTGCGATGCCGGGCTGAAGGTGCAGTCAGTCGATAGCGGGCTGCCGGTGATCCACGGGCGCGAGGACGTCGAATACACCGGCTGTTCGGACGAGCACGGGGTGATCCGCGACCCCGGCAACGTGTTGAAGCTGAATGACCGGTTGCGCCTGATCCCCGGCCATTGCGACCCGACCTGCAACATCCACGATTGGTATGTCGGCCTGCGCGGCGACGTGGTCGAATGCGTCTGGCCCGTCTCGGCCCGCGGCAAGGCGTGGTGAGGAGTATTTGGGACATGAAGATGTTCGGTCTTCGCGGGCGTTTTGCCGTGATTCCGCGCGTGACTTTTTTCACGTTACTCTCCGTTAACCGGATATCAGCGGGCTTTTGGCGCGATGTGTCCCGGCCTTGAGCCGGGACCGCTGATGCGGTTTGCGGGCGGTCCCGTGCGCGGTGCAGCATGGCATGCTGCTCCGCAGACCCGGGAC
>JBCAXJ010000020.1:0-69965 GCA_038534135.1 Pseudomonadota bacterium | reverse complement strand
CCGGTGAACCACATCGACATCGACCGTTCAGGCGATTGCATTACCATGCAGACCTTGCGGGTGCCACCGAACCTGACATCCATTTCCGCGACGGGCACCGACATTCCGTTCGGGCCGTACCACTGTTTGAACAGCTCTGCGTCGGTCCACATCTGCCACACCGCGTCGATCGGCGCGTCGAACTCTCTTTCGATCCTCACCCAATTGTTCTGGTCATTCATGACGATCGATCCTTCATGTCGTTCAGCAGGTGTCCCAACACATCGAACCGGGCGTTCCAGATGTGGCGGTATTTCTCGGTCCAGTTGGCGACGGCCTCTATCGGTGCGGTATCCAGCGTGCAGGTCCGGAATTGCGCGTTGACTTCGCGTTTGACCAACCCGGCGTTCTCGAGAACCCGGATGTGCTTTGACACCGCCGGCAGCGACATCTCGAACGGCTCCGCCAGCGTGTTCACGGTCGCTTTGCCCTCTGCCAGACGCGCCAGGATCGCGCGCCGCGCTGGGTGCGCCAATGCCGAGAATGCAGCGTCCAATTCGTCATCCTGGGTCATCAGCACAGTATTAAACTAGTCTGTTAATTAATCAACTGGTTTAATACAGTTCGGAATGGCCTGGCGCGATCCGGTATCGGACCGGGCGTTTGGGTCCTGTGTGCAATACCTCCGGCAAAGCCCGCCGACAGCGAACGTCGGTAGCGCATTGGCGAGACGGAACGACAGCGTGCCAAGTATTCCGCTGACTTGCACGCAGCGCCGGGCTGGTTCGGGGCGCGGTAATGGCCCGGCTGCGGTAAGGCCGGCTGTGAACAGCCGGAAATGGGCCGTCAGATATGGGCAGTCAGATATGGACAGCCGGATATGAACAGCCGGATATGGGTAGCGCCGAGTGCGGACCCGGCGCCGCTGAGCGCAAGGTCCGTCGCCTCAGCCCGTGGCAGTCACCATCCGCCGAGGCTGCACGACTTTCCAGATCGCCGAGAACAGGGCATTCGGATCGACGGGTTTCGAAACGTACTCGTCCATGCCCTTCGAGAGATAATGCTGCCGGTCGCCGACCATCGCATTCGCCGTCAGAGCAACGATCGGCGTGCGCGCGGACGGACCGTTCAAGGTGCGAATGACCCGCGCGGCCACCGTTCCGTCCATTTCCGGCATGTAGATGTCCATCAGAATGATGTCGTATTGGCGTTCTTCCGCCATCGCCACGGCCTCGGCCCCGTTCTTTGCGGTGAAGACGGTGTGACCGGCTTCCGTCAGCAACCGGCTCAGATGATAGCGGTTCGTTTCGTTGTCCTCGGCAAGCAGGATTGCCAGGGCGTGATCCGACGCGGCGCTGTCTGTCGCACGCGCCGAATGTGCGGCGGCGACCTCTTCCGTGCAGTTCTCGAATTGCGCGAGGAACGTGAAGGTCGAGCCTTGGCCGACGGTGCTTTCCAGCCAGATCTCGCCACGCATCAACTCGACGAGTTCCTTCGAGATCGCCAGCCCCAGACCGGTTCCGCCAAAGCGGCGCGCGATGCCGGGGTCGCCCTGGTAGAACCGCTCGAACAGGTTGTCCTTGATCTGGTCGTCGATCCCGATGCCGGTGTCCGCAACCCTGACCATCACGGTCGCATCCCCCGCAGCATCCAGCCCGCAGGTCTTTCGAATGACGACCGACCCGCTCTGCGTGAATTTCACTGCGTTACCGACAAGGTTCATCATGATCTGCCGGAACCGCCGCGCATCGCCGATGACAGAATCGGACTCGCAGCCGTCGATTTCAAAGCGAAGCTCCAGGCCCTTGGCGCGCGCCCGGTCTTCAAACAGGCTCGCCACACTGTGCACGACAGCGTTCGGCGAGAACGGTTGGTGCGAAAGCTCAACCGAGCCCGCCTCAAGTTTCGAGTAGTCGAGGATGTCGTTGATCACTTCCAGCAGGCCATCCGCCGCCTCCTTCGCGCGTCCGATGACCTCTTTCTGATCATCGTTCAGCATCTCGGGTTTCAGCAGACCAAGCATGCCCAGAACGCCATTCATCGGCGTGCGCACTTCATGGCTCATCGCGGCGAGAAACTCGGACTTGGCGGCATTCGACTTTTCCGCCGCCAGCCGGGCCTCGATCAGATCGGCGTTGGTCTTCTCAAGCTCGGACGTGCGCTTCGCGACCCGCTCTTCGAGTTCGTTGTTGAGCTCCCGAAGCTCCTGTTTCGTCTGCTCGCGGGTCTCGGCCTCGCGGGCCAGGGCGGCGTTCTTTTCGGCGAGATCGCTGGTGCTGGGCAAGGCAAGAAGCTTCGGCATCAAGGGCCACAACGCGATGGCCGTCGCGACGGAAACCATCGCGGTGATCATTTTGACGATCGCCTGCATGCCATAATCCGGCACCCACATCGTCCAGATCCCGAAGGCATGGGTGAAACCGCAGGCGACGATGAACCCGCCGAAGAGAAGCAGAACCCACCTGTAATTGAAGTCCCTGCGTTTCATCGCAAAGACCACCAGCGCGATCGGAATGCTGAAATAGGACACGGCGATGAGAATATCGGACAGGATGTGCGCCCAGAACACGTCGGCGCGCCAGAGCAGGCACATGCCGTGCGGTTGGAAACCCTCGTTCGACAAGAAGTCCCAGATCGCTGATTGCATGACGCGCCTCCTAACCGGTTTTGGCGCGGAACCTCGGCGACAGACGTTAAGAAACTGTTAGCCATGGTTAACGATGTGAGGCTCCAGCCCGCAGGCGCGGGTTCGGTATCCGATCGCCCGATCGGATCGGTCAGGTGACCGCATTGTGCCGCAGAGCTGGCCCATGTGCCAGGCCCGGTGCGCCGCCGCAGCCGGCAAAGCCGCGTGCGGATCGCGGCCCATCCACCAGCGGTCGCGCCTGGAGATCGACCACATCATCGCCAGTCGGATGATGCCGTTTGCGGCAAAATCAACGCTCACGCAGTGCTGGACAGCCTGTCGCACCCGGATAAGGTAACAATCACGACAACCCAGGGAGGACGACATGAAACATACAACACGGCTGCTTGTCTCCGGCTTCGCAGCGCTCACCCTCACCGCATCGGTGGCCAATGCCGACCAGTTCGTGCGCATGGTCTCGGGCCCGTCGGGCGGCTCGTGGTATCCGCTCGGCGCCAAGATCATGCAGGTGCTGGAAGAAAACATCGACGGCATCGCCACGTCGAATACGTCCGGCGGCGGCATCTCGAACGTGCTTTCGGTCAATGGCGGCGATGCCGAGGTCGGCTTCTCCTATGCCCACACGACCGCGAACGGCTTCAACGGCGTCGGCAAGTTCTCGAAGGAACAACCCGATGTGCGCCACTTCGCAACGCTCTACGGTTCGATGTTCCAGGTCGCCGTGCGCGAGGACAGCGACATCCAGAGCTTCGCTGACCTGAAAGACAAGAACATCAGCCCGGGCAAGGCCAAGTGGACCGGCACCGCCTTTGCCGAGTCGATCCTGAAGCACTACGGGATCAGCTTCGACGACATCAAGGCGAACGGCGGCACGGTGCACCACGTCAACTACACCGAGTCCGTCGCGCTGATGAAGGACGGCCATATCGATGTCTTCATGGCCGCCACGAACATGCCGCAGGCCAGCTTCCTCGAACTGGAACAATCCCCCGGCATCCGCTTCATCGGCCTGCCCAAGGAAGACCAGCAGGCGATCATCGCCGCCAATCCGGGCTACATCGAAGGTGTGATGCCCGCCGGCGTCTACCAGTCGCTCGACAAGGACCTGAACTCACTCGGCATCGTGGTGAACATGGTCGTGCACAAGGATCTGCCGGACGATCTGGTCTACAACATGTGCAAGGTTTTCTGGGCCAACCACGGCACCTTCGCCGAGGTGAAGTCGGTCTGGAACCGCGTCGAGCAGGCCAAGGCGCTCGACGGCGTGGCCATCCCGGTCCACCCGGGCGCGCAGAAGTGCTACGACGAACTGGGCGTCGCGAAAGCGTCCTGATCCCGTCTCACCAGTGAAACACAGCCCCTTCCCCAGCCGGGGGCGGGGCACAACGGGGGTGAGCCGATGTCCAGCGCCGACACCAATACCAGTCTGCTTGACTACCACGAGAAACAGGAACTCGGGTTCCTGGAACGCCTGCTGCTCGACCGGCGTGTCACCTTCGCCAACGGGCTGCTGTTCTTCTGTGCGGTGATCTCGATCGCGCTGGCGATCTTCCACCTCTTCGCCGCGGTCTGGGGCACGCCCGAGGGCCGCTCGTTCCGCTCGGTCCACCTGACGGTGATCCTGACGCTCGCCATCCTGATGTACCCGCTCTTCCGCAAATCGATGCGCGATGCGGTGATGGTCCCCGGCGACCCGAAGAACACGCTCCGCGCGCTCGGCCTTGGCATCGACCTCGTCCTTGTCGGGCTTGTGCTTTTTGTCCAGCTCTGGACGCTCTGGGACATCGACGCCTTCCACATGCGCTATGGCGAAAAGGACCCGCCCGACCTGATCGTCGGCGGCATCCTGATCTTCCTGGTGTTCGAGGCGACACGGCGCGCCGTCGGCTGGGCCATGGTGATCATCACCGGCTTCTTCATGGTCCACGCGCTGAACGCCGACAAATTCTTCGGCTTCTTCTACGGCCCGCCGGTGCGCTGGGGCAAATTCGTCGACACGCTGTTCATGTCCTCGGACGGGATCTTCGGCATCCCGCTGCACGTCTGCGCGACCTACATCATCCTGTTCATCATCTTCGGCGCCGTCCTGATCCGCTCAGGCGCTGGCAAGTTCTTCATCGACCTCGCCGTCTCGCTGACCGGGCACAAGATCGGCGGCCCGGCCAAGGCCTCGGCGGTTGCGTCCGGCTTCATGGGCACCGTCTCCGGCTCGGCCGTCGCCAACGTCGTCACCACCGGCTCCTTCACCATCCCGCTGATGAAGCGCGTCGGCTATCGCCCGAAGTTCGCCGCTGCGGTCGAGGCCTGCGCCTCCTCGGGCGGCCAGATCACCCCGCCGATCATGGGCGCTGCCGCCTTCATCATGGCCGAGTTCCTGGCCGTGCCGTATGTCGAGATCATCATCGCCGCGATCATCCCGGCGATCCTCTACTTCGCCACCGTCTACTTCATGGTGCATCTCGAGGCCGACAAGAACGGCATCGGATCCATCCCCAAGGAGGAACTGCCCCGCACCTGGGACGTGCTGCGCCGCGGCTGGCACCTGCTGATCGCGCTGCTGATCCTGATCGCCTTCCTGCTCTATGGCTACACGCCGATGAAGTCGGCCTTCTTCGGACTGTCGGCCCTCGTCGCCCTCAGTTTCATCAACCCGACCACGCGGATGAGCCCCGTCGATCTGCTCGCGGCGTTGGAGGCAGGCGTGCGCGCCACGGTCCCCGTCTCGGTCGCCTGTGCCTGTGCGGGTCTGATCATCGGGTCGGTCTTCGTCTCGGGCCTCGGCCTCAAGTTTACCCAATCGGTGATCGAGATCGCCGACGGCAACCTGCTGATCCTGCTGGCGCTGACCGGGGTTGCCTCGATCATCCTCGGCATGGGGATCACCACGACGGCGGTCTACATCACGGTCGCGGCCCTGATCGTGCCGGCCCTCGTCAAGATCGGGATCGAGCCCATCGCCGCCCACATGTTCGCCTTCTACTTCGGCGTCGTCTCGACCATCACGCCGCCCGTGGCGCTGGCGGCCTTCGCGGGGGCGGCAATCGCGAAAACGCCCCCCATGGCTACGGCGGTCGAGGCCACGCGCGTCGGCATCGCCAAGTACCTGGCACCGCTGATCTTCGTCTATAACCCGTCGCTGCTGTTCGTCGGGCCGCTCTGGATGACCGTCGTCTCGTCGCTCTTGGCGCTCGCCGGGCTTTGGGTGCTGTCGATGGCGCTGGAAGGCTGGTATCGCGGCGCTCTGGACGCAAGCCGCCGGATGGCGCTGCTGATCGCCTCGTTCCTGCTGCTCTACCCGCCGACCCACGCGCTGTTCGGCCTTGATGGCTGGCTCGTCTCCGGCATCGGCGCCGTCCTCACCGCCATCGTGATCGCTCCGCGCTTCACGGAAACCCGCAGCACAGCACCGGAGGCCCAGCGATGAGCAAGATCTTCCTGGGTAAGCCGATCCATTGGCTGCTGGTCGCGCTGCTTGTCGGCGCAGGCTGGGTGGCCGGACTGGACCGGATGCATGTGCGGGAATTCAATCCGTTCCTGATCGTGCTCCTGGTGGTGACGGTGGCACTGGTCCTGATCGTGCTGCGCACCTCACCGATCGATCAGCAGGTGACCCGCGACCCGGTCGAGGAGGACGAGCAGACCTAAGCACGGACCGCGCGGCTTGATCTGCTCTGTCCCGTGCGCGGTGCAGCATGAAATGCTGCTCCGCAGACCCGGGACCGCCGATGGGCTGGCTGATGATCTTCGAGATCCCGCGGTCCGCCCCACACTTGGTCAATCGCTGCGTGATCAGAAGCTCCGGCTTTCCTGCAAGCAGCGCGTGCGGTGAGCCGCGTTCGGGCAACACCCGTCCACCGCTGACGGGACTTGGAAGTCTTATATAAGACTCAGTCTCGCTTCGGATGGGAGGCTGTGACGTCGATGGTTTTTCCGACCCTGACGCAGCCGATCCGGCGTGCTTCAGGCGAAAAAACCCGGGTTAACGTGCCTGGATCGACTCCGCGTTGTTACCAAGGCGGTATCAAAGGACGACGTTTGCACGACGATTGCACTACCGTTGCGGTATCAAACCGGTATGCTCCGAGGAACAGCGCCAATCTGGTTAACGGCGCCACAGGAGTTCGATTCTGGCGAAAATCAGCCCGATTTCACCGCTGAATCCCCGAGAACAGCGTACATCCAGCCAAATTAGACGCAAATTTAACGGATCGGTAAACCCGACCCGCTAAAACCTCGGGTCACCGGGGCAGTTCCGTCGCGCCCATCAGGAACTTGTCGATCGAATGCGCTGCCTGGCGTCCCTCGCGGATCGCCCACACAACCAGCGACTGGCCACGGCGCATGTCGCCCGCCGCGAAGACCTTGTCGGCCGAGGTCTGATAATCGAGCACGTTTGCCTTCACGTTCTGGCGCGCGTCCTTGTCAATGCCAAGCTCATCCAGCATGCCTTCGGCGACCGGATGCACGAAGCCCATGGCGAGCAGCACCAGATCCGCCTTCAGCGGGAACTCCGTGCCTGAGATCGGCTTGAAATCCGGCCCAACGCGCACGCAGTTGAGCTGCGTGATGTGTCCGTTCTCACCCTCAAACGATTGAGTCATAACGGCAAAGTCGCGCTCAGCACCTTCGGCCTGACTGCTCGACGTCCGCATCTTCACGGGCCAGTGCGGCCAGGTCAGACCCTTGTCCTCGTGCTCCGGCGGCGCAGGCATGATCTCGAGCTGCGTGACGCTTAGCGCGCCCTGGCGGATCGACGTCCCGATGCAGTCGGACCCGGTATCGCCGCCGCCGATGACGATGACATGCTTGCCCTGCGCCAGGATCGGCTCACCTTCGCCCTCCCAGTTGCGGCCCGCCACGCGGCGGTTCTGCTGGGGCAGGAAGTTCATCGCATAGTGCACGCCGTCCAGCTCGCGTCCCGGCACGGGCAGGTCGCGCGGCTTCTCCGAGCCACCTGACAAAAGCACCGCATCGTATTGATCTACAAGCTCTTTCACCGGCCGGTCGACCCCAACATGAACGCCGGTGTGAAAGGTCACACCTTCGGCTTCCATCTGCGCCATGCGCCGGTCGATGATGTGCTTTTCCATCTTGAAATCAGGAATGCCGAGCCGCAGCAGGCCACCGATCGCTTCGTGCTTTTCGAACAGATCCACATCATGTCCGGCGCGCGCCAGTTGCTGCGCCGCGGCCATGCCTGCCGGACCCGACCCGACAACGGCTATCTTCTTGCCTGTCTTGGTCGCCGGAACCTGCGGCGTGATCCAGCCGTTCTCCCAGGCCTTGTCGACGATGGCACATTCGATCGTCTTGATCGTCACCGGGTTGTCATCGATGTTCAACGTGCACGAGGCCTCGCACGGGGCCGGGCAGATCCGCCCTGTGAACTCGGGAAAATTGTTTGTTGAGTGGAGGTTAGCGGACGCTTCCTCCCAATCCGAGTTATAGACCAGATCGTTCCAGTCGGGGATCTGGTTGTTGATCGGACAGCCGTTGTGACAGAACGGAATCCCGCAATCCATGCAGCGCGCGGCCTGGCGTTCGACGTCGCGCTGATCCAGATCGATCGTGAATTCCTTGAAATGGCGGATGCGATCGGCGGCGGGCTTGTAGGCCCGATCCTGCCGGTCGATCTCGATAAAGCCGGTGACCTTCCCCATTATGCCCTCCGGATGCCGATGTTCATGTCGCCAGTCTGCTCGGCCTGCATCTCCTGCAGTGCGCGGCGGTATTCGACCGGCATGACCTTGACGAATTTCGACTGGTAGTCGTCCCAATTGTCCAGGATCTGCTGCGCCCGCGTCGAATTCGTGTAGCGCGCGTGATTGCTGATCAGCTGGTGCAGACGCTCGGCGTCGAAACGGGTCATGTTGGCCCGGACGTCGACCATGCCATGGGCTTCGATATCGCTGCGATGCATCTTTTCCATCACAGCTTCCTCGGCCTCGA
This sequence comes from Pseudomonadota bacterium, assembly GCA_038534135.1. Lineage (GTDB taxonomy): Bacteria > Pseudomonadota > Alphaproteobacteria > Rhodobacterales > Rhodobacteraceae > Thermohalobaculum. The sequence continues at coordinate 61,390 of JBCAXJ010000020.1, read as the reverse complement.
CCGGCTCGAGATCGACCATCGAAAGATTACAGCGTCGCTTGAAATCGCCTGCTTCGTCAAGGACATAGGCGATTCCGCCCGACATGCCCGCAGCGAAGTTGCGTCCTGTTTCGCCAAGCACGACAACGATGCCGCCGGTCATGTACTCGCAGCCATGATCGCCCGTGCCTTCGACCACCGCGATGGCGCCCGAGTTGCGGACCGCGAAGCGCTCGCCCGCTATACCGCGGAAATAGCATTCGCCCGTGATCGCACCGTAGAGCACCGTATTGCCGACGATCATGCTTTCGTCCGGCGTGATGCCGCTTTCAGGATCAGGCCGGACAATCAGCTTGCCGCCCGACAGGCCCTTGCCGACATAGTCATTGGCCTCGCCGACCAGATCCAGCGTCACGCCCTTGGCAAGCCATGTGCCGAAGCTCTGCCCGGCAACGCCCGTCAGCGAGACGTGGATCGTGTCATCTTCCAGACCCGCATGGCCGTAGCGCTTGGCGATCTCGCCCGACAGCATGGCTCCGGCAGAGCGGTCGGTGTTGCCGATTGCGTATTCCAGCTTGACCGGGGTCTTGCTGTCCAGCGCCACAGCGGCGTCCGCGATGAACTTCCTGTCCAGAATCTCGTGGATCGGGTGGTTCTGCGCGATGGTGCGGTGGACGTCGACGCGATTGGCTTCCTCGGGCTTGTGGAACAGCTTCGAGAAGTCGAGCCCCTTTGCTTTCCAGTGATCGACCGCCGCCTCGGTGTCCAGGCAATCGGTCTGGCCGATCATCTCGTCGATCGAGCGGAAGCCCATTTCAGCCATCAATTCTCGAACTTCTTCAGCCACATAGAAGAAGAAGTTCACAACATGCTCGGGCTTGCCCGTGAACTTCTTGCGAAGCTCAGGGTCCTGCGTGGCGATGCCGACCGGGCAGGTGTTCAGATGACACTTGCGCATCATGATGCAGCCAGATGCGATCAGCGGCGCCGTGGCAAACCCGAACTCATCAGCTCCCAGAAGTGCACCCACAATCACGTCGCGACCCGTGCGCAGACCACCATCGACCTGCACGCTGATCCGCCCGCGCAGATCGTTCATGACCAGCGTCTGCTGGGTTTCGGCCAGACCGATCTCCCACGGCGACCCTGCATGCTTGATTGAGGTCAGCGGCGATGCGCCCGTCCCGCCTTCGAACCCCGAGATCGTGACGTGATCGGCGCGCGCCTTCGAGACACCAGCCGCGACCGTGCCGACCCCGATCTCCGAGACCAGCTTGACGCTGATATCCGAATGCGGTGCCACGTTCTTCAGATCGTAGATGAGCTGGGCCAGATCCTCGATCGAGTAGATGTCATGGTGCGGCGGCGGGCTGATCAGGCCAACGCCCGGGGTCGAGTGGCGAACCTTCGCGATCACCGCATCGACCTTGTGGCCGGGAAGCTGGCCGCCCTCGCCGGGCTTGGCACCCTGGGCCATCTTGATCTGCACCATGTCCGAATTGACGAGGTACTCCGCCGTCACGCCGAAGCGGCCTGACGCGACCTGCTTGATCGCCGAGCGCTCGCTGTCGCCACCGGGCTTCGGTACGAAGCGATCCGGCTCCTCGCCGCCTTCGCCGGTGTTCGACCTGCCGCCGATCCGGTTCATTGCGATCGCAAGGTTCGTGTGCGCCTCGCGGCTGATCGAGCCGAACGACATGGCCCCCGTGGCGAAGCGCTTGACGATGTCCGATGCCGATTCCACTTCGTCCAAAGGCACCGGCGTTCTGCCGGTTTCATCCGCCATCTTCAGGCGGAACAGGCCGCGCAGAGTCATCTTCTGTTCGGACTGCTTGTTGATCGCCTCGGCATAGGACCGGTACTTGTCCGGCAACTCACCGCGCACGGCGTGCTGCAGGTCGGCCACCGAGTCCGGCGTCCAGGAATGGTTCTCGCCCCGGATGCGGAAGGCATACTCACCTCCGACGTCCAGATGCTTGGCGTAGATCGGCTTGTTGCCGAAGGCATCTGCATGACGGCGCAGGGTTTCCTCGGCAACTTCGGCCAGACCGACTCCTTCGACCGCCGTGTTCGTGCCGGTGAAGTACTTCGCCACAAAGCCGGACGAAAGGCCGACCGCGTCGAAGATCTGCGCGCCGCAATAGGACTGGTAGGTCGATATGCCCATCTTGGACATGACCTTGAGCAGGCCCTTGTTCACAGCCTTGGTATAGCGCTTGTTGATCTCCCACTTTGCCAGATCGGGGTCGATCTTCTCGCGCATATCGGCGAGCGTCTCGAACGCCAGCCAGGGATTGATCGCCTCGGCGCCGTAGCCTGCGAGCGTTGCGAAGTGATGCACCTCGCGCGCCTCGCCTGTCTCGACAATCAGGCCGACCGAGGTCCGCAGACCCTTGCGGATCAGGTGATGGTGCACAGCAGAGCAGGCCAGCAACGACGGAATGGCAACCCGGCTCGCGCTGACCAGGCGGTCGCTCAGCACGATGATGTTGTAACCGTGCTGGACCGACGTCTCGGCGCGATCGCAAAGAGCGTCGATTGCCGACTTCATGCCCGCCGTTCCGCGTTCATGCGAGAAGGTGATGTCCAGCGTCGTCGTGAGAAACTGGTTGTCTGCAATGTCGCCGATCGTGCGGATCTTCTCGAGCCCCTCGTTCGACAGGATCGGCTGCATGACCTCGAGCCGCTTCAGCGACGACGTGCCCTCCAGATCCAGCAGATTCGGGCGCGGACCGATGAAGCTGACCAGAGACATCACGATCTCTTCGCGGATCGGATCGATCGGCGGGTTCGTGACCTGCGCGAACAACTGCTTGAAATAGCTGCTCAGATGCTTCGATTTCGACGACAGCGCTGAGATCGGCGTATCGGTGCCCATCGCGCCAACAGCCTCGGCCCCGGTATGGGCCATGGGCGACATCAGGAACTTGATGTCCTCCTGGCTGTAGCCGAACGCCTGCTGCTTTTTCAGCAATGGCACCGAGGAGCGCGGCGGATCACGCTCGACATCCGGCAGATCCTTGACGCGGATCTGGGTGCGGGCCAACCACTCCTTATAGGGATGCGAGGTCGCGAGCTGCTGCTTCAACTCGTCATCCGAGATGATGCGGCCTTTCTCCAGGTCGATCAGCAGCATCTTGCCGGGTTGCAAGCGCCATTTGCGCACGATGTTCGACTCTTCGATCGGCAGCACGCCCATCTCGGACGCCATCAGTACGCGGCCATCTGCGGTTTCGAGATACCGAGCCGGGCGCAGACCATTCCGGTCGAGCGTCGCACCAATCGTTCGGCCGTCCGTGAAGGCAATGGCCGCCGGGCCGTCCCATGGCTCCATCAGCGCGGCGTTGTATTCGTAAAAGGCGCGCCGGGTCTCGTCCATCAGCGGGTTGCCGGCCCAGGCCTCAGGGATCAGCATCATCATCGCGTGATGCAGTGAGTAACCACCCTGAAAAAGCAACTCTAACGCATTGTCAAAGCACGCGGAATCTGACTGCCCTTCATAGCTGATCGGCCAGAGTTTCTGCATGTCGTCGCCGAAGATCGGCGAGGACATGGTCGCCTGACGCGCCGCCATCCAGTTGTAGTTGCCACGCAGCGTATTGATCTCGCCATTGTGGCAGATCATCCGGTAGGGGTGCGCGAGCGGCCAGCTTGGGAAGGTGTTCGTCGAGAACCGCTGGTGCACCAGGGCCAGTGCCGAGACGACCCGGTCATCCGCAAGATCCAGATAGTACCGCGCCAGATCGTCGGCCATGGTCAGGCCCTTGTAGACGATGGTCCGCGAGGAACAGGACACCGGGTAATACTGACCCGCCATGTCCGGGAAGTTCGCCCGGACGATGTTCGAGGCGACTTTGCGCGCGACGTAAAGCTTGCGCTCGAACATGTCGTCGCTGGCGAACTGACCTGAGCGGCCGATGAACACCTGACGCTGCACCGGTTCGGTCGGTTTGACGCTTTCGCCCAGCACCGAGTTGTCAACCGGCACGTTGCGCCAGCCCAAGATCGAGAGCCCGTGCTCCTGAGCTGCTTCTTCGTAGGCCGCTGCAATCGCTTTGCGCTGCGTCTCGTCATGCGGCATGAACAGGTGCGCGACGCCGTACTGGCCAGCGGCGGGCAGATCCACGCCTTGCTTCGCCATCTCGTCCTTGAAGAACATATGCGGGATCTGCAGCAGGATCCCCGCGCCGTCGCCTGCCTTTGGGTCAGCGCCAACGGCGCCCCGGTGCTCGAGATTACGCAGGATCTCGAGCCCATCCAGAACGATCTGGCGGCTCGACTCGTTGCGAATCGAGCAGATCATTCCAACGCCGCACGCATCGTGTTCGTTGGCGGGGTTGTAGAGCCCCTCGGCGCGTTTCAAACCTGCATACAGCGGTTGGGGGCGGGCATCCGTGTCCGCGCGCCGGGTTTCGAGGTCGGTCAAGTGTTCATCGCGCATGATCGGCCTTTCTCCTCCGCATTCTCGTCGCAAGCTCGCCTGAGAGAGCCGACCCGTACTTAGCGCCGTCGAGACAGATGTCCCGGCGCAATCGGATCAGCAGCGGCAACTCGCACCTTGGCTGCGAGCAGCCTCGGGCGCGGTAAATGCATGGATTGCCCCTGAAATGCAACCTGCCTTGTCGTCATCGAAAGCGGGATCGACCTCTCCAAAGCAACTATGTTACGCCACGCGCCATCCAGGCGCATGAATCCGCAAGCGATTTTTGAGATGGGCTTTACAATTCCGCAGATCGGAAGCGTATTGTTGCGATGTTCGGTCGCGGACCGATCTTGGCCGCGTTGGCCGAAAGCTCAGGCCGCGCGGGACGCCTGCGCGCCGGGCTGGCCGATGACCGACGCGTACAATCGCCGATCCAGATCATTCGCCGCCGCGATGCGATCGAGGCTGCGCGGTGTCAGATCGGCAAGGCGGAACGTACGCGGAAGCCGTTTCTCCAAGTTCGCCGAGCTTTTTTGCATCGGGATCGACTGCGCCGTCATTGGAAACTCGGCATGCAGGCGCACCAGCAGATCGGGCAGATCCTCTTGCACGCCGGTCAGGTAGCGTGCCTGCCCAAGGTTTCGGAACGCGGCGCGCAAATGGTCGCCGGTGACCGCCATGTCGCCCAGGCGGGGGGCGCCACTCGCCAGACGTGTCTGTGCGTTCGAATGCACCACCGTCAGACGCGGCTCGGACAGCACTGCTGCGATCAGCGCATCGGGATTGTCGGCAGCGTTCTCGAACAGCGCCGCTGGCAAACGCTCGCGCATTGCATGTTTTGGGTTGGACAGAACGAAATTGAGGAAGCTCACGAAGCGGGACACGGGTTCCCGGAAGACCGAGATGTAGACCGCATCAGGATAAACTTCGTCAAAGAATCCGAATGGAACATGCCCGGCCGCGGCGAAGCTGCGCATCGCGCGCGCCACATGGCGCCGGGGCAAGCGCGAGGCGCGTTCGAAGACATATCGGTAGAGCGGGTAGACGCCGTCCTCGCCGAACCGGTTGAACAGGAAACGCCGGTTCAGCGCGCTGCCGCCGGTCTTCGGAATGTGGCTGTGGACGATAAACGGCATCGACATCGGAGTGCTCCCATCTCCGCTGGATGGTCGGATACGACTCACAACAGAAGATTAACGCTCCGTTAGTTATCCACAGCTTAGTGCGCTCGTTTCCTTCAACAGGACGATTGCGGTTCAGAAACCGCCCATGCTCTGGTTCATGGCCACGAAGTACCCGATGGCTCCTGCGACGAGCAGTCCCAGGATCACCGCGATCGCGATCTTCCACCAGCTGTAGGGACGCTCACCGCTGACCTGTCCCGTGCGCCCGTTTACCACGACCCGGAACGGTTTGTTGTTCCAGCGATAACTCGCCAGCCAGACCGGAAGCAGCACGTGTTTGAACGTGATGTCCGCATAGTGCGCCCGCATCGATGTGATCTGCTGCGCATCGCCGCCGATGTCGAACTTGATATCGCGGATCAGCATCTGCTCCATCACCTGATTGGCACGGGCATAACCCTGGTCCAGCGCCACCCCGGGAGCTTCCGCTCGAAACCCGGCCAGATACTCCGTCCTGTAAGGTTCCAGTGCCGCGAGATCCCAGGACCGGCCGCCATACTCAGCGGTTTGGCTGGCCGGACCCATGGTATCCGACGCTTGGACGAGTACGTCATCGAAAACGTGGCGGACGTGGCCCGAGACCGGCCTCCAGCGGATCCGGCGCTCCTGATAGGTCTGTTGTTGCGGCTTCCCGTCGACCATCACCGTCCTGGTGCGCGTGACGTAATAGGCGTCTCCGCGCTGCCCCTGATAGTCGGCGTCCCCGACAGCGTCATAGGTGTAGTGGGGCAGGTAGACACCGGCCAAAGGCCTCCCGGCCTCGGCATACTTCTTCAGGCTGTTCGGCGCGAACCAGAGCGAACCCAGCCAGTCGGCCATCTTCTGCCGTGCATCGCGCTCGCCAAAGGCGAATGGCAGCACGCCTTGCGGCTTCGGATGCCGGTGCGAATGGCTCACCTCCTTCGCCAGCGGCGTCGCGCAAAACGGACAGTCATCGGCCAGGGTCGAGGCATCGAGCGAGACCTCGGCCCCGCAACCAGGGCACCGAATGGTCGAGACTTCCTCGATCTCGGCGTCATCCAGCGCGTCATTCAGGGCGGCGTGGTAGTCGAGTTCCTTGATCTCCGGGCCCTTGCCGGTCTTCTCACCCCAGGGCGAGACCTGTTGGTTCGCGCCTTCGATCTCGTTCTCGGTGCCGCAGAACTGGCAAACCAGCTTGCCCGCACCCGGCTGAAACGTCAGGGGAGCGCCGCATTCCTGGCATGGCAATTCGTTGGTGGCAGTGTCTGGCATGGTCTCTCGGCCCCGGTCGCTCGATGCTGAGTCTGGCAGATTCGCGAGACTGACACCAGATGCGGCACGACGCGAGAACGGTGTGGCGATCTCCCGTCACTGGCCGAGAACGTCCTTGCTCTTCAGCACCCCGAGATCGTCGAGCAGCAGGATCACGAACACCGCAAGCATGGCAAACGCCGTGGCGGCGAACAGTATCCTCAGCAAGCCACCAACGGTCGGCACCGGCACCTCGATCCCGACCTCTCCCGACTGCCCGTTTACCCGGACGCGGTGGTTGGCGCCGCGGTTTTGGTACTGACCCAGCCAGACCGGGACGAGAATAACGCGGACCACGTCGTCCCGCCGCAAGAAAGTGGGCGTGCTCGACCTCTCATCTTCACAAAGAACGTCTTGCAGCCGCTCGGTGATTTTGATTTGTAGCCAGGGCGTGATGGCTCCCGCCGTTTCGTGCGCATCGATCACCGGATATGCGGCCTGCAAACCGGCCAGCCCGGCCGGGTCGAAACGGCGCAAATCGGAGAGCGACCAGGCCTCTCCGTCCACCGACGGGATGCTCGCGAACTGACCCTGCGTTTCGCACCCAGGCACCAGCAGACCCTCGACCCACCCCTTCAGTTCGATCGTACGCCGCGACGCATCCGAGCCGGAGATGTTCTGAGCACGCCCAAGCACATGCACATCCGAGTCGAACAAAAAGTAGGACAGATAGGCCGGTTGCAGATCCATTTCGCGGAGGATCCGCTGACGCTGCCGACGGGTTACGGCGTTGGAACCGGCGAGATACCCGTCGACGGCGCGGCGCGCGACATCTTCGCTAATCTCGAAAGGCAAAAACCCGCTGATCGGGAGGTGTTCATGCACATGTCGATCCGAGCGGACAAGGGCGGTGTCGCAAAACGGGCAGGTGGCAGAGAGGATCTTGTCGCTGACACGGAACTCTGCGCCACAGCTTTGGCAGGGCAGGCTTTTGGAGCGGACCAGGGTCGCCGAGCCAAGATGCGCGAGGCTGACCGCTGCCTCCTGCAGGGCCCGCGACGAGCCCTGCAGCGTGAGGCCCCAGGAAAAGACCTGCCCGCAGTGCTGGCAGACCTGTCGTTTGCGCCCAAGTTCGGTTCGGATCTGCCCTTTGCACAACGGGCAGGAAATACGCTCAGCAACGCTCACGATGTTTGGCGTCAGGCGGGTGGCGGTGGCGGTGGCGGTGCGACTGTGAACAGGCGGGCCAGGGCATCAACCTCGCCCGCCGCGGTCCAGCCCTGCATGCCCGCCGACCAGACGAGTGTCTCGCGGCTGAACGTGCCTTCGCCGACCATGCGACCAAGCCGGGCCAAGCTGAACGGCCCCGTCGTCTGACCGTTCTCGGCGATATGGTAGACGACTTCGACCGCCGGTGGAGGTGGCGGCGGTGGAGCCGCCGCTGCGGGCGCAGGTGCTGCGGGTTGCTGAGGCTGCTGCGGCGCTTGCCCCCACGGAGACGTAAATCCGCCGCCCATCGCGTTGGCCATCGCCATGCCCATGCCCATGCCGAGGCCCGCGCCCATGCCGTTGCCTCCGGCGCCAGGGTTCTCGGCGGCGGCGCGCATCGACTCGGCTGCCTGGAACTGCGCGTACTTCCCGAGATCTCCGATCACGCCCATCGAGGTGCGCTTGTCCATCGCCTGCTCGACAGCCTCGGGCAGAGAGACGTTCTCGACCAGAAGCGCAGGGATTTCGATACCGTAGGCCGCGATTTCAGGCGCGATGCGCTTCTGAAGATAATCGGCCATCTGGTCGGTGTTCGCCGCGAGGTCGAGTACCGGGATGCCGGATGACGCCAGTGCGTTGGAGAACCGAGACACCACGACGTTGCGAAGTTGGAATTGCACCTCGTCGACGGTGAACTCTCCGTCCGTGCCGACGACCTCCTGCAGGAACAGCCCGGGATCGGCCACCCGGATCGAATAGGTCCCGAACGCGCGCATCCGCACCGGCCCGAATTCGGGATCGCGCATCATGATCGGGTTCTTGGTGCCCCATTTCAGATCCTGGAACCGGCGGGTCGAGACGAAGTAGATTTCGGACTTGAACGGTGAGGAGAACCCGTGATCCCAGCTTTGCAGCGTGGTCATGATGGGCATGTTGTTGGTTTCGAGCTGGTAGAGACCCGGCTGGAACACATCGGCCAGTTGGCCTTCATGGATGAAGACCGCGGCCTGCCCCTCGCGCACTGTCAGCTTCGCGCCGTACTTGATCGCATTGTCGCGGCGCTGGAAGCGACACACCATCGTGTCGCGCGTATCATCGGTCCAGTCGATGACATCGATGAATTCGCCCTTCAGCATGTCCCAGATCATGTCGCTCTCCGTCCTCACGTAAGTCTCGCAACCCATATCGGATTCTGTTTGGTTATTCACCAGCTAGGAACAGCAGAATTCAACCGTCGGGCTGCAATTTGGCGATAATCCGGCGCAGGATGGGCGTTGATACCCATGCGCTCGCGCGGTTCTGCTGTCCTTGTCGATCAACGGTGTCGTGGAAAGGCCGGTACGTTGCACCGAGATGCTGATGGCTTAGAGCGGCTGCGCAAGAGGCATCATACGCCCGGTCTCAACTCTTCAAGGATCTTGCGCGCAATCGGCATCGCGACTTCGCGGGGCATTCCGTCCGCCAATCTGGGATCATAGAGAATTCTGAAAAGCCACGCGTCGTGCTGGGTGAAGAGCGCGAATTCCTCGTCGTCGTTGAAGACCGACGGCCGCGCGCCATCGAAGTCGGCAGAAGGGCCGAAGGCCTGACCGAACTCTTCCTCGATGCAGGACTTTCGCAAGATGCCGCTGACCTCGTTGGGAATCACGATGGTGTAGTCGGCCAGTCCTGGTTTCTTTTCGGATGGAAACAGGTAGGCAGCGCAGACCAGGCCCTCCATCCCGCTCGCGAGATCGTTGGCCATTGCCTCGGCGCCGGCTTGGCGGACTTTGCCGGCAAGCGATGCCAGTTCCTGGCGGTTCAGGAGCATGACTTCTATTTCAGCCTCGGACGAGACTTCGATCAAGGTCAGGCCGGTGGCTTCCGCAATGATCTCGGCCACTTCGGCGACATCGTTCCGGTCACAGGGTGTGACGCCAGCGCCGAAGATCGCGTAGCGCACTGGATCGCGGCGTTTCTCCAACGTGCGTTCGATTCGTCCCGTCCGATAGGACACGTCCTCGGCGATGGCCTCGTCGAAGAACATGACTTCACGGAACGCACGCAAGAGCTCTTCATTCGAGAATTGGGCATCCACCGGCGCACGCTCGGTTCTCAGCCGTTCGGCGGCCCGCTGTTCGGCCTCGTAGAAGCGCCACATCTCGATGAGCGCAGCACTTTGCTCATCGATCGCACGTGGCTCACAGGACGGCACAACGCTTTCAGCAGCGGTTGGTGCGGTTTTGGTCGTCTGGGGTATTGCGCAGGCTGACAGGACCGCAACACACGGCAAGCATAGGAAAGACCTACGGATTCGAGCCCGGAACAGTGAAAGCATGAGGGTGAGACCGCCTTTTCAACACCAAACCAAACGGCGTAAATCGCCAATGCAATGATGCCTTTGCGGCCGAAAAAAAAATAGTAAAAATCGTGAGTTGCGATCCGTGCGCCGCGCGTCTGTGCGCTTACGGCACTGGCGTAGCGGCCATGACTGGATTAGGTTCGTTGAGGCGGTAACCGCTATGGCACGGAGAAGCCTTGCTGCGTGACATCACAGATCGCTCAGATCCGGTCGCATTCCGTCCAGAATGCGGCGCGCGATCGGCATGGCCTCGACCGCCGACATGCCCGGGTTGAGCCGCGGGTCGTAAAGCAGACGCAGCAGGGTCTCGTCGTGTTGCGTCAGAACCGCGAACTCGTGGTCGTCGTTGAAGATCGACGGGCGCGCGGTATCGCTGTCGTTCGTCAGGCCGAGGCTTTGCGTGACTTCCTCGTGCAGGCAGGACTTGCGCAGGACGCCGGTAATCTCGGCGGCAAGGAAAACGTGGGCAAAGACCAGACGCGCGGGGTCTTCCGTGCTGGACGAGAGCGTCGCACCGCACAGCCAACCGGGTTTTCTGCGCCAGATGTCGTATCTTTCGCGGTATGTGGCCAGGCCGCGGTCCGACAGCATCCTGCTGATTCGGCGGCGGTCGGGTGCACTGGCGATCGTGATCAGCATGTCATGAGCGCCGTCGCTCGGCACGAAGGCAAGTCCAGTCAGCTCGCCGAGGCGACCGGTCAGCTTCGCGACCTCGGCCCGGTCCGTGTCCGTGACGCCGTCGCCGTCCATCCGGTAGCGGATCACGCCGCGCCAGCGTTTCAGCGGTTTCTCGAGCCGCCTGTTGATCAAGCGCTTGCCCTGAAAGTGGAATTCATAGCTGAAGGCCACTTCCTGGAAGTTCTCGGCCAGCGCGCGGACGTCGTAGACGACATCGCGCGGTGCTGTATCCACCCGAAGATGGCCCTTTGATTGCAGCTTCTCAGTCAGCCGCAGATATGTTTCAGGTGTGATATTGCCCGCACAGGCGGCGAGCGCAGCGATCAGACCAAGCAAGCAAACACGGGCAGAGAGTGCGGTGGCCCAAGCAAAAAGATGCTTCATCGTCTAAAACTCCCCACCAGACGACCGTTCATCTTTAGCGATTTACGATTCTATGCTTAATCAAACGTAACTTGAGAAAGAAGACTGGAGTTTTCGCAAAAAATGTGCGGGCGTTTTGCAATTGGAGATATTGCCGGATCGGACTGGGTCGACTGGCTGGCGATCGAGGTTGAGCAGGGCTGGCCACCTCCGGATTGGCCGACTGCGAACTGGAACATCGCGCCGACGCAAGCTGTTGGATTCGTTGAGAACACCTCGGGCGCATGGCGACACCGCGTGGGCCGTTGGGGGCTGGTGCCGCACTGGTTTCAGAAGCCGATGGCCGAGTTCAAGGCGACCACCTTCAACGCGCGCTCGGAGGAGGCTGCGGGAAAGCCGATGTTCCGCGATGCCTGGAGGCGGCGGCGCTGTCTGATCCCGGCAATCGGCTACTACGAGTGGTCCGGCAAGAAGGGCGCGAAGACGCCGTGGTTCATTTCGCAGAGACGCAACACGCCGGGCTTCTGGTTCGCGGGCTTATGGGCCGAGGCAAAGCCGGGCGGCAACCCGCTGACATCATGCACAATTTTGACGACGGCGGCGGGTGAAGCGACGCAGCATCTGCACCCGCGGTCGCCCGTGGTGCTGGACGCGGCCGAGGCGCAGCTGTGGCTGGACGGGCAGGGCGATCTCGCCCAGTTGATGCGCCCGATCCCCGATTCGCGCGTCCAGATTCACGAAGTTGACCGGGCCGTTGGCAAGGTCTCGAACAATGGGTCCGAACTGATCGAACCGGTCGGACTGGGTCTTTGAAATCCAAGCGCATACCGGCACAGACAACGTGGATAAACGCCTGCGAAATCTCATGATTTCGCACATGAGAAAAGTCACGTAATTCTACGTTAACCGGATATCCGGGCGGTTCGACCGCATCCGATCCCGCGCAAAGAAAAGCCCCGGCGCGGGCAATCTACCGCGCCGGGGTCTTCGATCATTCCGAGCCTTCAGTGACGCAGATTCGGTCAGGCTGTCGGTTCCGCCGGAGCCTGCTCGCGTGCACGGGAGGATGCGAGGGTCTGCTTGAGCTCGTCTTCCATCTTGACCAGTTCCTGCTCGGCGGCGGCGCGCTTGGCCTTGCCTTCGTCGGCGATGCGCAGCGAATCCTCGATCGTGGCGATGACATCGGCATTCGCTTTCTTGACCGCCTCGATGTCGAAGACACCACGTTCGATCTGCTGGCGCACCTCGGCGTTCGACTGGCGCAGCATTTCGGAGTTCGAGGTCAGCAGATCGTTCGTCAGGTCGCTGGCTTCCTTGACGACCTTGCCGGCCTCGCGGGACCGGAACGTCGCCAGCGCGATCGAGAGCTGATTCTTCCAGAGCGGCACGGTGTTGACGAGCGTCGAGTTGATCTTGTTGATCAGCGACTTGTCGTTCTCCTGCACCAGCCGGATCGAGGGCAGGGACTGCATGGTGACCTGGCGGGTCAGCCTCAGGTCGTGGACCCGGCGTTCCAACTCGTCCCGCGCAGAGCGCAGGTCGCGGACCTCCTGTGCCTCGAGGATCGCATCGGACCCTTCCTTGTCGACATCGGCCTCTTCCTTGGGGATGTCGACCGTGTCGAGCGTGTGCAGCTTCGCCTCGCCCGCCGAGATGTACAGACCCAGTTCGTTGTAGAAGTCCAGGCTGCGCTCGTAGAGCTTGTCGAGCATCTTGACGTCCTTGAGGAGCGTCGTCTCGTGATCCAGCAGATTGTCGGTGATCGAGTCGATCTGGCCGCGCACGCCTTCGTACTTCGCGACAAAGTCGTGGATCGCCGCACCGCCGCCGAAGATGCGCTGCCACCAGCTTTTCTTGGCGTTCGGATCCAGTTCGGAGGTGTCGAAGCCGCGGATCGTGCCGACCATGTTGCGCAGCGCGTCGCCCGCCGGGCCGAGGTCCTTGTTGCGCACACCGTCGAGCATCTGGTCGCTGAGCGCCGTCAGTTCCTGCTGCGAGGACGAGCCGAACTTGATGATCGTCTGGGTGTTGGTCATGTCCAACTCGCCGACGCGGCGGTCAATTTCGGCCTTCAGTTCCGGGTCGGCCTGCTCGTAGGGGATCACATCTGCGACCGGATCGGGAAGCACCTCGACAACCTCGGCCGTCACTTCTTCGGCCAGTTTGGTCGCCTTCTCTGCTTGAGCGTCCATGGGTTCACTCCTCCTGGATGTTGGGTTTGTCCGTTCCGGGCGCGCTCAGGCGCCTTCCTGTTCCAGCCGCTCGCGCAGCACTTCGATCTCGACTTCCAGATCGGCGCGGTCGTCGACCAGCAGGCTGTCCTTGCCGCGCTGGAAACCGGCTTCCAGATCGGTCAGGAGCGCCAGATAGTCGTCGCGCAGATTGGGGTCGTTCAGCCGCTCGGCATTGGTGGCATATTTGCGCGTCGCGTCCTCGGCACCCTTGAGGTAGACGCCGAGATAACGCCGGGCCCGTGACAGATCACGGGGATCCTCCTCGACCAGCTTGATCATCTGGCGGACCGTGGCGTTCAGCGTGCCGACCTTGGTGTCGATCTCGCGGTCGCGCAGCGTGTGGGCGAGGTCTTCGATCGATTTCAGCTTTGCTTCGGCCTTGTCCAATGCTTCGGTCACGCGGTCGAGTTCGGCCTGGTGGATGTTGGCGTCTTCGACACCCTTGTTCTTCATCGGGTCGATGCCGAATGCCATCAGATGCGCGCCGGTGGTGAGCGCGCCGAAAAGGAGCGCATTGATCAGGTTGCCGCCCAGGGCCGCCGCCTGGATGAGGGCATTTCCCGCCGTCGGCGGTGCTGCCATCCAGGTCGCGAGGAACACGCCCGAGCCCGCCAGCACGGCCGCAGAGACCTTGCGCGGGAATGCCGGGGCCTTGGCGATCGACCGCGCGTCATAGGCGGCGTGGGCTTTCTGGCCCTCGCGCAGCAGGAATGCGCCGAACATCAGAACGGCATAGGCCAGCAGGAAGGTCGCCATGCGGATCGCGTTGTCGCCGACCGCACCCAGTGCCGCGAACAAGAGCGGCGTTGGGAAGACGAACATCGCCAGCCCGCGGACATCCACGGAACTGGCGCTTTGGCCGCGAAACCGGTTCGGGGGCGGGGTCGGACTGGCTGGTCCTTCGCCGGTGGGCTTGCCTGCACCGGGGCTGTACTTTCCGCCGAACCGCTGCGCCATCAGTTCGTGCTCCCTTGCGCGGGTGGGCTTTCGGCACCAAAATAGGCCTGGCACGAGGTCATCGTAATGAGCGCGCCGAGCACAAGAAAGGCCACCCAGCCGATCCAGGATGCTTGCATGTGGTCCCCGTTCGCCTTGCCGGTCCGGCTTTTCGGACCATCGTTACGCGGCGCAACATAATGCGTTTGCAACGCTTGCGCTAGCGGCACGGCATGTCGGGCGTTTGGCGCGCCGATGACGGTGTTATGGCAAACATGGCTGTTGGAGGGCCGGGAATGCGCTGGATTGCGGTGATTTTGGTGGTGTTGAGCGCAGGTCTGGCCCGCGCGGAAAGCTATGGCTCGGCGCTGGAGCACCGAATCTGGGATCTGCGCACGGGCCAGGAAATTGACCGGGCGGCACTGGTCGAGGCCTTGTCCGGTGCAGATGTGGCGCTGCTGGGCGAGGTGCACGACAACGCCGATGCGCACATGGCGCAGGGTGCGCTGGTGCGCTTGCTGCAGCCTGTGGCGCTGGCGGTCGAGATGATCCCCATCGCGCAGGAGGCGGATCTGAACGCCTATCTGGCCGATGGTGGCGAGACGGTCGGGATCGGCAAGGCGGTGGCGTGGGATACGCTTGGCTGGCCCGCCTGGGATCTTTACCGGCCTGTCTTCAAGTACTTCACGCCGGGTCTGATCAAGGGGGCAGCCCTGGACCGCGACGAAGTACGGCGGTCGATGACGGATGGCGCGGCGGCCATCCCGCTGGATCCGCCGATGGCAGACCGTCTGGACAAGCCGTTGGCTGAGGACATTCAGGCCGCGCTGGAGGACGAGATGGTCGTCGCCCATTGCGGTCATCTGCCGAAGGAAATGGCGCCCGGCATGATCGAGGCGCAACGGCTGCGCGATGCGGCCCTGGCATCGGCGGTCCTGCGGGCGCGGGCGGCGAAGGTCGGTCAGGTCGCGGTGATTGCCGGGAACGGCCACACGCGGACGGATCGCGGGGTCGGCACGTATCTGGGCGACGATCTGTCGGTCCTGTCGGTCGGACTGCTGGAGGCAGACATCGGGATCGCGCCGGAGGCGGTCGGCGGATCAGAGCTGCCCTATGACTTTGTCTGGTTTGTGCCGCCCGCCGAGCGAGAGGATCCGTGCGCGGTGTTCAAGAAGCGCAAGAACTAGGCCCTCAGCCGCCTTTGTTGACGATCACGAACGCCAGCACGCCGTCTTCCAGATCCGTCTGATCGGCCAGCGTGTGGCCCTGTTCGGTGCAGAAATGGGGCACGTCGACTCGTGCGGCTGGGTCGTCGGCGATGACCCGCAACCGCGCGCCGCCCGGCAGTGACAACAGGCGTTTGCGCGCCTTGAGCACCGGCAACGGACACAGCAGGCCGCGTGTGTCGAGTTCTTCGGTCGTGGGATCCTCGCCTGTCATGCTGCGCGACCTATTGCATCGGTGATGGTCCTGCAAGTAGAGCGGGCCTGAGCGCAGGAGCAGATGAGGTCGGCGATGTGGCCGGTGACATGGATGTCCGGAGTGGCGGGTCTGCTGCTGGCAGGTGCGGTCTGGTCGCCTGCCGCGATTGCCCAGACCGTGGCGTCCTATGTGATTGTCGATGGCCGGACGATCCCGGCCAGCCTGACCGGGCGGCCCGGTGATGCCGAGGCAGGCCGCAAGCTCTATTTCGATCGCACGCTGACCGGGTGTTCGGGATGCCATGGCTCGCCAGGCGGGCCGGGTGCGCAGCCCAATGCCGATGGGCAGTCGGCGCCCAGGCTGTCCGGACTGGCCAGCCGGATGGAGGTGGGCGAGATCCGAATGTGGTTGATCGCGCCGAAGCTGATCAACCCGCTGACGTCGATGCCGGGGTATTACGAACTGGGTCAGCGCAAGGACGAGCGCGATCCGCAATTCGGCGGCCCGCGCCTGACCGCAGAGGAAATCGAAGCAATTGTCGCGTATCTTGCCCGTCAGAAGTGATGTTACGATCGCGTAACGGGATGGTGACTTAAGCCCGCGGCATGTTCTGACTATATGCGGGAACCGGGCGAGAGGCAGGACGAATGATGGAAATCGGCGTATTCACGGCGTTCTTCGCGGGGATCATCAGTTTCCTGTCGCCCTGCGTCCTGCCGTTGGCGCCGCCATACCTGGCCTATCTGGGTGGCACGACGCTCGACCAGATCTCGGGCGATGATCGCGAGATCGACCCGGCCATCACACGGCGCGTGTTCATATCTGCCGTGTTCTTTGTCCTGGGGCTGGCGACCGTGTTCGTCATGCTCGGTATGGGGGCGTCGATCTTCGGGCAGGTCCTGGTGCGCTACAAGCCCGAGTTCTCGTTCGTTGCGGGCGGCATCATCTTCGGGCTGGGGCTGCACTTCTGGGGTCTCCGCGCATCGTTGTGGGTCGCCGCCGTTGTCATCGCGATCATGGGGGCATTTACCGCGCTGTCGGCCGAGGGGTTGGCGAGCGAGGCGTTCTTTGTCGATGCCCTTTGGATCTTTGCGATCGCGGCCGTATTTTTCGGCATCGGCCGGGCCTGGTCGACGGATCGCTTGCCGATCCTGGACCGCGAGGTACGGTTCGAAGGGCCGCAAAAAGCCGGATCGTTCGGCGCGAGCTATGTGATCGGCGTCGCCTTCGCGTTCGGCTGGACACCGTGCATCGGGCCCATCCTGGGGGCGATCCTGTCCCTGGCCGCACAGGAGGAGACCTTGTCCGCCGGGACGGCCCTGCTGGGCGTCTATGCGCTGGGTCTGGGCATGCCGTTTCTGATCGCAGCCCTTTTCGTTGGCCCGTTCCTGCGCTGGGCTCGTAATTTCCGCAAACACATGCCCATGGTTGAGAAGGTTATGGGGATGCTGCTTATTACAGTCGGTTTGATGATGATTACCGGCAATTTTGAGCGTCTCGCCTACTTTCTGCTGGAAACCTTCCCCAGTCTTGCCGAGATTGGCTAAGACTGAAATCTTCGAAATTCGAAGTGTGCCAGTAACCATTTTCGGGTACGCACGGTCTGAACGGTTTGTAAGCTGTTTCCAGTCTCTTGGGGGATTCGTTGAATATTTCACCGGCGACATCTGCGCTGATCGGGGAGTATGCTGAGACGGCTCTGCCGGTTCAGACGACCGTCGCGCGCCGGAAAGTGTTCTACGTCTCGGGTTTCGATCCGCTCGGCCCCCGCCGCTATCGTGAGCTCTACCGCAAGGAAGGGCCGACGCAGGCAGCGATTTCAGGATATGACCTGCATGTCGGCGGTATGCCGCGGGCCGAGAACGGCAACTACCGCTGGAATGCCCGGTTTCGCAGCGAGGATCTCGAGACGAATACCGAGTTCGAGTTCCTTGGCTGGGACGATATCGTGCGCCATTCGTTCCGGCCTTCACTGCGGTATGTCTATGCGCTGATGTTCAAGACGCTGTGGATCTATCTCTCCAGCGGGGCGATCCGCTCCATGTGGCGCTTGCGCAGCGGTCCCCTGGTTGCCGGTCTGGTCCCGGCCTTCCTGATGATCTTCTATCTGCTGTTCGGTGCCTTGATCGGCACGTCCGCTGCAATGCTGTCTGTCGCGGCGGTGCAGGTTCCGATCTGGCTTGCCGGTGTGATCGGCCTTGGTGGTTTTGCGATCTCGATGTGGGCGACGCGTCTGTTCGAGGAACAGATGATGATCTACTTCATGGTCAACGACCTCGGCTATTCGGCGCAGGATGCAGGCGCGTACCCCGAGGCTTTGTCGCAGCGTCTGGATGAGTTTGCCGAACAGATTGCCGAGGCGCTTGATGGCGGCGACTACGACGAAGTCCTGATCGTTGGCCATTCCTCCGGTGCGCAACTGGCGATCACCGCGCTGTCGCGCTGCATTGATCGGTCAGCGTCTCAACCGTCCACGCCTCTGGCGCTGATGACACTCGGCCAGAGCATCGCGATGACAAGCTTTCTGCCAAAGGCCGAGGAATTGCGCGCAGATCTTGCCCGGATCGCTGATAACGCGCGGATCTTCTGGCTGGATGTCACAGCGCCGGGGGACGGCGCCTGCTTTGCACTGACGGATCCGGCGGCGAACTGCCGGGCGCATGGGCGGCCGGCGGATGCGCTGAACCCGGTCGTGATCTCGGCGGCCTTCCGCCAGACCATGGATCCTGAACAACTGCGCCAGTATCGCTGGCGCCTGCTGCGCATGCACTTCCAGTATCTGTGTGCCTTCGCCAATCCCTCGATCTTCGATTATTTTGAGGCGACGGCGGGTCCACTGGCGCTGAGCACGCGCTTTGCCGGGCGGGACTGTTCGCCGTCGATGAAGGCCGACCCGGTGGCACCGGTTCTGCATCAGGGCTGATCGTTGGGAGAACAGCGGCTCGATCTTGGTCATGGATCGCCTGACGCAGACACGGGGTACACGCCGCCCATGCCGCCGGAACGCCCGGACAACCTGCCGTTCTGGCGGATCTGGTTGAGGGCGCGGCGCAACCTGTTCGCGGCCCTGCCGCGCAAGCTCTACCGTGCCTGGCTCACCGAAGTTCGAACCCCCTGGTACAGTGCGTACATGCCGAACCAGCCGGATCTGGTCCGGCGCATCCTGGTCGACGAGCCGGATACCTTTCCGAAATCGGAGATCGTCCGGCAGACGATCGGCGATCTGCTGGGCAACAGCGTCTTCGTCACCAACGGCGAAACCTGGAAGCGGCAACGCCGGATCATCGACCCGAGCTTCGAGGGCGGGCGCCTGCGCGAGACCTTCGCGCCGATGCTAAAGGCCGGGCACGAGATGACCGGACGGATGGAGCAGTTGGCGACCGGCGATCCGGTCGAGATCGAGTTCGAGACCTCGCACGCCGCGGCTGACGTGATCTTCCGGACGCTGTTTTCGCAACCGATTACGACCGAGGCCGCGACGCGGGTTTTCCATGCCTTTCGGCGATATCAACTGGCCGCTCCGATGATGAGCCCGGCGGATCTGATGCGCATCCCCGCCTGGTTCCCGCGCCTTGGACCGTCGCGCTGGAAGAAGGGCAGGGCAGCGCGCGAGATCCGGCTGCTGCTGATGGCCTTTGTCGAGGAACGCCGGCGGGAGATCGATGCTGGTTCGGCGCCGTGGGATCTGGCGACTGCGATCATGACGACGCGCGATCCGGTGACGGGCGATGTTTTCGACGAGGCCGAGATGGCCGATCAGATGGCGATCTTCTTCCTGGCAGGGCACGAGACATCGGCCTCGGCGCTGGCCTGGGCGCTTTACCTGATTGCCAATTGTCCGGATGTGCAGGATCGGATGCACGCCGAGGCAGCGCCGGTTTTCGGGGGGACGCCGAGCCTGTCGGATATGCGGCGGCTCGGCTTCGTGCGCGATGTCTTCCGCGAGACGCTGCGGCTTTATCCGCCTGTCCCGATGATGATCCGTGAGGCGACCTGTCCTGTGCAGATGCGCGACAAGGAGATCGCGCCGGGCTCCCCCCTGATCCTGTCGCCCTGGCATATGGGGCGGCATGAGCGGATCTGGGACCGCCCGCACGTGTTCGACCCGGACCGATGGCGCACGGAGGCGGGGCGTAAGGCCGGGCGCGAGGCCTGGATCCCGTTCTCGACCGGTCCGCGCGTCTGCACCGGTGCGGCCTTTGGGATGCAGGAGGGAATCCTGCTGCTCGGGTTGTTGGCGGCGCGTTTCCGGTTCGAGCCGGTCGATGGCCGCGTGCCGGAGCCGATGGCGCATCTGACGGTTCGGTCGCGCAACGGGATCTGGTTGAAGGTCACGCCAAGGACTTCGGCGAAGTGATGCCGCGCGGGGGGTGAAGGCCCACCCGCCCACCCCCTGCACCCCCCGCGCGGTGCTGCCGAGGGCGTTCAGCCCAGAACCGAGACACCGGCCCGTCGAGGGTCGCCTGCCGCATCGCGGCGGCCAGAGGGGCCTGCGATGGCCGCGTGGACGCCACCGAAGAACATCGATCGTTCGGACCAGAGGCGGGCTTGAGGCCAGGCCTGGGTGATCAGATCGCGCGCTTCCGGGTCGCCCAGATCTTCGAAATCGATATGCGTTGCCAGTCGCCCGTCCTCGTCTGGGGCGATTTCCACGTGAGCGCGCGGGGCATCAATCGCATCGACCAGATGGGCGTTCTGGTCGATCAGCCCGGACAGAACCTGGACAAGTGCCGTGCGGATCCGGTTCGAGCCGCCGGACCCCACCATCGCGAACCGCCCATCCGGCCAGTCAACGACCAGCGGCGCCATCATGGAGGAAAGCCGCCGGCCCGGCGTCCAGGATTGCAGGCCGTCCGGCAACAGATCGTCCTCGCCCAGCATATTGTTCGGCATGATGCCAGTGCCGGGGAGCACGTGGCCGCAGCCCTCGCCGTTGGACAGCGTCAGCGCCGCACCCTGGCCGTCGCCATCGATGATCGAGATATGTGTCGTGCCCCGCGTGGCGGCCCGGTGGGTCCGGACGCGCGCGTGATAGGCCTCGACCAGATCGGGTGCGTGCAGGCGCGCGGCCCCGCCTGCCGGGTCGCGCATGATGTCCGTATCAAGCCGCGCCTGCGCGGTTGCTTCCAGAGTGCGCACTATATCGCCGAGCGTTGGTTGGTCCGGCAGGATGTCGAGGCCGAATGCGATCAGGGTCCCACCCATCGAGGGTGGCGGATTGAGCCGCACCCGCGCGCCGCCGCGCTGGCGTTGAAGCGGATCGCGCCACAAAGGCGTGTAGGATCTCAGGTCATCTGTCGTGACCTGGCCGCCTGTGTCCTGTAGCGTCAGCAACGCTTTTGCGATCTCGCCCTCGGTGACGAAGCGCGGGCCCTCGTGCGCATATTCCTCGATCACGGCTGCGAAGTCGGCATTGCGATAGAGAGCGCCTTCGCTGAGCAAGGTTTCGTCGGCGCAGTGCAGGGCTTTTGCACCGTCCGTCGCGGTCAGAATCGGCGCCACGATCTGCGCCAGTCGCGCCTGATACCCGGTCAGTTGGACGCCTTGCCGGGCCGCGGTCATGGACGGGGCGGCGATTTCTGTCATCGGCAAATGGCCGAACCGCGCATGAGCTTCCCAAAGGCCAGGGGCCATTCCGGGTACGGCCACCGTGCCGGGACCGATGTGGAAGTCTTGGGTCGTGGTGCCAAAATCGGCGGTGATCGCGTCCATCGACACGTCATTGTCGGGCAAGACGCGTGACGGCGTCTGAACGAAGAAATCGAGCAAGCGCGCCTGGCCCGAGGGTTCGCGGATCATCAGAAAGCCACCGCCGAGAAGCCCGGCGAGCACCGGCTCGGCAACCATAGCTGTCAGCGCCGCCGCGATGGCGGCATCGACGGCCGTGCCTCCGCTGCGCAGAATTTCGGCCGCGGCGTCAGCGGTGACCTGATGTCCGCAGGCAACCGCAAAGCCGCTCATTGTGTGATCAGGCGGCCTTCGGGGCCGCAGCCTTCACGGCATCGCCGACATGCGATTCGTACTGGGCGAAATTGTCGACGAACATCTGGACCAGTTCCGCGGCCTGGCTGTCGTAGGCGGCGGGATCTTCCCAGGTCTGGCGCGGGGTCAGGAGCACGTCCGAGACGCCCTCGCACGTCACCGGGACTTCGAAGCCGAAATTCTGATCGACCCGGAACTCGCCCTCGTTCAGCGACCCGTTGAGCGCCGCGGTCAGCAGAGCGCGGGTTGCCCGGATCGGCATGCGCGAGCCCGTGCCATAGCCCCCGCCCGTCCAGCCGGTATTGACCAGCCAGCAGGTCACGCCGTGCTCGGCGATCTTCTCGCGCAGGAGCGCGCCATAGACCTCGGGGCGGCGCGTCATGAACGGCGCACCGAAGCAGGTCGAGAAGGTCGTCTGCGCGCCTTTCAGGCCCTTTTCCGTACCGGCGACCTTGGCGGTGAAGCCCGACAGGAAGTGATACTCGGCCTGGGCAGGGCTGAGCCGCGCGATCGGCGGCATGATCCCGAAGGCATCGCAGGTCAGCATGACCAGGTTCTTCGGGATGCCAGCCTGTCCCGTCGCCGAGGCGTTGCCGATGTAGTGCAGCGGATAGGCGCAGCGCATGTTCGGCGTGAGTTTCTCGTCCTTGAAGTCGAGTTCCTTGGTGTGCGGATCGTATACCATGTTCTCGACCACGGTGCCGAACATCGATGTCGTCGCATAGATCTCGGGCTCGGCATCGGCCGAGAGGTTGATCGTCTTGGCGTAGCAGCCGCCTTCGAAATTGAAGATGCCTTCGTCGGTCCAGCCGTGCTCGTCATCGCCCAGAAGTGTGCGGTTCGGATCGGCCGAAAGCGTGGTCTTGCCGGTGCCTGACAGGCCAAAGAAGATCGCCGCATCGCCCGTTTCGCCGACCGCATGATTGGCCGAGCAGTGCATCGGCATAACACCCTTGCCCGGCAGGATGTAATTCATGACCGAGAAGATGCCCTTCTTGTTCTCGCCGGCATATGAACTGTCGCCGACCAGGATCAGGCCCTGTTCGAAGCTTACGGCGATCACGGTCTCGGACCGGCAGCCGTGGCGCTCGGGGTCGGCCTTGAAACTGGGCACGTTGACGACCATGAATTCCGGCACGAACGAGGCGAGTTCCGCGACCTCGGGACGGCGGAGCAGGTGGCGGATGAACAGCGAGTGCCATGCCATTTCGTTGACCATGCGCACGTTCAGGCGATGCGCTGGATCGGCCCCGCAATAAAGATCCTGGACGAAGACCTCGCGGCCCTTGAGGTGCTCGAACATGTCGGCCTTGAGAACCTCGAACTTGGCCGGGTCCATCGACTTGTTGTTGTCCCACCAGACCGTGTCTTCGACCGACGCCTCGCGCACCACGAACTTGTCCTGCGGGCTGCGGCCCGTGTGCTTTCCGGTTTCGCACAGGAACGCTCCACCGCGGCCAAGCTCCCCTTCGCCGCGCGAGACCGCGTGTTGCACAAGTGCCGGTTCGATCAGGTTGTAATGGATTGCGCCGAGCCCGGTGATGCCAGAATCTGCCAGAGGTTTCGCGGGATTGAAGACACCTGTCTCCATGGTGGTACAACTCCTGATGGTTTCGTCAATCGCGGCGCCCTGGGCGGCTCGCCTCCTGAATGCTCAGATCCGGTGTTTGCGCCAGCTTCCTGGCCGCGTCGAACCGCAAGCAGCGATCCGCGGGTTCCCCACGCGCGTCGGCACCAATTTTCTGGACGGGCGTTCTAAGCGGAAAGTCCATCGTCGTCCACACGCAATTTTCGTGCGCATAGCAGGTCATATCAGCGCGCATACCCTGTCTGATTCCTGCCGCAATCACGGCAAAACTTGGTCATATGCGTTTTGCAAATGCTCGACCCGGCGGCAATAAAATGTCTAAAGGTACGAAACTTCGGCGAGATTCTTGCAATCATGACATAGACTGCGCCGGACAAATTTGAGAGGGGGACCGCATGGCCACGATCGCCTTGGTCGATGATGATCGAAATATTCTGACATCGGTATCGATGGTGCTGGAAGCCGAGGGCTTCGAAGTGCGCACCTACACCGATGGCGCATCGGCCTTGACGGCTTTGAGCCAGACGCAGCCTGACCTGGCCATTCTGGACATCAAGATGCCGCGCATGGATGGTATGGAACTGTTGCGCAGGCTGCGCCTGAAGACGGACATGCCGGTGATTTTTCTGACGTCCAAGGACGAGGAGATCGACGAGGTCATCGGCCTGCGCATGGGCGCTGATGATTATGTCCGCAAGCCGTTCAGTCAGCGCCTGCTGGTCGAGCGTATCCGGGCCGTGTTGCGGCGCCGCGAGGCGCTGGAGGAAGGCACTGCCGAACGCGCCGAGGCCGAGAAGGTCATCAAGCGCGGCAAGCTCGAGATGGATCCGCTGCGCCACTCGACCGTCTGGAACGGCGATCCTGTCACGCTGACCGTCACGGAGTTCCTGATCCTGCACGCGCTCGCGCAGCGGCCGGGTTTCGTGAAGAGCCGTGACCAACTCATGGACGCGGCCTATGATGATCAGGTCTATGTGGACGACCGGACCATCGATAGCCACATCAAGCGTATCCGCAAGAAATTCCGCGAGGTCGCCGATGACTTCAACTCGATCGAAACGCTGTACGGTGTCGGTTACCGCTACCGGGAAGTCTGACGTGTAAGTGCTGACGCGGCCGGGATACGACGCGTCCGACTCGGGTCCGATCGGACTGGACGACCGGCCCAGGCCGGCCTCGTCGCGTGCACGGATCATCAAGGGGCTGAAGCAATCGGCTCCGTTTTCGTCGCTGCAGCGGCGGATCATCTTCTTCAACCTGATCGGCCTTGCCTTGCTGGTCGCCGGGATGACCTATCTCTCGAACGACAAGCGCAACCTGATCGATGTCTATGTCGACAGTTTGCGCAAGCAGGGCGAGATCATCGCTATCGGGATCGCCGAGACCGCCGCGACCGAGTTCGACGGCAAGCCTGCCTATGATCCGGTGACATCCTCGACCGTGCTGACGCGTCTTGCGCAGCCGACGGGTGTTCGGATCAGGCTTTACGATCGCGGGCAACGCCTTACCGCGGACACCTATAACCTTTCCGGCGCGGGCCCTCCGATCGAGGTGAACGAGCTGCCGCCGCCGGTGAAACCCGGGCGTATCAACGAGATCGTCGGTCGATTCGAGCGGCTCTACGATCAGATCGCCAGTTACTTCGCCGAAGTTCCGGAGATCTATTACGAGGTGCCGACCGCCGGCATCAGCCGGGATGAGGAGGTGTTGCGTGCCGCGCGTGGCCAGATCGCGCATATGGTGCGCGTCAACAGCCAGGGCGAGGTTGTCGTGTCGGTCGCGCTGCCAATCACGCGGTTGAAGGCGATCATGGGTGTCCTGCAGCTTTCGACCGTTGGCGGCGACATCGAGAGCTTCGTCGAGGATGAGCGCAAGGCGGTGATGGAGGTGTTCTTCCTGGCCTCGATCGTCTCGGTGCTGCTGTCGATCCTGCTCGCCAACATGATCGCCAGCCCGATCCGGATGCTCGCCAAGGCAGCGCAATCCGAAGGCGCCAACGCCGCGCGTCCGCTGAATCCCGACAAGCCCGAAATCCCCGATCTGACGCACCGGACCGACGAGATTGGCGAATTGTCCGATGCGCTGATCCGGATGACTTCGGCGCTTTACACGCGAATCGATGCGATCGAGAGCTTTGCCGCGGACGTGGCGCACGAGATCAAGAACCCGCTGACATCTTTGCGGTCTGCAGTTGAGACGATGCATTATGCAAAGACACCGGAGCAGCGCCAGCGCCTGCTGGACGTCATTCAAAACGACGTCAAACGCATGGATCGGCTTGTCACGGATATCTCGAACGCGTCGCGACTCGATGCCGAACTGGTCCGCGAGCGGATGGAATCACTCGATCTGGGTGAGCTGATCACCATGCTGGCCGGTGTGACCGAGGCGCAGGGCGCTGACAACGATGTTCGCGTTGTCACGAATCTCCCCAAAGGGGCGTTTCTGACACACGGGCTGGAGGGGCGTCTCGCCCAGGTCGTCACGAATCTGCTGGGGAATGCGCTGTCGTTCTCGCCGCGCGGGAGCACGATTTCCGTCACCGGCGAAAAACTGAAGGGCGGCATGGTGCGCGTCGCGGTCGAGGACGAGGGGCCGGGAATCCCACCAGACAACCTGCAATCGATCTTTGAGCGATTCTATTCGGAACGTCCCGACACGGAAGTCTTCGGGAACCACTCGGGCCTTGGTCTCAGCATTTCGCGCCAGATCATCGAAGCGCATGGCGGAGAGATCTGGGCCGAGAACCGCGAGGTCATAGAGGGCGGCGACCGGCCCAAAGGGGCGCGATTCGTTTTCGAGCTGCCCGAATGACGCCTGCCCAGACCGAGCAGCTTCATGCAAGCGCTGTCTCGGTCGATGGGCGGGGATGCCTGATCACCGGGCCGTCGGGGTCGGGCAAAAGCACTCTTGGCTTGGAAATCATGGCCTTGGGTGGGCATCTGATCGCCGATGACCGAGTTGACCTGGCCCGCGATGGCGACCGGGTACTGCTGTCGGCTCCACCGGTTCTGAAGGGATTGATCGAAGCGCGCGGGATCGGCATCATTCGCGCGACGGACAGCGTCGCGTGCGCGCCCTGCGCGTATGTCGTCGATCTGGCGCGCACCGCGGAACGCCTGCCGTCGCCACAGTTCCGTGACTTGCTCGGGATCCCGTGTCCGGTCATCCTCGGGGAGCGCCGTCACGGATTGGCCGCAGCGATCGTTGTTCTGCTGCGGTCGCATGGGACGGTTGCACTGGACTGAAAGGGCAAAACCCGGGTGAAAGACGATACGACAGGCCCCGCCGGAGACCGACGCGATGGGCAACCGTCACGCCAGCCGGCGCCTTTGGTCGTTGCCGTGACGGGCATGTCCGGGGCCGGGCGCAGCACTGCCGTCGCAGCGCTGGAAGATCTGGGTTACGCGGCGATCAACAACTTTCCGCTCAATCTGTTCGAAGCGTTGATCGAGCCTGTCGCAGGGACCCCGGCGCCGATCGCTGTCGGGATCGAGACCCGGTCGCGCGGGTTCTCCGCCCGTGCCGTGATGGATACGGTCGATGCGCTGCGCAGCCGTTGGCGGGCTGGGACCATTCTGGTCTTCCTCGATTGCGATGACGAGAAACTGCTGGCCCGTTTCAACCAGACCAGGCGCCGCCATCCGTTGGCCCCTGCCGAGGACGCTGCCACCGGAATCGTGCGGGAGCGCGATCTTCTGATGGAGGTCCGTGAAAGCGCCGATGTGGTGATCGACACGACCGAGATGACACCGCACGAACTCAAGGCGGAGTTGGAGACGCGCTTCGCGCTCGACCGGTCCGCCGGGCTTTCGGTGACGATCCAGTCGTTTTCCTACAAGCGCGGCGTGCCGGTTTCGGCCGATATGGTCCTTGATTGCCGGTTTCTGCGCAATCCGTACTGGGATGAGGATCTGCGGCACCTTGACGGACGCACCGATGCCATTCAGGGTTTTGTCAGGGCGGATCCGCTCTACGGGGCGTTTTTCGGGAAACTTTGCGATATGCTTGAACTTCTGCTGCCGGCCTATCGCGCCGAGGGCAAGGCCTACCTGACCGTGGCGCTGGGCTGCACCGGCGGCATGCACCGGTCTGTGACGGTGGCCGAGCGTCTGGCCGCGCATCTGCGTGAGCAGAATTGGCCCGTGTCGGTCCGTCACCGCGAGCTTGATCAGAAGGGTGCGCGCGGACGATGACGACCAAGGCTGGGGCGCAGATCGGGCTTGTGATCGTGGCACATGGTGCGCTGGCCGAGGCTCTGTTGGCCGCGACCGAGCATGTCGTGGGACCACAAGACGGCATGCGGGCAATTGCGATCGGGCCTAATGACGATCTGCGCAAATGTCAGAACATGATCGAGCAGGCGGTTGCCGACGTGCGCCAGGGGGCGGGTGTTGTGGTCGTCACGGACATGTTTGGCGGTACGCCATCGAACCTCGCGCACGGCGTCATGTCGGAGCCGGGGGTCGAGGTGATCTACGGCGCCAATCTGCCGATGCTGGTGAAGCTTGCGAAGATGCGGGATCGGGACCTGGACGAGGCTGTGCGAAGCGCGCTGGAGGCCGGACGCAAATACGTGAACTCTGCCAATTCGATCCTGAACGCCGAAGGGGCGGCGTGAGCGCAGGCACGATGGACGGCATCACCACGGTCCTGCAGATCATCAACGAGAAAGGGCTGCATGCCCGTGCCTCGGCTCGGTTCGTGGAAACGGTCGAAGCCCATGATGCTAAGGCCACCGTCAGCCGGGACGGCCAAACCGTTGGTGGCGACTCGATCATGGGACTGCTGATGCTGGCGGCGGCCAAAGGCACGACGATCGAAGTGACGTGCACCGGGCCGGATTCCGAGTTGTTGGCGGCGGCCTTGAGCGATCTGATCGCTGACTGTTTCGGGGAAGGTGGCTAACCGCAAAGCGGGTCCGGCGTGAGCAGACGCGTTAGGCCGCCGTGTCGGTTTGCACCGGAGCGAACTCGTTCAGCGTGGACATCAGCTTTTGTGCATCGATCGGCTTGGTGATGATGGCCTGCATTCCAGCACTTCGCAGATCGTCTTCCGCGTGTTCCGCGATGTCTGCCGTCATTGCGATAACGGGTGTCAGCGCCCGGCTGCCGGGGAGTTTGCGGATCCGCTGGGTCGCTTCGATTCCGTCCATGATCGGCATGCGAATGTCCATCAGGATGGCTTGGTATGTGAACTGTGTTGCGGCGGCGACAGCCTCGACACCGTTGACGGCCTTGTCGACGGTGTAACCCGCGCCTTCCAGCAGCAGCCTTGCCAGCTTCAGATTGGCGCTGTTGTCCTCGACGACCAGCAGGCGCGGGGCCGTTTCCGGCGGGGCAGGTACCTCGGTCTCGGCGCTTCTGAACATCTCGTCCAATTCCGTCTCGACTTCGGTCGTCCTGTCATCGCCGAGCAAGGCCGCGATTGTCCCGACGAGCCGATCCTGGTTCACCGGCTTCGGTACGGCCGCATCGAAGCCGAGACCGCGCGCGTCCTCGTCCGACTGCACGCCCGCCGATGAGGACAGCACGGTTCTGAGGTCTTTGAAGCGCTCGCTCGACCGGATCATCCGCAACAACGAAATACCATCCGTAACCGGCATCATCTGATCGATCAGGCACAGCCCATAGGGTGCACCGTCCCGCATTGCATCGGCGAGCGCCACGATGGCTGCGTCCGCCGAGGACACCGAGGCGGTGGTGGCGCCGTAGGTGGCGAGTTGCAGGGTCGCGATCCGGCAGTTCAGATCGTTGTCGTCGACAATCAGCACGCGTGTCCCGGACAGATCGTGGCCACTGTCTTCACGCAGCGACTTGGGTTGCGGTTCGATCTGGTCGAGTTTCAGGATTGCCCGGAACGTGCTGCCGGCGCCGACCATGCTTTCGACCCAGATGCGCCCGCCCATCAGCTCGGCGATTTCCTTGCAGATCGCCAGACCCAGTCCCGTGCCTTCATATAGGCGCTTGGTCGAGGCATCGGCCTGTGAGAAGCGATCAAAGATCATCGCCTGCTTGTCATCCGGAATCCCGATCCCGGTGTCGCTGACGGTGATCTCGATCATGAAGCTGTTCGGCGCCTCTGGCGTAGCTGCGCGTGCTTCGCGAACCTCGATCGCGACGCCTCCGGTCTCGGTGAATTTCACCGCGTTGCTGACGAGATTGAGCATCAGTTTTCTGATCAGGCCGCTGTCGCCCTGGAGCTCTTTGGGAAGATCGGCATCGACATAATGGGTAAGATCGAGACGTTTCTCGAAGGCCTGTGCAGACATCAGCTGCACCGCCGAATCGACTATGTCCTTGATCGAGAAGCGGTGCGGTTCCAGTTCCAGCGATCCCGCTTCGACCTTCGACAGATCCAGGATCGCGTTCAAAAGCTCGAGAAGCCCCTCACCCGAGGACTGGATCGTCTCGACGTAATCGCGTTGCTGCCGCGAGAGGTCCGTTTGCAGCGTCAGGCTGGCAAAGCCGAGAACCCCGTTCATCGGCGTTCTCAGCTCGTGGCTCATGACCGCCAGGAAATCCTTCTTTGCCTGCGCCGAGACAACCGCGCGGTCGCGTTCGGTCTCCAGCTCCAGTTGGTGGTCGACGACGGCTCTCGCCATGGGTCGGAACAGGAAGATCGCATTCACCAAAGCAACGATCGCGCAGATGATCGCACCTGCCGCGAGGATCCCGAGGGCTGCGTTCGCGGTGCGCTCCGAACTCTGCCGGATCGCGATCGTCAAATCTCCCAGTGCGGGTCGGACGTTCGTCTCGAAGTGATCGCTCGTGCGTTTGAGGTCAGTGTAGTTCAGCGCGGCGCCCGTCGTGGATGCGGCATGAATTTCCATTGCCATGCGCAGGAATTCACCGATGTTTTCTTCCAGAAGCTCCGCCTCCTCCGCAGGCTCCGCAGCATTTTTCGCGGACGCCCCCGCGGCACCTTCGGCGGCCTCGTCTTCCTCGTCCTCCCACAACAGAACCATCTCTTTCGGCATTGCGCGGGGCGACAGGCCGAATTTTTGGTCAAGCGCGACGAGATCCAGACCAAGGGTCTCGAAGATCTCGTTTTCTTCCAGTTCCTCTTCGTTGCCCTCGACGTCGTCGGCGTCCGGATCCGAAAGCCGCAAGGCGGTGTACACCTCGGCCAGGGAGACGATCGCGGTATTCAGATCATTTGCGGCAGCCGTCGGTAGGTCCGCGCCCGCCGTCGCGTCGCCCAGGTTTTCGCCGGAAAGTCCAACTTGCAGGACGGCCCGTTCGACGTCGTTTGAGGTTTCATTCAACTGGACGAAGGCTGCGGAGTACCGAGCGTTGTTCTGAATGGATTGAAGTTGATAAGCGCCGATCCCGACGGTCGCTGTCAGGACAAGCAGGATCGTCAGCGTCGCGAGCCAGTGTCTTCGATTTAGGTACGCACGGGTAATCTGCTTCGACATGACGGTCTTCCCACGGATCAATTCCCCGTCCATAGCAACGTCACGTAAACACGCTTATAATACCGCATCGACCTAGCGTTACCGGCCTGGGGCGGGATGACCTGGCGGTTGCTAGACTGAGATCCAGCCGCCAGTCCGGTCGCTTTGGTAGACAGCCTCTTCGATTGCGATGTTTCGCAGATAGGCCTGCGCCTCGGTCTCGGCCGGGGTGCCCGCGCGAAATGCGTCCAGCGCCGCCCGGTTGGTCAGGTAGACGCAGTCGCCACCGAACTGGTGGTCGCGCCAGACATATTCGTGCGTGCGCCAGTCGTTCGAGCCATGGTCGCGCAGCCAGATCCCGCCATCGCCGTCCAGCCGCAGGCTTGCTATCGCCCCCTCGATCTCGAGCTCACCCATCGTCAGACGCCGGTTCTCCGCTGCATGATCAGCAAGCCGATTGCCGTCAAACAGACCGCGTGGCCCATTGGCGAAACGAAACAGGATCATGCCTGCATCCTCTCCCGCGATCGCGGGATTCAGTCGGCGCAGATCGGCAAAGACTTCGGTCACTTCGCCGAGCAGATAGCGGAACGTGTCGATCCAGTGAATCGCCGTCTCGTGCACCAGGAAGCGCTGCATCTGTTGGAAATACGGCTGCCGCGCGAGGTAGGCATCCGGTCCTTGACCATCGCCCGGGCGCAGGCAGAACGTCACCTGATAGATCTCGCCGAGCGTGCCCGCATCCAGCAGCGCCTTGATCTCGCGGTACCAGGGCTGGAAGCGGAAATTCTCGTGCACGACCACCCGAGCGCCGTGTTCTTCGGCGGCGGCGATCCCGGCCTGCGCGCCGTCATGGTCACCGCAGAACGGCTTCTGGCAGATGATCTGCTTCACACTGGGGGCAATGGCCCTGATCATCTCGACATGGGTCGTCGGCGGCGTGGTGATGTCGACCAGATCCGGTTTCGTCCGTTCGAGCATCGTCTCGACATCTGTATAGGCGGCGATGCCGTACTCTGCCGCGATCTCGTCGGCACCTTGCAGCGCACAGGCGGCGATCAGGTCCGCACCCTCCATCCGCGCCCAGGCATCGTAGTGAAAACGACCGAAATAGCCCGCACCGATGACCGCGACGCGTGTCATGGATCGAGCCGGTCGATCTGAGCGTTCACCGCGTCATAGACCGCCGATGTGCCAGCCGAACCGCCAAGCTCGCAGGTGATCAGAGTGCCGTCCTTAAACGCGGCCTCCACAGCCCGGCGGATCAGGCCCCCGGCCTGCGCTGTCTCGGACGATCCGTGCTTCTCGGCCAGCCAGTCCAGCATCATCGCCGCCGACAGGACCATTGCCGTCGGATTCGCAAGGCCCTTGCCCGCGATGTCGGGCGCGGTCCCGTGGCAAGGCTGGAAGACCGCGTGCGCATCGCCGATATCGGCCGAGGGCGCATAGCCCAAGCCGCCCATGAGTGCTGCACCAAGGTCCGAGAGGATGTCGCCGAACTGGTTCTCGGTCACGGCGACATCGATCGACCAGGGCTTCTGGACCATGTGCATTGCGAAGGCGTCGATATAGGCGTGATCGGCGGTCACGTCCGTATTTTGCGCGGCGCGTTCATAGAAGATGTCGCGCTGCCACTTGAACGCGGCGAAGACGTTCGCCTTGTCGACATGGGTGACCTTGTTCTGACCCACACCCGCCGCTTGCCGCTGCCGGGCCAGGGCAAAGCAGAAATCGTAGAGTTTCTCTGACGTGTCGCGCGTCAGCGCCAGCGTCTCGCGCGCTTCGCGATCCTCGATGATTTCGCCGGGACACCAGGGTGCGAACAGGCCCTCGGTCGACTCGCGGACGATGACATAGTCGATCTCGTGCGCTTTCGGATCGGCCAGGATCGGGCGCACGCCGGGCACCGGCTTCACCGGACGCACCCCGGCATAGAGCCCGTATTCAAAGCGCAGCTCCAGTTGTGGCCCGACCTCGCGCCCGTCCGGCTGGCGCACATCCGGCAATCCCATCGCGGCGAGCAGGATCGCGTCGGCCTGGGCGGCCCCGGTCCGTGTCTCTGCAGGCATCGAGACGCCGTGGTCGCGGTAGTATCCGGCCCCGCCCTCGAGCGTGTTGAACCGGAAGGCCAACCCGCCCGTCCGTGCGGCAGCCCGCTCCAGCAGACGCAGACACGGCTCGGTGATCTCGGCGCCGATCCCGTCGCCCGGCATCACTGCAATATTGAAATCGGATATGTTCGACATGCCCGGTGCTCCCTGCATGATCTTGCTTGCGCGCCACTAGACCGTCTGATCTGACCAAGGGCAAGCCGGAGCAGGTGGAAACCTGCTTCCCGTCCGGTGCAAAGGGGGATTGGATGTATCTGGTAACCGTCATCTTCACTGCCGCCAAAGACAAGGCCGAGGCATTCGCCACGCGCGTCCAGCAGCAGGCCGCGGACAGCCTGACCGAGCCCGGATGCCAGAGGTTCGATGTCTGGACCGATCCCGCCGATCCGGCGCGAACGTTCCTGTATGAGATCTATGACGACCGTGCAGCCTTCGATGCGCATCTTGAGAGTGCCCACTTCAAGGCCTTCGATGCCGAGGTCGCATCCTGGATCATCGACAAGCAGGTCGAAACTTGGGCGTTATCGCCCGGTTAGGTTGGGAGCGTCGCAAGGAACGTTGCGAGCGCCTGACCGTCCGCTGCGCCGAGATCCTGCGCCGCCTTGTTCGCCGCACTGATCACGCCGGTCTCCAACGCCGATTGAGCATCGCCGATCCGCGCACTGGTGTGGGCAACCGTCAACGCCGCGACGCCGCGCGCCTCGAGGGCCGGCAGGCGGGACACCCCGATCCTGTCCTTGCCAATTCCGGCGTCGTTGAAGACCGCGAGCCGCGCCTCGGCTTTCAAGGCCCGCGCCGGGTCACCGCCGATCAGCCCGCCATGTGACCCGGTTATGATGATCCGCCCCGTATCCTCTGGTGCGACCAGTGACGCGGAATCTACCAACAGGCAGATAGGTCCGGTCTCCAGCGTCACGTCGGACCGTGCTTCGGCGATCTTTTCCAACTGGCCTGACGGGACAGGCGCGCTTTCCAGAATCGCGACCGCCTCGAAGACCGATCTACCGGCAGATAGGCCAAGATCGGCAGCTGTTTCGTTAACGTGGCTCAAGACCCCATTGGCAACCATGTCCTCGGCGGAGCCGATCAAGGCACTGAAGCAGTCCACGGCGGCTGCCGCCATCCCGACCCGTGCCAGGGCATCGACGCCTGCGGTTCCGGCACCGCCGCCCGCATCATTGAAGATCACCGCACGTGCGCCCGCGCGCGAGGCCACCACCGCCGGGTAGAGCCCGCCATGCGAGCCCGAGACGATCACGGCGCCCGCCGCATCCGGCCCGGCATCCGTGATCGAACTCAGCAGGCGCATGTTCAGGGTCTGTCAGCCCCGGCCCGGCGCATGACCTCGAGCTTTTTCTGATAGCCCGACTGGATGATGTCGACGATGACCAGCACGACGATCGAGAAGTAGAAGGTGGTCTTCGACATCGCCTCGACCGGATAGCCGAACAGTGTCAGGTGCGCGACGTGCCCGCCTTCGCCGAGCAGCACCACGGCGACGATAAGCAGGATGAACAGGCCCAGCACCTCGTATTTCCGGTTGCGTTCCAGAAACTCCGAGACCCGGTCGGCCAGCAGCAGCATGCCCAGTCCCGACAGGATGATCGCGATCGCCAGGATCAGGAAGACATCGGTGATGGCAACCGCCGACAGGATCGAGTCGAACGAGAAGATCAGGTTCATCAGCACGATCATCGCGATCACGGACGCCGCTGACTTCGAGGATTTGTCCTCTGGCCCATGATCCAGATGATCGGTTGCCAGCAGGTGGCTGATCTCCTTGATCGCGGTGTACATCAGGAAGCCGCCCCCCAGCAGGAAGACCACCGAGGCAAAGTTGAACTCGCCATGAATGACGCCCGGAATGTCGATGGTGAAGAACGGGTCGGTCAGGCTTTCGAGCAACTGGATCATCGTGAACAACAGGACAATCCGCAGCGCGATTGCGATGATGATCCCCCACTTTCGAACTGCCGCCTGGTTCTCGACCGGCGCGCGCTTCGATTCGATGCTGATGTATAAAAGGTTGTCGAAGCCCAGAACCGCCTGCAGGAAAATCAGGACGGCAAGGTTCAGCAGGCTTTGCAGCGTAAAGACGTCTTCAAACATTACGGGTCCCCGGATCCGATGGAAAAGTCGGCGCGGACCCTACAGCCGGGTGGCGTGGCGAACAACCGCGGAAGCGCGGCGGCGTCAGGTCTTCTGACGGCTCTCCCACATGCGGTGGAGCTGGTGCACCGGCCCCGGGCCCTTGCCGATGCTGAACGTATCGGCCGTGTCGATGGCGCCCGAAAGGAACACTTTCGAGACCTGGATCGCCTCGTAGGGTGCAATCTCGTGCGCGATGTGGGCGGCAATCGCGGCGGTCAGCGTGCTGGACAGCCCGCGCATGTTCTCCCGCGTCATCCGCTCGGCGCGCAATTGCACTGGCGGGCGGTTGTTCGAGATCAGGATGTCGATCGAGTTCTCGGCCTTGCCTTGGCCGCCGCTGACCAGCGCCTCGGTGACACCTGCCTCGACCAGCGCATCGCCGATCTCCATCAGATCACCCAGCGTCTGCGGCCTGTCGTGGCCGGTCAGCAATGCTGACTCGGCCAGATTCGGTGTGACGACCGTCGCCATCGGCAGGATGTGCGTCTTCCAGGCGTCGATCACCGCCTGATCGACCAGAAGCTCGCCCGCGTGATTGGTCATCACCGGGTCGGCGACGATCGGGATCACGGCGTCTTCCGGGATCACGTCCTTGAGTGTCCGTGCCACGGTCTCGATGCTTTCGACGCTGCCCAGCGCGCCGATCTTCACGGCCATGATGGTCATGTCGTCGAAGACCGCGCGGATCTGCGCCTCGATCAGCGCGGGCGGCATGAACTCGACTGCGGTGACGTTTTCCGTGTTCTGGGCCGTGACGAGTGTGACCACACTGGCGCCATGCACCTTGAGCGCGGCGAAGGTCCGCAGGTCCGCCTGCAATCCGTCGGCGCCGCAGGAGTCAGACGCGGCAATGGTCAATGCGCTGGGAATGGCCATGGAAGGTCTCGCTGAAATGCTTTCGCTGTGCCGGGTTTCCCGCAGATCGCGCGCGCTGTCAAACCCCTCAGCCGGACTGACCGGGCAGAGCAACACCGGCCTGCGCGGCCAGGATCTTGGCGACGGCCGCGTCGTCTTCACGGCCGATACCTTCGGCACTGGCGGTTTTGAAGAGTGCCAGTGCGGTTTCCGTCAAGGGGGTCGGGCAGGCGGCATCTCCGGCCTCGGAGGCGACGATGCCGAGATCCTTGACGAAGATGTCGACGGCGGAGTGCGGGGTGTAGTCGCCGGCGACGATATGGGCGCCGCGGTTCTCGAACATCCACGAGTTTCCGGCGCAGTCGCGGATGACGTTATAGAGGGTCTCAAGATCCAGGCCGACCTTCGCGCCCAGCACCATTGCCTCGGCACACGCCGCGATATGGACGCCTGCCAGCAGCTGGTTGATCATCTTGACACGGCTGCCCTGACCCGGTTCGGCGCCGAGGCGGAAGACCTTGGTCGAGATTGCCTCGATCGCGGGTGCCGCGCGGTCGAATGCAGCGTCGGGACCCGAGGCCATGATGGTCATCTCGCCCGTGAGCGCCTTGGCCGATCCACCCGAGACCGGCGCGTCGATCGAGACCATGCCGGCTTTCGCGAGGTCATCGGCAATCGCCACGGCCTCGCTGGGAGGCATGGTCACGCAGAGGATGAAGATCGTACCTGGCCGGGCTTTGGCGACGGCACCGTTTTCTCCGAACAGGACGTCACGGCTCTGCGCTGCGTTCACCACAAAGACGAAGATGACATCGGATTGCGCGGCTTCGGCGGGAGAGGCACAGGGCCTGCCGCCCTCGGCGCCGAACTTCTCCAGCACCTCGGCCCGGATGTCGACGCCCTGTGTCGGGATCGCCGCGCGCACCAGAGAGACGGCAGCGCCCCAGCCCATGGACCCCAGACCGATGACGCTGGCGGTGATTGGCTTGGTCATCTCTCGCTCCTCGTGACTATCTGCGGATAGATAGCCATCTATCTGTCGGTAGATCGGTTTTTTGTTTCAGATCGTCAGCGTGCCCACGCTGGCGCCGCCGCAGACATACAGCGTTTGGCCCGTGACGAAACTGGTTTCCGGGTCCAGGAAGTACAGAAACGCATTGACCACGTCCTTGGTCTCGCCCAGGCGCCCGACCGGGATGCGCTTGGCCAGTTCGTGCTGGCGGTCGCTGCCTTTCTCGATGATGCCCCAGAAATTGTCGGTCAGGACAGGACCGGGCGCGACGACATTCACGGTAATGCCATGCGGCGCAAGCTCCAGCGCCCAGGTCCGGGCCATTCCGATGATGCCCGCCTTCGTCGCGCCATATGCCGTCCGGGTTGGCGCGCCCAGCGCCGCGCGCGATGCATTGAAGGCGACCCGGCCGAATCCGCGTTCCTTCATACCGGGCAACACGGCCTGCATCATGCTGAGCGCCGAACCCATGTGCAGTTGTGCAAGGCCCGCGATATCCTCGGGCTCGGCATCTTCCAACAGGTTCGGCCAGATCAGCCCGGCATTGTGCACGAAATGCGTGATCTCGTGCTCTGCCGCGATCTTCTCGGCGGCGGCCTTGGTTGCTTCGATGTCCAGCAGATCGACGTCGTAATGCGTCTGCCCTTCGGCCACGTCCGCGTGCAGGATGTCGACCGTGACAACGCGGTGGTGACGTTTCAGAAGTGCTGTCGCAAGGTCGGCGCCGATCCCCTTGGCGCCCCCTGTGACCAGCGCCTTGTAGCCGCTCATGGCAGAAGCTGGATATTGCCGAACGCGGCGTCCGAGTTCAGCAAATCGACACGCTTGTTCGCAATGCGGATCGCGCC
Organism: Pseudomonadota bacterium; assembly: GCA_038534135.1. GTDB lineage: Bacteria > Pseudomonadota > Alphaproteobacteria > Rhodobacterales > Rhodobacteraceae > Thermohalobaculum. Next base: position 23,463 of record JBCAXJ010000020.1, on the reverse strand, counting down.
ATCGACGATCGCCAGATCGTGCGTTGCCGTCAGCGCAAGCATGAACTGGTCATCCAGCCGCGTCTCGACATAGTGCATCGAGGTGTTGGTCTTCGCCCTACCTGCCGATAGGTCGAGGTCATCGACGAACGGGCGCTGGAGCACGTGGTGGCACCGGCTCTTCGGCTTCTGGCTGAAGGTCCGCGCGCCGTTCAGGCGTTCGACCCGCAGTTTCAGCATGAAGTAATCCTCGTAGAGCAGCGAGGTCACCAGGTGCGGATCGGTCTGCTGATAGTCCAGCGGCATCCAGTAATGCCCGTCCTCGAGCCACAGCGCGAGCCACGCGTCATAGCGCCCCTCGTCCAGCATCCGTGCCTCGGCATAGATGAAATCGACGACGTCCTCGCGGGTTACGGTCATTCAGCGGCCATCCTCTCGCCCGTCATCGAGCAGGTCATGAACTTGACCCACGCGTCGAACTGGTTGCGCATCTGCCGTTCGGTTGTACCGTTGGTCTCGTAAGTTTCCGTGAAGTTCTCGGCCTCTTCGTAAAGCCGCTGCACGTTGACCCATTCCAGCCCGTTGGACATCAGACCTTCCTGGGCGCGTTCGTACATCTCGAGATCGTCATGCCCGACGATCGAGGTCGGTGCGTTGATCATCCGGTTGTACATCGCTGTGCGGGCGAGCAACTCGTCCGGCGCCCCTACCAATCGATAGATATACGACTCGACCAGAGTCTTGTCCGGCCCCAGCGGGATGAAGTTGCGCAGCTGCTGGATCGGCCCTTTCACCATGATGTTCGGGAAGTAGACCGTATTGTGCCGGTTCTCGTCCAGAATCGCCTTGGCACGGTCCTCGCCATAAGCGTTGGTCATCGCCTCGAAGTATCCGGGGATCGCAGAGTAGTCTGAATGGATCGAATGATGGATGCCCGTGTGTCCGTGACCGTTCGGCCAGGTGCGGATGCCCATGTCCTCGAAGAACTCATAAGGCGACATGAACGGTGCGATGATCTGCATGGCCGGAGGTTTCTGCTCGGGCGAGCCCATCTCCTCCCACAGCCGCACGGCGGTCCCGGCGGAAGACTCATGGGCGACCATCGGGTGGCATGTGTCGGTCTGGTTCTCGACCAGCATTTTCCAGTTGCACTGATGCATGTAGCGCAGCGGCGGCCCGGCGACTTCCAACCGGCCCTCGGGCGAGCGGTCGACCATGTTGTCCAGCGACGAGAGCGAGTCGCCGAAAAACTCCTCGAACCCGATGCCGTCCGGCGCCAGCCGCGCGAAGACGAAGCCGCGATGCACTTGAACGGCGCCGACGGGTTTCATGCCCTGGGCGCTGTCGGTCTGGTCGAGCCCTGTCCCCTCGTAACCCTTCTTCAGCGGGATCGCGAGCAGGCAGCCGTTCGTCTTGAAGCTCCACGCATGGTACGGGCAGCGAAAGAATTTGCCGGTGTTGCCCTCGCGGTCGATGGCGATCTTGGTGCCCTTGTGCGGGCAGCGATTGTAAAGGACGTGGATCTCGCCGTCCGAATGGCGGACCTGGATGACCGGCTGATTGCCGATCTGCGTGGTGTAGTAATCGCCCTTCTTGGCAGTCTGGCTTTCGTGGCCGACGAAGATCCAGGCGTTCGCGAAGAGGTGGCGCATCTCGAGCCGGTAGACCTCGGCATCCGTGTAGATGTCGCGATGCACCTGCGGCCCGCGGACCAGGCCTGCGACGGCGGCGGGGTTGTCGGTGTAGTAGCCCATCTCTCCCTCCCTCAGAGATCCAGCACCAGGCGCGGAGACTTCGCGCGGCTCACGCAGATCTGCATGACCTTGTTGCCCGCCTTCTCGGCATCGGTCAGCACGACATCGCGGTGGTCCGGGACGCCGTCGATCACGTCGCACTGGCAGATCCCGCAATCGCCGCGCATGCAGTCGTAGATCATATCGATCCCGGCAGCCTCCAGCACGCTGATGATGGTCTGGCCCGGCGGAATTGTGAAGACCTGACCGGTGTCCTGGATCTCGACTTCGAAGGGCTGATCGCCGGTGGCGGGTGTCGGTGTCGCGAACAATTCGACGTGAATGCGGTCTTTTGCGATGCCAGCGGTTTCGGCGGCGCTGCGCGCGGCCTCGATCATGCCTACCGGCCCGCAGATAGAGAGGTGTCCTTGCGCGGCGTCTTGCGCGATCCTGGCAAGGTCGGCCGGCGCTTCGTCATCGAAGTGCAGGTGCACAGTTCCCGCGTGCCTATCTATCAGTTGAGAGGCGTAAGCGGCGACACTGCGTGAGCGCGCCGCGTAGTGCAGTTCGAAGGCACGGCCTTGTGCGGACAGTGCCGCGGCCATCGAGATCAGCGGCGTGATCCCGATCCCACCCGCCAGCAGCGTGATCGGCAGATCCGTGTCGGGAAGCTCGAAATCGTTCTTCGGTTCGGAGACGTTGACCTTATCGCCAACAGACAGGGCGTGCATCGCCTTGGAGCCGCCATCGCCCGTGTCCTCGCGCTGCACGGCAATAGTGTAGTGATCAGGGGCCGAGGTGTCTCCGGCCCAGTCGATCAGTGAGTAGGAGCGCTCTCCGGCGGCGCCAAGATTGAACTCGAGGTGCGCGCCAGCGGTCCAGGCAGGCAAGGGAACGTCCGCGCCGACAAGCCTGAATTCACGGACCCGATCGGTGACGTCCGTGATGCTGTCGATGATCAGATCCAACGCGTCCTCCCGAAGTTACTTCAAGCTTGAAATATCTGCGAGAGGCAGTCAAGCCGTGACCGGCACGGTCTCGCTACGCACGGCCCAAGAGCGTATAGCGCGCTCCGCTGCCCGTGGGGTCGATCCGGATCTTCGCGCCGCTCAACCGCGATTGGTCAGACCAGAACTCCTCGAGTGCCGAGGCGGTGTCGTCGTCACGCGCGCCCGCGCACGGGAAGATCCCACACCGGCCAAGTGTCGTCGCCAAGAATCCCTCACCGTCTCGGTCGATCAGCGTCATGGCGCCCCACCAGTTGGTTCCGGTCAGGGCCATCAGGAAGCGCCCGCCAGGTTTGAGCACGCGGTCCCAGGCGGCGATTGGATGCGTAACGCCCGCAAAGGCGACGATCAGGTCATACGGACCGTCATCGGGCCGGACGTCGGTGGCACCGTTTCCTGCGCGAACTGTGGCGTTCGGGACCTCCGCCAGGGCGATCTCGGCCATCGCAGCCAGTTCAGGATCGACCTCGGTCGCCAGAACGCGCCCCGCCGGACCGACCAGAAGTGCCAGAATTGCGGTGAAATACCCGGTGCCCGTACCGACCTGCAGGATCGAGCCGCCGCGTGGGATCTGTGTCCGGACGAAATGCCGAGCCCAGAGCGCGGGCTCGCCGATGTTGATGTCGCGGTCCTCGTCCAGCGCGATCAGAACGTTGTGGTAGAGGTGCGCCGGATCTGCATCCGGTGTGCGCCGCGCGCCATAGCTGAAGTTCGAGGACCGCAGCAGCCAGGGACCCGGGCCGACATGCCGCTCTCGCGGAACCGAGGCGAAGGCATTCAGGACGCGCTCGGTCTCCGGTCCCTCGGGCAATGCTGCCGCGGCGCGGATTTCCTCGGCGTAGAAACGGTGAATGCCGGGCGGAAGCGTCATGGCCGATCTCCTTCCCCGCGACCCTGCCACGGAACGGCGAAAAGGTCAGCGGATGAATTGGGGGCGGAGCTTGAGGCGTGTGCGTTGGGCCGGAGCGAGGTGGCGGCTGAGCCTGCGGTTGATGGCACCGAAGACCAGCACGATCACGATGGTTCCGGCGATGAAGAAGCCGCCGACAATGGGATAGGAGACGAACGGATTGAAGGTCTGTTCGGCGAAGTAGTTGGCGTAGTAGAGCGCGTCGCCCTGCTGACGCCATGCCGGGAAGCTGGAGAAGAAGATCAGCGCCGTCGCGTGATAGAGGAAGATCGCTTCGTTCGTGTAGCTCGGCCAGGCGAGCCGCAGCATGGTCGGCCACGTGATGCGTTGGAACTTGCGCCAGCCGGTTAGGCCGATGGAATCGGCGGCCTCGAGATCGCCTTTGGGCACGGCGCGCAGGGCGCCATAGAAGATCTCGGCCGAATAGGCGGTCGTGTTCAGGATCAGGACGATCAGCGCACCGAGCCACGCGCGGGTCAACCAGCGCGTCTCGGCGTTGAGGACGGCGATGCCGAGGTCGATCTCGATCCCAGTTTTTGGCAGCTGCACGAACAGTTCGTAGGCGAAGAAGAACTGCAGGAACAGCGGCGTTCCGCGGAAGAGGTAGATGAACCCGCGCGAGGGCAGGGCGATCGCTGGATTTGCGCTGGCCTTGCCGACGGCCACGAAGGTCGCGAGGCAGAAGCCGATGATGACGGCGAGGATCGCGAAGTAGAGGTTCCAGATCATGCCGGAGCCGATCAGGACGATCTGCTCGCAGAGCGTGATATCGGATTTCGGCAGCAGGCGCTCGCCCATGCCAATGGCACGCAGGCCGTAATCGGCAAGGGTTTGGGCGCAGCTCATTGTAGCCGTCCCCGGACGAAGTGTTGTGCCGAGATCCTGGCGGGTTTCGTGCGAATGGGCCAGCGACCGTCCGGGGGGGCGCTTTGTGATGCCCATTCATCGTCCGCATTTTTAAGCGTCCACACTGCACGATTGGTTTGCGGCGTACCCAAAGCGCCCGCCGGCGGGAGGTCGGGCGCTGCCCGGTTGCACCGGGCGGGAGGCGTCGAGACTGCGCTATATCTTGTGAGCGCTCTTATTGCTTTGGGATGGAAAGCTCTCACCGGGCCACCGCCATGCCGCGCGAGACGCGGGTTGAGAGCCGATCAAAGCCGATCTGGCTGATCCAGGTCAGCGCCAGGTAGAAGATCAGCAGCACCGCGAAGTACCAGACCCGCCAGTCTGGGTGCGCATATGCATAGGCCTGGGTCTTCATGCCGCCGAGTTCCTTGGCCCAGTAGACGATGTCCTCGACCCCCAGCAGGAACAGCAGCGGCGTTGCCTTGATCAGGATCATCCAAAGGTTCGACAGGCCGGGCAGGGCGAAGACCCACATTTGCGGCAGGTGGATGCGCAGCAGGATCTGGCGCGGCGTCATGCCGATGGCATTTCCGGCCTCGAGCTGGCCTTTCGGCACGGCCCGCATCGCGCCGTCGATGATGTTGGCGGCGAAAGCGCCGAAGACGATCGCGTAGGCGATCACCGCCAGCGTAAAGCCATAGACGTCGTGGACCCACTGATCGGCCGTGCTCAGCGGCGCCTTCGCGATGTCGCAGACGACGAAATCGTTGCCGACCCAGACCGATCCCGCGTGGGCGGGGCAGAGCAGCTTGTGACGCAGGTACTCGATGCCTTGGTCGAGCGCGATCGGCACGAACAGGAAGAACACGATGTCCGGGATGCCGCGCACCATGGTGATGTAGGCGTTGCCGAGCCAGCGCACCGGCGCAATCGCCGAGCGTTTTGCCAGGGCACCGGCAAACCCGAAGGTCATGATCGGCGGCACGGCGACCAGCAACAGGCCGACGACGGTGAAGATGCTGTAGTAGAATTCGGCGTGCTTGGCGGTCGTCAGATAGCAGGAGAGCCAAATCAGGCCCTCGAGCGTTTTCGGATTAACGCAGTAGTCAAACATCAAGTGCGTGCGCTGTGTGGATTTTGGAAACGCTCGCTGATCGTTTTCTCAGCGAGTTCATGTTCTCGTATCGTCGAATTTGAATTGATCTGAGTGCATTGAATTTCTCCGCCTTCCTCTGCGCGCTACAATTGTGGTAGGTTCGAAACTCATCAGAGTTAGAATTGGAGCGTCGCAAGATGGCCAAGAAATTCACCGGTTATTCTCGGAACAATGACTTGTCGGAGGCGCTCGCCAACGCAATTTCCCAAGCGAAGCAAGGCTTAACGACAGATTTCGTCCGCTGGAAACTGGAATTCGTTAAGGGAGAGGCTGGCGGTTTCATACTGTCCACAGATCTATATGCGGGCATTCTGGCTGAAGCCGACGTGGCAGTCAGTCAACTTGGACCGGCTTTCTTCGAAATGCAGGACGTCGCTGAGCGTGCATTCATCATTAAGCTCGTAAGCGACGATCAAATCGCACTCGCTCGCGAGATCTTGTCGGGTAACGAGACGCAGCGTGTTCGCATTCAGGGGTCCATTGTGAAGGAAGCGGCAGCTTACAATCCGGGCTGGAGCTTTCATCTTGATCCAACGACCATCGACTTCTTCGAGTTTGCAATAGAAGTTTGTGACTCTGAAAGCGTCTACGTCGAGGAGAACCTCGAAGATGTTGGCGGCGCTTTTCTTCCGAACAACCATTGGTGTCCCTGGACTTCCAAGCTGGTTTGCGAGATTCCTTACGGAGGGATTGCCAAACCGGTTGTGGACCAGTCGCGATAATGAGAGGCGGGTGGATCACCCGCCCCCATTGCTGATCACCACTGGGGTGCTTCGTCGCCGAACCACTTGGCCAGCAGTGTGTTCACGGTGCCGTCGGCCTTCAAAGTTGCGATCGCGGCGTCCAGCTTGTCGCGCAACTCACCGTCGCTTTCGCGAATGCCGAGGCCGACACCGCCGCCCAGGCGCACGCGGCCGACAACCTCCAACTCGCCATTCGATTCCGCGACGATCGGCTTGAGGTAGTCGTCATCGGCCAGCACCGCGTCGGCCTCGCCGTTCTTCACAGCGGCAATGGTCTCGTCCGGCGTAGCGAACTCGACAACCGTCGCGCCCGAGGACGCGACATGACCCGCCTGGATCGTGTTGGTCTGCGCGGCGATGACATCCTTGGTGATGTCGACGCCCGAACCCGCCGTCGAGACGTAGAAACTCTCGGTCGCGGGGATGTAAGCCTGCGTGAAGTCGATGACCTGGTCACGTTCGGCGGTGATCGACATGCCGGCCATGATCACATCGTAGTTCGACGACACCAAGTTCGGGATGATCGAATCCCAGTCGTTCTTGACCCATGTGCAGTCGAGCTTGGCGAGCTCGCACATCTTGTCGCCGAGCTCCTTTTCGAACCCGTCGATCTCACCCTTGTCGTTGATGAAGTTGTACGGAGGGTAAGCGCCCTCGGTCCCGATGCGAACCGTGTGGCCGTCGGCGAAGGCGGCACCCGCCATGGCGGTCAGCGCCAGCGCGCCGATCAGTGTCTTGAAGCTCATCCTCATTCTCCCTGTTGGATGTTCCTAATATTACAATGCACTGGCCAGAAAGGCCCTGCAACGGTCGGATTTGGGGTTGCCGAAGACCTCGGCCGGAGGGCCCTCTTCCTCGACCACGCCCTGATGCAGGAAGATCGTGCGGGTCGAGACCTCGCGGGCGAAACCCATCTCGTGGGTCACGACGATCATCGTGCGGCCCTCGGCGGCCAGGTCCTTCATGACCAGCAGCACCTCGCCGACCAGTTCGGGATCGAGAGACGAGGTCGGCTCGTCGAACAGAAGCACCTTCGGTCGCATCGCCAGCGCGCGCGCAATCGCGACGCGCTGTTGTTGCCCGCCCGAGAGTTGCGAGGGATACATCGCGTGCTTCTCGGCGATGCCGACACGGGCGAGGTGGTTCATCGCCTCGTCATGCACCGCGTCCTTCGGGCGGCGCTGGACCTGAATCGGGCCTTCCATCACGTTCTCCAGCACCGTCAGATGGGACCACAGATTGAACTGCTGGAACACCATGCCAAGCTGCATGCGGATGCGCGTCACCTTTCGAAACGTCTCTCCGGTCAGCTTGCCGGATCCATCGGCCTCGACCTCATCCTCACCGACAACGATCCTGCCCTGGTCGGGAACCTCGAGCCAGTTGATGCAGCGCAGGAAGGTCGACTTGCCCGATCCGGACGACCCCAGGATCGAGATCACATCGCCCTCGTGCGCGGTGACGGAAAGCCCCTTCAGGACTTCCAACTCGGCAAAGCTCTTATGAACATTCTCGGCGATCAGGGCGGGTGCGGTCATTCGGAACTCCTTGTGCGGATGCTAAGAACAGATTTCGCAGGTGCGCAATGGGAATTGTGACGGTTTATCCGCCAGCGGATGGCGGGTGCAGCCCGTGCGCGATATCCCGAGGCTCAGAGACACCGGGAGGAGAAGACGATGCGCGATCTGTCAGGAAAGCTTGCCTGGATCACCGGGGCGGGAACCGGCATTGGCGAGGCCGGAGCCGAGAAACTGGCCGAGGCCGGATGCCGGGTCGTGCTGTCTGGGCGGCGGGTCGAGCCGCTGGAAGATCTGGCCGGTCGAATTCGCGCGTCAGGCGGCGAGGCACATGTGGCACCGCTGGATGTCGCTGACCGGGACGCCGCGATGGCGCTTGGGGCGTCTGTCGTCGAGGCACATGGCACCGTCGACATCCTGCTGAACTCGGCGGGTATCAACATCCCAAAGCGGCACTGGCCGGATGTCTCGCTGGATGACTGGGATGCGGTGGTGCAGATCGATCTGAACGGCGCGTTCTACTGCACGCAAGCCGTGCTGCCGTCGATGCGGGCGCAGCAAGAAGGGCTGGTGATCAATGTCTCGTCCTGGGCCGGGGTGCATGTCAGCTTCTTGACCGGGCCTGCTTATAACGCCGCAAAACACGGCATGACGGCGATGACCGAGAGCCTGAACATGGAGGAGTGCATCAACGGCATCCGCGCCTGTGCACTCTGTCCGGGTGAGGTCTCGACCCCGATCATGGACAAGCGGCCCGTCCCGATGAGCGCCGAGGATCGCGCCCGGATGGTGCAGCCCGAGGAGATGGGCGAGACGATCCTGTTCCTCGCTCGGATGCCCGCGCATGTCTGCGTCAATCAACTGGTGATCAGCCCGGTCTGGAACCGGGGCTATGTCGGTTATCACACGAAAGACGGCCCGGAGTAACGCCCGTGCTACGGGCTCAGAACTTACGCGCCTGAACCAGATAGCCGTTGATCTGATCTTCTCCCAGTGCGCGCAGGGCCTCGAGCCGGTGCAGCCCTTCGATCAACACAAAGGCGTCCCCGTCCGCGCGCACGCGGATCGGCGTGGTCTGGCCGTTATCGAGAATATCGTTCGCCAGATCGTCGACCTTCGCCTCCTCCAGCGTCCGCTTGCGCTTGGCCGGGACCCGAACATCGGCGATGGGAAAGGTCTGGACTTTCAACATGCACGGTCTCCTGATTGGCCAGTCGGGATCGGCGCCACTCTAAGCCAAGGGCCGGTTCTGGCAATCCACTTCTGGCCGGACCTTCGCGATGTGTCGATCATGCGACGCAGCGAGGTCTTTCAGGTGTTTAGAAAGGATGGCATGGTCTGTCGCGTTCGCCGCCAGGGAGGATCTCCGTGTTCCGTTTGCTGATCGCTTGCACCGCATTGCTCCTGACATCTGCCGCCGACCTTGAGGCGAAGACCGCGAAGCAGCTTTTCGGGGCGAAGAGCACGCCGTCCCAACTCGGTCCGGCCTCGCACGGCAGCTACGCGAAAGGGTGTCTTGCCGGGGCCGAGGAACTGCCCGAAACAGCGCCTGGATGGCAGGCAATGCGCCTCAGCCGTAATCGCAACTGGGGGCATCCCTCGACGATCCGGTTCGTGGAACGCCTGTCCGCTCAGGTGCAGCAGATCGGGTGGGCAGGGCTTTATGTCGGGGATATCTCTCAGCCGAGGGGTGGGCCGATGCGGTCGGGACACCGTTCCCATCAGATCGGGCTGGACGCCGATATCTGGCTGAAGCCGCCGCTCGGCAGGACGCTGAGCCGGGCGGAGCGCGAGCGGATTTCCTCGGACGTGGTCGTGTCCGGCGACAGCGTGAACGCCAAGTGGACGCCAACGCATCATCAGGTGCTGAAGGCCGCCGCAAGCGATCCTGCCGTGGCGCGGATCTTCGTGCACGCAGCGATCAAGCAGGAGCTTTGCTGGGCCGAGCCCAAGGGCACCGACCGAAGCTGGCTGCGCAAGATCCGTCCCTGGTACGGGCACAATGCGCATTTTCACGTGCGCTTGACCTGTCCGATCGGCGAGATCGGCTGCGTCAACCAGGCGCCGATCCCGGCGGGCGATGGTTGCGACGCGACGCTGGCGTGGTGGTTCTCGGACGAGGCGAAGAACCCGAAACCGAAGCCCGGCGTGAAGAAGAAACCGCGCCGCGCGATCCGGATGGCCGATCTGCCGCTGGCCTGCGAGAGTGTCCTGCAAAAGTGAGGCGTCTTGTTTCAATCGTTGCGCTTTTGCTTGCTGTTGGTAGCGCATCGGCCGAGCAGACCGGACCGGGCGGCACCCCGCTGATCGAGATCCGGGCGACTCCGGTCGACATCGTGGACGGCAAGCTTGATGGGCTGGTCCTGCACGGCACGGTCGAACTGACCTCCGACAACGACGATTTTGGCGGGTTCTCGGGCCTGCTGATGTCGGATGGCAAGCTGATTTCGGTCTCTGACCGAGGCTGGTGGCTGCTCGCGGACATCGAGGACCGCGCGAACGGTCTTTATCCGGTGTTGGCAGGCTATGCGCCGATGACGGGTGCCGAGGGTCGGCGTCTCGACAAGGGCGGACGGGACGCCGAGGGCCTGACCCTGCGCGATGGTTTCATGGCCGTCTCGTTCGAGTGGGATCACCGGATCGCGTTCCATCTGGAAGAAGGGCGTCTGGACGACGAGGTCACGGACACTCGCTTCGAGCGTTTCGGATCCAACAAGGGTCTGGAAGGTCTTGCCACCACCCCGGACGGCCGGATCATTGCGATCCGCGAAGAACCGGAGAACGACGCGTTTCCGGTGTTCGTCCTCCGTTATAGCGGTGCGTTCGACCGTGGGTCCCTGCCGATCACGGGCCGACACTACGTCACTGGCGCGGATGTAGGCCCCGATGGCAGGCTTTACCTGTTGAAGCGTGATTTCTCGCTGTTGTTGGGCGTCTCAATCCGCGTCGAACGTTATGATCTGAGTGAGGACGGGTTCCCGGTCGCCGACACGCTGAAGACGTTGGCAGCCTGGGAGAACGCCAGTGGCATCGATAACATGGAAGGCATCGCGCTGTGGACCGACGGACGCGGCGACCTGCGTTTGACGCTGATCTCGGATGACAATTTCAATTCCGTGCAGCGAACGCTGCTGATGGATTTCACGGTGTTACCGGAGAAGTAGTGCTCAGCCGAACGCGCCGATGGAATTGAGGACGACAACCGTTCCGACAATGGCCGCAGCTGCAAATGCTAGCCCCTGGAATACTGCCGAATGCACGTCCGAGCGGGTGACCGAGTGCTTCTCCAAGGACGTCAGGCGGGTATCGACCTCGTTGAACCGCGTATCGATGCGTGCGAACTAATGAACAAGCTTCTTGTTCAGGTCGTCCAGCTTCGATGCGATCTGATCATTGGTCACGGTTACCACTCCTCTCACACGAATAATATGCGTTCATCGACTTTAAAAATCAATGAATGCAACTCAACCCTGAAGCAGCGGCACGGCCTCGGCGACGCTGATCTGACCGTCATACAAAGCGCGCCCGGAGATGACGCCATCGAATGGTGCGCCACTCGCCTTGACCGCACGCAAGTCCTCCAGCGATGATACCCCGCCCGAGACGATCACCGGGATCGAGACGGCGTTCGCCAAATTGGCAGTGGCTTCGATATTCGGGCCCTGCATGGCGCCGTCTCGGTCAATGTCCGTGTAGATGATCGCGGCGACGCCGGCGTCCTCGAACTTCCACGCGAGATCCAACGCTGTCATGTCCGTCGTCTCGGCCCAGCCTTCGACTGCGACCATCCCGCCGCGTGCGTCGATCCCGACCGCGATCTGGCCGGGGAACGCTTTTGCCGCCTCGCGCACCAGATCCGGATTCCGCACCGCGACCGTGCCCAGGATCACGCGCGCCAGCCCCTTACCCAGCCACATCTCGATCGTTGCCATGTCCCGGATCCCGCCGCCCAATTGCGCGGGCACCGAGATTGCCCCCAGGATCGCCTCGACCGCGGCGCCGTTGACCGGCTCTCCGGCAAAGGCCCCGTTCAAGTCCACCAGATGGATCCAGGTGCAGCCCGCATCCTGGAACGCACGGGCTTGCGCCGCCGGGTCGTCGTTGAACACCGTGGCTGCATCCATCTCGCCGCGCAGCAGGCGAACGCACTGGCCGTCTTTCAGGTCGATTGCAGGGTAGAGTATCATGCCGCGCCGCTTAGCCCGCCCGCGCCCGGTTGCAAAGGGACCACCTCACCGCATCCTGCGATTTCGTGATTTGCCTGTCCCGTTCATCTGACACATCCTCCGGCAAAACCAGAGGAGGAAACACATGCTGAAGTGGATTGCAGGGGCCGTTCTGGCGCTGGCCGCGCTTCCGGCCGTCGCGGCGGAAGGCGAGCGGGTGCAAGTCAAGGGCGAGATCATCGACACGTGGTGTTACTTCTCGGGGGTCATGGGCGCACCGGAATCGGTTGTCGGCTCGGCCCACCATACCTGCGCGATCTGGTGCGCGGCGGGCGGCATTCCCGTCGGCGTGCTGGCCGAGGACGGCACCGTCTACATGGTCCTCAAGTGGGAGGGCAACGGCGATGTCGCGGGCGACACGCTCCTCAGCGTCCAGAGCCACGAGATCACCGCCGATGGCATCCTGCACAAGCGTGACGGCGTGAACTACCTGATCGTCGAGCAGGTCGTGGCCGATGCCGGGATCACCAACCTCAGCCACGAGGATTTCGGCGTCACCCCGGGCTTTGCCATCCCGAAATCCGTAACCGGCGAATGAGGGAGAACACCATGATCCGCACAATGATCGCAGCGGCACTGGCCGTTTTGATGGCGTTCCCGGCGGCGGCCGAGGGCGAATTCGCAGAAGGCAGCCAGGTAACCGGCTGGAAGAACCTGCAAGGTCGTGAGAACGCGCTGTTCAAGGCGAAGGTTGTCGACATTCTGTGCGAGCTGACCGGCGATTGCGCCGACAGCTGCGGTGCTGGCAAGCGTCAGATGGGCCTAATCCGCGAGGCGGACGGCGTCCTTGTGCTGACTGCGAAGAACAGCCAGGCCTCGTTCAACGGCGCGACCGTCGATCTGGCGCCGTATTGCGGGCAGAACGTGACCGTCGACGGTCTGCTCGTCGGCGATCCGGCCGTCACATCGACCAAGTTCTACCAGGTCTTTGCAGTCCAGCGTGAAGGCTCGGACAAGTGGGCCAAGACGAAGCGTTGGACCCGGATGTGGAAGCGCGACAACAAGGACCTCGCCGACAAGAAGGGCCCTTGGTTCCGGCATGATCCGGCGGTCGCCGCGGCGATCGAGGCAAATGGCTGGCTCGGCCTGGGTGCCGAGGCCGACAAGACGTTCATCGAGGAGTTCTATTGATGCGTCTGGTTGCCCTGCTGGCCCTGCTTCTGGCGGGGCCCGCGCTTGCGCATGACGGGGTGAAGCACGGCTCGCCCGAGGAAGCCGCAGCGCACAAGGCTGAAAGTGGCGCCGCAGTGGGTGCCCCGACGCCGGGCTTGCCTTTCCCGGTCGACATCACAGCCGAATTTGATCTGATCGATCAGGATGGCCGCGCGGTCACGCAAGCGGATTTCGCGGGTAAGCCGATGGCGATCTTCTTCGGTTATGCGAATTGCGAGGCGATCTGTTCGGTCGCTCTGCCACGCCTTGGGGCTGCCCTGGATCTGCTCGGCGATCAAGTCGATGACCTGACACCGCTGCTGATCACCGTCGACCCCGCACGCGACACCCCCGAGAAAATCGGCCCCGCGTTGGCCAAATGGCATCCGAAACTGCGCGGCCTGACGGGGTCCGAGGCGTCGCTGGCCAAGGCGCGCGATGCCTTTCAGGTCGAGACGAGCCTTGTCGGAGAGGACGCCGAAGGCCAGCCGATCTACGCGCATGGCAGCTTCATCTACCTGATCGGCGCAGACGGAAAGGTCCTGACTCTGCTGCCACCGATCCTTGGCCCAGACCGTATGGCGGACATCCTGAAAGGGTATCTCTGAGGGCCGCTGCTGAGACGCGCCAGCCTTTGGACATGGCCTGCGCGATTTATCAGGCGGTCGCGTAGAACTTGCGGCGCGCCTCTTGCTCGATCGCGAGGCGAAGCTCCAGATTGGCAAGCGTCCGCATCTCGGCCTTCTCCATGCCCGTGCCGATCGAGGCTTTGAGCACTCGGCGTTGGTCATCGATCTGCTTTTTCAACGTGATCTCACGCGGAAGCGCTCCTGCTTCGGCCATGATCCTGAAACCCGCCGACGCGGCCGCATCGCCATTGTCCGCTGGTGGCAGAGGCTGTCCTTGGCCAGCCAGATCGTCCAACTGACCCTCCGCCTGTGCCTTCAGAATTTGGCGCTCCGCAAGATCACTAAACCTCACGTCCGCCTCTCGGGTTTACTTGGCACACAGCACTTGGTGACAGGGTCGCGTCCGTTCAACGGACATTCTTGCCGCAACGGCACCGCTTGATTCTCTCAGCAACACCGTTCCTACTTGCGACAGAAAAAGAACCGGGAGGATACGTGATGCGGATTGCAGGACTGGCCATGTGCGGGCTTCTGCTGGTGGTACCGGCCCATGCCTCGGACGTGTTCGGCGTCTGGAAGAGCGAGGTCAACGACGAGGGCAACTTTCTCCACGTCGAAATGGCGCCCTGTGCGTCCGATGCGAAGCTCGTGTGCGGGACGATCATTAAGGCGGCAAATGTCGTGCCCGAAATGGGTGACAAGAAGCGCCAAGCCGAATTGATGGGCAAGGTCATGATCAACGATATGGCCGCCGACGGAGCGAACGAATGGGACGACGGGACCATATGGGCGCCGGATGACGAGGAGACCTATTCCTCGACCATGGAACTGAAGGGCAATTTGCTCGAGGTCTCCGGCTGTGTCCTAGGCGGCCTGATCTGCCGGGGCCAGGACTGGACGCGGGTGAAATAGCGGAACACAGTACGATCGGAGTTCGGTCTGCTTTAGGCAGACAGCGTCAACCTGTGTTCGGCATGGCTCTGTGAACACGGGGGAAGTTACGCGTCAAACCTGGCCCGGAACACAGAAGCTTAAATTTCGTGGAATGAGCATCAAACCTCGAGTGCGTGGATCGCTGCTGACCTGATTCCCTTTAGGCCCTATTCTATGAGTCAGCTCTGTGCAGGCGCCGGTCTCTTTTTTGACTCTCGTGCGTCTTCACGCAGTGTGAGACCGCTCACGCTACTGCGTGGGTAGTTGTGATTGTGGTCGTTGCGCCATCCAGCGATCAATCGTCGGGCGTGGTGCAGTCTTTCGCGTTGGTGTTCGTTCAGGCATCTTGAGCGGCCCTATAGAGTGGCCCGCCAGAACTTGGGGACTCGAGCTAAAGATTTGCTCGTGTAACCCAATTTCCGCCAAGCGCTCTTCAACCCGTAGAACGGACCGGTGGGAACCCTCTTGACCGTGCATGTTGGCCTCACTAACCACGGCAATCAGTGGCAAGGACCTGGGGGTAACTTTCGTGCAGGACGTGTGGGAGAACTTTATCTCCCTGAATTCGATCGGCGACAGAACGTTCGACGTGCTCGAGCCAGCCGCAGCCCATCGGGCGACTGACACTCATACCGATTGGCGCAAAGAAGACCTTTATCTTGATCTGGAGACGGCGTTGGCGCGGGATTTGGCGCCGCTGCCGGAAACCAAAGACCGCGAGGGTTATTACGGTCCCCATAATTTCAGCTATTGGGCCAGCGGCCTGCGAGACGTCTCAAATCTGATGCGGGCAGCCCAGCGGCTTGGAGTCGAGATCAGGGATTTTCTCGATTTCGGATGTTCCAGCGGCCGGGTTATCCGGCATCTTGCCTTTCAGCATCCTGAGATCCGAACCTACGGCTGCGACATCAATCGAGCGCATGTCGAATGGGTCCAGAGGTATCTGCCGCCGGAAATCATGGTCTTTCAGAACCATTCGGTGCCCACGCTCCCGTTGCCGGACAACAGTCTTGACGCAGTTTCGGCCTATTCGGTCTTTACCCATATCGAGGCGTTCGAGACCTCTTGGCTGATGGAATTGCGCCGTATCTTGCGCCCTGGTGGTCTAGCCTGGGTCACTATCCACAGTGAAAAAACCTGGGAGGAAATGACTGAAGACTGGCCGCTATTCAACGCGCTGAAGAATCATCCCGAGTTTAAGAAGCTCGATCGCACCGCCCCGATGCCACGAGATCGGATGGTGTTTCGTTGGCGCAACGAGAGGTCTTACTCGAGCAATGTGTTCTACAGCTTCGACTATATCGAGACGTATTGGAGTCGCTACTTTGATATTGTCGAGACACATCGCCGCTTACCAGTCTTTCAAGATGTGCTGGTTCTGCGAAAGCCCCTCTGATCCCGTGAGGTTGATCGGCGTCTCTCAACGAGCTGCCCGATGACGATTGCGATCATCGGCGGGACGGGGTTCCTTGGACGGCATATTTGTGAGGCGCTCGCCAGCGCGGACAAAACGGCCGTGGTGCTGTCGCATCGCCCTGACTATGGTTTCCTTTCCGACCTTGGACCTCAGATTACCGCAGTTGAGATCGACACTGATGAAGCGCGGGAACACCTTCAGACTGTCGACACTGTCTTGCACCTGGGGCACCGGTCACGCCCGGCCTCGAATGTAAGGGCCGAAATCGAAGAGGTTCGCCAGAATATTGAACCGGCCATCGGGCTATTAACTCTCCTGGGTGCGGGACAGCGTTGTCCACGCTTCATTTATACTTCCAGCGGTGGGCAAATCTATGGCGCCGGGCATACGCAACCAATTCTGGAATCCTCTCCGGCAAGTCCGGTCACACCGTACGCGCTCGGCAAACATCTGATCGAACAGGCTGTCTGGTATTTTCACAGTCAAGGGGCAGTGCGTGCAACTGTTCTTCGTCTCGCCAATCCGGTTGGACGGTGGCAACTCGGTGGACGCCATGGCTTTGTGACCGCTGCAATTGAAGCCTTGCTTCTGGACAAGCCGCTGACGCTTTACGGACCAGGTTCAAACATGCGGGACTACTTTGACGCCGAAGAGTTTGGCATTTTAGCAGCCGAGCTTGTTCGAAATACAGAACTGCCGACTGGGACCTTTAATGTGGGCAGTGGGAGCGGATTGACCGAACTCGATGTCCTCGCAGAGATACGAGAAACTCTGGGTGCAGCGCCGGCGCTTGAGTACAAACCAGCCCGCACGTTTGATCTGCCATTCGCGGTACTTGATGTTACTGCCGCCCGCACGGAGCTTGGCTGGCAGCCAAACGTCCGCTTTAACGAGACTGTTGAAAAGATCTCCCGAGCTGTGCAAGCGCGATATGACGGCTGAGAACGGGGCCGTTGACAACCAAGGATGTTGTATGGTCTGGAACGTCCGATCAAGTTGGGGCGATGACGGGTTACGGAGACGTTTGTGAAGATTCTTATTCTTGGTGGGGACGGCTTTTGCGGGTGGCCAACGACTCTCGAGCTATCCGCTGCGGGTCACTCGGTTATCGTTGTCGACAACTTGGCACGCCGTAATATCGATACAGAACTTGAAGCTGGATCCCTAACGCCAATTCAACCAATTGGCGCTCGGATAAAAGCGTGGAAAGAAGTATCCAACAACGAAGTTGGATTCCGAAACATTGATGTTGCGAAGGATTTTGAAAAGCTTCTCAATCTGATCGAAGAAGAGCGCCCTGATAGCATCGTGCATTTTGCTGAGCAGCGTGCTGCGCCGTATTCTATGAAGAGTGCCGGTCACAAGCGCTATACGGTCGATAACAACTTAAATGCAACGCATAACGTCTGTGCGGCTATCGTCGAGAGCGGTTTTGACATCCATTTGATTCACCTCGGCACAATGGGGGTCTACGGCTACGCGACGGCAGATATCGCACTTCCAGAAGGATATCTGCCAATAAGGGTCAAGACCAAATCTGGCGATTGGGAAGATATCGAGGTGGTGTACCCCCCTAATCCCGGGTCCATCTATCACATGACCAAGACTCAGGATGCGATGTTCTTTCAGTTTTATGCCAAGAATGATGGCGTCCGCATCACCGATCTGCATCAGGGGATTGTTTGGGGCACACAGACCACTCATACGCGCCGTGATCCGCGCTTGGTGAACCGGTTCGATTACGATGGAGATTTCGGGACTGTGCTGAATCGGTTCCTGATGCAGGCAGCGGTCGGATACCCGTTGACCGTTCACGGCACCGGAGGCCAGACGCGTGCCTTTATCAACATCCAGGACACCGCAAACTGCGTCCGCCTCGCGGTAGAGTCGCCGCCTGAAGCCGGCGCGCGCGTGCGCATTATGAACCAACTGACCGAAACGCACCGTGTCCGCGATCTTGCTCAGATGGTCGCTGATGCGACCGGCGCCGAGATCGCCTATGTCGACAATCCTCGCAAAGAGGCAGCCGAAAACGAACTCGAAGCGCACAACGATAGCCTTTTGAAACTCGGTCTTCAGCCGATAATGCTCTCGACGGGTTTGGCGGACGAAGTGGTCGAAACAGCGAAGAAGTACGCTCATCTTGCCGACCATACGAAGATCCCATGCGTATCCACTTGGACTTCGCGCGGCTGAGCAAACGGCCAGCGCATGTCTTCTGCCGCCCCACCGCTCATCGAGAACCTCGCAAGGCTGGCGCGGCTAAGTCTTTTGCCGGAGCTACGCAGCGCCCCGTGGCAGGTACGTCATCGTGCCGCCGCCATGATCGTAATCGGCGCGTCAACCCGCAGCACCAAGCAAAAGAAAATCTTTACGCGGTCGCTGCGCAGCATTCTGCTCAAGCCAAAGGAAATCCGCTCCTGCCAGTTGTTCGATCGCCATCATGTTATCGAGCATCTCGGCCTGGACAAGGATCTTGAGGATATCGAGGCATTTCGCGCCTGGATCGCCGCCGGCGCAGCGTTTCCGACTGCGCGGGAGTTTGAGTTCGCGGCGACGCGGGAGTATGAGCCCCAAAGAGATCCGATGGCTGTCTTTGAGAAGTTCATTCTTGAAGAGATTTGGGCTGGGACTCTTAGCTTTGTCCAAAAGGATGCGATCGTCGTCCAACCCAGCGCATTCGCAAAGAACCCCGGTGGATTTGCAGAATTTGCCGGGCAGATGCGTAAACAGTTACGAGCAATCCCTGATCAGGAAGCTCTGATCGCCCGCTTCAAGGGTAAGGAAATACCACTGACGCAGGCCCGGCGTCATTTGGCCAATCTGCGCAGCGACATTAGCTCCCGGCTTGAAAGCGGCACCTTGGGGCACCTCGCTGCCAAGGCGACGGAGCTTGACCCGCTGATCATGCATCCATCGCGGAGCCAAGCATCGGTGGTCATAGCCGCCCATGCAAACCATGTTTTGCGCGCGTCCAACGCACTACAGGCACTGCACAAACAATGCCAGCACCGCCGCGCCAGGGCGGTCGTTGTCATCCCTCATTGTCGCATGAGCGGAGCGGCCCGGGTCGCGGGGGTGCTATCTGGATCTCTCGCCCGGAGATATGGGGCAGACGAGATCGTCGTTTTGCGGACTGAGCAGTCAGCGCTCGACTATCCGGATTGGTTTGCGGACGGATGCCGCCATGTTGATCTGTCGGCGGTTGCAGGCAACCTTCGGCCCGAGCATCGATCACTGCTCTTGTTCATGTTCCTGCGTTCGCTCGGCCCGGATCACGTATTCAATGTGAACAGCCGTCTGATGTGGGATACGATGCGCTCATACAGCCAAGCAATGGCCGATGCCTTTGAGAACTATGCGTATCTTTTCTGCAGTGACATCAATCAAGATGGGGTTGAGGCAGGTTATCCGGTCCAATTCTTCTACCGCTATTTCGATCACCTTAGCGGCGTGATGACCGACAGTAACCATCTGCGCGATCAACTAAGAACACGGTTTCTCGTCGCCGATGACAATCCAAAGCTTGACGTGCTGCGCACCCCGGTGACGCCTGTCCCTGAACTCATCGAACGTACACCAAAGTCCAGCAGCCAGCGGCGTAAGATCTATTGGGCTGGACGGTTCGATAAGCAGAAGCGACTGGATGTTGTTATAGAGATCGCTCGCCGGATGCCGGATTGCGACTTTCTCGTCTGGGGCAAGCCGGTCTTGGACAAAGACGTAGACCTTTCGAAATTGCCCAAGAATATAAATCTCCGCGGGATCTATGGCGAGTTTTCGGAGTTACCGCTGCAGGACTGCGATGTTTGGCTTTACACGGCTGCGTGGGAAGGGGTCCCGACCCTGATGTTGGACGTGGCTGCTGCCGGCATTCCACTCGTGGCCTCGCTGGTTGGTGGGACCGGCGATGTGCTTGTCGAGGGCTTGTGTCATCGTCAAACAAATATCGAAGATATTGACGGTTGGGTTAAGGCCTTGCGCGATGCGCTTGACCAGCCAGACCTTGCATGGGAACGAGCGAGTGTGATGCGTACGCGGCTCTTAGAGGAACGCTCGAAAGCTGCGTATGACGAGGGCCTGGCCCGCTTCCTCATGCCAAAGGAGGCGGTGTGATCGACATTTCCGTCATCGTGACATTGCACAGCGAAACCGTCATGGCCGGGCCAACGATCCGAAGTGCCGACCTGGCTATAGCGGCGGCCGAAAGCTCTGGATTCTCTGTCGAGCGGTTGTTCGGATTCGACAATCCAACGCCTGAGACTGCGGCCTTTTTCGACCGAGACGAGTTCAGTAGCTGGACCAGCGCCACCCATAGTTTTCGGGACCAGGGTCAATTGCGGAATGCGATGGCTTCACAATCCACCGGCCGTTGGATCGCTTTTCTGGACGGTGATGATATCTGGAGCGAGAACTGGCTCGTTGCAGCCGCCACACACTTGCTTGAGGCCGAGGCAGATGGGAGCCGCGAGATCGCGCATCCAGAGATCAACTGGATCTTTGACCGGCAGGCAAATGTGGTTCTGAAGCTGCCGCAGGACGATCTGCTGTTCGATCCTTATGCGTTCTATTTTACGAATTATTACGACGCCCTGGCGATGGCACCTCGCGCAGCGCATCTCGATATTCCCTATGCAATTCGCGATATCCCGCGTGGTTTCGCGGTAGAAGACTGGCAATGGAACATCGAAACAATGGCTGCAGGTTGGCGCCATGTGGCAATCCGCGACACCATCATTTTCAAACGCCGGCGGGAAATGTCTCAGGTCATCCGCGCAGGCCAACGTTCGGCGATTTTTCGTGATATCGAACCGATGCGCATCGACCAGGTTGGTACGTTAGGGCAGCCTCAGAAAGGCCCCGGCATATGCTAAACGGTTCATGGCCGTGAGGTTCGGGAGAGTACTATGACTGCAAACAAACAGACCTCCTGGATGCTTGAGGATGCGGCTTTTGCAGCGGCCTATGGTGCTGCCAAACCTTTCACCATGACGAACTTGGAGCGGTGCTTCGCGCTGTGGCGTGCGGTCGAGCATGTTTATCGGGACGAGCGACAAGGCAATTTCGTCGAGTGCGGCTGCTGGCGTGGTGGATCTGCAATCGTAATGGCCCTGGCGGCGCAAGCCTTTGGGCTGGAGGACCGCAAGATCTTTCTCTTCGATACATTTGCGGGAATGACTGAGCCTGGCGATCAGGACGTCGATGTATATGGCGCTAAGGCAGCGGACCTTCTGGAAGCCGAAGAGGACAACCGCGCAAACTCTGCGATGTGGGCAGCAGCGAGTCTAGAAGATGTTAAAGCAAACATCCAAGCTGCGGGTCTGTCTCTCGATCGGTTCACGTTCGTAGAAGGAGATGTCCGTCAGACTTGCGCCGAGACCAAAACCAGTGCCATCGCGCTTTTGCGCTTGGACACCGATTTCTACGACAGCACGCTGGCTGAATTCGAGGCGCTGTACCCGAGACTGGTGCCAGGTGGCATTCTGATTATCGACGATTACGGTCATTGGGCGGGTGCGCGTGCTGCTACAGAAGCGTACTTTGATGCTATGCCCAAAAACGCCCGCCGACCTATGCTTTCGGCCGTCGACTACACTGGACATGTCGGGGTCAAGCCTCCTGCTCCGCCGCCCCCAGCCCAGGGCCGGTATGACTACGCACCGCCAGGGTTGGTAGATCCAGAGCTCCTGCCGGCTTTTCCGTCATTGATGGTCAGTGATCCGACCCCCGTGGGATGGCCTTGGCTTCGCAAGAACACACCGCATATCTGGCGGACCGACCACAGGTCGAAAAAGAAACAGATAGGTGTCCTTTCCTATGAGGAAGCGGTGCTTCTGCACAATCTGGCCAAGCCGTTTGCCGGACAGCCGGCGCTTGAGATCGGATGCCATTTTGCCTGGTCGACTGCTCAATTGCTGGCTGCAGGCGTGGATCTCGATGTCATAGACCCAGGGCTCGCCGATGCAGACCAAAGTGCTGCAATCGCAGAGAGTCTTGAAAACGTACGTGCCCGGGTGCCCGGGTGTTTGTCTGCCCGCTTGTATGCCGGATTCTCGCCCAATCTGGTCGAACCGGTCCAAGTTCTGCGTGCGGCTAAATGGGCGTTCGCATTCATCGATGGTTGGCATGACGGCGATGGTCCCTCTCTGGACGCGAAAGCTGTGATGCCTCATCTTGCCGAGCGTTCCATGGTCGTTTTCCATGACTTGCTCTGCCCAGCGGTGCTGGCTGGTCTGAAACACTTCGAGGCGGAAGGTTGGCAGTCGCGGACTTTCAACACGACCCAGATGATGGGAGTGGCTTGGCGCGGAGATGTCGCACTGCCGAACTATCAACCGGATCCAAACATGCCGCAGACACAGCACCACCATGTTTCTGACCGTGGGATATAGGAACATCCCAAAGAACAGCGTTTTAGAGACTTTCGATCAGTCCGGAAATCCAACTTCTGCTCGGAGATTGAATGCAATTCGCGGCGAGCCCTCTCTCCGGAATGCCCCTTCTGGACACCCGACAGGTAAGGGTTTAGGTACCGCGCACTTTCCGGACGGACAGGGGCGCGCAGGAGTTAGATGACCGAGACGAGTTGGACGCAACACCTGACGGTATCGATCAATCGTGACGTAATCGCACAGGTCCGCAGGTTGGTGCTGGAGAATGCTGTTTCCGAATGGAAGAGCTTCCTGGCTTCCTTCCTGTTGCTGGCAACTGTCTCGGCCATGACTGGGTTCAGCGCATATTTGATGAAGGACGTGGTCAACTCGGTCTTTATCGATCGGGATCAGACGGCGATCGTGTGGGTGGCACTCGCCGTCGGCACTGTTTTCATCGTCAAAGGCCTTGCCGCCTACACGAACATGCTGATTGTCGTTAGCCTTTCTATGCGCATCGTCGCAACGCTCCAACGCAAGTTCTTTGCCCGGCTTTTAGAGCAGGGGATGGACTATTTTACCAAGGAGCAGGCGGGCGGGTTGATGACACGGTTCAACATCAACGCCAACTCTGCGCGCCAGGTGATCGAGATGGTGGCGATGACGCTGTGGCGAGATCTCTTTTCGCTGCTATGCCTGATCGCAGTCATGGTGATCCAGAACCCGACAATGTCCCTGGTCACGCTGATGATTGGTCCGCCGGCGGTGTTGGGGGTGATGTACCTCATGCGCCGGGTCAAAGCCCTGGCACTCGACGAGGTTGCGCAGGCCAGCCTGATCCTCG
>JBCAXJ010000019.1:0-73076 GCA_038534135.1 Pseudomonadota bacterium | reverse complement strand
CCTTCTCCGCCACGATAAGAGTACGTTCGAACTGGCCGGTGTTTTCTGCGTTGATGCGGAAGTAGGTGCTGAGTTCCATCGGGCAGCGCACGCCCTCGGGCACGTAGACAAAGGAGCCATCCGAGAACACCGCGCTGTTCAGCGTGGCATAGTAATTGTCGGACTGCGGCACGACGGTGCCGAGATATTTCTTCACCAGGTCCGGGTGCTCTTTCAGCGCCTCGGAGATCGAGCAGAAGATCACGCCAGCCTTCGCCAACTCGTCCTTGAAGGTCGTACCCAACGAGACCGAGTCGAAGACCGCGTCCACAGCAACCTTGCGGCCATCGGCGGGCGTCGCATCGGCACCCTCGACACCGGCGAGGATCATCTGCTCCCGAAGCGGAATGCCGAGCTTCTCGTATGTGCGCAGCAGCTCCGGATCGACCTCGTCCAGGCTCTTGGGCTTCTCGGCAAAGGACTTCGGCTGGGCGTAGTAGTACTGATCCTGAAAATCGATCTTCGGGTAGTCGACCATGGCCCATTCGGGCTCGTCCATCTGTTCCCAGCGGCGGAAGGCGGCGAGGCGCCATTCCAGCATCCATGCGGGCTCACCCTTCTTCTCGGAGATCAGTCGGACGATGTCCTCGTTCACACCCTTCGGCGCGAAGTCCATCTCGATGTCCGAGTCCCAGCCGTACTTGTAGCGTTCGCCCACCGAGCGCACCGCGTCGACGGTTTCCTGATCCACGCCTTCCTTGACGTTGACATCCAGTGCGGTCATCGGTCTCTCCATCTCTGGCGGGCTGCGCGCCCACCGTGCGTTGTTCGTAGGATGGGCGCCTCGCCCATCCGTCTCTCAAGCAGCCCGCGCCCTGCGGCGGCGGTATGCGTTTTTCCATGCATCGGCGAAGGCTATGACCTCCGCTTCGATCGTCGTCGGACCCATCGAGACGCGGATCGCGCTCGAGGCCGTGATCTCGTCGAAGCCCATCGCCAGCAGAACGCGGGAGGCCTTGTTAACCTTGCCGCTGGAACAGGCCGAGCCTGCGCTGACGGCGAATCCGGCCAGATCCATCTGCATCACCTGCGTCTCTCCCTTCCATCCGGGAACGGCAAAGCAAGAGGTATTCGGGAGCCTTGGGCTTTCCTGACCAAAAAAGATGGTTTCTCTGGCAGTTTCGGCAAGGGCGTCTTCTAGAATGTTTCTAAGTTTTTCAACTTTGTCCCAGACACCGGCCTCCAGATCCCGCTGAGCGGCCTCTGCGGCGGCTCCGAATCCGGCGATTCCAATGACGTTTTCAGTGCCGGAGCGACGGCCTTTCTCTTGGCCGCCACCTTCACTTGCTGCCGAATAGGAGTCCTGACCTGCTGCCACGACTAAAGCGCCAGCGCCTTTGGGGCCACCAAGCTTATGTGCCGACGTAGCGGCCGCGGATTGCGCGGCTCCGGCAAACCGATACGGCCGCTTGCCGACGATCTGTGTTGCATCGCAGAAGCCGACAGTCCGCGCTCCAACAGCCGATTGAATGATACCCGTCTCAGAGTTTGCGGCTTGCAGCGCGGAAGGGGCCTGCTCAGTCAGGTGTGCCTGACCGTCCTCATGAGCATCGATCAGCGCGAAAAAGGCCTTCGCACTGAGTTGCTCGAAAACTGCGTCATGTTCAAATGCAGCGCCATTGACTGTGTCACGCGAGTAGAACCAAATCGCGGCGGCTTCTGTCGCGCCGCTTGTAAAGACCACCTCGTCCCGGTCACACCCGACCAGTGCCGCCACCTGACCCCGCGCCTTCTCAACGATCGCCTTGGCGGCACGCCCCTCTGCATGGACCGAGGATGGATTGCCAACCACGTCCATCGCCTCAAGCATCGCCTGCCGCGCCTCGGACCTCAGCGGCGCCGTGGCGTTCCAGTCGAGATAGACACGTTGTCCGTTCAGGCCGATCATGGTTCTGTAACACGCCATGTCCCGGGTTTGATCCGAGACTTCTTCGAATTGCGCGAGCGGTCCCGGGTCAAGCCCGGGACAGCGCGGCAAGGGCCGGTTGGCATCGAACGTGAAACCGCGACTGTCACGGATGAATGACCTCGGGCTCATCGACCACGCCGATGAAATCGGGCACGGCCGGGCAGGGCACCATCCGATCCTGAATGACATCGGCAATCGTCGTCTGGCTGAGGAACACATGCACGTGCGCGGACAACTGTTCCCACAACGCATGGGTCAGGCACGCCTCTTTCGATTTGCCACAGCCCTGATCCAGATCGCCGCCGCAGCCCATCGCGTTTAGCCGCTCATCCACTGCCGCCATGATGTCCGAGATCCGCGTCTCGGTCGCTGCATGCGCCAGATTGTACCCGCCGCCTGGGCCGCGCACCGAGTCGACCAATCCCGCGCGCCGCAGCTTCACAAACAACTGCTCAAGATAGGCCAGACTGATGTCCTGCCGCTCCGAGATCTCCGCTAGGTTCACCGGTCCCGTCGCGCCGTTCATGGCGATGTCCGCCAGCGCCGTCACGGCGTATCGACCTTTGGTGCTTAGTTTCATTGGACTTTCCCCCCCGCGACAGTATTGACCTTGACGCGCCGGACGTTTACCTCCCGTCCACCTCAGAACGGGAAGCGTTCTCAGTTTAGAATTAGAATTGTTCTAGATTGCCTGATCAAACGAGTCAAGCATTCGACGGACACCCGCCCGAAGGAATTCAAGCCGTATGCCCGAAGTCCATTTTCCCGGTCCCGAAGGCCGTCTGGAAGGCAGATACCACCCCGAGGATGAGAAGGACGCACCGATCGCGCTGATCCTTCACCCGCACCCGAACTACGGCGGGACGATGAACAACCCGGTGACGTATCGGCTGCACTACGCCTTTCGCGACCTCGGCTTCACGGTGATGCGCTTCAACTTTCGCGGCGTCGGTCGCAGCCAGGGCGAGTTCGACCAGGGCATCGGTGAGCTGAGCGATGCCGCCTCGGCGCTGGATTACCTGCAATCCCTGCACGAAGGTGCGCGCGCCTGCTGGGTCGCTGGCTTCTCGTTCGGTGCGTGGATCGGGATGCAGTTGCTCATGCGCCGTCCCGAGATCAACGGCTTCATCTCGGTCGCGCCACCCGCCAACATGTACGATTTCAGCTTTCTGGCGCCGTGCCCGTCGAGCGGTCTGATCATCAATGGCGACGCTGACCGGATCGTTCCGATGGATGATGTCGTCAAGCTTTCGGACAAGCTGAAGGCGCAGAAGGGCATCACCATCACGCACCAGACCGTGCCCGAGGCCAACCACTTCTTCGAGAAGGGGATGGACGAAATGATCGACTCCGTGAAGACTTATGTCGAACGGCGCATGGTCGAAGGCGGCCGTTGAACCTCTGATCTTATCCTCGACGACGGACCGGATCTGCGGCATGGTTGAATCATGCGGTTCTGGTTCGCTTTCGCACTCGCTTTCGGTTTAATTGCACCCGCCGACGCGGATGATTTGCGCGTGGATGTGGAACTGGTCCTCGCCGTCGATGTCTCCCGTTCGATGTCGGAGCGCGAGCTCGAGATCCAGCGGCGTGGCTATGCCGAGGCGCTGGCGAGCCCCGAGGTCGTGATGGCGATCGAGCAGGGCTATTACGGCAAGATCGCGCTGACCTATCTTGAATGGGCCGGAACGTTCTCTCAGCGTGAGATCGTTGGCTGGACGCTGATCGAAAACGGCGACGATGCGAGAGGCTTCGCCGCGAAGCTGACGGCGGAGTTCAACACGGCGTTGCGCCGTACGTCGATCTCCGGTGTGCTGGATCATGCCTCGGCGCTGTTCATCGACAACGGCTTCAATGGCACCAACCACGTGATCGACATCTCGGGTGACGGACCAAACAACATGGGTCGACCGGTCGACAAGGCGCGCGACGACGCGCTGGCGCGGGGCGTGACGATCAACGGTCTGCCGCTGATGACCCGCGAAGGTCTGGGCGCACAGTGGCATCTCGACGATCTTGACCGTTACTACGAGGATTGCGTCATCGGTGGAGCGCAGGCCTTTGTGATTCCTGTGCTCGAATGGGAGCATTTTCCCGCCGCCGTGCGCCGTAAGCTGGTGCTCGAGATCGCCGGTCGGACGCCGCAAGTGGTTCCGGCGCGGCTCCTTGTTGATAACCGTGAGAAATATGATTGTCTGATCGGCGAGAAGATCTGGCGCGAAATGATGGACACTTGGGACTGGTGACCGGCCAACCGCCATCGGCTCGAGACATGAAGAGCCATTCGGGATGACGCGCACGCTGCTCCGCGATTGCGATACACTGGTTACGATGGACGCGGAGCGGTCTGAGATTCAGCAGGGTTGGCTGATCTTCTCCGATGGCGTGATCGAAGCGACAGGCGCTGGCGACGTGACGCTGCCCTATGATGCGGAAATCCTGGCGACCGGATGTATCGTGACCCCCGGGCTGGTGAACACGCACCATCATCTTTCCCAGAACCTGACGCGGACGATTGCCCAGGACGCGCTGTTGTTCGGTTGGCTGAAGACACTGTATCCGATCTGGGCACGGATGGGACCCGAAGAGGTTCGCGTGTCCGCAATTGTCGGGTTGGCAGAGCTGGCACTGTCGGGCTGCACGACCAGTTCGGATCATCTATATATCTATCCCAACGGCGCTCGGCTGGACGATACGATCGATGCCGCGCGCGAGATCGGTGTCCGTCTGCACGCAACACGCGGTTCCATGAGCATCGGAGAAAGTGCTGGAGGTCTTCCGCCCGATGCACTCGTCGAAGATGAGGACGCAATCCTGAACGATTGCGCGCGTGTCATCGATGCATTCCACGACCCGAGGCCCGGGGCGATGGTTCGCGTCGGTGTCGCGCCATGCTCACCGTTCTCTGTCAGCCGCGATCTGATGCGCGACGCGGCACTGCTGGCCCGCGACAAGGGTGTGATGCTCCACACCCATCTGGCCGAGAACGACGAGGACATCGCCTATAGCGAGGCACAGTTCGGCTGCCGACCCGGCCAATATGCCGAAGATCTGGGCTGGACGGGAGATGATGTCTGGCATGCGCATTGCGTGAAACTGGACGGTGCCGAGATCGACCTCTTCGCCCGATCCGGAACCGGCGTCGCGCATTGTCCATGCTCAAATTGCCGCCTCGGCAGTGGGATCGCACCGGTCCGCGCGATGCGCGACGCCGGCGTGAAGGTTGGGCTCGGGGTCGACGGATCGGCCTCGAACGATGGTGCCGATCTGATCGGCGAAGCCCGTCAGGCGATGTTGCTGCAGCGTGTGAACATCGGCGCCGACAAGATGAGCGCGCGCGAAGCGCTGGAGATCGCCACGCTCGGAGGCGCGCAGACCCTCGGTCGCGACGACCTGGGCAGTCTTGAACCCGGCAAGCGGGCCGATTTCGTGCTCTGGCCCACGGATGGCAGCGCAATGGCCGGTGCTTCCGATCTGGTCGCCGGTCTTTTGCTGACCGGGCCGCATCGCCCAAAGGAGGTGTGGATCGAGGGGCAGCAGGTCGTTCGCGACGGGCGGATCACAACAATCGACCTCGAAAGCGCGCTGAGACATCACAAGCAACTATCGAAGCGATTGATCGAAGGCTAAGTGATGGCCGCCGCGCCCGCCAACAACGACCCAGCCGCACCAATGCTCAGCGGCCAGCGCAAGGACGGCCACCATGTCGGTGCACCGCCGAAGCGGGTCAGCCTGAGATCGGCAACCAGCAGCGCCATCAAGCCCACCGCCAGAAACATCTGCGCCTGGGCATCCGGCATGAGTGCAACCACCCAAGCATAGAGCGCAGGTATCACCGACACGGCCAGGGGCCCGAAGGCGGCGCCGTCACCCATTCCGGCGGCAGCAAGACCCCACCGGCAACCGCCCATGAAGCTGAGAATGACAACGCCGTAACCGGTCAGCACCGGCGACAGCCACCCGCGCTCCTCCGGCAGCAGCCAGACCAGCACCGCGAGACTCGCGAATGGGATCAGCCCGGACAGGCCAAGCCACATCGCAGACCGGGGCACAGAGGTCGTCTTTGACATCGCGTCGCACTTTCCAGCTTGGGCCGACCGCCCATTTTACAATCAGGTCATATGGAGCGTTGTCTATGAGCGTCGAGACTGATCCGCGTGCGGCGACGCGCGTTTTTTACGATGGTGAATGCCCGGTCTGTCGCCGAGAGATCGGGTGGTACCGTGGCCGTAAAGGCGCCGATCAGATCGACTGGGTCAACGTGGCTGGCGACGACTATGTAAACGGACCGCCTGGGCTGACGCAGGACGATCTGCTGCGCCGCTTCACGGTAGAACGCCGCAATGGCGCGACCGCGCGCGGCGCGGCGGGGTTCATCGCGCTTTGGCGCGCGTTGCCGTCGACGCGTGTCCCGGCAAAGGTTGCCGACAATGCGATCGTGACGTGGATCGCCGAACAACTCTACAGGCTGTTTCTGCGCATACGTCCGACGTGGCGATAGCCATCTGACAAAGCGCGTGACGTTCGTTAGATTGGTGCCATGCCGCACAGAACGCTCGCGCACATCACTCGACTCATTGGGTCTCATTGGCGTGGAGAGACGCCGCTCCTTCAAGTCGTGCTGATCAACCTCGTCGCTCTTGGGATGGTGCTGGCGTTGCTCCAGGAGTTCATCCGTGGAAGCGCCGAGGCTGTCATCGTCGGAACAGCCATTCTGTGTTGTGCCGCCGTACCCATCTGGCAGATCGTCGGATACGTCAGAACGTCCCGCGCGCACTTGATCAGCGGCGGCGACCCGTTCCTGCCGTGGGCCGGTCACGTTGCGCTGGTTTCAATCCTGCTTGTGACCGCGTCCCAGACGATCGGCTCGATCCTCAGTCTCGAGCGATACCAGCCACTGCCAGAAGCACCTTCTCAGCGACAGGTCCTCGCCGTCTCCGACAGCGGTGTTCTCGCGATGAGTGGCGACATCGACTACGCGACGCTCGGCGCCTTCCAGCGTGCGCTACAGGATGGGTCGGACGTCACGCGCATCGATCTGCAAAGCAATGGCGGGCTGGTCTACGCCGCACGCGCGATCGCCGATATTGTGCGAGCCCGACGGTTCGATACCCATGTGCCCGCGTTCTGCAACTCGGCGTGCACGTTGATCTTCGCGGCCGGAGAGCACCGGACCCTGGCCCCCGATGCTCGACTGGGATTTCACCGCTACGGAAAGCCCACCAAGTTTCACCAGCTTCTGGTCGATGCCGATGACGAGTACGCGAAGGATCTTCGATATCTCCAAGGGCGCGGTGTCTCGGACGCTTTCCTTGAGAAGTTGCTGACGGTTCAGAACGACGACATGTGGTTTCCGACCCGGACCGACATCGAGGCCGCGGGATTGTTGACGCCGCTTGGTGAGCGACCGGAGTGACCCCTGTGGCGACGCGCGCGTTGACGCCTTCACGGCGGTGCCGCTAACCGACCCGCGGCCACTCAGCACCGGGGAAAGCCATGACCTGTCGTATCATCGCGTCACTGTCTGAGATCTCGCAGGATTATGACGCCATTCTGTGCGACCTTTGGGGCTGCTATCACAACGGTGTCGCGGTCTACCCGGCTGCGATCGCTGCCTGCCGTGCGTTCAAGGATCAGGGCGGCACGGTCGTGCTGCTGACCAACGCCCCGCGTCCGGCGCATGGCGTCAAGGTGTTCCTCGACCGGATCGCCGCGCCCGAGGACAGCTACCACGCGATCGTCTCTTCGGGGGCGGCCTGTCAGGCGGCACTTTCGGGCGGCAAGTACGGCGACAGATTCCACTATGTCGGGCCGGACCGTGACCTGCACATGTTGAGCGATCTGGGTCTCGATCCGGTCTCGCTGGACGAGGCTTCGGCGATCCTGATCACCGGACTGCGGGATGACCGCACCGAAACCCCGGAGGACTATGCGACTGAGATCGCCGACTGGGTCGCACGCGGCCTGCCGATGCTGTGTGCCAATCCGGATATCGTCGTGGATCGTGGGCATCAGCGGCTCTGGTGCGCGGGGGCGATCGCCCGCGATTATGGGGCGGCAGGGGGCGAGGTCGTCTATTTCGGCAAACCGTATCTGCCAATCTATGACCGTTGCTACGAGGTTCTGGCCGAGCTCGGCCATGACATCCCGAAAGACCGCATCCTTGCTATCGGGGACGGCATCCTGACGGATGTGCCGGGAGGAATCGCAGCCGGGCTCGACACGATCTTCGTCACAGGCGGCCTCGCGGCGCAGGATCTGGGCCCGGATCCTGAGCATCCTCGGCAGGACCTGCTCGACGCCTTTCTCACGGAGAGCGGGTTAACCCCGCGATACGCGATCGGCCGCCTCAGATAGGTCCGAGGCGGCCGCGCAGTGTGTCGCTCAGGTGATGTGCGCGCCCGTGGTCTCGACAAACACCGAATAGAGCGACTGGCTGGCCGTCATGAACAGCTGATTGCGCTTGGTGCCGCCGAAGCAGACGTTCGAGCAGATCTCGGGCAGTTTGATCTGGCCGATCCGGTCGCCGTTTGGCGCAAAGCAGTGCACCCCGTCATAGCCATCCCCGACCCAGCCAGCAGACGACCAGATGTTGCCGTTCTCGTCCGCCCGGATGCCGTCCGCGAACCCGGTCTTACCGTCGATGGTCATCGACACGAACTGCCGTTCGTTCTTCACGGTGGCGCCGTCGATGTCCATCACCCAGATCTGGCTGGCTGCATCCGGATAGTGCGAGCGTCCGGTATCTGCCACGTAGAGCTTGGTATAATCGTGGCTGAAGCAAAGTCCGTTCGGCTTGAACGGCGCGTCGGTGAGCTTGGTGATATCTCCCGATTGTCCGTCGATGCGATAGACGGCCTCCTTGCGGATCGGTTGTGGCGACCCTGTGTTCAGGCGGTTGCCTTCATAGTTCATCAAGCCACCATAGCCCGGGTCGGTGAACCAGATCGAGCCATCGTTCGGGTGGACGATCGCGTCATTGGGCGCGTTGAAGCCTTCACCTTCGAACTCTTCGGCGAGCACCGTGACCGAGCCGTCGTACTCGTACCGGATGACTTTGCGTGGACCGTGCTGGCACGAGATCTGGCGCCCCTGATAGTCGAACGTGTTGCCGTTCGAATTGCCGGACGGATACCTGAACCGGCGCGAAACCTTGCCGTCTTCCTCGGTCCAGCGAAGCTGTTCGTCGCCGGGAATGTCGGACCACAGCAGATATCGTCCCACGCCGTTCCACGCAGGTCCCTCGGCCCACAGGGTGCCCAGATGATGCCGCCGGATCGGCGTGTTACCGAGTTTGGGAAACCGGGGGTCAAGCCCAATGATGTCCGGGTCCGGATAGCGCACCGGCTCGGCACCGGGTCCGAAATTGCGGGCGAACGCTTCGGGTGCCATAGCGGTGGTTGCCGCAATTCCGGTCGCCGCGGCCAGAAAAGCCCGGCGGTCAACGCGCGTGTGCTCTGCTTTCGTATCGTCGTCTGCGAGTATTTTGTTCATGATGATCCTCCCGGTATTCTTCGTTTTTTGTGCAATCAATTGATGTATCAACTAAAGAAGAATCGCCAAATGATTGCGCAGCTTTCGTACCATGGAATGACGCGTGGCAGCCATCATGACCGGGATGCGGTGCGTTTGATCATCTCGATGTCGCTAAACCGCTTGAACTGTCCCGGGGCTTTGCGTCTTAATGCTGTGAGCGAATTCGGGCGGGCGAACGTGCGCGCCAAGAGCGGAGGATTTCCATGAGATTTGAAGCCCCGAGCACCGTTGACGGTGCGGTGGCGCTTCTGGCGGCAGAAGACGGGGTGACCCGCGTGCTGGCCGGAGGCACCGATGTGATGGTGCAGCTGAAGTCAGGCATGGTCGAGCCAGACCTGATTGTCGATATCAAGCGCATTCCCGGCATGTACGACATCGTTGAAGAGAACGGCGGCTTTCGTGTCGGTGCTGCTGTGCCGGGCGTGATGCTGGGCGAACATGCCGGCGTCTCGGCCGCGTGGCCTGGCGTCGTGGAGGGCCTCGGCCTTGTCGGCTCGACCCAGATCCAGAGCCGCGCCACGCTCGGCGGGAACCTCTGCAACGCATCACCTGCGGCGGACTCGGTGCCTGCGATGATCGCAGCCGCCGCAACCGCGCGGGTGCATGGCCCGAACGGCGTGCGCGACGTGCCGGTCGAGGAGATCGGGACGGCTCCCGGAAAAACCTCGCTCGCGCGGGGCGAGATGGTTGGCTCGATCTATCTGCCAGCCCGTCCGGCACACGCCTCGGACGCCTACATGCGTTTTATTCCGCGCACCGAGATGGACATCGCGGTCGTCGGCGCCGGCGTCTCGCTGGTCATGGACGGCGACACGGTTGCCGAAGCGCGTGTGGCACTGGGAGCAGTCGCTCCGACGGCTCGACTTGTTCCAGAAGCTGGAGCAGCGCTGGTCGGCAAGACCGTGGATGCGGCAGAGGAAGACCTCAGGGCAGCGGCCTCGGCGGCCTGTTCCCCGATCAATGACAAGCGCGGAACCATCGAGTTCCGCACCAAGGTCGCCGGTGTGCTGGCAGTGCGCGCGGCGCGCCTAGCCGCCGAGCGTGCGAAGGGATAATCCATGGGCAAGATGCACATCACGACGAACATCAACGGGGACGAGACCGAGTTCCTCTGCGATGCCGATGAGAGCCTGCTGGACGTGCTGCGCGACCGGCTCGGTCTGACGGGCGCCAAGGAGGGCTGCGGTACCGGCGATTGCGGGGCGTGCTCCGTGGTGGTCGATGGCCGTGCTGTCTGTTCCTGCCTGATGCTGGGGGCCGAGGCGCAGGGGCGTGAAATCGAGACGATCGAAGGCGTCGCGCACGGCGAAGATCTGCACCCGCTGCAGCGCAAGTTCCTGGAACACGCAGCACTGCAATGCGGGATCTGCACGCCCGGTATTCTGGTGACCGCGAAAAACCTGCTGGAGCGCAACCCAGACCCGACCGAGACCGAGATCCGGTACTGGCTGGCAGGCAATCTCTGCCGCTGCACCGGATACGACAAGATTGTACGCGCGGTGCAGGATGCAGCCGCCGAGATGAGAGGAGCCTGATCCATGGCACTGGACGAATTCGACTCCGAAAGCCGTATTTTCTCCGCCGTCGGCACGCGCCCCGTGCGCCCGGATGGTATCGACAAGGTCACCGGCAAGGCGATGTTCGGTGCGGACATCTCTGCGCCCGGCATGTTGCACGGCGCGATCCTGCGCTCGCCGCACGCCCATGCTGTGATCAAATCGATCGATACATCTGCTGCCGAGGCACTGAGCGAGGTAAAGGCCATCGTCACGCGTGCCGACTTCTCGGACAAGGTCAGCCGGGGAAATGCCGATGTTCTCGAGAACGTCATGGCCGGCGCCAAGGTGCTCTATGACGGCCACGCCGTCGCAGCAGTTGCGGCAACCTCGGCCCACGCCGCCAAGAAGGCGCTGAAGCTGATCAAGGTGGAGTACGACGTGCTGCCGCACGTCACGGATGTTGATGCGTCGATGCAGGACGGTGCTCCCATCATTCGTGACGACGAGATCAAGGTGGAAGGCTATTCGGCCAACGTGATGAGCCGGTCCGAATTCGGACACGGCGATCTGGATGCGGGCTTTGCCGCCGCTGACGTGGTCATGGAGAAGAGCTTCAAGACCGCCGCCACCCACCAGGGGTACATCGAGCCACATGCCTGCCTGGGCTCGCTGGGCGCGGATGGCCGGGGCGAGCTTTGGTGCTGCACGCAGGGACACTTCGTGGCGCGCAATATCTGCGCGGATCTGCTCGGCATCGACTCGACCCAGTTGCGCGTGGTGGCGTCCGAGATCGGCGGCGGCTTTGGTGGCAAGACCACGGTCTTCATCGAGCCGGTGGCGCTCGCGCTCAGCCGCAAGACCAACCGCCCCGTCAAGATCGTCATGCCGCGCGATGACGTGTTCCGCGCGACCGGACCGACCGCATCGTCTTCGATCGATGTCAAAATCGGTATGAAGAACGACGGTACCATCACGGCCGGTCAGGCGATCCTGCGCATGCAGGGCGGCGCATTCCCAGGCTCGCCGGTTGACATGGCGGCGATGTGTGCGTTCGCGCCCTATGCGTTGGAGAACGTGCAGGCGGTCGGCTACGATGTGATCTGCAACCGTCCGAAACAGGCGGCCTACCGTGCGCCGGGCTCTCCGATGGCCTGCTTCGCCGTCGAGTCCGTCGTGGACATGCTCTGCAATCAGTTGAAACTGGATCCTTTCGAGGTACGCCTGAAGAACGGCGCCAAGGAAGGCACCAAGGCGTCATACGGGCCGAAATGGCCGCGCATCGGTCTGCTGGAGACTGTCGAGGCCGCCAAGGCTCACCCGATGGTCAAGAGCGCGCTTGGTCCTAACCAGGGACGCGGCGTGTCGTGCGGGTTCTGGTTCAACCATGGCGGCGAGACCTCGGTCACGCTGTCGCTCAGCCAGGACGGCACGGTCGCATTGCAGGTCGGGACGCCGGATATCGGCGGCTCGCGCGCCTCGATGTGTCTGATGGCGGCCGAGGAACTGGGCATCCCCTACGAGAAGATTCGCACCACGGTCGTCGACACAGCCTCGCTTGGTTACAACGACGTGTCGCACGGATCCCGTGTCACCTACGCGTCTGGGTTGGCAACCATCAAAGCAGCGCGCGACGCGAAGAAGAAGCTCTGCCAGCGTGCGGCCAAGATCTGGTGCATCGACGAGGAAGCCGTGGACTGGCAGGACGGGCAGGCGATCCCCGCCGGTCAGAACGCGGGCGGGCACGATCCGCTGCCGTTTGCCAAGCTTTGCAAGTCCATGGGGCGCACCGGCGGGCCGATCTCGGGTCACTTCGAGGCGACGCCGGAAGGGGCAGGGGTGTCGTTCGCAACGCACGTCGTGGACGCCGAGGTCGATCCCGAAACCGGGGCCACCAAGATCCTGCGTTACCTCGTGGTCCAGGACGCGGGCAAGGCGATCCATCCGTCCTATGTCGAAGGCCAGTTCCAGGGCGGAGCAGCCCAGGGCATCGGCTGGGCGCTGAACGAGGAATACATCTACGGTGAGGACGGGCGACTGCAGAACGCCGGGTTCCTCGACTACCGTATCCCCGTGGCGTCTGACCTGCCGATGATCGACACCGAGATTGTCGAGGTGCCGAACCCCGGCCACCCGTACGGCGTGCGCGGCGTCGGTGAGACATCGATCTGTCCACCGCTCGCCGCCATCGCAAATGCGGTATCCAACGCGGCTGGTGTGCGCCTGACCGAGCTGCCGATGTCACCGCCCCGGATCCTCAAGGCACTCGACGACGCCTGATCCGGATGCGATCTGGACCCTCCCCGCGCTTGGGGAGGGCTAGGGAGGGTAATGGCCGACCTCGTCACAGTGCAGCTTTATGGTTCGCTGACCCAGTTCACGGGGGGCGCTGCGTCGATCGATCTGGAAGCGGCAACCATCCGCGATCTTTTCCGTGAACTCCTGGCACAGCACCCTGCACTGGGCGAGGATCTGGACAGCCGCGTTTCGGTGTCGGTGGATGGGCGGATCTATACCGAGTCGCTCTTCCAGCCGATCGCGCCCGAGAACGAGATCATCCTTTTGCCGCGCATCGCCGGCGGGTGAGAAGCGTGACGGACGAAAGCACCAGGGCAGTGATCACGGGGCGGTGCTATTGCGGCGCGGTTCAGATCAGCACCTCCGAACCGCCGATGACGAGCGCCTATTGCCATTGCTCCGATTGCCGCCGCGTCACCGGGGCACCGGTCGCGGCCTTCGCGGCGTTCAATGAAGCCGCAGTAACCTTCACACCTGACGAAGGCGCCAAGGTCTGCGCCAATCCGGGAGTGACCCGGTCGTTCTGCCGGGTCTGCGGATCTCCACTAACCGGCCGCTACGATTATCTGCCGGGACAGGTGTACATTGCGCTCGGGTTGCTCGACCAGGCCGCACAATTCGCGCCAAAAGTTCATGCTCATGACCAGAACCGGTTGCCCTGGCTTGTGATCGACGACGATCTCGAGCGCTGCCAGATGAGCGCACGGACAGTTCTGAACCCCGCCGCTGATCCGTGACGCCGAGTTGTCGTGGTTGATAAAGCGCAGCGATTGCTTGAGGACCCTGATTGCCTTGCACGCTATGCCGCGTTTCTCAGCCATGAACTTCCCCGCGTGGCGGCGTACGTTGGACCTGTACCGGTGGATCGGTCCCAACGGCCCCAGAGGCGCTGCAACGACTTGCTCAAGGGCACTTCGGCCAAGGCTTCGACCGGGACCGGGGGGCCGGATGTCCCACACAGGCCTCAGTGGTGCTCACCTCTGAGAAGGAGCCATGGTCAGCTGCTCCGCCAGAATTGATCGATGCCCTTCGGGTGCAAACAGAGCGTTTCCAGCACGGCGCGCTCCGCCGAGACTTACAACGCTGCTCAAATTCAAAGCCTCGGTTCAAGACAACGCTATCGCGGGTCATCCAGGCCGTTCATGCCGAGAAACAAGCGCACGCTGGGTCCGCAACAGCCTGCAATTTAATCAAGTTTTAGCTTCTGGACCGTAGACCGGCCCGCGCATATGCGGAGGCTCGCACGCGGGTCTTCAAACGTCGCGACGAACGGCAGCCGAGGGCAGGGAGGGAGACCTCTTTTCAGGTTGCCGTCGCCTCTGTGCACGAGGCACGTGTGAAAGTAGCGTTCAGGTGGCTGGCCAGCCGCCGTTTTGCGAGTCTGAGGGTTCGCATCCCAAGCGGGCAGACGACCGATATCAGGTGGTCAATTGCCCGATCCCTTCCCGAGATTTCCAGCAACCGTTCCGGAGCATACGCTTCGGCCTCGCGGCCCTTTGGCATGGGTGGGCGATGCGCCCACCCTACCGGTCCCGTCAGTTATCGCGTGGATTGGCCTCTTCCAGAGCCTTGATCCGCGCATTGATCTCTTCAGACATGGCGCGGAAATCGAGGCTCTCGTTGCCGAGATACTTGTCGCTGAACACCTCGACCTCGTCCTCGATCTCGTTGCCGCGCATTGATGTCTTGCTGTTCAGCGCGTCATTCATTCGGACAAGTTCAGCCTGTTTTCGTCGCTCGAACTCGCTATCGGCAAAGGACCACTCGACGCCCCAGGGTATTCGCGACAGCCCGGCTTCATACGGAAGCTGCGTCGCCAGCCGCGGGAAGGTCAGCACAATCAGCATACCGATCACCTGCAGGGTCACGAAGGGAATGATCCCTTTGTAGATCTCCTGCATCTTCACGCTGCTGGGAGCCACACCCTTCATGTAGAACAGCGCGAATCCGAACGGTGGCGTCAGGAAGCTGGTTTGCAGGTTCACCGCCACAAGGATGGCGAACCAGTATATGACCTGCGCTTCCAGAAACTCCTTCGTCTGTTGCGTCTGCGTGATGACCTCGATCCCGAGGTGATCGGCAAAGACCGGCGCCAGCGTCCTGATCACCGGATCGAACACCGGCAGGATGATCAGCGTGATCTCGAGGAAATCGAAGAAGAAGCCGAGCAGGAAGACCGCGAACATCAGCAGGAACAGCAGGTTCCAAGGCGATAGTTGCAGCCACTCGATGAAGTGGATGATCAGCTCTTCGCCATAGACGTTCCGGAAGATGGTCGAAAACGCGGTCGCACCAACGAAGATGAAGAAGATCATCGCGACGGTGAGACCGGTCCGGTGACACACTTCCTTGAGCACCTGCCAGGTGAGCGTCCCGTTCACGAAGGCCAGCACAAGTGAGCCAAAAGCACCGACGCCAGCGGCTTCAGTCGGCGTCGCCCAACCGGCGAAGATCGAGCCCAGCACCAGGATGATCAGGAAGATCGGCGGCACGAAACCTTTCAGGATCCCGCCGAGCAGCGTGTTGCCTTCGCGCTTACCGACCCACATCGCCAGGAAGAAGATGCCAAGGATGGTCATCAGCTGCCAGTTGATGTCTTCGGCATAGAACCCGGCGACCTCGAAGATCACATCCGCTGCGATAAGCAGACCCGAACCGACAAGAAAGATGATCAGGTTCGACATGTTTGTCGGCTTCAGATCGATCTCATCCTCGTCGATCCTCGGGGCGATTGATGGGTTCAGCGTCGCGCGCGTCAGAATGTAGAGGAAGTAAAGCGCCGACAGCGCCAGACCCGGCAGCAGTGCGCCGATGAAGAGGTTACCCACCGACACCGCGAGCAGTGAAGCCATCAAGACCAGCATGATCGACGGCGGGATCAGGATGCCAAGCGTGGCCGAGGCCGCGATGGTACCCGTAGCCAGTTCGGGCGAGTATCCCCGCTTCAGCATGGTCGGCAGGGCCAGAAGGGTCATCATGACGACCGAGGCACCGATGATACCGGTCGTCGCTGCCATGATCGTGCCCATGACCGTCACCGACAGGGCCAGGCCGCCCGGCACGCGTTTCAGCATGATCTGGAGAATGTGCAGCAGATCGGCTGCGACACGGGATTTCTCCAGCATCGTGCCCATGAACACGAAGCACGGGATCGCCACCAGTATCGGGTTCTGCACGGCGCCCGAGGCACCGTCCCCGCCCCAGATCCGATTCACAACCGCGAAGTAGATGTTGATGTCAAAGATCTCGAGCCAGATCGAAATCATGCCGAACACGACGGAGACACCACCAAGGGCGAATGCAACCGGCAGGCCGGTGAAGAGCGTCAGCGCCAGCGCCAGGAACATATAGGCGCCGATGTACTCGTAGAGGTGATCCCAGAGAAACCAGTCCCACCATTCCGCAAGCATTTCCATCAGGCTCTCCCCCCGGCCTTCGGTTCTTCATCCTCCAGCACCACTTTGGGCAGAGTTTCGACATCCGTGAAGAATTGCAGTTGATCCTCGGCGATGGCCTGCTGTTCGTAATTTCCGAACAGGAAGTTCAAACATCGGAACAGGGTCGCGAGTGCGGCCATCAGGGCGATGAGGAAGCCCCAGATCAAGAACGACTTGATGATCCAGCGCCAGCCCAGGCCAACCTGGCTTTCGGACCCTTCGCCTTGTGCGAAGGACGCCGAGGCCATGACGTAGGAGAACCAGATCATCAGAAGCAGGAAGGGCACGGCGCAAATCAGAATGCCGAAGGATTCGACCCAGACCTGGCTGCGGCGGCCGAGGCCCTCGCGAAAGATATCAACGCGGACATGGCTGTTGGCGAGATAGCCGAAGCCGAATGTCAGCAGCATCAGCGCGCCATGCACGTGCCACTGCAGATCCTGCAGAATGAACGACACCGAGAAGCCGTAGTTGATCGTGATCTCGGCAGACGCTTCTTTGATGTAGTCGATCTTGCGCGTGATCACGTCGAACATGATCAGGAATATCAGTGGCAGGATCAGAAAACTCGCGGCCTTACCGACACTGCGCGAAATCCGGTCCAGTACGTCGCCGAGACTTAACAGCGCTCCCATTGCCCCTCACCCGTTGGTTCTTGGTTGTTGTTGGGACGGCCATGCCGCCTGGTTTGCCAGGTCTCTGGGCCGTCATGCGTCGACCGGCGCATGGTACGCGCCGGTCGTCATCTTTGGCTGCAGGGTTGCCGCGTTGGCGGTAACCCCTGGGCTCAGTTCTTCAGGTAACCGCGCGAGCCCCAGACCTGGTAGGCCTCGTGGAACTCGGTGTAGCTGTCCCACATTGTCTTGACGTCCGGGTTGGCTGCCAGCTCTTCTGCCAGAACTTCTTCCCACTTCTCACGCAGCTGGTCGATGACCTCGTCCGGCCAAGTGACCATGGTCACGCCGTCCTTTTCGTTGGCGATCATGGCTGCGGACTGCAGCGCTTCACCTTCGGCAAGCTCGTGCATGAAGTTTGCATCGCAAGCGGTCTGGAACATTGCCTGATGCTCAGGCTCAAGCTTGTTCCATGCGTCCATGTTGACGAGGATCTCGTTGGTGGTCGACTGCTGGTGCCAGCCCGGGAAGTAGTTGTACTTCGCGATCTGGTAGAAGCCGAGCGTCCGGTCAATGGCGGGCATCGAGAATTCGGTCGCGTCGATCGTGCCCAGTTCCAGTGCCGGGTAGATGTCGCCGCCAGCAAGCTGCTGCGTTGCCACACCGAACTTCTGCATGACCTTGGCGCCCATGCCGAAGAAACGCATCTTCAGGCCCTTGAGCTGGTCGAGGCTTTCGATCGGCTCACGGAACCAGCCTGATGTCTCGGGCGGGATCATGCCGCAATAGAAGTACTTGATGCCGTCCTTGGCATAGAGGTCAGAGATGATCTGCTCTCCGCCGCCCTGCTTGATCCAGGCGTTGAATTCCAATGCGCCCGGGCCGAACGGCCAGGTCGAGGCAAATGCGAAGGCCGAGTTCTTGCCCTGGTTTGCACCCGGTGTGCCGTACGCGGCTTCGAAGGCGCCCTGGCTGATCGGGTCAAAGTAGGCATAGCCACCGGCGAGTGCGCCCGGCTCGAACACCTTGATGTCGAAGTCGCCGCCGGACATCGCGCGCACCATGTCGGCGATCCGATAGCCGACCGGGCCGATGACCGCGACGTTCTTGCCGAATGCCGAGTGCATTTTCCAGCGGACTTTCTTGGCGTCGGCTTCGGCAGCCGACATCGCAACGACAGCGGTTGCGGCAAGTGCAAGAGCACCGACCTTCTTGAAAAGATCGAACTTCATCGAGTTCCTCCCTGTACCGCAGGCTTTACCGCCTGCATCGCATATGATGGCCGGACGTTGTACCGGCCGGGCGAAGGCAGTCAAACGGGAGGGTGCTGCAGTGTCAACGCTTTACTCGGAAAATACCGAGTCTTTATCATGGACTGGCAAAGTGCGGCGCAGCTTTCGCGCTATGCGGGTATCGAACGGGGGAGCGGCTCGATCTTTGCGCGAAGAACGGACAGTAAACCGCGAAGAAAAATAGAAAACCGGCCGGGATTGCTCCCGACCGGCCCGAGCGCCCCAACGCTGCTCAGAATCGATACTTCAAGGACACGGCGCCGATCAGTTGGCCCTCGGGCTGAAGGTCAAACTCGGGGCTCAGCCAGTTGATCGAATAGACGATGGCGAACGGGTCGTATTCCAGCATCAACCCGGCGCGAAAACGCGTGGTAAGCTCTTCGCGCCCGACGTCGGGCCCGTCGGCGGTGAAGCCGCCGTCAAGGAAGACGTCCGATGCGATGTACCCGACATCGCCGCCGATCCAGAGCGCCCAGTGGAAACCGCCGCGCTGCTGCGAGCCGCCCGGCAGCAGTGCACCGATCGCCGGTTCGCGGTTCCAGGTGCGGGCCGCAAGCGACGATCCGATGATGACATCCATGCCGCCCCGGATGCTGTTCTCCCGCATGCCGGTTGACACGCGAACGAAGGGTGCGATGTCGAGATCGAGATACCGGGTCGAGCTTTGACGGCGATAGACGCCTTCAAGTTCCAGATTGACCAGAAACTCGCCGTCGACGGTGTTTGCCGATGAAAGCGCCACCTGGGTATCGTCGTGCAGCGCCTCCTGGATTTCGAACAAGGGCAGCGGTTCCCCCTGCCATCCGATCTCGACACCGGCCCGGGTTTCGAGCACGCCGGTTGTCGTTGCATCGATCCGGTCCGGACGGTCCCATGATCGCAGATAGGCGCCGACGCCGACATACTGGACAAACGGCCGATCGTTGACGCCGCCGCCTGCCTGGGTGTTGTCGGGTGTCGCGATGAAGCCGCGTCCCTGTAGCTCGAAGGCCGAAACACTGCCCGGGATCAACCGCTCGTCAAGGAACAGCGTCTCGGGAAAGACCCAGGACTGGGTCATGCCGCCGGTCTTGTAACGATCCTGGCCATCGCCAATACGATCGTTCCAGATGGCACCTTCTGCCATGATGTCCCTGTTCTCGGACAGCCACTTGAAACCGTCGCGCTCGACGTCGGCTCGGGCTGCGCCAGACAATACTAGTACCCCCACGGCAAACGTGGTTACGATCTTCATCGATTTCATGTCTTGCCCCCAAAACTCACGCCGTTCATATCAGCGCAAAAGCTGGAAGACTTGGTTTCCAAGGACGGTTAATAGCTTATTTTTTGTCCTTAACGAAGTATTAAACGGAAGATAGTTAAAGTTTTAGGTATTATTTTGTTAATGTATAAAAATAGCGATCGTGTTGGCGCGCTGATCGATCTGCTTGTAGCGAGGAATTAGGTTAACGACCACGGGGGATTTCGGCCGATGCGGTCCAGCAGGAAGTCGATGAACACCCGAACTTTTGCG
Organism: Pseudomonadota bacterium; assembly: GCA_038534135.1. Lineage (GTDB taxonomy): Bacteria > Pseudomonadota > Alphaproteobacteria > Rhodobacterales > Rhodobacteraceae > Thermohalobaculum. The sequence continues at coordinate 52,942 of JBCAXJ010000019.1, read as the reverse complement.
GTCAGAACATTGGACCTGGGGTAGACAAGCCAAAGTACGGACTGATCATCGACCTCGCAGTCTGGCAGGACATGCACCAAGCTGCCGTCCTGCAGGTCTTGGTGAACGCTCCACGCGGAATTCACCGAGATTCCGGCACCGGCAAGCGTGGCGAGTTTCTGACTGAGGCCGTCATTCAGGGTCAGTCGACAGTTGCCTTCGCGCGGGTCAAAGCTGGCCTGCGTGCCGTCTGCGCGGCGCAAACGCCGGGGCGTATGGTCGACGAACGCGATTAATTGGTGGTTCGCCAGATCCTCGGGCTCTTTCGGCACACCGTAGCGGTTAAGATACGCCGGGGATGCGCACAGACAGCGCCGGTCGTCCGCGAGTTTTCGGCCGCGCAGGCTGCTGTCCTCCAACTCGGTATTGCGCAGGGCGAGATCGTAACTCCCTTCGATCAGATCGAACCGCGTGTCGGAAAGCCTGAGGTCAAGATTGATCCCGGGATAGAGCGCGAGGAAGTCCGAGACGATCGGGACGATGTAGCGCTGCGCAAAGCTGCTCGGTGCCGCAAAGCGCAGCGTTCCGGACGGATCGGACTGGCCCAGACCCATCACGGCCCGCGCGCTATCCTCTTGGGCGAGGATCTCGCGTGCGAACGGCAGGAACTCTGCACCTTCGGTCGACAGCGAGACCTTGCGCGTCGATCGGATGAGCAGGTCGGCGCCAAGGCTGCGCTCGAGTTTCGCCAGTCGCGCACCCGCAACCGCAGGCGCATAGCCGAGCGCGCGGCCCGCCGCGCTGATATTGAGCTTCTCAGCGGCCAGCACGAAGAGCCGGAGATTGTCGGTGTCCATCTGATTATATCCAGTTTCCGAATTCTGAATCTCGTTCAATCCAGTTTATTTGGAAGACAAGAAAACGATATCCCGAAGATGCCTCGGCCACGCGAGGATCACCCACAAAACCGGAGCAGCCCGATGGCATATTTTTCGATCCTTGCCGTGACCCCAACCAATGATGACTGGATCCCGGCCTATATCGGACCGGCGAATGCACTGGTCGCGAAACATGGTGGCCGGTATCTCGCCCGGACCGCGACCCACGAGCAGATCGAAGGTCCGGACACTCCGGCGGCGCTGAGGATCGTTATCGAATGGCCCTCGAAGGAGGCCGCGACAGCGTTCGTGGCAGACCCGGACTATGTCCCGCATCTCACGGTGCGCACCGCGGGATCGACAAGCTACCACTATCTGGTCGAGGCAAAGGACGATCTGGCCTGATGGCGTATGTTCGAATTGGCTGAGTGAGGCCGACATTCCGTGCAGTCGAGGAGAAGACCATGAACGCGAAGACGATCCTTATCACCGGAGCGACTGACGGTATCGGCCTGGAGACAGCAAAGGCTCTGAGCGCGTCCGGCCACAGAATACTGCTGCACGGGCGCAGCGCACAAAAGCTTGACGCAGCGGCACAGGCGCTGACGGGGTCAGGTGGACCGGTTGAGACGTTCCTTGCGGATTTCTCGGTGCTTTCGAGTGTTGCGGAATTTGCGCAGGCCATCTTTGAGCGTTCGGCCCCGCTTGACGTGGTGATCAACAACGCCGGTGTCCTCAAGGCGCCTGAAGCGATCACGCAGGATGGCCTGGACATCCGGTTCGCGGTCAATCTGTTCGCACCCGTCCTGCTGATGCGTCGGCTGTTGCCTGTACTGTCGCCGACGGGCCGCATCGTGAACCTGTCCTCGGCGGCGCAATCGCCGGTGTCGATTGCTGCATTGACCGGGACATCGTCGCTGGCCGAGATGGAGGCCTATGCCCAAAGCAAGCTCGCCTTGACGATCTGGTCGCAGGAACTGGCCCAGGATCTGCCGGATGGACAACTCAGTGTCGCTGTCAATCCGGGCTCGCTTCTCGGAAGCAAGATGGTGCGCGAAGGGTTCGGCGTGAGTGGCGGCGATCTGCAGGTCGGAGTGGACGTGCTCACGCGGGCGGCGCTGTCCGATGAGTTTGCCGCGGCCAATGGACAGTACTTCGACAACGACTCGCATCGTTTCGCGCCACCGCATCCTTGGGCAAAGAACGCTCAAAACCGGGCCGGGGTGATGGACGCGATCGCCTTGGTGCTCAGCAAACACGCGCTTTGACTCGGCAGATACGGCCTTGGAGCACGAGTTGACCTGATTGCATCTGATCGCGTGCTCTAAGTCCCTGTTCTTTCGCATCTTCGCGACGCCAATCTGACTCAGATTGACTGGAAAATGCACTAGGTGCGCGCCGCGAGCGCCTCCGGCAACGCTTCTGCCAACAAATCGAGATCCGTGACCTGTCCCGCTCCGATCCGGATGCATCGGTCGAGTGGTGCAACGCCGGGCATCCGAACGAAGATGTCGCGCTCGAGCAGCGCCTGCAGGACGCGGCGCGCATGGTCTCCGTCCTGTCCGCAATCGACCGCGACGAAATTCGTCGCCGAGGGCAGGGTCGTGAGGCCGTTTGCAGCGGCGATCTCGGCGATCCGGTTGCGGGCAGACGCGGTGCGTGCCACGACCGATGCCAGGTGCGCGTGGTCTGACAAGGCAGCGATAGCCGCCTCTTGTGCGACGCGGTTTACGCCGAAATGGTTGCGGATGCGGTCGAAGGCCTTGGCGGTTTCCGGATGTGTGACGGCATAGGCGATGCGCATCCCGGCCATGCCATGCGCCTTGGAGAACGTGCGGAACCTGATCACGCGCCGGTCACCCGTGTCCCAGGGCATCGCAGTGCCGTCAGGTGCGAACTCGATATAGGCCTCGTCCAGGCAGAGCAGCGTGCCGTCAGGCAGCGCATCGATAAGCGCGCGAACTCTCTCGGCGGTATGCCACGTCCCCATCGGATTGTCCGGGTTGGCCAGAAAGACCAGCTTCGGCCGGTGTGTGTGCGCGGCAGCGAGCAGGCTGTCCGGATCCTCGTGATCGTCGACATAGGGCACGGTGATCAACGTGCCGCCAAAGCCTGCGACGTGATAGTTGAACGTCGGATAGGCCCCGAGCGAGGTGACGACCTTGTCGCCCTTCTCAACGAACAGCCGGACGGTGTTGCCGAACAGACCGTCTATCCCCTCGCCAATCACGATACTGTCCGGATCGACACCGTTGTGCGCGGCAATTGCCATGCGCAGGTCATGCATGTTCGGGTCGCAGTACATCCAGGCTTCGGGCCCGGCCTTGGCGATCGCGTCGATCACCTTTGGGGATGGTCCGAAGACGCTTTCATTCGCACCGATGCGCGCACGGAAGGCAGCACCACGCTGGCGTTCCTGATGTTCCGGGCCGACGAAGGGAACGGTCGAGGGCAGCGGCTCGACGATCGAGGTATATGTCGCAGTCATGGGCGCGGTGTTACCCGCGCGCCCGGCCCATGCCAACCCGGTTTGCGCAGATCAGTTCGCGGGCGTCATCCGGTAAAGCGTCTCGTCGCCCACGGCGAGAAACCAGATTGCCCCGTCAGGCCCTTCCCGAACATCGCGGATTCGAATGAAGCGGTCCGGGAACAGGCGTTCTTCCGCGATCACCTCGTCGCCATCGCGGTTGATACGCGAGAGATAATCGAACTTCAGCGAACCGACGAAGATGTCGCCCGCCCAGTCCGGCCAGAGCTTGCCGGAGTAGATCATCATCCCCGACGGCGCGATGGATGGGTCCCAGTAGAACACCGGCTGCTCCATGCCCGCCTTCGACGTGCCTTCGCCGATTGAGAACCCGGAATACGTCGTGCCGTAGGAAATCACCGGCCAGCCATAGTTCTTGCCTTGCTCCGGGCGATTGATCTCGTCACCGCCGCGCGCACCGTGACTGACGGTCCAAAGACGGCCTTGCTCGTCCAGTGCTGCACCTTGCGCGTTGCGGTGCCCGATTGACCAAAGCTCTGTCGGAACCGCGGCATCCGGTTCCGCGACGAAACCGGGCGTGCTGCCTGCGCTTTGGGTCATGTCGAGCCGAACGATCTTGCCTATGGTGTTCGTGTTGTTCTGAGCCTCGTCCGCGTCGCCCCGGTCGCCCAGGGTGACGAAGAGCCCGCCCTGACTGTCGGGCACGATGCGCGATCCGAAATGGCGTCCGCCGCGGCTTTCGGGTGTCTGGCGCAGGATGACCGAAACCTTTTCCAGGGTGGTGCCGATCAGGGTCGCCCGTGCGACGGCCGTGCGGGCCGAAAAGGTGCCGACCGGCTCGGAGTAGCTCAGATAAATCGTTCGGTTCTGGTCGAAGTCCGGGTCCAGCACCACGTCGAGCAGCCCGCCCTGACCCGAGGCGCGGACCTCGGGCACGCCGCTGACGGGCGTCCTGGTGCCATTGGCCGGATCAGCAATCAGTACCTGGCCGTCCCGCTCGGTGATCAGCACCTTGCCATCGGGCAGGAACGCGACCGCCCAGGGATTGTCGAGGCCCTGGACCATCGGCACCACCTCGACAGGTCCGGCACTGGTGCGCAGGGTCTCGGCCCGCGCGAGACCAGACAGCATCACGGTCAGGATTAGAAACACTCTCAGCATGACATCCTCCGTCGTTCCATGTGAAGTAGGGTCCCGCATTCCGTTGCGCCAGAGTTCGGCGCGTTAGCACGCAGGGAGTCATCAAGATGTCACGAGACGCAGCGATTGGACGAGTGCGCGAATACATGACATCCGGCGCTTTCGAAGCGGATCTTGCGCGGCGCGTGGCGATCCCGACTCAGAGTCAGGTGCCCGAAGGTCTGCCGCACACGCGCGTCTATCTCGAGGAAGAGATGGTTCCGGCGTTCGAGGCGATGGGCTTCGGGACCCAGATCTTCGAGAACCCGAAACCCGGCGTCGGTCCGGTTCTGCTGGCGACCCGTGACGAAGGCGCCGATCTGACGGTGTTGGGGTATGGCCACGGCGACGTCATCCGGGGACAGGATGCGCAGTGGACCAAGGGGCAGGGGCCCTGGGTTACCGCGCAGGATGGCGACAGATTGTACGGGCGCGGCACCGCGGACAACAAAAGCCAGCATACAATCAACATGGCCGGGATCAACGCCGCGCTGGAGACGCGCGGATCCTTGGGGTTCAACGCGAAATTCATCATCGAAATGGCCGAGGAGAACGGATCGCAAGGCCTTGGCGACATCATCGCCGCCAATCGCGAAGCCTTTGCTTCGGACGTCTTCATCGCATCCGATGGTCCCCGGGTGCGGATGGATCGGCCGACGGTGTCCCTGGGCGCGCGCGGCGGCGAGAACTTCGATCTTGTCTGCGATCTGCGCGAGGGCGGACATCATTCCGGCAACTGGGGCGGCGCGCTTGCAGATCCTGGGATGATCCTGTCGCACGCGCTGGCGTCGATCTGCGGGCCGACCGGGCAGATCCTGATCCGCGAATGGCTTCCGCCGCCGATGACGAACGCGGTGCGCGACGTGCTGAAAGATGTCACGCTGGACGCGGGAGAGAAAGGTCCCGAGATCGATCCCGATTGGGGTGAACCCGGCATGACGACGGCCGAGAAAGTCTATGCCTGGAACTCGTTCGCGGTTCTGGCGATGGGTTCGGGCAACATCGACGGGCCGGTCAACGCCATCCAGCCATCGGCGCGGGCACACTGCCAATTGCGGTACGTCGCCGGGACGGACGTGGACGAAATCCTCCCCGCCCTGCGCCGGCATCTGGACGAGCACGGTTTTCCGATGGTCGGGATCGCGCCGCCGACCGGTCGTAACGCTGCCGGGTTCCGAGCCTCGCGAACCGAACCGGATCATCCCTGGTCACTCTTTGTCCGGCGTTCGGTCGAGACAACAACGGGCGAGAAGCCCGCGGTTGTTCCGCAGATGGGCGGGTCGATCTGCAACGATCTGTTCACCGATCTGTTGGGCATCCCGGCGATTTGGATCCCGCATTCCTATACTGGATGCTCCCAGCACGCGCCCGACGAACACATTTTGCTGCCGGTCTGCGAAAGCGCGTTGGAGATCATGGCGGGCGTCTATTGGGATCTGGGCGAGACCGACTTGCGGCCATAGCGCCGGTCACCCCCAAAAGGCCGCCCGGACGCGCCTCAATCTTGGGTTGTTCGATTTGTTCGGGATTTCGCGTATACTGTGCCGCTCTCTCTTGAACGGGGAACGGCATGGCACAGCAAATCTTCCGGCCGTGGGCTTGCGGTCTCGTCGCCCTGATGCTGCTGATTGGCGGCTGGCAGCTCAAATCAGCATTGGCAAGCGATCACATTGACGGTGAGATCACCAAGACCGAACCGCTCGCCGACTTGTCCGATTTCTACGCGTTCCCGGTGGATGCAGGCGCACGGCTCGCGCTGATCCTGAACACCTATCCAATCGCCCATGCCGGGGCGCACTTCTCCGATCGGATTGGCTATGCGTTCGTGATCCGCGCAGCTCAGATGGACGGTGGCGGGTTCACAACCGGACAGGAGGTGCGGATCACCTGTAGCTTCAAGGACGAGCACAGCGACGGACACTCGATGCGGTGCGCCGGGCCAAACGGAACCGAGACGATGGGTGTTGAAGGCACGGTTGTACGCTCTGGCGACGTGCGTCTGTTCTTCGGGCATCGGTCGGATCCGTTCTTCTTCGATTCCGATTGGGCGCTTGCGACATCGACTGGTGGAGCGCTGGCCGAGGCGAGCGGTGAAAACACCATGGCGCGCCTGAATGTGCTGACGCTTGCGCTGGATATCGATCAGAGCCTGCTGCCGGGGACCGGATTGCTGGCCCTTTCGGCAGAGGCGTTCGAAACGGGCGCCGAGCCACGACGTCTCGATCGGATCGGGCGGCCCGAGGTGACGAATGTCAGCCTGATCCACCGGGGCGATCTGGAGGATATTCGGGACGAGCACAATCGTCAGCCGTCCTTTGCGGCATCTGACGAGAGCCACACGAAGACAATGACGCGTCTGGACGAGAACATCCGATACTACGACGCGCTGGATGGGCAGACTGATTGGTCCGATGTCGACCGGTCAGCAATGGTCCAGGTTCTGGCCGATGACTTTCTGATCGTCGACCCCGCAAAGCCGTGCGGCGGCGATGCATTCCTGGAGATCGAGCGATCGATGCTGGCAGGTCAGGCGCATCGGACTTGTGGCGGACGCAGGCCCGAAGACGACATCATGGACCGGCTCTACACGCTTTACATCGCGAACGATCGCGCGCCGGTCGGTGACACGGTCGATAAGCCCTATCGTCCGATCCGCGCCGAGTTTCCGTTCCTTGCCCCTCCGGAGCGCGGGTTCCGTTCCTGGCTGAAAACGAAGATTGCCAACTGGAAAGCGCGGTGACGAGCCTCTGACGGGGTGATCCGGATCCGCTCCACGACTTGAGAAAACCGGGGCAAACTATTGAAGTAAAATCGAAAAGCGGTTCATCAATTCAGCTAAAGAAGCGTTGAGTTTTGATGATCGTTGTGTGGAGGGTCAGATGCTTGTTCTGAAGGTTTGTCGCGCGCGACAGGATATCGTCGTGCTGCTCTCCGTCTTTGTGCTGTTCGTGGTTTCCACCGACGCTCTCGCGGCGAGCTGTCCGGTCAAAGGGCGATCGGGCGGCTGCTTGGTGCCTTCTGGGGAATACTTCGTGCAATTGCCAGACACGGAACCCGGGCTTCAACGGCTGCCGGTCGCGATGATCCTTCATGACGCGGGGCGGACTGCGAAGGAACTCATCGGCGATGACAGCCTCGTGCGCAAATTTCTGGATCGCGGGTACGCAGTGATTGCGCCGAGCGCGATCAAAAGGAAATATGTACGCGCATCAATCACCAGTCGATACGCCACTTCATCAAGTTTCATCGGAGGAAAATCTCGGAAGAGTGAGAAAAAATACGTAATCAAGGGTCGAGATGGAAGACTTAGACTACTCCGGCAGGCGAAAGATCGAGGTTGGTACTTCTATACGACTGATACCCTTACGGAGCGTCATGCCGACCTCGTTGTCGAGCGGCGCAAAGTAAAGCTGCGGGGGCGTGACGAACTCGCGTTTCTGAAGGAGGTTCTGTTTGATGCCTCGCAGCAGCTTTGGGTCGATCCGAACAAGGTCACTGTGGTTGGTTTCGGTCACGGCGCAGCGCTCGCTTGGCAAATCGCGTGCATGGCGCCTGACATGGTTCAGCGGGTTGCGCCAGTAAACGGAGCGCATTGGGGTGTGCCACCAACAACATGCGAGCTTGGCGGTCGTGTCGTGCACACCCATACGAAAAACAGTGACTTCTGGCCGATGGCAGGGACCAAGGGAACGCGGAGGCGGTTTGGGCAGAACGGTGTCCGGGATACGCTGGACCTGTTTGCACGCAGCAATGGATGTGAGCCGGTCGTGCAGTCCCAGCCAATCGAGGACGATGGCTACTCACGGGAAGTCTGGCGCGGCTGCAAACACGGGTCGTCCGTGGAGCTTATTCTGTCAGACCAAGAGTTTGACTTTCCGGACTGGTGGTTCGACCGGGTATTCGGCGCGGGCGCGGAAGGCGGCACTGGGAACGCCTCGCCGACACCAGAGCAAAAAAGCTTAGTGAGACCTCTGTTTCTCAGGCCAAAGCCGTCGCCCGGGCAGTAACGGACCACACGCGCCATGCGATTGCTAGCTGCCGTAGGATCCTACCGAAGAGGACCGGCGTTGCGTTGCCGACGCCAGTCTAGGTTTTGCCGGTCATCACTCTTGCGGCATCCAGCGCGAAGTACGTCAGGACCCCGGAACATCCGGCGCGCTTGAACGCCATCAGGCTCTCCATCATAACGCGTTCGCCGTCGAGCCAGCCGCGTTCGGCCGCACCCTTCAGCATCGCGTACTCGCCGGACACCTGGTACGCGAACGTCGGCACCTTGAACTCATCTGCGACCCGGCGGCAGATGTCGAGATAGGGCATGCCCGGCTTGACCATCACCATGTCGGCGCCTTCGGCGAGATCCATGGCGACCTCCTTCAGGGCCTCGTCCGTGTTGGCCGGGTCCATCTGATAGGTTTTCTTGTCGCCTTTCAGCGATCCGCCAGATCCGACGGCATCCCGGAACGGGCCGTAGAACGCGCTGGCGTACTTGGCAGCGTAGGCCATGATCGTCACGGTCTGGTAGTCGTGCTCTTCCAAGGCGCGGCGCATGATGCGGACGCGCCCATCCATCATGTCGGACGGCCCCATGATGTCGGCGCCCGCCTCGGCCTGGGCGAGTGTCTGCTTTTCCAGCGCCAGCAGGGTCTCGTCGTTCAGGATCGTATCGCCGTCACAGATCCCGTCATGGCCATCGGAGTTGTAGGGGTCGAGTGCGACGTCGAGCATGATGCCGATCCCGGGCACCGCGGCCTTGACCGCACGGGTTGCCCGGCAGACGAGGTTCTCCGGGTTCCAGGCTTCCTCGGCGCCGGGGGTCTTCAACTCATCCGGTGTGTTCGGAAAGATCGCGATGGCGGGAATGCCGAGGTCCGCTGCCTCCTGCGCCTTGGCCACCAGGCGGTCGATGGTCAGGCGCTCGACACCGGGCATCGAGGGGACGGGCTCTGCCGTGTCGGTTCCGTCGATCACAAAGCAGGGCCAGATGAAATCGGCGGGAGTCAGGACATTCTCACCCACCATGGCCCGGATCCAGGGTGCGGTGCGAAGGCGGCGGGGACGAAGGGCAGGAAACGGGGCAGGCGGCTGCATTGGCTGGGTCTCGCTCGTGTCAATCTGACGAGACAGTTGCATGGCAGGGGCGCGCCGGACAAGAGCCCGGCGCGTCGCGCCCTTGATCAGACCGCGGCAGCGTGCTCCAGCCCCGTGGTGTCCGGGACAGTATGCTGTTGGCTCTGACGGGAACCAGCCAGAACAGCATCTCCGACAATCTCCGCCGTGGCAGCGGACAGCGTCCAACCCAGATGGCCGTGCCCTGTGTTGTAGAACACACCCGGACGTCGCCCCGCGCCGACGCGCGGCATCATGTTCGGCATCATCGGGCGCAGTCCGGCCCACGGGGTCACATCCTCGGTCGAGACGCCGGGGAAGTGCGTCTCGCACCACCCGATCAGCGGGTCGATGCGATCCTGGCGGATGTCGCGATTGTAACCGTTGAACTCGGCCGTTCCGGCCAGGCGGAAGCGATCTTCACCCAGACGCGACGTGACGATCTTGGCCTTGTCGTCCAACAGGCTGACCCAGGGTGCTGCGGCGCGGCTGGCCTCGTCATTCAGATTGACCGTGATCGAGTAGCCTTTCACCGGATAGATGTTCACCCGGTCCCCGACCTGTGCTGCCAGATCGCGGCTGCGCACACCAGCGCAGACGACGATGCCGTCGAAGATCTCCTCGTCGCCGCCATGCCCGACCACGACGCCGTTCGAGATATGCGCCACGTGATCAACGGCCGTCCCATAGCGGAAGTTGACGCCGCGTTCGGACAGCGCGGAGGCCAGTCCGGTCGTGTAGCGATGGATGTCACCGGTGAAGTCGCCGGGCGTGTAATAGCCGCCGATCAGATCGCCCTTCAACGTCGGTTCGATCTCGAGCATTTCGTTGACGGTGACGGCCCGGCGATCAAGCCCGCCCTGCGCAAGAACCTTGTTCACCCGCGTGGCATGGGCAAAGTCCTTTCGGTCCGAATAGACGTGCAGGATCCCACGATGCTCTGCCGCGAATTCGAAAGCGTACTGGGCTGCGTGGTTTTCCAGCAGTGTGCGGGCCTGCAGCGCCATCCGCACGGTCTCGACCGTGTTGCGCCGATAGTTCGGGATGTTTGCCATGAACTCGGCCATCCAGGAGTATTTGTGCCAGGTCGGCCAGGGGTTCACCGACAGCGGCGCGTCGGATTTCATCATCCATTTCAGGCCCTTCAGGATCGTGCCCCAGCTGTTCCAGACCTCGGCATTCGAAGCCGAAAGCTGACCGCCATTGGCAAAGCTGGTCTCCATCGCCGCATAGCGGTTGCGGTCGAAGACGGTGACATCGAAGCCGCGGGCATTCAGCGCTCGTGCGGTGGTGACACCGGTGATCCCGGCTCCGATAACGGCGATCCTGCGCATCGGGTGAATGGACATGGTCTGGTTCCCTGTTGACAGTGCTATGACCCGGTCCGGACATCCGAACCCGAGCCCCATCTGTCCAGGAACCTGAGAGATTTCGGCGAAGCGCCGTTTCTCCTTCGGTGGGACGCACGCCTGCGCCCGCTCTCCAGATTGCCTTTTCTCGCGCGGTCCGTGTGCCTGAGAGGTTCCGGGGCGGTTGCTCCTTCGGCGGCGGGCGGACCCGCACTCTCCCGTGCGAGAAGTTCCAGCACGTGGAACATGGGCGAATCAGCGCCGCAGTTCAACCAACAAAAAGGGGAGGCCCATCGGCCTCCCCCAATCTGGTGCCATTCGGCGCGTCATTGGTCGGCGCGCCTTACTTCGGCAGATCGCCCGAGACGCCCTGCACGAAGAAGTCCATGCCCAGCAGCATGCCGTCATCCGCGTTCTGTCCTGCTGGGACGCGTTCAGTTCCATCACGATCAACGATTGGACCCGCGAACGGATGGCGGACGCCCATGCGGACTTCGGCCTCAACCTCGGCAGCCATGTTTGCGACCTCGTAGGGCATGTTCCAATATGGCGCCATGACGACCTCGTTCTTGGCGAGGCCTTCCCACGAGTCCGAGCTTTCCCAGGTGCCGTCCAGCACGTCCTGCACGCGTTTGATGTAGTAGGGCGCCCAGTTGTCCTCGATCGCGGTCAACTGCGAGGTCGGCGCGAACTTGATCATGTCCGAGGCCTGACCGAAAGCCAGCACGCCCTCGGTGTTCTCGGCGGCCTGCAATGCTGCGGGCGAGTCGGTGTGCTGCATGATGATATCGGCACCGGCGGCCATCAGCGCTTTTGCAGCGTCGGCTTCCTTGCCGGGATCATACCACGTGTTGACCCAAACGACCGAGACCTCGGCGTCCGGATTGACCGATTGCGCCGCCAAGGCGGTGGCGTTGATGCCGCGCACGACCTCGGGGATCGGGAAGGACGCAATGTAGCCGATCTTGTTGGTCTTGGTCATCTGGCCCGCGATCACACCGGCGACCGTACGGCCCTCGTAGAACCGGCCCGAATAGGTCGAGACATTGTCGGCGCGCTTGTAGCCCGTTGCGTGCTCGAATTTCACATCCGGGAACATCTTGGCGATCTTGATCGTCGGATCCATGTAACCGAACGATGTGGTGAAGATCAGGCCGTGCCCCGATGCCGCAAGCTGGCGAATGACGCGCTCGGCATCCGGGCCCTCGGCGACGCTTTCGACATAGGTCGTTTCAACCTTATCTCCAAAATGCGCTTCGACCGCCAGCCGACCCTGATCGTGCTGATAGGTCCAGCCATGGTCACCGATGGGTCCGACATAGACGAAGCCGACTTTCAGATCGGCGGCGAACGCCGAGCTTGCCAGCAGCGCTGCCGCAGCAAGCCCCGCGAGGGTCTTTCGAAACATGATACCTCTCTCCTCTGTCCGTGTTGTGATCGCCTCTGACGGGCGTTTCCTCCCAGAAGTGGATGTCTCAGGCCGTGCCGCGATAGGGCTCGACATATTGCAGCGCCATATCCCACGGAAAGAAGATCCACGTGTCCTGGCTCACTTCGGTGATATAGCTGTGAACCATCGGCTTGCCCTTTGGCTTGGCATAGACCGTGGCGAAGTGGGCTTGCGGATAAAGCTTGCGCACGACTTCCAGCGTGCGGCCGCTGTCGACAAGATCGTCGATCACGAGGATCCCTTCACCATCTCCGGCAAGTTCCGCATCCGGCGCTTTGAGGATCTGCGCCTCGGTCTGGCTTTGATGGTCGTAGGACTTGACCGAAATTGTATCGACAACCCGGATGTTCAGTTCGCGCGCTATGATGCAGGCTGGAACCATGCCACCGCGCGTAATTGCGATGACCGCTTTCCACGACCCATCCACGCCCGGGCCCTGATGATCCAATCGCCAGGCGAGGGCTCGGCTGTCACGGTGCATCTGCTCCCACGAGACATGGAAGCCTTTTTCGTGTGGTAGCTTGTCAGTCACGGACCATCCCTGGATTCAGCCGGTATTCCGGATCTCATAGCGAGGAAATGGCCTGCGGGTCGACTCGATTCTGCATCTTCGCCGCTGGGCTGGAGCCCGTTAAGTGCCGATGGCAACCTCGACGATCATCGCAGAATAGAAAACCAGGCTCGCGATCAAAACGAACACATGCCAGATTGCGTTCTGGTACGGTAGTCGCTCCCAAACGTGGAAAATGACGCCGATCGAGTACAGGCAACCGCCGATGATGATCAGCACCAAGGTGGCCGTTGTCAGCGAGGCACTGATCGGACCAGCGGCCACGACAAACGCCCAACCCATGGCCAGGTAGAGCGCGATGGACAGGCGCTCCCATCGATCGGGAGCAAACAGCTTGCCGGCGGTGCCAAGGATTGCACCGGTCCACACGCCGATCAGCAACCAACGCCCGAGCGGTCCGCCAGCGATCACTGCGAACGGCGTGTAAGTCCCTGCAATCTTGACATAAATCGCACTGTGATCGATGCGCCTCAGAAGTTCGAGAAGGCCGCCCTGCGGCAGACGAATGCTCGCAAGGTTGTAGCTTGCGGACGACAAGACCATAATCAGCAGGCTGGCCGCATAGATCGCGATCGCCGCGATGACAGCGGCGTCGTCCCGCCACACGGCTGCGAGCGTGACAAGAACCGGGGCCGCCAACATCACTGTCGTCACACCGACAATGTGGACCACCGCATCGGCGATTTGTTCGGCGCGCTCAGGTGATCGCCGCGGGAGTTTGACCGATTCCATACAGGGAACATGGCAAGCCAGACGTTGAGGTTCCACAAACAAATCAGCGCGTCGAAGGAATGTGTGGCGCATATTCGATCTATCGGCGTGTCTTCCAATCCGAGTTAGGCACAAATTTACCCTATCGCGATTAGCGTTCACGCGGACGAAGTCCCCGAGAGGATGCGCGATGAACCCTGCCGCCAATCTGTTTGAAACAGATGACCTGTTCGCGACCTTTGAAGACACCGAGAACGGTGCGGACGCGCCACCTCGACCCGGTCTTCGATGTATTGTCATGCAGGTTGGTTCGCACCTCCCATCCGCGATCGTCGACGCGGCGCGCACGTCACGCCATGAGATCGCGTTCACGGTGACACACTCACCTGATGCGACGCGCGTCGAGATTGATCGGGAGGAGGCTGACCTTATCCTGCTTGATCTGCAGGTTGACGAAGGCGCGGGTATCGAACTGGCCCGCGAACTGGCTTCCGACGGCAGGACGGCAGCGACACCTGTCATCGTCATGACCGACGACCAGGGTATGACATGCGCGCTCGACGTGTTGCGCGCGGGAGCAGTCGACTGCTTCAGTCTTCGTGCGCTCGACGTTGGAACGTTCGACCAGGCCGTTGAAAACGCTTTACGCAGAGGCAAGGGAGCGACCGCTGATCATCTGGCAGTGATCTCGAATCTCGAGGCCGAACTTGCTGGCGTGCGCCGAACGTCGCTGAGGAACATGCGGTTGTTGAAGGCCGAGACACTGCCGCTTTTGAACCTTGCGTGGCAGTCCCTGAAGACGGTCGAAGCGGAGCCGGCTGAACATCAGTCAATGGCGCGGCGCCTCTCGCGGATGACACGGACAGTGACCGGTCTGATCGATGACACCGTGATCACATCCGCCACCTATAAACCCCTGGATCTGCCAGCGCCGGTTGAACTTGGCAGACTCGTGGAAGAAATCATCTCTGACGAATGCGGCGAGCTGCATGCAAGCCGGGCCCATTTCAGAATTGGCACTCTTCCCGTGATTTCCGCCCGGCGATCTCTCATGGCGATGATGATCGAAGAGATGCTGTTGAACATTACGCGCAACAATCGGCTGGGCCATGTCCCGGATATCGAAGTTGGTTGCGCCGCGGATCCGGACAACAATCCGATCCTCTGGTTCAGGGATCAGGGCGTCCCTCTCTCGGGCCGAAAGCAGGCCCTGGCCAAACGTGCCTCGCTGCTGGGCGAGACGGTGCCTGTGATCGGAGACAGCTATTCCTGGTCCTTGTGCCAGCGATTGGCCGAAAAGAATGGCGGCGAATTCAAGCTATCGGAGGCCGAGGACGGCGCTGTGCGCATCGCGATACGCTTCCCAAAGTCAATCCTGCTTGAGCGACCTGCCAAGGTTTGACGACGGAACCCGCGACCGACACTCCGCCTGGGCGCACCGGGCACAAGGACAGTCTCACAAATCGCTCAGTTTCGTCTCCAGCCCGCGCAGGCTGAGCACCGTGAGTGATTTGCCTTCGCGGCTGATCAGTCCCTGGTCCTTGAGTTTCGACATTTCCCGACCGACGGATTCGCGTTGAGAGGAGATAAGCGTCGCAAGCTCCTGTTGCGTCGCAAGTCTCTCGATGAAGCCTGTGTCCTTGCCGGTCTTCTCGCACATGCGCAGCAGTTGCGCGCAAAGGCGTTGTTCGGTCGACAGTGTCGTCGCTTCGGTCATGCGCCCCGACAGGTATCGGATCCGATCGACAAGGTAGTGGATGAACGCCCGATTGACGGCCTCGTTTGAGTAGAGGACCTCGCGGAAGTGACCGGCGGACATCCGTGCGATCCGGCTGTGCTCTTTGGCGAAGACGTTCGTGGATCGCGGTTCTCCATCGACCGCGGCGAAAATCCCAAAAGAGTCTCCGCGCGGCAGATCCGAATACAGCACCTCTCTGCCGTTGTCGGTGAATGTGGCCGCCCGTGCCAGGCCTTTGACGACAAAGAAGACATCGTCGTCTGTGTCGCTTTCGCTGACGATCACGGATTTCGGGGGAAAATTGCTTTCTGTCCAGAACTGCGCAAGCGCGGCGTATCCGTCCGGCCCACATGCGTAGAGTGTGCTGCCCTCGGGAAAATCGAAATCTAGCTGGTCCGACATGACGGCCAACGCTCCTTTCATGTACCGCTCGCGCGGCACCCAGTCTCGTGCACCTGGAACCCCCCAAGGCTCGGTAAGTTTACTTTAATTCAAATGCCTACGGAAGCGCATCCCCTCAAATGCGGCAAAAATTCAAGGATTGTGCGCTAGCCCACAGACAGGGGAGGTTAACTTTTGTTAATCCATTCCGTGAGCGACGGTTACCCCACAGACGGCAGGACACCAAACACGTCCCTTCATCTGAACCGGAACTCGCTGCGTAAGTTGCTTCGCCTAGGCACCGCGTTCCTACGGGCGGTCTTCTCCGAGGCCGCCCACTTCCCAGAATACAACCGATGATTGTTTCGAGCAACATTGTTTTCGTGACGGGTGTCAGCCCGACAGCGCTTTGTTCAGGTTCTCGTCAACCTTCTCGAGGAAACCCATCGTCGTGAGCCATTTCTGGTCCGGACCGACAAGAAGCGCGAGGTCCTTGGTCATGAACCCGGCTTCCACGGTATCGACGATCGTCTTCTCCAGTGTCGTCGCGAAGCTCATCAGTGCGGCGTTCTCGTCCAGCTTTGCGCGGTGCTTCAGGCCGCCTGTCCAGGCATAGATCGACGCGATCGAGTTCGTTGACGTCGCCTCGCCCTTCTGGTGCTGGCGATAGTGGCGCGTGACGGTGCCGTGCGCGGCCTCGGATTCCACGATCTTCCCATCCGGGGTCATCAGCACCGAGGCCATCATGCCGAGCGACCCGAAGCCCTGTGCGACCGTATCCGACTGCACATCGCCATCGTAGTTCTTGCAGGCCCAGACGAAACCGCCAGACCACTTCATCGCGCACGCGACCATGTCATCGATCAAGCGGTGCTCGTAGTGGATGCCCTTCGCCTCGAACTTGTCTTGGAACTCGGCTTCGTAAATCTCGGCAAACAGTTCCAGGAACCGCCCATCGTACTGTTTCAGGATCGTGTTCTTGGTCGACATGTAAACCGGCCAGCCAAGGTTCAGGCCATAGTTCATCGACGCGCGTGCAAAGTCGCGGATGGAGTCATCAAGGTTGTACATCGCCATGAATACGCCCGAGGACGGTGCCTGGAAGACCTCGCGCTCATCGACCGTGCCGTCGGCCCCTTCGAATTTCATCGTCAGTTTGCCCGGCCCGGGGAACTTCAGATCGGTCGCGCGGTACTGGTCACCGAATGCGTGACGCCCGATGACGATGGGTTCGGTCCAGCCCGGCACCAGGCGCGGCACATTCGAGCAGATGATCGGCTGACGAAAGACAACGCCGCCTAGGATGTTCCGGATCGTGCCGTTCGGTGAGCGCCACATCTTCTTGAGGCCGAACTCCTCGACCCGCGCTTCGTCCGGTGTGATGGTGGCGCACTTTACGCCGACACCGACGTCCTTGATCTTCTCGGCGGCATCGATCGTGATCTGATCGTCGGTCGCGTCACGACTTTCGATCCCAAGATCGTAATAAAGCAGGTCAACATCGAGATAGGGAAGTATCAGCTTGTCTTTGATGAACTGCCAAATAATACGGGTCATCTCGTCGCCGTCGAGCTCGACAATCGGGTTTTCTACCTTGATTTTGGACATGCCTCTCTCCGTATCAGTCTTGACGAATCTTGGCGGCACACTAGGCGGATCGATGCACCGCAGCAATGGCAGCTCTGTATTCAATTGTATGCAGAACGTCGCGGCACGCTGGCCGATTGACGCAACCCGAACAGCGGCGTACCAGAACTCGCTTTTCGGAGGGCGAGATGATCGGTCAGGCGCGGAAACTGCTGTATCGGATCGCCCAGGTCTGGAGATCTTGTGGCACCGGTCTCGGCGTCAGGTACGCGCTCGCAGTCGCCTGGAATGTGCGATCGGTTATGCGCCGGCGCAACCTGCAACAGGCAGATGCGATGATGACCGGAACGGCTCGTGTGGCCTTCCGGGGGCAGACGTTGATTGTGCCGTTCACTGAGACCGATCAGGCCAACACGATCGAAGGTGATGCGCCGACCTTTGCCAGCATTCGGGAAATCCTGTGCGATGATGTCTACGTGCGCGGGTTCGCTGCTCTCGGAGAGATCGAGACCTTCGTCGATCTGGGCGCCAATCGTGGGATGGTCAGCCTGTTGGCGGCGCGTGGCCTGGGGGCGCGAAAGATCGTCTCTGTCGAAGCGCAGGTGCCATACTCCGCATGTTTCGACGTGCTCGCACAAGCAAACGGACTCACGCAGGATCAACGCCATCGGGTGGTAAAGTTCGCAGGTGCTACCGATGACAATGAGACGATTACCGTCGATGGCCTGTGCCAGGAGTTCAACATCGAGGCAATTGACCTCCTGAAATGCGATATCGAGGGCGGAGAGAACGCAGTCGTTCTGGGGGGCGCGCCCCCGTTCTGGAAGCGCGTGCGTCTCGTTGCGATGGAGCTACATCCTGAAGCCGGGACACGCACGGATGAGATCGTCGAGACCATGGTTGCCGACGGCTTTCATATCAGCCTTACCGATTCTGACGGCATCCCCATTGAATCCGAACGCGCAACTTATCTGTTCGGCTCGCGCGAGCCTGGCGATCTCGCGTTCGCGATCTCGGCGAGGCCGGATTGACGTTGAAACCGGATCGCTGGCGCGAAATGGGTCTGCAAACGGTGACGGGGCAGCGGTCGCAGGGCTTCTTTGTGCCCTATCGCTATGCCGATCAGGTCACGGAACCCAGCCGGTATCCAGCACTCGAAGCGCGCTTTGATGCATGCCGTTCTGCGATGCAGGATACTCTCGACGAGATTGACCGGGCGCAAGGCGTGCTCCAGGCGCTCAACGGCCCACCGCCGGTGCCCCGCTGGGACCAATCGTGGTTTCCGCGGCTCGACGGCGCAGCGGCTTACGCCATGTGCAAGCGTTTCGAACCACGCCGGATCATTGAGGTCGGGTCGGGGCACTCGACGCGAATGCTTGCTTACGCAACGGCCGGTGGGGCGCAGATCACGTGCATCGATCCGGAGCCCCGCGCCGATATCGCTGCGTTGGGCACGACGCTCCATCGCCGGGTCCTGCGGGAGAGCGACGCCGATCTGTTTGCCAGCCTTCAGCCCGGGGACATCGCGTTCTTCGACTCAAGCCACATTCTCTGGCCCGGATCAGACGTCGACATGATCTTCAACCGCATCTTTCCGGTCCTGAAGCCAGGCGTTCTGATCCACGTCCACGATGTTCTTCTGCCGGATCCCTATCCCGAAGCTTGGGCTTGGCGCGGGTATACCGAACAGAACGGGCTGACAGGGTGGTTGTTTGGCGGGTGTGAGATCGTCTTTTCCAGCCATTATGCCCTCACGCGAATGGATGCAGAGAAGCGGGCAGGCGTTGCAGCATTGCCAATTCCCGATGGTGCATTGGAGACGAGCCTTTGGCTTCGACGCCTCTGAGACAGGATTGCTCTGGCTCGTGGAAAGGGTTCAAGTACGCGGACACAGTGCGCGGGGCCTGAATGCCTGAACTCCTGACTGGTTATATCGATCTGAAATCGCCTTATGCGTACCTTGCGATCGAGCCGACCCGGCGCTTGGCGCGTCGCACGGGCGTGAAGCTCGATTGGCTGCCCTATACCTTGGACATCCCATCGTATCTGGGGAGTGCGCGGGTCGATGATGCGGGGCAGATCGTCGAACAGGATCGCACGCCCCACCAGTGGCGTCGCGTAAAGTATGCCTACATGGACGTGCGGCGGTACGCCAATCTGCGTGGTTTGACGATCCGTGGAACGGTGAAGATCTGGGACACGCGTTTGTTTTCCACCGCCATGCTCTGGGCCCGTGATCAGGGGCCAGCCGTACTCGATGGGTTGCTTGACGCGGCGTTTCCGCCGTTCTGGCGCCGGGATCTCGACCCCGAGGATTTCACCGTGGTCGAAGACCTTCTGCGCAGTGCTGGCGCGCAGGTCGACGGCTTCAAGGCATACGCTGACAGGCTCGGTGGTGCTCTGCACGACAGGTTTCGCGACGAAGCCGAGGCCTCTGGCGTGTTCGGCGTTCCTTGGTACCGCTACGGCGAGGAGGTGTTCTGGGGACGCGAGGCGTTGCCATTGATCGCGACACGCATCACTGGCGCTCCGCCGGACTGGGGTGCGGACCTGGGTCTTGCCCCGGACGATGGATCCTGATGCCAACATCGGGTTTCTACGTCGTTGCGTTGCCGGAGTTGGACAGAAAGCACTCCGCGTGGATCGACAGTGTCCGCAAAGACCATGACCCGCTTGCATACGCTATCCCGGCGCATTTCACGCTGGTGTTCGCGATAGACGGGCTGTCGCAAGCCGATCTGACTGCCCATCTGTCCAGTGTTGTTCGCCGGGTGCCCCGAATTGCCTTCAGGTGCAGCTACGTGATGCTTGGCCGGGATCATCAGGACCCGGTTTTCTATGCCTTTCTGGTGCCAGATCAGGGCTTTGGAGCGATCTCCCGCCTTCGTGACACACTTCACACTGCGCAACTCGCCGATCATTTGCGGCCCGAGATCCCGTTTGTTCCACATATCACGTTGGGCAGGGACGAGAGCGCCAGTGCCGCGAAGGATCTATGCACGAGACTGAACGATGAAAGCCCGCAGATCGATGGATGGATCACCGCTTTGACGTTGATAGAGGCGGCAAACGACGAGATCAAAATCCACCAGGCGTTTGCGCTCAAGCACTAGCGGTCCGACCGCTAAATCCGCATCCCGCTTCAGTAACCTCTGAAAGCAAATGCTCCGGTCATTCGCTCCACGCGAACCCGGCGCTCTCGGCTGGATTTCACGACCTTAAATCTTGGATCCGGGATGTTGGAAAGTAGGTTCCAGATGTCTGCGGCCATCCACCAGACCCGCAGGACAAATCTTGTCTCGATCCAAAGGCTTGCCGTCCCTTTTGATTGTGGTCAGGATGGGCGCGTCACATAGACTGCGGGGCGGATCATGCTGGAAGCGCCGAGCTTTACGATCGGGATCGAGGAAGAATACCTGATCGTCGACCGGGAAACGCGAGACCTGGTTCGTCAGGCTGATCCTGCGTTTCTGGCACGCTGTGAGGATCTGACCGACGGGCGGTCGACCACCGAGTATCTGCAATGCCAGGTCGAAGTCGGGACGAGACCGCACAAGACAGTTCCTGATGCGCGCGACGATCTTGCGACCTTGCGCAAGGCCATTCATACCGCCGCGTCCGAGCACGGATATGGTGTGATTGCGGCCTCGACGCATCCGTTTGCGCGCTGGCGCGAGCAGACCCACACGCGAAAGGAACGCTATGATGCACTGCGCGCCGATCTCGGGCAGGCGGTCCGGCGGCTTCTGATTTGTGGCTGCCATGTCCATGTCGGGATCGAGGATGATGATCTGCGCATCGATCTGCTGAACCAGGCGGCCTATTTCATGCCGCATCTGCTGGCGCTGAGTTGTTCATCACCGTTCTGGGAGGGCGAAGACACCGGTCTTGCGTCCTATCGGCTGACGGTTTTCGATGCGCTTCCGCGAACGGGATTGCCGGATGTCGTGGAGTCCTTTGCCGAGTACCGGCGTCTGATCGATGCTTTGGTCCACGCGAACTGTATCGAGGACGCGACGAAGATCTGGTGGGACATTCGTCCGTCCGACAAGTTCCCGACGCTCGAGCAACGGGTCACCGATGTCTGCTCGCGCGTCGACGATGCAGCGACGGTCGCGGCACTGTTTCAGGCACTGCTGTCGCACCTCTACCGTCTGAGGACCCGCAACCAGCGCTGGCGCCTGTACCCGCGCACCTTGATTATGGAGAACCGCTGGCGAGCTCAGCGCTATGGGATCGACGGCAATCTCGTTGATCACGGCAAGAGATGCCAAATTCCCTTTGGAGCTCTGGCTGCGGAACTGGTCGAGATGCTGTCCGAGGACGCCGAACACTTGGGGGGTATGGCATACCTTCAGCGGGTGACACAGATCACACGAGACGGCAACTCGGCCATGCGGCAACGCCGGGCCTGGGGCGCGGCGCTGTCCAGCGGTGCAACGCCGCAAGAGGCAGGCGTCGCGGTTGTGGACATGCTGATGGGTGAGTTCGCTCCGCACTGATCTTGGGATTTGTTCGGATCAACCGAAGACACCCGTCAGATACCCTTTCGTCACATCGTGGCGCGGTGCGGAAAACACCTGGTCCGCCGGTCCGTACTCGATCAGTTTGCCAAGATGGAAGAACGCCACCCGATCGGCCAGGCGCCGCGCCTGTTCCAGATTGTGCGTGATGATCACGATGGCGGCTTCGTGTTTTAGCGATAACAAGAGGTCCTCGATCGCGCTGGTCGCGGTCGGATCGATGGCCGAACAGGGCTCGTCCAACAAAAGAATGTCCGGGCTGATCGACAGGGCCCTTGCAATACAGAGCCGTTGCTGCTGACCGCCCGACAGCGAGGTTCCCGGCTCATCCAGGCGATCTTTGAGTTCATCCCAAAGCCGCGCCCGCTTCAGGCAGCTTTCAACCAACGCATCCTCTTGCGCATGACCATCGATCAGAGAATGGATGCGCGGCCCGTAGGCGATGTTCTCGTGCACGGATTTCGGGAACGGGTTCGGTGCTTGCGCCACCCAGCCGAAGCGGCGCCGAACGGTGACCGGGTCAATGTCCGGCGCATAGATATCATCCCCATCCAGCTCGATCCGTCCCTCAAAGCGCGCACCCGGCGCATCATCCTGCATCCGGTTCAACAGCTTCAAGAGGGTCGACTTTCCGCAACCAGACGGTCCCATGAACGCGATGATCTCGCCGCGATAGATCTCGAGCGAGACATCAAACAGCGCCTGCTTCTCGCCGTACCAGAAGTCAACTTGATCGACGGTCATCAGCGGCGCATTCGTCCGCGTTGACTGGGTGTTGGCAGTCTTCGTTGCGTTCAGCATGGCTTTCTCCCGCGCGACTGCGCACGGGGATCAGGCCGGAGGGCGCCGCCGGAGACGTTGACTTGCGTCAAGCAACGCGAGACTTCAAAAAAGCTTCATGAATCCGTAACGGATCATCGGGTGCCGAGAAGATCGCGGGACACCGCTCTTCCGAACAGTTCCTCAGCATTGCGGAAAGCGATTTTCTCCGCCACATCGCGCGGGAGATGCGAGAGCCACGCGCGGTTCATCTCGATGATACCATCGTAATCCGCCCACTGACCGTTCACCCAGGTGTCAGAGCCGATCATGAACCTGTCGGCATGACGGATCAGCAAATCCCTCCACTCAGGATTCAATTCATCGCCGTCCAGAATGTCGCTCTCGCGATAAGACGTGTCAGCGAAGAGACGCGGCTGTTCGTCCATCAAGGGGCCAATCACCTCGGGCGGCGAGCTCATTCCAGCATGGGCCCAGATCACGGTCAGATCGGGTTGTGCAGCGAAGAAGAAGCGCACGGGCTCATCGTTCGAGTGAATGTGTATCGGGATGCCCCGTGCCACCGCCATCTCAGCGATCTTCGCGAGCAGTTCCAGGTTCGCGCCGCCCATTGTATGGACATGGAATTCACCAATGCCTTCGTGCGGATACCGATCGAGCCGTGCACCGAGATAGCCCTCCATCCCATAGGCCGCCATCCAGTTCGATGAACCGGCATCGCCGTGATAGGGCCTCAGTTCCGGGACGATGCGGGACGGGGCGTGCTCCCAAAGCTTGATGGTGCCTTCATCCGGCGTCGATGACAAAAGGCCCATCACGACACCGTTCTGATCCATCAATTCGATCACGGTGGCGGGCGGGTAGGGACCCCAGGCTTCCTGCTTGTAATGGATGTGCGCATCGAAGATCGGCAGGTCTGCGGCACCATTGCCAATCGCATCGTCTGCCAGGGTTGCGAGGGGTCCCAGAGCTACAATCAAGACAACCAGGCGCACGAGCGTTCCTGTCCGGTCGGCGAAGATCGAAAAGTGGTGGAATTCATGCGTGGATTGAGGCACCTTTTGTGTCAGCAAGCTGCACAGGAGACGTTTGATGAAGATCCTAATCACAGCCGCTGCCTTCGTTCTCTACACCGCGGGCGCCACGATGGTTTACGCGCAGGGATGCCACAAGACCTGCGCTGATGGTTTCACCTATTCCTCGGATGCAGGAAAATGCGTGAAGAAGACAGTCTCGAGCTGATCGAGGTTCGCTGACAACCGAACACGGGGCGCCGCGTATCACCGCTGCGCCCTAACTGGCCGTGTTCGGAAACGCCAGATAGAAAGCGTCGGATTCAGAGTTGTAGTAACGATATGCGTTGCCAACGCGGTAGAACGTGTATGTCGCGCTGACGCCCCTGATCGAACCATCGTCATTGATAATGTACGGCCATGGGCCCCATTCGGTCGTCGTCTTGGTCGACCGATAGCGATAGGTGCCGTCGGGGCTGAAATTGAACACGCCCGACGCGCTTTTCCAGGGAACGCCCACGAAAATGCGTCTGACCTCTTCTGCGCTAAGGCGGTCGCCCGGTGCACCCTCTGGCGCCGTTCCTGCGGTCTGCGGTGTTCCGCACGCGGCCAGCCAGAGAAGCAGAAACACGAGGACGGGACGGATCATGTCGGGTGCCACCATTTGCCGTTCAGAACGACGCCGCGTGCATTGATCTTGCGGTCGCCTTGCAGATGTTCACCCAGAACATCGAGATAGTCAAAGCTCCCGTCATCGACCGTCAGGATCGTCGCATCACCCACCGCGCCGGGCTTGAGCGTTCCGAGTTCCGGGCGTTGCAGGGCGAGTGCTGCGTTCTCTGTCGAGAGCTTGATAACGGTCGCAAGATCCACGCCCATGCATAGAAATTTCGACATCGTGGTCACCTCGTCAAAGGCCGGGCCATCAATGCAAAGCTGGTGCACATCCGAGCTGATCGTATCCGGCAGGAAGCCGTTTGCCAGCATCGCACGGGCGGTCTTGAAGCTGAAAGATCCCTTGCCATGCCCGACATCGAACAGCACGCCGCGTTTGCGTGCGTCGCGCACCGCCGGTTTCACAGTCCCCTGCGCGGTTGCCGGAGAATTCGGGAACGGCCGGAAGCAATGGGTCAGCACATCGCCCGGGCGCATCCGGCCAATCAGTTCCTCGTACGAGGGCGGCGGCTCATCGATATGAACCATCATCGGCATGCCGACTTCTTCGGCGGTCTGCAGTGCGAACTCGAATGGTGTCATGCCTTGCTCGCCCGAGGCATGGCGGCCGAGCCGCACCTTGATGCCGACAATCAAGTCCCGATTGGCGTCGGCAACTTCGGCGGCGCCGCGCGGATCCATCAGGCGGATGTCCTGAGACTCGCCAACCATCACGTTCTTGCCGAACCCCCAGATGCCCGCAAAAGACACGTGGAGATAAGCGAGGATCCGGACCTCCGAGGGCTCGATCACGTGCTTGCGGAAGCCTGCGAAGTTGCCCGGACCGGCACTGCCGGTGTCAATCGCGGTGGTGACGCCCGAGGTGCGGCAGAACTCCTCGGCATCGATCCCGAGCGACGTGCCACCCCAGTAGACGTGCGTGTGCAGATCGATCAGGCCCGGTGTCACGATCTGGCCCGAAACGTCGCGGATCTCTGTCTCTGGACCCCGCTTCAGGGCGTCACCGATCTCGGCAACCTTGCCGTTTGCGAATGCGATTTCGACGGTGCGGTCGATGTTTTGCGACGGGTCGATGACACGGCCACCGGTCAGGATCAGGTCATGGGGCATTGTGCGTGTGCACTCCGGAAGGTGATGCCCGGAGAGCTTCGCGCCCGGACGCAAGGATTTCTAAGCTCTAACGATTCCCACGCCCTGATAAGCCAAGGAGTTCGGGAAGCTGCTTCATGTCGTCGAACGGGATTGCACCGTGTGCGACCAGTTTTTCCTCCGGGGTATCTCGGGTGTAGCCGTAACAGCGCATTCCAGCACCGACGGCCGCACGCACACCACTTGCGCTGTCCTCGATCACGACCGCATCGCCGGGCGCGACACCCATCGCCTCGGCGGCATGTAAGTAGAGACCCGGGTCCGGCTTGGCGATGCCGACATCATGCGCCGAGTAAATGCGCCCCTCGAGCCGTTCCCAAAGGCCTGCTCTCCTGAGTGTGACGTGCATCTTCCGCATCGGACCATTCGAGCCGACACAATACGGAATGCCTGCCGTGTCGAGAACATCTAGAACCCCTGTGATGCCGGGGATGATTTCCACTTCGTCCGCCAGCGTTGCGATCATCAGGTCATAGTAGCCTTCGACCCAACCGTCCGGCAGGGCAGCACCCATCCCCCTTGCACGCTCGAACACTGACTTGATGGTACCGCCCACGAACAACTCGATCGATTGCTCGGTCGTCATTGGCAGGCCATGCGCCGTCATCTCCTCTGCGATCAGGCGGTTTGTGATGGGCTCGCTGTCCACCAGCACGCCGTCGCAGTCAAAGATGACCAGTTTCATTCGGAGGTCTCCTGGGACGCCACACAAGCGCGCGCAATCGTCTGCCGTGCCGCCGCGACGACCGGGTAGTCAATGAACTGTCCATCGAGCTGGATCGATGCGCTGCCGTTTCTTTCAGCCTGCTCAAATGCATCGATCACGGCTTGGGCACGTGCAACGTCCTCGGCGCTTGGCGTGAACACCGTATGCACCGGTTCGATCTGCTTTGGATGGATGCAGAACTTGCCCTGAAATCCCATTTCCATGACTGTCCGTGCCGAGGCGATCAGGCCGTCCTCATCCTCCAACCGAGCCCACACCGAGTCGATGGGCGGTTCCAGGCCCGCAATGCGGCAGGCTAGAACGATTTCGGCGCGTGCGGCCGCGCATTCGTGCTCCGATGCTGTCCAGACCATGCCCATGTCGCGCGCGTAATCGGCGGCTCCGAATGAGATCCGGCGGACGCGTTCGGGCGCCGTGCGGCAGATCTCTCGTACATTGGCGATGCCAAGCCCCGTCTCGATGATCGGAACAAGATCGACACTGCCAACGGCAAGGCCCCGCCGCCTTTCATATGCGGTCATCGCCCAATCCGCCGTTTGCAGATCTGCCGGGGTTTGAACCTTCGGCAGAACCAGCCCGTCGACGCCGGCGGCAGTACAGATTGCCAGATCGTCGAATGCGAAACCGGTATCGAGCGCATTGATCCGGATGTACCCTTGGCACGCGCGGGATCGCTGCATCGCAGCGACGACTTGCGTTCGCGCCTTGGCTTTCTCGGAAACCGCAACTGCGTCTTCCAGATCCAGAATCACCGCGTCAGCGCCTGCCGCGAAGACTTTCTCAACCTTGCGAGCATCGTTGCCCGGCGTGAACAGAAGCGTCCGGAAAGGCGTCATGCGCGCTTCTTAACCAGAGGCGCGAGATACCGTGCTGGCTCGTCACCCGCGTAGGATCGCGCGAAGGCATTGATTGACGCATCGATGCCGGGCGCGTCGTCTGGTTCCCAGCCATGCATGATCCGCTTCTGAGCCCGGATGGCGCCGGGAGCACAGGTCAGGATCATTTCAATCCAGTCTTCCAGAGCATTTTCGACATCAGCATTCGGCACCAAGCGCTCGACAAACCCAATTTCAAGGTTTTCGTCACCGACAACGTCGCGCCCGGTGAACAACAGTTCCGAAGTCTTACCCCAACCAATCAAGCGAGGCAGCAAGCAAGCCTCGATGACCGAGGGGATGCCAACACGAACCTCCGGCATTCCAGTCACCAGGCTTGCTGCCGCCAGTCGCATATCGCAGGCCGCCGCCAGTTCCATCGCGCCGCCATAGCAGCGTCCTTCCAGAACCGCGATCACTGGAACAGGGATCCGCCGGACCGCATCAATGGCTTTGTGCAATGAGGTTATGAATCCGCGCGCGCCGTTCTCGTCCAGGTTGGCGAGAACCTTTACATTGGCGCCCGCCGAGAACATCGCTTCCGTGCCTCGCAACGTGACGAGACGTAGGTCAGGATCTGCGTGCAGCTTCAATGCCTGCTCCGTCAAAGCAGACACGACTGCCGGGCCAAGGGCGTTGCGCCTTTCCTTGTGATCGATGATCAAATGGGCGACCGGGCCATTGGCGCGCTTCTCAACCTCGCAGCGGACAGTACCGCCATCCGGTAGCGGTGACTCGGTCATTGTGGTGCCGCCGTTCCGTGGAACACCACGTTTTCGGGTGTCTCACCGCGCGCAATGCGTTCGCATTGGTCGGCCACGAAACGCCAGCGTCGGGCGTGCATCTCTTCGGTCACGGCGGATCGGTGCGGGCTGAGAATCACGTTGTCCAGGTCCTGGAACGGGCGATTACTCGGCCATGTGCCCGATCCGTAATTGTACCAGGTGTCGATGACCGCTCCGCCGATTTGACGCGCTTCCAGAGCCTCGTACAGCGCATCTTCGTCGATGATCTTCCCGCGGGCCACGTTGATGATCACGCCGGTCGGTTTCATCTTCGCCAAACGCTGTGCGTTGAACAGGCCGATCGTCTCGGCGTTCATGTCACAGGCCACCAGCACAAAGTCGGACTCCGCCAGCAGATCGTCCAAGCGATCGGACTGTCCCAGCCAGTCAAGCTCAGGCGGGCAGGGACGGGCAGATCGGCGAATTCCGATGCACCGCATCCCGAACGCGTTCGCCCGGATGGCCGTTTCATGCCCGATGTGCCCGTAACCGACGACACCCAGCGTTTTGCCCTTCACCTCTCCATGCGACGGAGCAAAGCCCGGCCCGTAGCCGCCCCACCCATTCTCGCGAAAACCGCGATCGAGTTGGCGCAGACCGATCTCCCACTCCAGCATCGAAAGCAGCACGAATTCTGCAATGCAGGTTTCGTGCTCGAACGTGTTTGCGACAGGGATGCCTGCGGGCATCTTCTCGGGGGCGGTGAAGTCGAAGCCGGTCCACGGGATCTGATAGAGTTTCAGGTCGGGAACCGCGGGCCAGTCCACCGGGATCCCTCCACCGACTATGACATCCGCCGATGTGGCCAAGGGCGCGAATGCCTCGACCGGATCGTGATCGGGATGCCAGGTCGACACCGACCAGTCGCTTCCCAGCAACTCGGCCAGCATTGGTGCCTTTGGCGCGGCAATCACGCCTTGTACTAGAACCGTCGGCATGAAGTTCCCCTCTTTCTCGATCTGCTCATGTGATGTGGCTTCGCGCTCAGTAGGGTCCAGACGTCATTCACCAAAGCCGCCATGCCCGGCCGGACACCTCACGTGGATCAGGCTGAGCCAGCGAGGTAGCCTCGTCCAGCTCTGCGGACCATTCGACCGGGACGACGCAGGCGGGTCCGTCGCCTTCAGCAAAGTAAACTCCACCCAGCGGCATGAAGTGTTGCCGGTTCAGTGTCTCCATGTCGGTGTCGGCGCGCATGCGAGGCATGACGCGCATCATGTAGACCGCACCAACGCCCGGAAGTCCGGCAAGGCACAGAACGATCAGTCCCATCGGAAGACCCCGCGCCGTTCCACCAACCAGATTGGGAAAAACAACAAGGACTACCCCGACCAGGAACAACACCGTTGCACCGATGGCCCACGGCACGAACCGGCGTTCGATCCCCTCGAGTTGCGCCGCATCAGACGAGAGCGCGTCGATCTTGCGCGCCACACCGCGCAAGATCTCGGCATCGCCGACCGTCAAATCGTCAATTGCCCGAGTGATCCCGCCCAGGTGATTGTCAATCTCTCCAACCATTGGCGGTGCCTCGGCATCGATCCAGCGCCGTTTGATGTCATCGCGCAGCGTTGCCGCATCATGCGCGAGAGCCCGGCGTTCAGGGTATGGCGCGTCAGCCAATGAAACCGCCGCAAGGCCATGCAAGCGGTCGACCTGGGCTCTCAATTCGGGTTCCTTCTGAAGATTGCCGCTCAGGTGCTGGCAGATATCTGCGATCGCATCAACGCCGTGCTGTATTCGCGCGCGGATTCGGTCAGTCGCCCCTGCGAGGAAAGCCTCCAATTCCATACTCTCGCCTGCGACCGGCATCCCGTCGTGCGGTCCTGCGCCGTTTACTGCAACACGGACCGGGACGTCGGAACGATGCGTTGGACGTGAATGGTTTCGCGATTGATGCAGGCACCAACCCGGTCGGTGAGATTGGTCAGCCAGTGTTCGGATTTGTAGACGGCCTCGTACAGGCGTTCACGCTCTGCTTCGCTCTCGAACCGGCGGATCCAGATATAGACACTGTCATCATCCTCGCCACGGAAAGACCCCGCGATGACCATGCCGACCTGAACCTGGAAAGGGATGATCTCTTCCTCCATAAGCTTTAGCCATTCCTCCATCTTGCCCGGCCTGATCTCGTATTGTCGCAACTCATAGAATGCCAAGTTTGCCTCGTTTTTTATGTTGCTAGAGTTCTGTCTGTATCAACTGTATCTGTTGACGGGCCATCATCGATTTGTCGAGTGCCATCGCAAGGGCTGGCAATCAGATGAGAAAAGCGACCTTGATTTAGCTGCACGTATCTTGGCAGATCACTCAGAGGACGGACGTCTGGCTGAATGCCCCATTGGTTAAGTCCCGCATCGATGCGTTCGGTGATCCTATCGATGTTCATTTCATCGGGAGACTGTTGATCATAGTGCGAGTACGACCAGTGTTTCGTGACAATCTCTGCTGGAGCTCCAATCGAGGTAAAGTGCCATCCGGCATGTGGAATGCGTTGCGGAAAGACGATCGCCCTTAGGTCGTAAATTGTGCGGGCGCGCCAATCCAACCATGGAAGGATTGAACGTGGGCTTGCTGAGGTTTTCAGCATACGCACTTCCTGAAGCGAGGTCACAAACCGCCGCTCGATCATGCGTGTCCCGTGCATCCATGGGTCTTCTTTCACAAGCCAGTTCAACCGGTTCTGGTAAAAGTCCTGTTCGAAGAAAAAGACTCCGCGACGGAACATCCGGTCCGTTGCTATGCGCCGCAAGATCTCTGGCCGGGGAACCTCGTCAAGATCCGAGATGAGGACCCAATCCGAGCTGTCAGAATGCTCGAGACCACAAATGCAAGCGTTGCGTTGGGCAGTTTCCCGGATCCAAGCAGGGTTTGTGCCGGGGAGTTTTCGGGACCGGTAGGCAGACGGGTCGTCAAAGTTCTCGACCACAACATGAATGATGCGATCTTTAAACGCGGCGTAGCGTTCTCGGTTCTCCGCGAGAAACAGCGATTTCTCATGTCCGCGGAAATTGAGTCGTGCTTCACATATAACAAAATAGTCCACGACGTCAGCGAGTTCATTCAGTCGAATATCGAGAAGATCAAGCTCGTTGAAGAACGCGAAGCAGTCGTAGACGCGGCTCTGTCCATCGGCGCGCTTGGTCGTGAACGAGTCGGGATAGGTGACGCGGATCTTCATGGGCGCTCCGGATTCTCGAGCGTTGCGATATCGAACCGTTTTCCTCAGCGTCGGACCCGGAAGCGCCGGGTATGGGGTGCGGCCTACCGCACCGGAGGACGTTATGCGGCTTCTTGCCGGCAGAGGCACGATGCCCGAACCGGAACCTCGGCGCGCGCCATTGCCAGATCAAGGCGCTGTTTGATCATAAACGCCTCGGTGACTTCCCCCTTGCGCGTCAGGCACTCGTGCAACCCGTGCAGCGCCCAGACATTCTCGGGGTGCTGCGACGACCGGCTGAGCGTGCCGTCGAGGCCCAGGTCCGCGCGATAGACGGATGCTGCCTCGTCGACATGGCCCTGTTCCAGCAATAGCGCACCAAGCGCATGCCGGGCAGGCTGCATCCAGCCCCAGGGCTCGTCATAGAGCAGCCCATCCTCGCGTTTCACCGCCTCGCGCAGGTAGTCGAAGGCGACGTCGTAGTTCGCCTTTCGGTACTCCAGTTCGCCGTCCAGCATCGCCTCGGCCACGCCCAGAATATCGGACATCACGTTGTTGTGGATGCGACGCCCCTCCTGAACGCGCCCGACCGCCGCGTGGAAATCGGCGCGGGTCTGCTCGGCTTCCGCCACATTGCCCAGTGCCGAATGCGCGACCCCCTTGGCGTAGTAGGCGACCGCAGTCGTGCCCGTATAGAGATCCTGATCCTGCGGCAGAGGTTCGTCGATAATCTCCTGCCACTTCCCGAAGCGGATCATCACGTGCCACTTCATCGACAGATAACTCTCGAGGAAATCCGCCATCGGCGGGCTCTCGACCCGCAGCAACTCCTCCGGGGTCTTGTCGATGATCATCTGTGCGGCGCTCATGGCGGGCGTGTATTGGCCGAGGAACATCGCGCCGTAGACCGCGAAGTGCATGTTGTGCGTGCGGTACATCGTGTAGACGCCCGGCTGGCCGCCATTGTCAAAGTAGCGGTTGTCGGCCGCAACCCCGTCCTGATTCCAGATCAGCACGTTGTGATAGTGCCCGCACAACACATCCAGATGCGTCGGCATGTGCACTAGGTGCCCGCTGTCGGGCACAAGCGTTCGCAACACATCGCCCTGGCGCAGCGCCTTCTCGGGGAAGGGCGACATCTCCATCAGGTGAACATAAAGGTGCAGCAGACCGGGGCAGGTCCAGCTCTCCGGCTGGGTCTCGAACACGTCTTCCAGCACCGCCATGGCCTCCGCCGTGCCTGCGTTCTCAGGGATCCCGCCGGAGTCGACGTCCCACATCATCCAGGGCGTCTCGTTCATGATCGACTCGACGAAGATCGAGCGGATGTCCATGTCGCTTGCATTCGCCTTGTGGATCTCGCGCATCCGGTTGGTGAACGCCGCGTTCCAGTCGTTCATGTCCTTTGGCTCGTCCGGCACGTTCCGGCTGGGATAGCGGATCTCCAGCGCACGGATCAGATCGGCCTCGAGCGGTGCCGCATGATCGACCACGGCCAGCGCCTGCTGCATGAAATCATACGAGGCCGCCAGCGTGCCCGCCCGGCCCTTCGGATCATAGCGGTGCCAGGGCAGGTTGTAATTGGGCCCAGCGGCATAGGAGGCACCCCAAAACGCCATTGCGCAGTTGGGATCGGCTTCACCCGCTTTGACGAAGCAGTTGATCGCCTCCTGATGATTGAAACCATAGAGCCAGTTGAGGCCTCGATTGAACCACATCTGCGCATCGTCAGACGTGGTCGTGACCTTCCGCCCATAGGTCCCGAGATCAAAGTAGTCCATCAAACCCTCCCGATGATGTCGCCGCAATTGTGCCGCTGTGCCGAGAGTCCGTAAAGTTCAATTGTGTGAAAGTACGAAGTCTCGGATCAGCCCTGCGACCTCATCCGGCTTCTGATGACAGACCCAATGGTCCGCGTTGGCAATCTCGTGCCGGGTCAGCCCGGCCTGACAGAAGCCTTCCAGACCCTCGGTTGCGTCCGGCAGCAGTGCCGTGTCGCCCATGCCCCAGATCAACTGGTGTGGAACCATCACCTGCAGTTTGTCCTCGGGCAACGCTGGCAGCTTGTCCGCTGGCGCAGGGACACCGGGCTCGCCAACGTAGATCGGCGACGCGCGGTACCAGTTCACCATGCAGCGCACGGTATCGACGTCCTGCCAGGCAGCGCGATAGGTCTCCAGCACGTCCGGCGTCATCCAGGACATGTCCATGTTCTTGGCAAAGAACCCGGCGAGTCTCTCGAATCCGTTCGCAGCCAGGATCTCCTCCGAACCCTCTTTGCGCAGCCAGTTCATGTATTGCGAGGCCGCGCACTGGTCGCCGCCCGTCGCAATCGCGCGCTGCATTGGGGCCGGGTGCACGCCGTTGATGATCGTCAGGCTGGCGAGCCTCGGATCCCGCATGAACGCTACGGCGTAGGCGACCGG
The DNA here is from genome assembly GCA_038534135.1 of Pseudomonadota bacterium. Lineage (GTDB taxonomy): Bacteria > Pseudomonadota > Alphaproteobacteria > Rhodobacterales > Rhodobacteraceae > Thermohalobaculum. The sequence goes on along the minus strand of JBCAXJ010000019.1, from coordinate 19,412 downwards.
CCCGCCCCAGTCGTGGCCAATCAGATGGACACGCTCCAGTTCGAGCGAATCGATGAGGGCAATGACATCGCGCGCCAGCTTGCCGCCCGAATAATCCTTCACGGCCTCGGGCTTGAAGGATACGCCGTAACCGCGTTGGTCGGGCGCGAAACACCGGACCCCGTCAAGGCGTTCGAAGATATCCGCCCAGGCGCCGCCGTGTTCCGGAAATCCGTGCAAAAACAAACATGCCGGGCCGTCGTTCCCGCTGGTGTAGACACGGGTATCGTGGCCGTTCAGTTGGACGATGCGATGCTCCATGGCGTAAAAGCTACGTGGGTGATGGCTGTGCGTCCAGCGCTTCGCGCGTTTGACTCGGACGCGCCGTGCAGACATCACGCAGGTGAAGAAAAGGGAGATGTCATGTCCAGTGTCGTCGTCATTGGATCCGGGGCCATGGGATCGATCTACGCTGTTCTGATGGCCGACGCCGGTCATGACGTCTCGATCGTGGACATCGACCAAGCGCATGTGGACGCGACCAATGCGAATGGGCTGCGGGTCGAGGGGTCTTCGGGTGACCGGACACTCCGTATCCCGGCGCAAGTCGATGTCCACGGCATGGCACCGGCCGATCATGTCATCATCGCGACGAAGTATGACGGGGTCGCCGACGCAGCGCGAAAAGCGCTCAAGGTCATGCGCGACGACACGGATCTTCTCACCGTGCAGAATGGACTTGGTTCGGCGGATATCGTTGCAGACATCGTCGGCGGCGACCGCCTGTCCATGGGCGTCGTGGGCGGGTTCCAGGCAAACCTCAGGGGGCCGGGCCATTCCTTCCACAACGGGATGGAGATGGTCCGCTTCGGCAGCTATGCCAACCATGATCAGGCCCGGCTCGAGCGGATCGCGGACATCTGGATATCAGCAGGGTTCGATGCTCAAGTCTTCGACGACATTCACCGCATGGTCTGGGACAAGCTCTTGATCAACTGCGCGGTCAACGGACCGTGCGCGATCACGAATCTGCGCACGGGACCTTTATTGGCCGATCCGCATGGCCGCGAAATCAGCCAGAGATGCATCAGCGAGGCGTTTGCCGTCGCGAATGCCAAGGGCATCTCGCTCTCGACCGACGATCCGATCGCTTATCTTCAGGGCTATGTCGAACGGATGCCGAACGGGTTTCCCTCGACCGCGCAGGACCATGCGGCCCGCAAGAAGGGCGAAATCGATGCCATCAACGGAGCCATCGTTCGCGAAGGCGCTCCGCTGGGCATCGAGACGCCCATGAACGGATTTGTCAGAACCCTGATCAAGGCGCGGGAGAGCGCTTTTTGATGTCGGATCAGGCGAGAACGCTGTTTGACAAGGTTTGGGATGACCATGTCGTTGCCGAAATGGGGCACGGCTACCAACTGCTGCATGTCGACAGGAACCTGCTGCATGATCTGTCAGGCGGCAAGGCGCTGGCCGATCTCGAGCGGCGTGGATTGTCGGTTCACACACCAGCGCTGAACATCGCCGTGCCTGACCATGCGGTGTCATCGGCGCCGGGGCGCCACGCTGCCTCGACCGAAATCTCGGCGCGGCTGGCACCGATCTTCAAGCAGCGGGCCGAAGCGGCCGGCATTCGCTACATCGATGTCAACGATCCAGAGCAGGGGATCGTTCATGTCATCGGGCCTGAACTGGGCCTGACGCTGCCGGGCACGCTGATCTGCTGTGGTGACAGTCATACCTCGACGCACGGAGCGCTGGGTGCCGTCGCCTTCGGGATCGGCTCGACCGAGCTGTTGCATGTCCTGGCCACCCAGACGATCGTGCAGAAGAAACCGCAGCGGATGCGTGTGACCTTCGAAGGTCGCGCCGGGGCAGGGGTCGCTCCTAAAGACATGATCCTTTATTTGATGGGCGCGATTGGTGCGGCGGGCGGCGATGGCTATGCGCTGGAATATGCCGGGTCGGCCATCCGGACACTCGACATCGAGGGCCGTCTGACGATCTGCAACATGTCGATCGAATGCGGCGCCAAGATGGGAATGATCGCCCCGGACGACGTCACCTACCACTATCTCGCAGGACGGGAGCACGCGCCGAAAGGCGAGTTGTTCGAGACAGCGCGTCGGCACTGGGAAACGCTTCCGACCGATCCTGATGCGGAGTTCGATCGTGAGGTCACGCTCGACATGGTCGACATCGCGCCTCAGATCACCTGGGGAACCTCTCCGGAGCATGTCACGTCAATCTCGGACCAGGTGCCGGACCCGGCCCAAGCCACCCCGGAGAAGCGCGAAGACTGGGCGCGGGCGCTCGACTACATCGGTCTGACCCCCGGGCAAGCGTTCGAAGACGTGGCCGTCGATCATGTGTTCATCGGCTCCTGCACCAACAGCCGAATCTCGGACCTGCGTGCCGCGGCGGCGATTGCCCATGGCCGGAAGGTTCCGGAGGGCACGTCAGCCTGGGTTGTCCCGGGGTCTCAAGCGGTCAAACGACAAGCCGAGGCCGAAGGTCTGGATGCGATCTTCCGCATGGCCGGTTTCGAATGGCGCGAGCCTGGATGCTCGCAATGCGTGGCTGCCAACGGCGAGGTCGTGGCACCGGGTGCGCGGTGTGTTTCAACGACAAACCGGAATTTCGTCGGGCGCCAAGGGCCAAGGGCCAGGACGCATCTGGTCTCGCCCGCCATGGCCGCCGCAGCGGCGGTGACCGGCAGGATCACGGACGTTCGCAAGCTGGGCGGCGCACAGTGAAACCACTTATCCAGATCTCCGGGCCTGCGGTGCCGCTGATGGAAGCCAACATCAATACGGATGTCATCATCCGGATCGAGCGCTTGTCGGACTTCGGACGCGACGAACTCGAACCCTACGCCTTCGAGGCCTGGCGGTTCGACGAGACCGGCGCAGAGATCGCAGACTTTCCGCTGAACCAGCCGCACTGGAAATCGGCACCGATCCTGCTGGCCGGGCCGAATTTCGGATGCGGATCTTCCCGGGAAGGTGCTGTCTGGGCCTTGAACTGCCTTGGAATACGCGTGGTCATCGCGCCCAGTTTCGGCGGCATCTTCCGCAATAACTGCTACCAGAATGGCACATTGCCGATCGCGCTGTCGGCCGAGATCGTCGAGGACTTCGCCAAGATCACCAAGGCGCAACGGGAAGCGCCGTTCCGGGTGGATCTGGAGGCACAGGTTGTGATCCCGCCAAACGGGACACCCGTGCCGTTCGAGATCGATGGCCTCCGCAAGTCGGGGCTTTCGAAGGGGTTGGACGATCTCGGTCTGACAGCGCAGCAGTTGCCCGGGATCGCGGCATGGCAGGAAACGGACAGGGCCTTGCGGCCCTGGATCTGGTTGGATTGATGCTGGCGTGCGCCGTCAATCCACCACCGCCCCCACCCGCCCACCCGGCGGTGCTGGACCGCCGTCGCACGCCGGCTTAAGGAGGTCGCGATGGATCAGGTGAAGGCGTTGCTGTTCGATACGTTTGGAACGGTCGTGGACTGGCGCGGTTCGGTCGCGCGACAGGTTGAGCGTTTGGCACGGTCGAAGGGCATCGAAGGTCTGGATGCCGAAGCCTTCGCCAGAGCCTGGCGCGCGGGTTACCAACCCGGAATGGCCCCGGTCATCGCTGGCGAACGCCCCTGGACGCCGATCGACGTGATCCACCGCGAACGCCTGGATGTGATCCTGGAGGATTTCGGGATTGCCGCGCACTTCGACGACGCGGAACGTGCCGAGCTGAATCTCGCCTGGCACAGGCTCGATCCATGGCCGGATTCGGTTCCTGGCCTGCGCCGCCTCGCCCGAAGCTACATCATTGGCCCTTTGTCCAATGGCTCGACGCCGCTGTTGATCAACATGGCCAAGCGTGCCGGTATCCCGTGGGATGTCATCATGTCCTCGGACGCGACACGCGGATACAAACCCGATCCTAAGACGTATCTTGGCGCTTGCGAGATGCTCGGCATGACGCCGCCCGAGGTCATGATGTGTGCCGCACACAACAACGACCTTGAGGCCGCCGCCAGTCACGAAATGCGCACGGCATACATCAATCGGCCGACCGAATACGGTGAAGACCAGAGCCGCGATACGCAAGCGACCGGGGACTGGGACATCGTCACCGACCACATCGAGGGTATCGCCGACGTTTTGGGCTGCTGATCATCCGACTGCTGCAGGAGTATCCCGATGAAGCGCTATAGACTTGCCTCGATCCCGGGCGACGGCATTGGGTCCGAGGTCATCTCGGCCGGGCTGGAAGTACTCGACGCAATCGCGTCGCGGGAAGGATTTGAATTGCAGGTGACAGGGTTCGATTGGGGTTCGAACCGCTACCTGTCGACCGGCGCGATGATGCCCGAGGATGGTCTTGACCAGCTTCGCGCGTTCGATGCGATCTTCTTCGGATCTGCCGGAGATCCGCGCGTGCCGGACCACATCTCGCTATGGGGGCTTCGGCTCGCGATTTGTCAGGCCTTCGATCAATACGCCAATGTTCGACCCGCGCGCGTATTGCCGGGGCTCGAGAGCCCGCTGCGCGGCATCGGGCCGGGGGATCTCGACTGGGTGATTGTGCGCGAGAACTCCGAGGGCGAATATGCCGGTTCGGGCGGTCGGGCGCATCAGGGCCACCCGCACGAGGTCGGGATGGACGTCACAGTTTTCACGCGCGCGGGCGTTGAGAGGATCCAGCGTTTTGCGTTTGAACTTGCCCGGACACGCCCGGCCAAGCGCCTGACGTTGGTGACAAAGTCGAATGCTCAGCGTCACGGCATGGTGATGTGGGATGACATCTTTCAGTCCATCAAGCCTGACTATCCGGATGTCGAAACCGATCGCGTGCTGGTCGATGCGATGACGACGCGCATGGTTCTGCACCCGGATCAGATCGACACCGTGGTCGCCACCAACCTTCACGCCGATATTCTATCCGACCTGGCTGCGGCCCTGACCGGGTCGCTCGGCCTCGCGCCCACGGCGAACCTGAACCCGGAACGTGCCTATCCAAGCATGTTCGAACCGATCCATGGCTCGGCCTTTGACATCATGGGACAGGGTATCGCCAATCCGATCGGCGCTTTCTGGTCGGCCTCGATTCTGCTTGAGCATATCGGCGAGCCCGTTGCCGCGCGTGCCCTGCTTACTGCGATCGAACAGGTGACAGCCGCAGGACAGCCGCGCCCGCGCGATCTTGGTGGCACGGCGACCACCCGCGAGATGACCGATGCGGTGCTGGGCGCGATTGCCGGGCAGAACTAGCCGGTTCTGGACCGAAGCATTTGTTGCGTATTCGCAGAATTTTCTCGCCCGAAGAGAACTCGCTCTTAGCAGTCAGTCTGGATGATCCACGCGCCATTGATGAGTAGAGGTGCGTGTGATGACCGAGTTTCGGGTGCGCGAGGATCTTGACGAACTTTACGACTGGGACGTGATTGAAGAACGTCTTGAAGAAACCGCGTCCGGTCTGGTGCTGGTCGAACGTCTGACGATCTTCGATGATCTGACGGAGCGCATGGATCAGTTCTCGCTGTCCGGTATTCGAATCGAGACTGAATTCACTGACTTTTCCGGGCCCGACGGATTCGGCGTGATGCCATGGGAAACAATTACGATTGAATACGATGAGCAGGGAGCGCTCGCGTCCCGGGAAACCGTTTTTGATACCGGTGCCGTCCTGACGGAAACCTTTGCAAGTGGCATCCGTTCTGAGACGTACCAACTCGATTCGCTGAACGGGCCGAATGGCGCAGGTGAAGAGATCTGGGATGAAATCGTCACTCAGTACGATCTGTCGGGTCTGATCTCGACGCGTGAGACGACCTTCGACACGGGCGTCCTGAAGCTTGAGACATTCCAGGCCGGCATTCGTTCCACCGTTAGCCAGACCGACCTGTTCGGCGACGCCGAGATCTGGGAGATCACCAATACGACATATGATGCGAACGGCCAGGTGCAGGAGCGCTTCACCCTGTTTGACGATGGAACATCCAAGCTCGAAGGTTTCGTCGGCGGCCACCGCACGGAAACCTTTCACTTCGATGCGATCGATCCCGGTTCATCGGGCGCGGGCATGGGCGCCCGGTCCTGGTCCACGATCGAGGTTTATTACGACGATCAGGGCAGCGTATCGGAACGGATAACCGTGAATGATGATGGCTCGAGCGTTACCAGCCAGTTCGAAGGCGGGATTCTGCAAGATACGGTCAAGATTGATGGGACCGGCGGAGATGATGGAAATGGCGCAAACTCCTGGTCACGGATCGAGACATTCTATGATGACGTGGGGCGGCCAACGCTGCGAATCACCGACTATGACGATGGGCGTGTTCAGTACGAAGACTTTATCGCGGGAGAGCGAACGTTCGCGCACTGGACCGATGGTGATGGCGACGGGCCGGGTGCTCACGACTGGAGCCAGTTCCTGACGTTCTATGATGCCGAAGGCGCGATTCAAGCGACCCTGATCGACTACGACGATGGAGATGCCATCGCCACTTACTATCAGTCCGGATCGGCGTTCGAACGCCACGTCCTGGATGGTGACGGCGATGAACTATGGATCGGGCGGCAAGTCACCTTCGCCGCGGATGAATCGATCGCGACGGACACGTTCTTCTTCGATGAGTTTGATATTCCGGACGAATTCTTCAACCTGCCGGAGGTGGGAGGACTCGCCTAGAGCGCCGTCACATCAAAAAATTCCGTCCAGCACAACGGCCTGTTGCCACGTCTCGAAGGTCGCTGGTCGCGTCTGATGAGATTGCCGAGCGTACCGCGCCGGCATGCTTGCGTCGCTTCTGCGTCGGTCGCCGGACATATTACTCTGCCGCTGCAACTCATGCGTCTCAAAAACGGTTGGTTCGTTCTGCTCATCTGAACGAGTTGTTCTGCCGCCAACGTTCATCACCCAGATCCCCCGATCTCAATAAAGGGACGATAGCAGATCGTTCCGCGCGGATGAAGACATATCTACCGTTGACCACCTGGGGGGTCATCCAGCTTTCTGTTCGCGATGCATCATGTAGATCGCGGCCGCGACGATGATGGCGGCACCGACCCAGACACGCGGTTCTGGCCACTCTGCGAACAACCACAGACCCAGGATCGTTGCGAACAGCAAACGCGTGTACTCCAGCGGAGCAAGCGCGCTCGCCTCACCATGTTTGAAGGACAGGATGTTCAGGTACTGCGCCATTGCGGATACCACGCCGATCGCCAGCAACAGCATCCACTCGGACAATGTCGGCATCTGCCAGAACCAGATTGTCGGCGGGATCATCAACACGCCGACACCGACGGCCTGATAAGTCAGGATCGTGACCGGCTTGTCCAGGCGCGCAAGAATTCGGATGATGATCATCACGACTGAGACGCAGACGGCGCTGGCAATTGACATGATGTGCCAGACGTTCAGCCCGAACTCTTTATCGGGCCAGACGATGATGCCGACCCCAACGAACCCGAGGACCAGCGCGATCCAGCGCGGTGCACGCACGATCTCCCCCAGCAGGAAGATGGCCATCAGCGTTGTGAAGAAGGTCTTCGAGAACGCGATCACCGTCGCTTCTGCCATGGTGAGTTCGATGAACGCCAGAAACCCCAGCACCATCGCGAGGAAGGCCATGATCACGCGTATCACCTGGAGTTTCGGCCGGGCAGAATAGATGCTTTGGGGCCAGCCCGCGATAATCACTGGCGCTGCGATTGCCGTCATGGTCAATTGTCGGAAGAAAAGGATCTCGGTGACGTGCAAACGCTCGCCGACGATCTTGATCAATGCGATCATGATCGTGAAGAGCAGCGATCCTATGATGAAGAGTATGCCGCCGCGAATGTTCGAAGATAGCCCATCCCACCAGCGCATCCAGGCACTGCGAAAGACTTCGTAGTAGGATGGCTCGATTGACGGATCGGGCAAAGCGATCAGACTTTCAATTCAGGTAATGATTGTACGAACTTACTTGCATTCAATCATCGTTAACCATGCCTCTTGCGCTTGTCCAATGCGAATCTCAGACATTTCCGTGAGATGATCGAATTCTCAAAAACAGTGTCATCGCATCCGATGCGTTGGCGCCCGGGGGCGTTTCAGGCGGGCTGATGCACACCCCCCGCAGACCTCCCGATTCCCCCTCAGGATTGCACCGATCCCGAACGTGGTAGACATCGCACCGCGCGCGGTTAGACCAAGCGCCAGACCACGGGAGAGACATCGCGCAATGGCGCGCAACAACGCTTCAACACTTGCCGCTGTTGTTCTGATCGGCCTGTTCTGGGGGCTGAACTGGCCAGCCGTAAAAACACTGCTTTCCGAGATCCCGCCGATCACGATTCGCGCGGTTTCGCTGAGTGTGGCGGCATTGATCCTGGGCATTTGGGTGTGGTTGCGCGGCGACCGATTGCGTCCCGCCCGGGGCGAGGCTTGGCCGTTGATCCTGGCCGGACTGCTCACGGTGTTCGGCTTCAACATCCTCGTGACATTCGGCCAGATCCTGACCGAAACATCGCGCGCCGCGATCATCGCCTACATCATGCCCGCCCTGACGGCGATCTTCTCGGTTTTCTTCCTTGGCGAGCGGCTGGGACCAAACCGCGTGCTTGCTCTGTTTCTGGCCATGACCGGCGTTGCTGTGATGGCCTCGGAGAACCTGGCGTTTCTGATCGCCAATCCGCTTGGACCCTTGATCATGTTCGGCTCGGCGGTTTCCTGGGCGCTCGGCATTGTCGCGACCAAGGCGCGTTCCTGGTCGATTGGCCCGGCGGGGCAGGCGGTGTGGTTCCTTGGCGCCTCTGCAGTGGCCTGCTGGCCGCTCGTTGCGGTGTTCGAGCCGGCTCCTGATCTCACACAACTGTCGCCGACGGTGCTTTGGGTTCTGGCCTTTCACATCCTGGGGCCCATGCTGCTCTGCTACGCCTTGTGGACGACGCTCGTCAGCAGGCTCCCGGCATCCGTTGCCGCGATCGCGACCCTGCTTGCGCCTGTCGTCGCGGTATCGTCTTCGATGGCGTTGCTGGGCGACGAGCCAACTTGGCAAAAGCTGACCGCTCTTGCGTTGATCGTCGCCTCAATCGCGCTGACGTTTCTCAGGCCGCTGGGCCAACGCTGAAGGTTCTGGATGGGTTTGCGCCCGTCCAGAAGATCAGACCTTCGGTGTGTGGAAACTCACTGGCGTCATCAGCTTGTTCGTCTGGCTTTCCAACGCACCCAACTCGGCCGATGCCCGCGTGTATGCCAGCCATTCGGGATCGGACCAGAGTTTTGCGCGCTTCGCCTCGCGATCACCGGCGTTCTCGTAAACCCAGATGTGGACATATTCGTTCGGATCGCCCGTCTCGGTCTTCATATAGAGGATCGGCTCACCCAGGTTGCGGAACTGCGGCGTCTTTCCCATCTTCTCATAGAGGTCCAGGTGTCCGTTGATCGTCCCGGGTTTGCAGCGATAGGTCCGTACATCCAGAAGCATTAGCTTTCTCCCTTAGCATTATGAATAGCTTGCCAGATCCGATGCGGTGTGGCTGGCATTTCGATGTGTTTGACCCCCAGCGGTGCCAAAGCGTTGCACACAGCGTTGATGGCTGCGACCATCGATCCGACCGAACCTGCTTCGCCAACGCCTTTGGCGCCAACCGGGTTCACCTTGGTTGGCACCTCTCGGATGGTAAAGTCGAGATCGGGCAACATGTCCGCACGCGGCATCGCGTAATCCATGAAACTGGCGGTCAAAACCTGACCCGTTTCCGGGTCGAACACCATGTCCTCGAGCAACGACTGGCCAACGCCCTGGGCGATGCCGCCATGCATCTGGCCCGATAGCAGCGTCGGCTCCAGTGCTTTGCCGACATCCTCGGCCACGGTGTAACGTTCCATGCTGATCTCGCCGGTCTCCGGGTCGACCTCGACCTCGCAGATGTGACAGCCGTTCGGGAACGTCACGTTGCCGGGCTCGAAATGGCTTTGGCCGTCAAGCGTTTCCTCACGCTCGGCGGCAGCCTTCGCCACCTCTGGCAGCGTGACCCGCCGGTCGGTCCCTGCCACGGAGAACGTACCTGCGTCGAATTCGACATCGGCTGCGGCGGCCTCCAACAGATCCCCCGCCATGTCGCGCCCCTTGGCGATCACCTTGTCCATTGCCAGCACCAGAGCCGAACCACCAGTCGGCGCCGAAGCTGATCCACCCGACCCGCGCCCACCCGGCAGATCGTCCGTATCGCCCTGGCGATAATCAATCTTGTCCAATGGGATGTCGAATCTCTCGGACACCATCTGCGAGAATGCCGTCGCAAGACCCTGACCCACCGACATCGCACCGGGATGGATGACTGCCGAGCCGTCATCGTTCACCGTGATCCGGCAATGATCGGCGCCGGGTTTCGTAAAGGGACCACCCGCAACCTCGATCGGGTTCGAGACGCCAATCCCACGCAATTTGCCCCGCGCTTCGGATTCTGCCTTGCGCGCCTGGAAACCAGTCAGATCAGCGCGCTCCGCTGCAACATTCATGTTCTCTTCGAACTCGCCACAATCGTATTCGAACATGAACCCGGTGTTCCAGGGCATCTCTTCGGGCGGCACAAGGTTGCGTTTCCGCAGGGCAATCGGATCCATGCCCAGATTGGCAGCGGCCAGGTCCATCAGACGCTCGATGCAATACGTCGCCTCGGGCCGTCCTGCGCCGCGATAGGGGCCCGTTGTGTGCGTATGCGTATACACGCCGAAAGCATCCGCCGCCGTCGGGCCGATGCGATAAGGCCCCGAAACACCGCCCAGATTGCCCAATCCACCTAACGAGCGCCCCTGCAGAAACGCACCGATGTTGATGTCCCAGTGCACGTGCAGACCCAGAAGAGCACCGTCGTCATCGAAGCCCAGAACAGCATCAAACCGCATATCGCGGCCATGATCGTCGACCAGCGACGCCTCGGTCCGATCAGCCACCCATTTGACGGGCATGCTCAAGGCACGCGCCGCGATGATCGCCAGAACATCCTCGGCATAGGCCGTGATCTTCATGCCGAAGGAGCCGCCGACATCATGGGTCATCACGCGCACAAGCGACGGATCAACGCCGAAAATCCCGGCAATCTGGCCCTTGATCGCGTGCGGCGATTGCGAACAGGATTGCAGGAAGATCCGGTCTCCATCCATCTGTGCCAGACAAGCGCGCGGCTCCATCGCGTGCACGCAGATACGGCTGACCTGGGAGGACAGCTCGACCTTGCGCGGAGCGGCTGCGATCGCCGCTTTTGCTGCCTCGTGGTCTCCGCGAGACCAAACATAAGCGACGTTGTCCGGAACCTCCGGGTGAACCACCGGGGCACCATCCGCCCGCGCATTCAGCGACTTTGTGACAGCTGCCTCGTCTTCGATATCGGCGATCACCAAAGCCGCCGCGTCGCGGGCCTGAGCCTCGGTTTCGGCGACGACAAAGGCCAACGCCTGACCGACATGGCGCACGCGGTCCGAGGCCAGAAGCGGGCGATGCGCCTGAAATGCAGGCTCGCCATTGGTCATCGGCAGGTTCGGGCCGCACGGCATCTGCACTGGTGCGCCCAATGCAACCAGATCCGACGCCGTGTAGACCGCAATCACGCCGTCCGCATTCTTTGCTTCATCGACGTCGATCGACACGATCTTACCGTTGGCGACGTCCGAGCGTGCGACGGCCGCGTGCACCATACCGGGTGCTGTCAGGTCCGTTGCATAATGCCCGGCGCCGGTGACAAAGCGATGATCTTCAATCCGGCCCTGGAATGTCGCGTATTTGTTCATTGACTGACCTTTCGCACTTGCAAGCCCGGCACCTCCGGGTGGGGGAGGTGGCGGGCTTGCAGGCCGCCTCAGCGGCCTTTGAATTCCGGTTTGCGTTTCTCCAGGAACGCCGTGCGGCCTTCCTTGTAATCTTCAGATGCAAAGCAGGCGTCCACCATGGACTGGCATGTATCGAGGTCGCAGTTGGCTGGATCCGTAAGCACCTGTGTCGAGATGAATTTCATGGCCGCAACCGTCAAAGGAGCGTTCCCCGCGATCGTCCCGGCGAGGTCATTCACTGCACCGTCCAGGTCTTCGGGCGCGACCAGCATCTGTGCGAACCCCATGCGATAGGCGTCATCGGCGCCGTATCGCCCGGCTGTGAACATCAGCATCCGAGCATTGGCGATGCCCACCACGTTCCGCAACCGCTCGATCGCCGAGAACGGATAGCCCAAAGCCAGCTTCGCGGCGGGCATAGCGATCTGTAGATCGTCCGAACAGATCCTCAGATCGCAAGCACAGGCCAGATTCAATCCGCCGCCAATGCAGAACCCCTGGATCATCGCGATCGTCGGCTTCGGAAAGTTCTCGATGCGTTGATAAACCTCGGTGGTCTGCGTGTTGTAATGGAGCTGTGCCTCTGCCGTTCCGCGCTGTTTCTCAAACTCCGAGATATCGGCGCCAGAGACGAAAGACTTACCACCCGCGCCGGACAGAACGACCACGCGGATCTCCGAATCGCTCTGATATTCGTCCAGTATCTCCTGCGCGCGCTTCCACATATCCAGCGACACGGCGTTGCGCTTTTCGGGCTGGTTGAAGATCATGTGGCCGATCGCGCCGTCGCGGCGCATGAGCATCTTCTCAGTCATTCAGGTCGATCCTCTTCCGTCCCTCGCCGTGCGGCGAAGGTGACGCACGGTGCGGCGTCGCTCAGATAACGTTGCGGTTGCGCAAGTCGGCAATGGCGTCTGCATCATATCCAACCTCCGCCAGAACCTCGTCGGTGTGTTCCCCCCGATCCGGCGGATGCGCTGCCATCGATGTGTTCGTCCGCGACATTCGGATTGGTTGCGCCACCATCTGCGTCTTGCCGAAGGGTAGGGTTTCGATATCCGCCGCCATCCCCAGGTGCTGCACTTGCGGATCCGCGAAGACCTCGTCGATCTGGTAAGCCTGTCCCGTCGGCACGCCCTTGGCAAGCAATGTCTCGACAACGTCTGCCATGGTCATCGTTTCTGTCACCGCAGCGATTTCAGCGTTCAGCCGGTCGCGGTTCTCCTTGCGCTTTGCGGCCCCGGCAAAATCCGGGTCGTCATCCCATTCGGGCTTGCCCAGTGCATCGCACAAGCGCCGCCAGATCACATCGCCCGACACGGCAATGTTCACGGCACCGTCTGAACAGGGGTAGAGATTGGTCGGCACCGTCGTTGGATGCTCGTTCCCGGTCTGCGGCGCGACCTCTCCCGCCATCAGCCAGCGCGAGGCCTGGAAATCCAGCATCGCGATCTGCGCCTGCAAGAGCGAGGACTGGACCCACTGGCCCAGGCCCGATTTGTCACGCTCGATCAGCGCAATCAGAATTGCCTGCGCCGTGAAGTGCCCGGCCGTCAAATCCGCCACGGGAATGCCGACCCGCATCGGTCCCTTGCCGGGCGCGCCCGTGATCGACATCAGCCCGCCCATGCCCTGCGCGATCTGGTCGAAGCCCGGCCGCGTCGCATAGGGCCCGTCCTGCCCGAAACCGGAAATGCTGGCCAGAATGATGCGCGGATTCACTGCCGACAACGCTTCGTAATCCAGTCCCAGGCGTGTCTTCACATCGGGCCGAAAGTTCTCGACCACCACATCCGCCGTCTCGACCAGTTTCAGAAAGACCGCCTTGCCGTCTGGGTCTTTCAGGTTCAGCGTCAGGCCGCGTTTGTTGCGGTGAAGGTTCTGAAAATCCGATGTTGCACGACCCGCGCCGAGCGCGCCATCTGCCTCGAGCGCTTCGGGCATCTCGATCTTCAATGCGTCGGCGCCCCAATCGGCCAGCTGCCTCACACAGGTCGGACCCGACCGCACGCGCGTAAGATCGAGCACCCGGATGTGATCCAGCGCCGTCGACGCAGGTTTGTGCGGCATGATCTTCTCCCTGATCGCACCGTCGATGGTCTCGCGGTGGCGCCCGTACTATCCTAACCGGCACAAGACCCGGTTCAAGGGCAGGCTGAAAGGGCATGATCATGGATGGGATGAGCGAGATGGCATCCGGAGTGCGACCATTGGCAGGTGCCTTGGGTGCCGAGGTCACAGGGATCGACCTTGCCACGCAGTCAGATGCTGGCTTCACGGACCTGCGTAAAGCGTTTCTGGAACATCAGGTCCTTGTGTTTCGCGACCAGACCCTGAACGCGGCCACCTATCTCCAGATCGCCAGGCAGTTCGGCAGCCCCGTGGCCTATCCGTTCGCCGAAGGGGTCTTAGACCACCCAGAGATCACGGTGATCATCAAGGAGCCGCATCAGACCTCGAACTTCGGCGGCATGTGGCACTCGGACACAACTTACAAGCTCGAGCCGCCCAAGGCGACGATGCTCTACTGCCGCGAGACGCCCGAGGCGGGAGGCGACACGGTCTTTGCCTGTCAGTACCGGGCGTTCGAGGCACTCTCCGCGCCGATGCAGAAGATCCTGACGGGTTTCAACGGCGTCTCAAGTTCTGGCAAGAACGCCGCGGCGCTGCGCGGCACGCATCTGGCGACGGGCACAATGCAGGGAACGGGCCGCGCGGATGTGATGACGGCAGTTCATCCGGTGGTCAGGCGCCATCCGGAGACCGGGCGGCGCGCGTTGTACGTCAATCCATCTCACACAGTAGGGTTCGAGGGTATGACCGACGCCGAAAGCGCCCCGATCCTCGAGTTTCTGTTCCAGCACCAGATCCGCCTGGAGTTCACGGCACGGGTGCGCTGGGCGCCCGGCACTCTGGTGATCTGGGACAATCGCAGCTCTCAGCACTGCGCGATCAACGATTACGACGGTCACCGGCGCGAGATGTGGCGCATCACGCTCGCTGGCGACCCGCCTGTTTGAACGGCCCGCTCAGCTTAGGCCAGCGAAGCGCGCCGCGCAGATGTCAGCGCGAACAGCGCGAAACCGGTCAGCCCCAGCGACAGGCCCAGCACGAGATCGTAGCCTGCCAATCCCCACAACCAGGCGGCCAGCATTGGTCCCACAGCGCCCGCCAGAACATAGGGCAGGGCCAGCATTCCGGCGATTGTCCCAAAGCCCTCACGCCCCAGAAACTGGGCAGCCAGCACGGGCCGCACGATTGAGAAGACGCCGTAGGCCGCACCGTAGGGAACCACGAAGGCGAACGCCAGGATCGGGATCATATCGCTGCTGATCAGAGCCGTGACGCCCAGCAGGACGCCCACGAATGCTCCAAGTGCCGCGCCAAACGTGTCGACCCAGCGCTGCACCGAGACCATGATCAGGCGGCCCAGCACCTGCATCGGGCCGATCATGCTGGCCACGACAACGGTCATCGCGAGCGCTAAGCCCGCGTCGGCCAGAATCGTCCGGATGTGGCTGATCACCATGCCATGCACCAAACCGATCGCCGAGAAACCGATTGCGATCCACCAAAACGCCGGTCGCGCCAGGATCGCGCGACGGGTCAGCGTCTTCCTCCCGTCCACAGTCTCGACCGTCTCGCGAAAGCGCTCGATCCGCCCCAGTCCGATCGCGGCGAGAGGCAGGCACGCAACAACCACGATCCCGGCAAAGGTGAGCACGGCACCGCGCCAACCGTATGCCTCGGTGAGCAGGTGAAAGGCTGGGAAAGAAACGGTGCCCGCAAAGCCCGCCATCAGCGTGACCACCGTGATCGCCTGTTTGGCGCGCGATCCGACCGTGACCGTGATGATCGCGAAACAGGCTTCATAGAGAACGCACGCATTCACCAGGCCGATCACGATCCACACCGCCCAGAACTGCCACAAGGCTTGCACCTGAGACAACGCGACCAGACAGACGGCCCCAAGCACCGTCGCCCCGAGCAGCATCTTCCGGGCATGACCGCGGTCGATCAGCGTACCCATTCTCAGGGACATCAGCGCCGTGACGATCATCGATGCGGTCAGCGCGCCCGAAATCTCGCCCCGGCTCCAACCCAGATCGGCCTCCCAGACCGGCAAGAGTGCTGGAAACGCGTAGAACAGTGCCGCCCAGATCAGCGTCTCGTAGGCCGCCAGCGGCAGGATGGCGAGGGTTAGCGACCGCTGCACGGCATCGTCCTTCTGATCGTCGTAGGCCGCACCGGTAGCACGGCTTGAGCCCCTCCGCCAATTTGGCTAGCTCAACCGGACCAACCGGGAGGACTGCGTGAGCGACGAGACTGACATGATTGCCGAGGCGACCGGCCGGATCTTCGCCGATCTCGCGGATCCCCAAACGTTGAACGCCGCGAAGACCGATGCCTGGAAGGCGCCGTTATGGCAGGCGCTGGAAGACGCCGGGCTGACGCGCGCTTGGGTGCCCGAGGACAAGGACGGTGCCGGGATCTCGCTGGACGCGGGTTTCGAGATCCTCCGGGTCTCGGGCCATTACGCGGCGCCCGTTGCAATCGCAGAGACGTTGGTCGCGGGCTGGGCGCTGGCCGAAGCGGGGCTCAACGTGCCCGAAGGTCCATTGACCTTGGGGATGATGCGCGCTCGCGACGCAGTGGCGATCAAGGACGGTGTTGTCACCGGCACGTTGCGCTCTGTGCCCCATACAGCCGATGCCGCTGCCATTGTCGTGATCGAGGGATCTCAACTCGCCGTGCTGTCGCCCGATGCGGCGGTGATGACCCCACGAGACACGGATATGGGTGGCGAGCGAGCCGATCTGCGCTTCGACGCCGCTGCGCCCGAACAGATTGCGCACCTGTCGGGCGGCAGTGCCGGGGTCGAGATGATCGGCGCGGTCGCGCGCGCCTGTCAGATGACCGGTGCGCTGGAGTCGACCCTTGCCCTGACGACCGACTATACCGGCGAACGCGAAGCATTCGGACGCAAGATCGGCAAGTTCCAGGCCGTGCAGCAGAACCTGGCGAAACTGGCCGGAGAGATCGCAGCCGCTTTGACCGCGTCGGGCTCTGCCGCGGACACGGTGACGACCGAGCCGCTGGGCTCGGACGCCAGTCTTCTCGAAGTCGCCGCGGCCAAGATCCGCGTCGGCGAAGCGGTCGAGACCGGAACCGCCATCGCCCACCAGGCGCACGGCGCCATCGGCTGGACGCAAGACTATACCTTGCAACGCTATTCCCGGCGCATGATGGGGTGGCGTGACGATTTCGGGTCAGAATCCCACTGGGCGGTAAGGCTGGGCAATCATGTGGCCAGCGGCGGCGCCGAGAGCATATGGCCGATGATCACGACCCGCTAGGAGGATCCCGATGCAGACCGCGATCAAGTTCGAACAGAAGCGCTTGCCGCCCGAGACCGAGGAGCTTCGCGCCGATGTTCGCGCTTTCCTGGCCGACGAAATTTCGCGCGGGACGTTCTCGCCCGCGCTTGGCCTGAAGCAGGACTCGTTCGACCGCGAGTTCTCGAAGCGAGTCGGCGCCAAGGGCTGGATCGGCATGACCTGGCCCAAGCAGTTCGGCGGTCGCGAGATGACGCATCTCGATCGCTACATCGTCACGGAAGAGATGCGGACGGTCACGGCACCAACATGGTGCCATTTCGTGGCGGATCGCCAATCAGGCCCGGTGATCATCAAGTACGGCACCGACGAGATGAAGGAAGAGATCTTGCCCGCGATCACGCGCGGCGAGTTGTGCTTCGCCATCGGCATGTCGGAGCCGAACTCGGGTTCGGACCTGTTCGCCGCATCCGTCAAGGCAGAGCTGGAGGGCGATCAGTACCGGGTCAATGGCCGCAAGATCTGGACATCGAATGCGCACCGCGCGGATTATATGATCGCACTGCTTCGAACGTCGCCGCCGACCAAGGAGAACCGGCGCCACGGACTGACGCAGTTTCTCGTGAAGATGGACACACCCGGCGTCTCGATCAATCCGATCTCTGCCATGCCCGGCATGTCGGATTTCAACGAGGTGCTGTTCGAGGATGTCATGATCCCGGCAGATCACGTGCTGGGCGAAGTCGATGGCGCCTGGAAACAGGCGACGGCCGAATTGGCGTATGAACGCTCCGGGCCGGAGCGTTTTCTCGAAACCTTCTACGTCCTGACAGCGCTGACCAAGGAGCTCGGCGAACAACCGGATGCGCGCGGCGCCGAAGGGCTTGGCCGTCTGGTCGCGCAACTCCATACGCTCAGGCGCATGTCGGTATCGGTGGCGGGGATGTTGCACGAAGGCAAGGAACCGGTTCTCGAAAGTTCGATCGTCAAGGACCTCGGGACGGTCTGGGAACAGGCACTGCCCGCTCAGGCGCGGACGCTCGGTGCGTTTGCCAAGCCGGACCCGTCGAACGAGCAGGATTTTGACGACCTGATCGAATTCGCGTCGCTTTGTGCGCCGAAGTTCACAATTCAGGGCGGTACGACCGAGATTCTGCGCGGCATCATCGCCCGAGGACTGGGCATGCGCTGAGGCCGGCAAGAGATTTCCGAGATGAGGCTTGGGCGGCCGAATTCGGGCAAGCCCGCCTCCTCCCTCCACCCGCCCACCCGCGCTCGGAGGCGGGCTTGCGAACGATCCAAGACAGGAGACATCCATGACATACGACGCCCCGGAATTGACCGTCGAGATCCGCGATTTCGTCGCCACCGTCGAGATCCAGCGCCCGCCGCACAACTTTTTCGACTTCGCGCTGATCCGCCAGATCGCTGATACGTACGAGAAGATCGACGAGGATCCCTCGGTGCGGGCGATCGTGCTTTGCTCGGACGGCAAGTCGTTCTGCGCCGGCGCCAATTTCGGCGATGGGTCAAACGTACAGGACGATGGCTCGGTTGAAGGCTCGGTCAATCGGGTCGGCATCGATCACCTCTATATCGAAGCCGTCAGGGTTTTCGCCGCAAAGACACCGGTCGTCGCCGCCGTGCAGGGGGCTGCCATCGGGGGTGGGCTCGGTCTGGCCATGTCGGCCGATTTTCGCGTTGGATGTCCCGAAAGCCGCTTTGCCGCGAACTTCACGCGCCTGGGATTTCACCCCGGCTTCGGCCTGACCCATACGCTCCCACGTGCCATCGGTCACCAAAAGGCTGCGCTGATGTTTCTGACCTCGCGCCGGATTAGAGGCGATGAGGCCTTCACCATGGGCTTGATCGATCAGATGTCGACGCTTGACGCTGTGCGTCACGATGCGTGGGATTTGGCGCGGGAGATCGCCGCGAACTCGCCACTTGGCCTTACTTCGACCCGCGACACGCTGCGAGACGGTTTGGCGGCGGCGGTGAAAGCGCAAACGGATCACGAGCTATACGAACAGACTTGGCTCCGCAAAACCCTGGACTTCAAGGAAGGGGTTGCCGCGACACATGAGCGGCGGTTGCCGGACTGGAGCGGTAAGTAGTTAACCGGGAGTCAATACACCCCTGTCAGGCCGCATCTTATCCATCTGAACATCACCCTAAACGTAACCGGCCGATCTACGCCGCCTTGATTTTCTGATTTTGTTCTTCTGCCCATTTCCATGGCAGCAGTTCGTCGAGCCTTGGATTGCTGTGATCG
>JBCAXJ010000018.1:0-74946 GCA_038534135.1 Pseudomonadota bacterium | reverse complement strand
ACTAGAGAATCAGCTAAGTCATTGATTTATTTGGTACCGCCTCCCCGGCTCGAACGGGGGACCTCTGGATCCACAATCCAGCGCTCTAACCAACTGAGCTAAGGCGGCACGTTGGCGGGACATACCGGCGCACACTGGGAATTTCAAGAGTTGTGGTCGCGTATTCAAGACGCTGACTGGCGCCAACGGACAGCACGGTGTAACGAGCGCCGGTGATGAAATTGTGGGTACGGCTATGGGCATAAATTCGGAAAGTGAGTTGGACACAAACTTACAGATCGGTCCGACGACCGACGGTATGGTGCGGATCTACGTCACTGGCAACGGCGTCGATCTGCCCATGGACTTCGAGCCCGACGACGCCGAAGAAATCGCTCAGGAACTTCTGGCGGCCGCCGCGAAAGTGCGAGGTGCCGCAGCAACGCCAAAGAAGATGCGTTAGGGCAGCGCGGTCGGCGACACCTCAGTAGCATCGTACGCGCAGTCTTCGGGCACGCATTGCGACCATGCGATGCGTTAGAAAGCAGTCAGCATTTCCGAGATCCTTCCGCCCGGATCTCCCGATCCGGAGTGGACGGCGCAGATCGGATGCCAGGGGACGTCGAGATCGGTGAACACGCGTTTCAATACTCCACGGTCGAGATGTTGCTGGATCAAAGCCGTGTTCCCCATCAGCAAGCCGTCGCCTGCGATGCAACGCTCGACGGCGATGCTGTAGAGTGAATGTCGCGGCCCGCGCTCGGGTGCGTCGTGCTGGATGCGGTTGGCGTCCAGCCAGATCGTCCAGTCATTGCGCCAGGCAAGGTCGTGGATCAGGTTCGCCTTTTCCAGATCACGGGTGCCGTGGATCGAGTCCGCAATGGACGGGGCCGCGACCGGTGTCAGCGCCGTCTCTGCCAGAACTTCTACGCGGTCCTGAACATCACCGAGCATATCCGCGGGGTAGATCGCAAGATCGAACGCGCCGCGCGCGAGTGTCGGGGAGTCGTCCAGCGCGTGTATGGCGAGATCCGCATCCGGCAGGCGGGCTTTCAGATCCGAGAGGCGCGGGCTGAGCCACAATTGTGCAATAGCCGGAAGCGCCGCGATGCGGACTTCCGAACGCTCACCTGCGTGGCGAAGCGCCTGCCCGACGGTTCCCAGGGACGTGAATGCTGCTTCGAGTTGTGGCATCAGACGCAGCGCAAGAGGCGTCGGAACGACCCCTTGCGCCTGACGTTCGAACAGTTGCGCCCCGGCCCAGACCTCGAGCTTCTTGATCTGTTGCGCGACCGCGCCGGGCGTGACCGACAACTCCTCGGCTGCGCGGAGGAAACTGCGATGCCGAACAGCAGCCTCGAGCACGCGCAAGGCATTCAGCGGTGCAGCGGTTGGGCGGGGCGGAGACAACGGCATGCGGCAGAACTTTTGGCGTAGAAAATCTAGGTCTAGCGCTGCTTAGATCTGGTTTGCCGTCCGTGCGCAAGGCTGGCATTCCGGTCTCAGTGGATGAGCTGGAGGATCGACATGGTGCATCTTGCGAAACGCGATTGGGTGCCGACGCAGTGCGAGGCATATGTGCAGAGGATCGCTGCGGGGGCTGATGCGTCCAGTGATGAGGTGACCGCCCGGCTCGATGCGCTGATCAACGAGAACGCGCAAATCCATGATCATGACTGCATCAATCTGAATCCGGCGACGAATGTGACCAACCCGGCGGCAGAGCGGTTGCTTGCCCAGGGAATCGGCTCGCGCCCATCGCTGGGCTATCCCGGTGACAAGTACGAAATGGGGCTTGAGGCGATCGAGCAGATCGAGGTACTCGCGGCGGCGCTGGCGGCGGAGATCTTCCGCGCGAAGTTCGCTGAGATCCGCGTCGCCTCGGGCGCTATGGCGAACCTATATGCCTTCATGACGTGTTGTCAGCCGGGCGATGCGATCATCGTGCAGGGCCCGGAGATTGGAGGGCATGTCACGCATCAGGCACCGGGCGCGGCGGGGCTCTATGGCTTGCAGATCCATCATGCTCCGGTTCGGCATCAGCACTATACGGTCGACGTGGATGGTCTTGCGGCGCTGGCGCGTGAGGTCAGGCCAACGCTGATCACGCTGGGTGGGTCATTGAACCTCGAGCCGCACCCGGTGGCCGCAGTGCGCGAGATCGCGGACGAGGTTGGTGCGAAGGTGCTGTTCGATGCGGCGCATTTGTGCGGGATGATCGCGGGCGGGGCCTGGGAGAACCCGCTGGAACTGGGTGCGCACCTGATGACGATGTCGACCTACAAATCGCTGGGTGGACCGGCGGGTGGGTTGATCGTCACGAACGAGCCCGATCTGGCGGAACGGCTTGATGCCATCGCATTCCCGGGTCTCACGGCGAATTTCGATGCGGCCAAGGCTGCGGCACTGGCGATGACCCTGCTGGACTGGCGCGAGCATGGGCAGGCTTATGCCGCCGAGATGGTGCGGGCGTCGAGGGCGCTGGCCGCACATCTGTTCATCGAGAAAGTCCGGCCGTATATTCCTCAGGAGGTGGTGACGCGTTCGCATCAGTTCGCCGTCGACGCCCGGCCCTGGGGCGGTGGGCAGACGGCCTCGAAGCATCTGCGCCGTGCCAACATTCTTGCCTGTGGGATAGGTTTGCCCTGGCCAGAGGTTGACGGCGATCTGAATGGGCTGCGCCTCGGCACGCCCGAGATCGTTCGTCGGGGCATGACGGCGGATCACATGCCGGAACTCGCGCACCTGATCTCGCGTGCTCTCTATGCCACACCAGAGGAGGTCGCGCCTGACGTCACGGCCTTTCGCCAGCGCTTTCAGGGGTTACATTTCATTCGCAACGGCTAGGTGCATCTACGGGACGAGGAGACGGCTTTGACGAACACCATCGCATCTATCGAGACGATCCCGATCGCGTTGCCGTTCACCCAGCACGAAGGACCAAAGGCGGGCTTCTTCGGCACGGTCTGGGAGACGTTGGATTACCTTTTGATCCGGGTTGAGACCTCGGATGGGATTGTCGGCTGGGGAGACGCCTTCGCGTACAATGCGCTTCCCGCGACCAAGGCGGCGATGGACCAGATCGTAGCACCCATGGCAACGGGGCAGAGTGCGGATGACATTCGCGGCCTTATGGATCGGCTGGGGCGCACGCTGCATCTGATGGGACGCTCGGGCCCTGTGCAGTACGCCCTGTCCGGATTGGACATCGCGCTTTGGGATATCGCCGGGAAACGGGCAGGGCTGCCGATCTCGCGCTTGCTGGGTTGCGGTGGGCGCTCTTCGATCCCGGCCTACGCCAGTCTGTTCCGGATCGCCGACAACGCCGTTCTGCGCCGGGTCTGCGAGTCGCTGGTGGCCGAGGGTTACACTGCCATCAAGCTGCACGAGATCGATCCGCATGCGACGCTTGCCGCGCGTGAAGGCGCCGGCGCCGCATGTGCATTGATGATGGATACGAACTGTCCGTGGGATCTGGTCGAGGCGCAGGAGGCCGCCGCGATCATGCTGCCGTCCGGTCTGAAGTGGCTCGAAGAGCCGATCTGGCCACCAGAGAACTTTGCGGCGCTGACCACGCTGAGGGCATCAGGCATTCCGTTGGCGGCGGGTGAGAACATCGCGAATGCCGAGGATATGAAGCGCCTGGCCGAGACGCCGGGGCTGGATTATGCCCAGCCCAGTGTCACCAAGATCGGCGGCATCTGCCAGTTCCAGAGAGCCGCGCAGGCCGCTGAATTGGCCGGGCGCCGGGTTGCTCCGCACTCTCCGTATTTCGGACCGGGACTGTTGGCGACGCTGCACATGGCCGCCGTGTTTCCCACAATCGAATACCTCGAAGTCTTTGGCGCCACGCTGACTGAGCCGTTGTTCGATGGTTTCGGAATGCCGGAACCCGATCGGACCTATCGCATTCCCGAGGGGCCTGGGTTGGGCGCAGATCCCATTCCGGAAATCGTCCAGCGGTTCAGGATGGATTGACGCGGCAGGTTGTGATGCGGCGGGCTCGCCGGTCTCACATCAGCGTCGAGGACTGCTTCCAGCGGACCACGGCTTCTATGGTCGTCGCAGCACCGATCCTGAGACGGGCAGATTCGAGTTGATTTCGGATCGTCCGTTCGGATTTGCCGAGCTTCATAGCAACCTCCTTGATCCTCAGTCCCTCCGACAGGGCCGCGAGAACGGCGATCTCGCTCGGCGTCAGTGTGCCGCCGTTGCGCTGTGCGGCTTCGGCGATGCCCGCCTCGAACAACGCCAGCCCGGCAAGACGGAGGAGCGGCCAGAATGCGGGCAGCCGGAGGTCAAGCGAACCTGGAGGTTCTGCATTGGCGCCGGAGACGCAGAGCGACGCCCGACATGTCTGATGGCGCGAAAGGATTGGGATCGACGCGCCCGAGGTCACGCCGCGCTCTGCCAGCAAGTTGACGCCGCTCAGGTCCATCAGATGGGCATCGGCGAAATATGGGGTCCAGCTAACGGGCGTCGTGCTGCGGTAACTTTCCCATAGGATCGGATCGCCTGGTCCGATCTTGGTGTCCAGGAACCCCTCGGGTGCTGCGTTCAGGTCGCCCCCGGCGATCACAGCGAGGATCCGGTATCCGTCGGGCTCGGGCGTGGCGATGCAGAACTTGTAGCCACCGAGGTTCAGAGCACAGGTCAGATCTTCTAGCGGTTTGCGCATCAAGGCCAGTTGCGCGCCGCGTGCGAGGGCCTGTAGCGCATCAAGCTCGGCCCAACCGGTGAATCCTGCTTCCGTCATTGCCGCGCCGCGATCGCCCCCTTTTGGTAATAACCTTTTAACCTTTGCTGCGATCGCCGACCGTGCTAGCGCTCTCAATTCACAATCTGGCGAACACTCGGTGATCGACGGCTCAAAGCGCGATTGTGGTCATCGCATACTCGAACACTTCACCAATCTGTTATGGGTAAAACCGGCAATCATTAGTATAATTTACCCACTCAGTCGGAAAATTGGAATACAGATCCAAGTGATGCTCTTTTTATCCGATGATTCAACGAAAATCTTGTTGTTGAAGCGTGATTTTATATGGCTGAGAGGTGTTGTTAGGACGCTTCTTGCGGAGCTTAATCAAGTGTTGCGCAAAAGAAAATGATCTGAACTGCAAAAAAGGTGCACAATGTTCAAGAAATTACTAGCGGCGATGGTAGTCGCCCTGTCTGGTTTCCTTGGTGGACCGCCGGCCGAGGCAACCAATACGCTCGCGACCGCGATTGGCGGCCATGATGCCGTGTCTTACTTCAAGGATGGCGCTCCGAAACAGGGGCAGGCAAAGTTCCACCACTTCTGGAACGGCGCAGTCTGGTTCTTTTCGAGCGAAGAGAACCGCGATGCGTTTGTGGTCGAGCCGACCGCGTATGCGCCGCAATACGATGGATACTGCGCTTGGGCGGCCTCGCAGAACTACAAGCGGCCCGGCGACCCGAACGTCTGGCAAATCGTCGACAACAAGTTGTATCTGAAGGTGCATGACGGAGCGCAGAAGAAATGGCGCGCCGACATTCCCAAGCACATCAAGGACGGAGACGACAACTGGGTTCGAATCGCGCCGTACTGAACCGCGACTGAAAACGAGAAACGATCCTGGCAACACCTTGGACGGCGGTCACGGTCCTGGCCGCCGTCCCTCTCTTGCAGTTTCCGTTTTGGGTCGCGCTCCGTCAGCGCAGGATGTTCGTCAGGTCGCCCAATCCTTCGACGCTCACCTTGATCTCGTCACCGGATTCCAGCTTGCCGACGCCGGCAGGGGTGCCGGTGAGGATCAGATCTCCGGCAGCAAGGCGCATGGAGTGGGAAATGAACGAAATGATCTCGGGCACTGACCAGATCATCTGAGCTACATCGCCGTCCTGGCGCAGTTCCCCATTCACCCATGAGCGAACGTAGCCTTTGTCAATATGGCCGGTTTGGGCGACAGGATGGATCGGTCCGATCACAGCGGATTTGTCGAAACCTTTTCCCCAGTCCCACGGACGGCCCATCTTCTTGGCCACACCTTGTACATCGCGGCGTGTCAGGTCGTTGCCGACGCCGTAGCCCCAGACATGACCCAGCGCATCGTCCAGCGTGATGTCACGACCGCCTGATCCGAGCGCCACGACCATCTCGCCCTCGTAGTGCAAATCGTCGGTTTCAGGTGGAAATCTGATCTCCTCGCCGTCATGGGCAATCTCGGACGGCGGCTTGCCGAAGAAGAATGGGGGTTCGCGGTCGGGATCGAAGCCCATTTCGCGTGTGTGCTCGGCGAAGTTGCGACCGACGCAGAAGATCCGACGTACGGGAAAGCGTTGCTCGGACCCGGTGATCGCAACGCTTGGCGTCTGCGGAGGGGTGAAGACGAATTCGGACATATTCTGCGCTCCCATTTCGCGGGCGGCTTAGCGGAGCGAAGGGGTTGTGCCAAGGGCAGTCGATGCATTGGCTGCCCGCTTTCCTGGCACTCAACCGATCAAAACTTGCAAACGCGGACGCTCGTGACACTTTTGTGTCCTGTAGGAAGGGAAAACGACATTATTGTTGCTTGCGGCGACTGGACGCCCAATGATCGAGTGGCTATCCAGCGCCGAACTCGCGGGGGAGCACTGCTGCAACCGGTAGAGGCCGGGGCGGCGGGCTAATTCGGGGATCCACGCGACGCAATGAGACGCTCTAACCCGGCGGCATGGTCGGGAAGCGTCGGAACAGGTGGCTGATCCTGGACGAGGATCAGGGCCATCGCGGTGCCGTTTTGAGGTCTTGCCGCGAGAGGACGGGAGTGGAGAGATGACCGATCAGGCCGCGCCAGCGATCGCGTTGCCAGCAAGCTCTGGCACGCAAGGTGTCCGGATCTTTGCATGGATCATGATTGCCGCGATCGGCGTCTACATCCTCAACAATGGATTGACATTCTGGGGCGGGATGCCGGGCGGTGGTTCGGTTCTGAGGGGTGAATTCAGCCTGCTCGGGCTCCTTCAGTTGGTGTCGTATCCCGCTGCCTTCGCGCTGGCGGTTCTGTACGTCACGCGCAATCGCGACACCGCGCTGCGCGATGACAGCACGCGGCTTTACGGGATTGCGAATTTCGTGATCCGGGCAGCTTTCTGGATCGTGTTTCTGGTTGGCCTGTCGGATGCAATCATTTCGTTCCTGCGCGTCGAGGAGTTGCTGCCGGCCTTGATTGGCGAGGATCTCGGGCGCAGCATGAATTTCAACTCGAACCGGGCGCCCATGGTGCACGGGCCACTGATCCTGCTGGGCATCGTCATCGCGGCGCTTACACGCGGGGCACTGGCGTTTCACTGGCTGGCGCTTCTGGTGGTGATCGCCGAACTGAATATCGTGCTCAGCCGTTTCATTTTCTCTTACGAGCAGGCCTTCATGGGCGATCTGGTCCGCTTCTGGTACGGCGCGCTGTTCCTGTTTGCCTCGGCCTACACGCTGTTCGATGACGGCCATGTGCGCGTGGATGTGCTGTATTCCGGATTTCGCGACCGCACGAAGGGCAAGGTGAACTCGGTCGGTGCGATTCTGCTTGGCATCATTTTCTGCTGGGTCGTGATCATCCTGGGCATGGAAAACAAGGCCTCGATCATCAACGCGCCGCTGCTGAGCCTGGAGGTCACCCAGTCGAGCTTCGGCATGTACGTGAAGTACCTGATGGCGGGCTTCCTTGGTGTCTTCGCGGTCTCGATGCTGATCGCTTTCTGCGCGCAGTTGCTGGAAGGGGTCGCCGACTGGCGTGGCGACCCGGGATCCCGCCTGCACCAACACAACGACGAACTGCCAGGCCACTGAGCGAAGACGAGACGGGGTAAGCTGAGATGGAACTGGTCTTTCTTGTTCTTTTGCTGGTGATCATGGCCGGGGCGCTGGCCTCGGGCTATCCAGTGGCGTTCGCACTGCCGGGCGCTGCGATCCTGTCGATGCTTCTGGCGGCAGGCTCCGGTTATCTGTTCGCCGGGGATTCGGCTGCCTACTTCGCGCATGGATCAGCGCAGGAGTGGCTGGCCGCAGGGGTGCTGAACTTCCGTGGCGTCTATTGGGAGGTCGAACGCGATACCCTGATTGCGATTCCGCTGTTCGTCTTCATGGGCATCATGCTTCAGCGTTCGAAGATCGCCGAGGATCTGCTGCTGACCATGGCGCAGCTGTTCGGGCCGATCCCGGGCGGTCTGGGCATCTCTGTCGTCTTCGTTGGCGCGCTGCTGGCAGCGACGACAGGTATTCTTGGCGCCACTGTGGTCGCGATGGGTCTGATCTCGCTGCCCGCGATGCTGCGCAACAACTATTCCTCGCCGCTCGCGACGGGCACGATCGCAGCGTCGGGAACGCTCGGCCAGATCATCCCGCCATCGATCGTGCTGATCATCTTGGCCGACCAGCTCTCATCAGCGGTGGATCAGGCCGAGACAGCGCGCAAAGCGCTCTATAAGTCCGCAACGGGTGAGATTTCGATGCCGTCCGAGTTCTCGGTGGTATCGACCTCGGCCGGTGACATGTTCCTGGGTGCCATGGTGCCGGGCTTGGTGCTCGTTGGGCTCTACATGCTGTTCATTCTGGTGATCGGTTTGATCAAGCCGTCCTGGGCACCGGCGGTGCCGTTTGGCCAGAAGATGGATACGAGGCTGCTCGGAAAGGTGCTGCTGATCCTGGTGCCGCCGCTGACACTGATCTTCGCGGTGCTGGGGTCGATCATCGCCGGGATCGCCACCGTGAACCAGGCGGGTGCGATCGGCGCGATCGGTGCGACCATCATGGCTGGCTACCGGTTGCGCGAGGGCGAGCGCGGCGCATTCATTCCGGTGGCGCTGGCCGTCCTGTCCCTGGTCGCGATCGCGATCATCACGAACCTTTATGATCTCAATGTGCGCGATATTCAGACCGACGCGCAGATGAATGCCATCTACATGGCAGCCGCCGCCGTCGCGGTCTTCCTGTTCTCGGTTGCGTGGTCGCTCTGGCGAACCTTCATCATCGATGACACGCTGAACGGCGTGATGCTGGATACGGCGAAGACGACATCGCTGGTCTTCATCATCCTGTTGGGTGCCGCGATGCTGACCTCGGCTTTCCGTGCGTTCGGCGGCGAGGAGCTGGTCAAGGATTTCCTCACGTCGCTGCCCGGTGGGTTCTGGATGCAGTTCATCATCGTGATGGGTGTGATCTTCGTCCTCGGGTTCTTCCTGGATTTCATCGAGATTGCCGTTGTGGTCGTGCCGATTGTCGCCCCGATCCTGCTGATGGATCCGGGCGCGAACATCACGGCCGTCTGGCTCGGCGTGATGATCGGACTGAACATTCAGACGAGTTTCCTGACACCACCGTTTGGGTTTGCGCTGTTCTACTTGCGCGGTGTCGCGCCAAAGGCAGTGCGAACGATCGACATCTACAAGGGTGTGGTGCCGTTCATCGGGTTGCAGTTGATGGCGCTGGTCATCGTCGGGAACACGCCCTGGCTGGTGAACTATCTGCCCGAGCGGTTGCGCCAGACGTCCGAGACTGCGCCACCGCCGACCAATCCCGCCCTGCAGTATTGTGTCGAGCAGTACCTCACCGAGGAGTTCATTGAGCGCGGCGATGAGCTGCGCACGGTGATTGCCGAGGCACGCAACCTGCCGGTCGACCTGCTGCCAAGCGGTGACGCGAAGGACCTGGCTGCCTCGTTTGATCTGGCCGAGAAATCCTTTCCGCTGTTGGATGACGTCAATGCAACACATGCGGCGGTCATTGATGCCGCTGTCGAATATCGGCCGATTCTGGTCGAGGTCCGCCGCCTGGAACGCGATGCTCGGAAACTGGACGCCCATATGGACGATCTGAGCAAGACGCTGACACGCCTGCGCAGCACGGCGCCCGACAGCCCGGCTATTCCGCGGATCGAGGCAGAGATCGCCGCTGAGCTGGTGGAGCGCGACGCTTTGCTGGCCCAAATCCCCGAAGACTGGCCGGACCGCACGAAGACATTTGGCGAGCTCACAAAAGCCGAAGTCAACGCGCGCCGGACGTTCCGGCGGAATTCGGATGATGCCTTCGCGCCGATCAGCGACCTGAACGAGATTCTGAGCGCGACCGAGGATTTGGCGGCGTTGGAAGGCGATCTAACCGCGATACGCGGAGACGTGGCAACCGGCGATCCGGTTGCTTTGGTCGAACGGATCGAGGGGTTGCGGTCCGCCATGCGTGCAGCGGAAGCCAGCAAGGCGACGGTCAAGGGTTTGAGCGAGGCGCGCAAGGCGTTGCGGAGGAACCCGGACCCGGTGAAAGCTGCCGAGGAGTTGGATAACTCCATCGCAGCACTGGCCGAAGAACTGCTCTGGCGCCGGGCCGCAACTCAGGATCTGGCACCGGGTCTGGCGAAGTACTTCGAAGCCCTGTCCGGAACGATCGGCCTGCGCCAGCAGACGAGGCTTCCGCGTGAGCAGGCGCTTTACGTGGCTGCTTGCAATTCTGGCCACCGGGACATCTCGCTGAATTTCTGATGGGTCGCGCCTGGACGGTGCGCCCCATCAGGCGAGGCCATCCTCGTCGAGCAGGTGGCGGCCCTTCGGGTCTTCGACCTCGACCACCCAGAGGTCGCGGTCGAAGCTGCGCTGTTTGGCGAGGTATGCGTCGATCTCAGGCTCGGGTTCCGCGTCCCGTTCCCGGATCCACTCCAGCTCGAAGTCGTCATTGTAGTGGCGCAGAAACAGCGATGCCTTGCCGTCCATCGTTGCGAGCTTCACGGCGACCGCCCCGGCTTCCGCATTTCCCTTGTGCGCGACGTGGCTGAAGATCCCGGCTTGCGACAGCCGGGCCAGATAGGCCGAAACCCAGATATCCGTCTTGAGCCGCGCCACGGTCAGGATCCGTCCGAAAAGTCGAGGCCCATCTGGGTGTAACGCTCTGGCTCTTCCTGCCAGTTCGGGCGCGCTTTGACGGTCAGGAACAGGTGCGCGGGGCGTTCGAGTAGTTCGGTGATGTCTTTGCGCGACTGTTCTCCGACGGCTTTGATTGTCTCACCGCGTTTGCCGAGCACGATGCCTTTGTGCCCATCGCGCGCGACATAGATGATCTGCTCGATCCTGACCGACCCGTCCTTGCGCTCTTCCCAGCTTTCCGTCTCGACGGTGAGCTGATACGGCAGCTCCTGATGCAGACGCAGCGTCAGCTTCTCGCGGGTGATCTCGGCTGCGATCATCCGCATGGTCATGTCGGCGATCTGATCTTCGGGGTAAAGCCATGGACCTTCCGGCAGTTCCGAGCCCAGCCACGCGCGCAGGTCCTCGACACCGTCGCCGTTCTCGGCAGAGATCAGGAAGGTTTGTGCAAAGTCCCGTCGTTCGGAGAGTTCGGCGACCAGCGCGAGCAGGGCCGGGCGGCGAACGCGGTCAATCTTGTTGATGGCCAGCGCAATCGGGCGTTTCGTGTCCTGTTCGTCCAGGGTCTCGAGGATCCGTTCGACACCATCCGTGATCCCGCGATGCGCCTCGATCAGCAGCGCGGTGATGTCCGCGTCCTCGACGCCCGCCCAGGCAGAGGCGACCATGGCACGATCCAGGCGACGGCGCGGACGGAACAGGCCAGGCGTATCGACGAAGACGATCTGGCTGGCCCCTTCGAGTGCAATCCCGCGAATACGTGTCCGCGTCGTCTGGACCTTGTGGGTAACGATCGAAACCTTGGCCCCGACCATGCGATTGAGAAGCGTCGACTTGCCGGCGTTCGGCTCTCCGATCAGGGCTACGAAGCCCGCGCGGGTTGGCGTTTCAGTCATTGGCTTCAATGATGGCAAGCAGCGCGTGTGCTGCATCCTGTTCGGCCAATTTCTTCGAGCCAGCCTTTCCGGATGCCTTTGCGATGTCGCATAGATGCGCCTCGATGTGAAAAACCGGTGCATGGTCAGGCCCGGTCCGGGAAACAAGGTCATAACGCGGCGGTGCCAGGCCACGCGCCTGCGCCCATTCCTGAATGCGCGTCTTTGCGTCCATCGGGGCGATGCCGACGCTCGAGATCCGATCCGCCCAATGCTTCAGAACGAACTGCCGCGCGGCTTCGAGACCTCCGTCCAGATAGAGTGCCGCGATGGCGGCCTCCATCGCATCGGCGAGGATCGCGGCCTTGCGCCGTCCACCCGATGTGCTCTCGGAGCGGCCAAGATGCAAATGTTGGCCGAGATCCATTTCGGCTGCGATCTCGGCAAGCGTCTCGCGCCGGACGAGTGCATTGAACCGAGGCGCAAGTTCACCCTCGGGCGCATGCGGGAAGCGCTCCAACAGCTTCTCCGAGATGATCAGGCCCAGGACACGGTCCCCAAGAAACTCAAAACGTTGATTGTCAGGCCGGGCTGCCGATGCCGCAGATGGGTGGGTCAGGGCCTGCTGCAGCAGGGATTGATCTTTGAACTCGTGGCCCAGCCGATCCGTCAGAGCGGAATGGTTCGCGCCGCGCATGTCCTCAGACGATCGACTTGAAGAAGCGCGACACGCGCCACTTCCAAAGCTGCCAGAAGGCACCGGCCGAGGAGAGTGCCACAACCTCGGCGCGGCCGATCAGGTTCTGCACGGGGACTTGCCCGACGCTGGCGAAGCGGCTGTCGACCGAGTTGTCTCGATTGTCCCCCATAAAGAATATGTGTCCGTCGCGCACCGTGATCTCGCCGGTGGTGTCCACCTGCGTCGGGCCGAGGTTCAGGATCGAGTGCTTCGTGCCTCCCGGCAGTTCCTCGATCCAGTGCTCGATCTCGCAAACGCCGCCCTGCGGGACAGGCGCGTTGGCGCAGTTCGAAACGCGCAGGTACTCACCATGCGTGCCCTTTGGTTCGGAGAAATTGTCCGTCCGGGTCATCCCGACCCGCTGCCCGTTCACATGCAGGACGCCGTCGATCATCTGGATGCGATCACCCGGAAGCCCGATCACGCGCTTGATGTAGTCGGTGCAGTCATTCGGATTGCGGGCAGGTTGACCGAGCATGGTCTGCCCAAAGCGCACCACCATCCCGACCGGACCCTCGCTGCAGGTGTCCTGTTGCGGGTGTTTGAAGACCACCACGTCACCGCGTTCCGGCAGAGATCCCCAGATCCGGCCGTCGAACAGGTTCGGTGAGAACGGTAACGAGTAACGCGAGTAACCATAGGCGAACTTCGACACGAATAGATAGTCTCCGACCAGCAGTGTCGGCTTCATCGAACCCGACGGGATCGAGAACGGCTGATAGAGGATCGAGCGGAACGCCATTGCGATGACAAGCGCCCAGAAGACCGTTTTGACCGTATCCCAGAATCCCTCTTTCTTCTTCTCAGCTCTTGCCATTCGGGAGGGATCCTGCGCGGTCGTTGGGGTGCGCGGTATTTGGACCCCGGGGCCGGGGCTGTCAAGGCGGAGACGGCTGGACGCGCTGTCAGTGGCTGCGCCCTCACGTGAACTTGCGATTGAGCCTTTGCATGCCGCCCAGCCAGCGATCGTAGTCATCGGTCTTGCGGCGCATGTAGGTCAGCACTTCGGGGTGCGGCAGCACCAGGAACGTCTCGTTGCGGATGGTCTCGAGGCAGAGATCGGCGACCGGACGAGCTTCGAGCAGACCGTCCTGAGCCGCCACAGAGTCGGGATCGTCTGTCATGCCCGTGCGGACGGCCTGCGGGCAGAGCAGCGACACCTTGATGCCCTGATCGCCATAGGTCATCGCCAGCCACTCGGCCATTCCAACCGCGGCGTGTTTCGTGACGGCGTAGGAGGCGGCGCCGACCTGGTTGAGCAAACCGGCTGCCGAAGCCGTGTTCAGCAGGTACCCACCGCCACGTGCAGCCATACGCGGGACGACGTGACGGGCGGCCCACATATGGGCCATGACGTTGACCTCCCATATCTTCTGCCAGGTGTCGTTGCCGGTCTCGAGCCCGCCGCGATATATGATCCCGGCATTCGAGACGAAGAGATCGATCGGACCGTGCTGATCCTCGGTCACTTCGATGAGTTCCCGGATGTCCGACTCCTGGCTGACATCGACCTCATAAGCAGCGCCATCGATCTGTCGGGCCGTGTCGGCGGCGCCTTCGCCGTTTAAATCGGCACAAACCACTTTCTTCGCACCCTCTCGGTGCAGCGCAAGGCACAAGGCCTTGCCGATGCCGCTGGCAGCTCCCGTGACGACGGCAATGCGATTCTGGATTTCCATGGTCGTTTCCCCTGCCTCGTTCTGGGCGGTTTAGAACTTGTCCTGATCCGGGTCGACGGCCGGTGCCCCGATCGAAACCGGCCGATTGAAGCCCTGGTCGAACAGCTCGCGCGAGGCGTCGGGATCAATCCAGTCCGCCTTGCTCTGGCGCCAGATCTCATGCTTCGGCTGGAAGTGCGTCGGGTCGTCAAGCGTCCCCGCTTTGACTGAGAACCTCGTCGCTTCCGGGTTCGGAGACGTGAACAGATGTCCACCGCAATCGGAACAGAAGTAGCGCGCAATGGTGCGTCCGCTGTCGGCGGTGTTCGTGAACACTTTGGGCGTGCCGTGAACCGTCAGATCATCGGCCGCGACAACAATGGCCGCGTGATAACCCGCCCCGCCAAAGCGCTGGCAGTGTGTGCAGTGGCAGAGGTAGTGCAGCGTCTCGCCCGCTTCGGCCCGATAGGTGATCGCGCCGCACAGGCATCCGCCGGTAAAGGTCTCGGTCATGACCACATGCTCACGCCACCGCAGACCGTCAGGGCTTGGCCCGTCATGTAACGACTGGCGTCGGAGGCGAGGTACACTGCGATACCGGCAAGATCTTCTGGTTCCCCAAGGCGGCGCAGCGGAGTATCCTCGTTCACGCGCTTCTCGGCAGCCGGATCGGTCCAGAGCGCCTTGGCGAAGTCGGTGCGGATCAGACCTGGGCAGATCGCGTTGGCGCGAATACCCTTCGGACCGAACTCCAAGGCGAGATTGCGAACCAGCCCGATCAATGCGAGTTTCGACATCCCGTAGGCACCCAGCGTCGGCGACGCCTTGAAGGCCCCGATCGACGCGGTGAACATCATCGATCCGGTGCCCTTCGCGATCATGTCTTCGGCCACCAGCCGCGCCAGCCAGAGGTTCGACTGGACGTTGGTTGCCATGATCTTCTCATAGGCGCTGTCCGGGATTTCCGAGATCGGGCCGTAATGCGGGTTCACGGCGGCATTGCCGACAAGCACGTCGACAGGGCCATGATCTGCCCGCGTCTTGGCGACCAGCGCTTCCATCTCGTCATGGCGCCCTGCGTTCCCGGCGATCGGATAGGCACGGGTCGCTTCGCAGCTCTCATTGATCTCATCTGCTGCGGCTTCGCATTGATCAAGCTTTCGGCTCGAGACGACAACGGTCGCACCATGGGCGGCGAGAGCACCAGACATCGCCTTGCCGATGCCCTTGGATCCGCCTGTGACCAGTGCGATCTTGCCCGTCAGGTCGAAGAGGGTCTCGTAGCCCATCACGGACCCTCGAAGACTTTGGCTTGGAGCATCTCGTTGGTGTCACCCTGCGAGCGAACCTGTCCGGCGATCGCAGCCTGTCGATCGTTCGATTCCTGGAACGTCTTCACCTCGTTGCGCGCGACGACGTGGTGGTGCACCTCGTCCGGCCCATCGGCAAGGCGTAACGTGCGCTGCTTGGTGTACATCCGCGCCAGCGGGGTCCAGTGCGAAATGCCGGTCGCGCCGTGTACCTGGATCGCCTGATCGATGATCTGGCAGACTTTCTCGGGCACCATGGCCTTGACCATCGAGACCCAGATCCGGGCCTCTTTGTTGCCGAGCACATCCATCGCCTTGGCGGCCTTCAGGACCATAAGGCGCATGGCTTCGATCTCGATCCGGGCGCGGCTGACCGTTTCCATGTTCTTGCCGAGGTCGATGATGCGTTTTCCGAAGGCCTCGCGGCTGACGCCACGGTTGATCAGCATATCGAGTGCTTTTTCTGCCTGGCCGATCGAACGCATGCAGTGGTGGATGCGGCCCGGTCCGAGGCGAAGCTGGGAAATCTCGAACCCGCGGCCCTCGCCCCAGAGGACGTTTTCCTTTGGCACGCGGACATTGTCGAACCGGATGTGCATGTGGCCGTGCGGTGCGTCGTCATCGCCGAAGACCTGCATCCCTTCCAGGATTTCGACACCCGGTGTGTCTTTCGGCACCAGGATCTGGCTTTGCTGCCGAAAGGTATCGGCATCTGGGTTGGTCTTGACCATGACAATCATGATCTTGCAGCGCGGATCTCCAGCACCAGAGGCATAGTACTTGTGGCCGTTGATCACCCATTCGTCACCGTCCAGCACCGCTTCCGTGGCAATCTGCTTGGCATCGGACGATGCCGTCCACGGTTCGGTCATCACGTAGGCCGAGCGGATTTCGCCATTCAGGAGCGGCTTGAGCCATTGCTCTTTCTGCTCGGGCGTACCGACACGCTCCAGAACCTCCATGTTGCCTGTATCAGGCGCTGAGCAATTCAGTGTCTCGGAGGCCAGCGGGTTCTTGCCCAGTTCCGCCGCGATATAGGCGTAGTCGAGATTGGGCAGGCCCTCGCCGGTTTCGGCGTTCGGCAGGAAGAAGTTCCAGAGCCCGGCCTCGCGTGCTTTCTGCTTCGCGCCATCCAGCAATTCGAGCTGCCCTGGCGCGTGCGACCAGCGATCAGTGCGTCTTTCGCCGAGCCGAAAGAACTCCTCGGTGATCGGATCCACGTTTTCGCGGATGTGCTTGATGACCGCTTCATAAAGCGGCTTTGTCCTTTCGGACATGCGCAGGTCGTTCAGTGCGCTGTCGACGGTCTCGGCTGTCATTGGGGTCCTCCGCTGGGGTGTCGCGAGCTTAACCCGAGTATTGCGTCAGGGAACCGCTCGATGCGATCAGGCAGAGGATTTCGCGCCGTCTCGTGCGGCGACCAAAGCGCGCGATGTCAGGTCGAGCCGTCGACGTCGATACGGATCGTTGCGTCGCCACGCTGCACGTTGATCGTCAGACCAAGTTCCTGCGCGGTCTGTCGGACCAACACGAATTCGACAAGGCGCGGCGAAAGATCTGCCGCACCGGCGGTTCCGCAAAGATGTTCCAGCATTTCTTCACAGTCCGCACCGCCGGACGAATGAACCGTCAGCGACAGCGGCAGGAAACCATCGACGGGCAATCGAATTGCGATGATCCCGCGCATTCCCGTCAACGCGCGTGCGCACAGGATCACCTGAAAGAGCAGTCTTGCATGGGCCCGTGCGATATGCGGGCCGTGATCTTCCGGCCAATCCAGAACGATCCGAGGCGTCTCGATCAAGGCGCGCGATTGATCCCGCAGGGCGTTGCGCGCAATCTCCGACCCGCTCGATGCGGCACCGAAGGCAACGCGGTAGAATTGTAGCAAGGCGGACGCCCGTGCGGAGCTCTGGTTGATCATTCCAAGCTCTGCTTCGATGTCCCCGCCGCCAATCTCGCGGATCAGGTCCACGCCGTTGACGATGGCTCCGATCGGACTGACCAGATCGTGGCAGATGCGTGAAGTCAGTACGGCTGTAAGATCTTCTGTCGACATGTCACTTGGCTGCCTGTTGTCGAATGCGTTTCGGGTTCAGGGCATCCACCGCCGCTGGCATGATGCACCAGAGAAAGACTGGATGCCACCAATCCCGGGTCACGACTGCGAAAAAGCCTCGTCTCGCCATGATTCGCTCACGGTCTGTTAAGAGTTTGGATTCCTGCCTAAGTCTTCAATGGTTAATTTTGTGTTATTTTTCCGAAGGCTCCAGACGCAGTTGCGCGTGTAGCCCTTAGGCCCTAGTGTCCCGCGGTCGCCCGTCCAAGAAGCGGATAACGAAAAGAAGCTTGGCGACGGCTGTGGCCGGTTGGCCGCGCAACGAGGGTTCCAGAGAATGCGGATTGAAGCCGGGCGCTTCACTGTACGACTTGCCGAGGACGAGGCCGATGTCGCCGCGGCGCAGCGCCTGCGCTACCGTGTTTTTGTCGAAGAGATGGGGGCGACCCCGACGCCCGAGGACAAGGCCGTCCGGCGCGAGCGTGACCGGTTCGACCCGTATTTCGACCACTTGCTGTTGATCGACAACGAGGCGACAGATCCCGACATCGAACGCGGGGTCGCCGGGGTCTACCGCTTGATGCTGCGCGAGCGCGCGCAGCAAGGCATCGGCTTTTACGGCGCCTCCGAATACGATCTTGAGAAACTGCTGAGTTATCCACGCGACTCCGTCGAGCTTGGCCGATCCTGCGTCGATCTTGAGCATCGCGGCGGTGCTGGCATGCATCTCCTTTGGACAGGGCTCGGCGAGTTCGTCTCGACGCATGACATCTCGATCCTGTTTGGCGTGGCCAGCTTTCACGGCAGTCAGATCGGCCCCTTGTCCCATGCGCTGAGCTATCTGCATTACAATCACCTCGCCCCGGAAGACCTGCGGGTGCGTGCCGTCGAAAGCAGCTTTGTGCCGATGGACATTCTGCCTGAGGACGAGGTCGACAAGATCGAGGCGATGAAACAGATCCCGACGCTGATCAAGGCCTACATTCGACTGGGCGGGTTCGTCGGCGAGGGCGCGTATGTCGATCATGACTTCAACACAGTCGATGTGTGCCTGATCATGGATACGTCCCGGATGGTCCAGAGATACCGTGCCTTCTATTCGCGTCAACGCGGCGGGTCGGTTGACCGCATTCTCGGCTAGGGTCCCAACAGATATGCACCGGTGATCGGCGAACGTTTGCAGCCTGCCGGATGAAGACCTGTCATGAACACATGGACCAAGGAAAACCCCTCTGACCTTCCTGCGCCGCGCCTGACCGGCAAACTGGTTGGTGGCGTGCGGCTGGTTCTGCTGCTTCTGCTGACCTTGGTCAGTGTCGTGCTGTTTCTGATTGGTCGCTTCCTGCGCGGCACTTTGGGCAGATGGGTGGTCTTCCACTTTGGCGTTGCGCGCATTTGGGCACGCGCATGTCTTTGGCTGACGGGGATACGGCTGCGTGTGACCGGGGCGCCGGTGCGGTCTGGTGCGCTGGTGGCGAACCATTCGTCATGGATCGACATCCTCGCCCTGCGGTCGACAACGCTGATGTACTTTGTGTCCAAGGCCGAGGTCGCCAACTGGCCCGGTGTCGGTTTCATCACGCGCATCACAGGCACGGTGTTCATCGAACGAAAGCGGACAGAGGCAAAGCGTCAGGAGGCAGTGCTGCGTTCGCGCATCGCGCAGAAACAGTTGCTGTGCCTGTTCCCCGAGGGGACCTCGACCGACGGGTTGCGCGTGTTGCCTTTCAAATCCTCGCTGTTCTCGGCCTTCTTTGTCGATGGCGAAGGCACGGACATCATGATCCAGCCGGTAACGCTGCGATACCATCCCCCGAAGACCGGCGAACTGCCGCTGGATGTCTATGGCTGGTGGGGCACGATGGGGTTCGAGAAGCATATCTGGGACGTGCTGACCCTGTCCTTTGGTGGGGTCGTCGACGTCATTTTCCATCAGGCCGTCCCGGCAAGTGCCTTCGAAGACCGCAAGGCCTTGGCGGAGGCGAGCCAATCCGCCGTCGCGCGCGGGTTCGAGGCTCTGACGCACATTCGACTGCTCGATGACCAGCGCGAGCCGATCCGTACGGGAGACACGGTATGACCGATACACCACCTGACAGCGCGCTGCCGTCGTCGGTCCCGCCGGAGATCAACCTCTCGCTATCGCCGGAAATCGAAATCACCGAACGCGAGGAGCTTGTTACCTGGTTGCGCGACAACGCGGTCGAGGAGGTCGAGTGCGTCACGCCGGACTTCGCAGGCATTGGGCGCGGCAAGGTGATGCCCGCGGCCAAGTTCATGGAGTTCCCATCGGTCTACCTGCCGACCTCGCTGTTCTTTCTGACGATCACGGGTGGTTATCCGGACTTGGACAACTTCCGATCCTATGACACGGACGCCGACCTTTGGCTGCGCCCGGATCTCTCGACGACACGTTCGGTTCCCTGGGCCTCGGACCGGTCCGTTCAGGTGATTCATGATGTCTGCGATCGGCAGGGCACGCTGATCCCGTTTGCGCCGCGTTCCGTTCTGCGCCGGGTGCTGGCGTTCTACGAGCAGCGTGGATGGCGTCCGGTCGTCGCGCCAGAGCTTGAATTTTACCTGACCAAGCCGAACACCGATCCGGACTATCC
Organism: Pseudomonadota bacterium; assembly: GCA_038534135.1. Classification (GTDB taxonomy): domain Bacteria; phylum Pseudomonadota; class Alphaproteobacteria; order Rhodobacterales; family Rhodobacteraceae; genus Thermohalobaculum. The sequence continues at coordinate 54,863 of JBCAXJ010000018.1, read as the reverse complement.
GCTCGAGCCGCCGATAGGGCGTTCGGGCCGGGTCGGGGCGAAGTCTCAGGCCTATTCGATTGCGGCCGTCGACGAGTACGACAGCGTGATCGAGCACATTTACGACTATGCGGCGGCGCAAGGCTTGGAGATCGACACGATCATCCAGGAAGCCGGGGCCGCGCAACTCGAGATCAACCTGCTGCACGGTGATCCGCTCACGCTGGCTGATCAGGTCTTCATCTTCAAGCGCACGATCCGCGAGGCTGCCTTGCGCTGCGGCTGCTATGCGACCTTCATGGCCAAACCGATGGAGGGGCAGCCAGGCTCGGCCATGCACATCCATCAGAGCGTCGTGTCGATCGAAACCGGGGAGAACATTTTCAGCGATGCGTCCGGTGCCGCGACCGATGCGTTCCGCCACTTCATTGGAGGTCAGCAGAAGTACTTCGGGGCGGCAACACCATTGGTTGCACCCTATGTGAACTCGTACCGGCGGCTGGTGCCGCATCTGACTGCACCGATCAATCTGGACTGGGGGCGCGACAACCGCACGACTGGTTTGCGGGTGCCGGTATCATCGCCCGATGCGCGTCGGGTCGAGAACCGTGTTGTGGGTGCGGATGCCAATCCCTATCTGGCGATCGCGGCCAGCCTCGCCACCGGTTTGCTTGGGATTCAGGAGGGCGTTGAGCCACGCGAGGAAGTCCAGTCTGACAGCTATGATCGCCCGCGTGAGTTACCTTATGGCATGCTAGAGGCTGTCGAGGGATACCGGGCGTGCGACCCCCTGCGCGAGATTGTGGGGCGGCGGTTCTCGGACCTTTATGCCGCTGTGAAATACCAGGAATACGCCGAGTTCATGAACGTCATCAGCCCGTGGGAGCGCGAGCATCTCTTACTGAACGTATGACTTGAGTGCTGCGCTGTCCCGGGTGCTGTGCAGCATGCAATGCTGCTCTGCCACCCCGGGACCGCCTCGAGCGTTTCTAAGCGGTCCCGGGTCTTCGCCCGGGACATCACGGTGAATAATGCCATGCTTCGCACTACGTACGCTGGCACATCTGCTCAATCATCATCGAACAGCGCGCGATGCTGATCGCCTTCAAGATCGTCAAACTGTCCTGACCGAATACACCAGACGAACGCTGCGAGGCCGAATGCGCCAAGGGCGACCGAGATCGGGATCAGGGCTCCAAGTATTGTCATGGCAGGGTCCTTTGTCTCAGCGCGTTCAGCGTGACCACGATCGACGATCCTGACATTGCGAGTGCAGCGATCAGCGGCGTTACGAGGCCGAGGACGGCCACGGGCACTGCAATCACGTTGTAGAGTGTCGCAATTCCGATGCTCTCCCGCGCGCGCCGGGTGGCCGTGGCAGCGACATCCAGTGCTGTCAGGACCGGATGAAGACTCTCTCCGGTGAAGACAATGTCAGATACCGACTGCGTGGTATCGGCGGCTGATCCAGGTGACATCGAGACATGCGCCGCTGCGAGCGCAGGACTGTCATTCAACCCATCCCCGACCATCAGGACCGACCGCCCTTGAGCACTGAGATCCTTCAAAAAGTCATGCTTGGCTTGCGGTGTCAGTTCGGCCTTGGCCTTCGGGATGTTCGTTGCCTCGGCGATCTCTGCTACCGCATCCGGGTGATCGCCAGAATGGATGTGAAGATCATACCCTTTGGCACGCAGTGTATCGCAAACTTCAACAGCCTGTGGACGGAGCGATTGGGCAAAGGTGAAGCTGTGCACGGCATCGCTATCCGGTAGGGAGATTGCGACCTGCCCGCTGGATGCGCCGACCCATGAGGGGCGTCCCAGCAAGATCTTTGCACTGTCTAAAGTGGCTTCAATCCCTTGCCCGGCAATCTCGGTGATGTCCTGAACATCGGCAGCGATAACCCCGCGCTCGGCCGCCGCGTCGCTGAGCGCGGTTGCATAAGGATGGCGAGACGCGCGCGAGAGGGCTGCGATCATGGGCCATGCCGGATGATCGTCTGGCAGCGGGTCGACCAGCCTTGGCTTGCCGTCGGTCAACGTCCCGGTCTTGTCGAAGACGACGGTGTCTATCTCGCACAGCCGCTCGAGCGCTCCACCATCCTTCAGGAAGATACCGCCCCGGAACAGGCGCGAGGTCGCGACGGTATGCACGGTCGGCACGGCCAAAGCCAACGCGCAAGGACAAGTGATGATCAGGACAGCAACTGCGATTTGGATCGACAACCGCCCGTCGCCTGTGACCCAGATCCATCCGGCAAACGCTATCGCGGCGAGGACGTGAACGCTTGGCGCATAGAGCTTCGCAGCCCGTTCAGCGAGTTGGTCGTGACCACTGCGCCCTCGCTCGGCGGCACCGACCAGCCCGGCGATCTCGGCCAACAGCGACTCGTCCCCGGCTTTCGTGACCTCGACTATGATCTCGGCGGAAAGGTTCAAAGTGCCCGCGTTCACCTCTGTTCCGGGCTGCGCGCGCGCGGGCAGGCTTTCGCCCGTGATCAACGACCGGTCGAGATCCGAAGCGCCAGCCAGAATGCGTCCATCGGCTGGAATCCGCTCTCCGGGCGCGATCGCGACCTGCATTCCCGGCACCAAGTCTGCCGTGCCGATCTTTTGGCGGTCGCCATTGGCAAACACCCGCATCGCCGTCCGGCCAGTCATCGCCAGAAGCTCTGAAGCGCTGGAGCGCGCACGGGCGCGGGTCAATTGCTCGATGTACCGCCCGACCAGAAGGAAGAAGATCAGCATGATGCCAGCGTCGAAATAGGCGTGCTGACCACTCATTGCGGTCTCGAACACTGAGTTTCCGGCGGACAGAAAGATTGCGAGCGAAATCGGCACGTCCATGTTCAGCGACCCGGCGCGCAAGGCACGCCACGCGCTTGTGAAGAATGGTGTGCCCGCATAGGCCATCGCGGGCAGGGCAATCAGGGCTGACGCCCAGTGCAACAGATCCCGCATCGCCGCATCAGCGCCCGACCAGACCCCGATCGACAGCAGCATGACATTCATCGCCGCGAAACCGGAAACACCGACGCGCAGCAGCAGTTCGCGGCTTTGCTTCGCCATCGTGTCGTTGCGATCAGTCCGGGACAGTGGCCGTGCCGGATACCCGATCTTGCCGAGCATATCGATCAGGACCTCGGCATCGGTCAGGGCTGGATCGAAGCGGACCGCGACTCGTCGGTTCGTCAGGTTGACCCGCGCGGACAGGACGCCGACCGCATCGACCAGTCTGGTCTCAACCTTCCGCATGCACCCGGCACAGGACAGGCTGGGGATCAGCAGGTCGATCTTGTCAAAGGCCTGGCGCGAGTCGAGAGGCATCAGCGTGGCTCGGGCACGAACAAGGCCGCAGTCGAGCGATATTGGGGACCTGACAGAGTGCGCAGCTCGATCCGCCATTTGCCGGGGGCCAACTCAATCGGAACGCGGAACACGTCACCACTGGCCTTTGCCGTCAGGACGATGTCTTCGCCATCGATGCTGGGGCGGCCCACGATCAGTTCCAGTTCAGTCGCCTTTGCGGTTCCTGACGCCTTCATTTCGATTGTTATGGCGCCATCGGAATAGACGATCTCGGGCGCCCACCCGAGGGCTCCCTGAGCCTCGGACCGGGCATTCCAGCCCACGCCTTCGACATAAGAGTTCTTCACGACGAGACCGGGGAAGGTTCCGGTCGCGGCAAGCAGCATGGCCATGTTGGCCGCAATAATCGTCCCGAAAGCAACGATCGCGATGATCAGGACATGGCGTCCGGTCAGTTCCTTGGTCATTGGTCTGGCCCCTGGAAATGGGTGTCGTAATAGCTGCGCTCGCGCGTCATCAGGTTCTCGACCCAAAGCCGCGCCGGGATACGCCCGGAGACCTCGGCGCCCGCAGGCGAAGTGAGGAAGACGCGCAGCTTCATCGTCTCGTCAGCGGGGATCTGGATGGCGGCAGCCTCTTCCCCCTGGACGCTGAGGCGCAGATACGGGTCGCTGAGTGCGCTGAGGCGGAAGATGTTGGGGTCCGGATTGCGGTTCTGGATACGGACCTCATAGGTATTCCGGATCGAGCCATCTGAGAGCGTGACAAACACCGGATTGCGGTTGTGGCGAACGGTGAGATCGATCGTGTCGCGCAGGAACAACGCGACGACCAGCCCGACGCCGATAGCGGCCCAGAGCGAGAAATAGAAGATCGTCCGCGTGCGGACCACACGCTTCCAGATGGGAATGGGTGCGTTGCCTGCCCGTTCGAGAGTCTCGTCCGACAGAGAGCAATAATCGATGAGCCCCCGTGGTTTACCAACCTTTGCCATGATGTTATCGCAGGCATCGATGCAAAGCGCACAGGTGATGCAGCCGATCTGTTGACCTTCGCGGATATCGACTCCGGTCGGGCATACCGCCACGCAAGCATTACAGTCGATACAGTCTCCAAGCTCCTGAGCTGCCTCGGATTTTCTGTGTTTGCCGCGCGGTTCGCCGCGCCAATCCTTGTAGGTCACGATCAGCGAGTTCTCGTCCAGCATGGCGCCCTGGATGCGCGGCCATGGGCACATGTAGATGCAGACCTGCTCGCGCAGGAAGCCGCCTAGGATGAAGGTCGTGGCGGTCAGGACGCCGACCGTGGCATAGGCAATCGGCTGCGCATCGAGGGTCACGAGGTCGACGGCCAGCGTTGGTGCGTCGGCAAAATAGAATACCCAGGCGCCGCCAGTTGCGACGGCAATCAATAGGAAAATCAGGTACTTAGTGCTGCGTCTGAGGATCTTTTGTGAAGTCCACGGCGCTTTCAGAAGTCGAAACTGCGCATTGCGGTCGCCATCGATCCAACGCTCGACGTGCTGGTAGACGTCAACCCAGACGGTTTGCGGACAGGTATAGCCGCACCAGACGCGGCCGAGCACCGAGGTGAACAGGAACAAGCCGATCCCGGCCATGATCAAAAGGCCAGCGACATAGTAGAATTCGTGCGGCCAGATCTCGATCCAGAAGAAGTAGAACCGCCGGTTTGCGAGATCGATCAGCACCGCCTGATCCGGCAAGTGAGGCCCACGATCCCAACGAATCCAGGGGGTTAGATAGTATATCGCAAGTGTCACTCCCATGATCCACCACTTCAGGCGGCGGAACCAGCCTTGCACCGCCTTCGGAAAGACGTGCGCGCGCGCGGCGTATAGCGATACTGGCGTGTCTGTGCTCATCGACATGTCCGGAACACCTGAATTCGGGTCAGGTGCACACTCATCCGCGAGGGTGCAAGCTGCCTTGATTCAGATCAAGCGCTGTTCCCCGAGGCATACCGTTTTGGGAGTGCAAGGGTATGCCTTTGGTAGTGCAATGGTATTCCTTTCATACCGACGCGGACTCGACCTGGCGCGGATCGGCCACGCGCAAGCGAAATCCGACAAGGTGTCTCACGATTTCTCAAACCCGCGCGAACCGAGCGTGCGCTGGCTTGGCACGGCGCGGGTTTCGCCTCAGGTTCCATCACAGCGAACGGGAGCTTCGATGATGCAGACACGGCGCGGAGTTTTGGCGGGCATGGGCGCGATCGGCGTCGCGGGCCCACGGGCGGCCGTCGCGGATGACGACGTGCGTGAGACGTTCGCCGCATTGCTGCACGAGGACGAGGACACGTATCTCGCGGCCCTCGACACGCTGCGGGTGCGCGGCGGGCTGGATCTGATTGCGGGGCTAATTTTCGCGATCCGCTTCACCCCGCATGACAGTGCGCCGCTGATCCGCGTGATGCAGGAGATCACTGGCGAAACCGAACTTGTGGAATGGTTTGACTGGATGCTGTGGCAGGAGGCAAATCCGCAGATTGTCCCGCACCCGAGCTACGTCGATTTGAAGCGTGAGACCTACCTCCGTATCGATCCGGCGTTCGATGTCTTCCTGAAGCCCGAACACATCGGCCGCGACCGCATGAAGATCCGGTTTGAGGAGATCACCTGGGGCGGGGTGGTGAAGGACGGCATCCCGTCACTCGACGCTCCAAAACTGATCCCGGCGGACGAGGCTGATTTCATGCTGGGCTCGGACTTCGTCTTCGGGATCGAGATCGATGGCGATGTCCGCGCCTATCCTCTGCGGATCATGGGCTGGCACGAGATGTTCAACGACGTGATAGGCGGCGTGCCCTTGGCGCTGGCCTATTGCACCTTGTGCGGCTCCGGCATCCTGTTCGAGACGCAAGTGCAGGATCGGGGCGAACCATTGGTCTTTGGCTCGTCCGGGTTCCTCTATCGTTCGAACAAGCTGATGTTCGACCGTCAGACGCACTCGCTGTGGAACCAGTTCACCGGCAAGCCTGTGATGGGGCCGCTGGTCGAGCCCGGGATCGAATTGAAGCAGCGTCCCGTAGTCATCGAGCCCTGGGTGCGCTGGGTGGCGCGCCATCCCGAGACAAAGGTCCTGTCGCTCGAGACAGGCTATGACCGCAATTATGGCTCGGGCGTCGTCTATGACAAATACTTCCGCAGCCCCAAGCTGATGTTCCCCGCGGCGGTTGATCAGACCCGCCTGAAGCAGAAGGATTATGTCTTCGGCATTCGCACCTTCGGGGCGGCGAAGGCCTGGCCCGTCAAGGCCTTCGAAGGCGGGCGCGTGATCAACGACCGGGTTGGAGACCTGACTGTCGTGCTGGTCGGGGACCGGTTGGGCCGCACCGTCCGTGCCTACGCGCGCGGTGATCGGGTGTTCGGACCAGGGTCGAGGGCTGCCGAACTGTACTCGGGCATCGAGACCTGGACCGTCAGCGAAGAGTTTCTGACCGGGCCGAACGGCGAGCGTGCCCCGCGTGTCGCTGGACACATCGCGTATTGGTTTGCGTGGGACGGATATCTCGGCGACATCGCCGAGCTTTATGATGGGTCGTGAATTCCCGACGGCCGGGGCGCTTGTGCTCGAAGGCCCGTGATCGCTCCCCGCAACTTCGAAAAGAAAAAATGAACCATAACCCGGGGCCGCTCGTCCAAGGGGCATACAACTCAGATGGAGCCGGAAAATGATGTCCTTGAAAAGAATGTTCGCTGTTGCCCTGGTCTGGATGCTGCCTGTCCCGGGCCTGGCCGCGCAATGGTCCGTTGACGCGAACCAGTCGCGCGTCGATTTCGATTACACCCGCAATGGAGCGCCCGCGACGGGGGTGTTCGCGTCGTTCAGCGGCAGCGGCGCGTTCGATGTGATCGCACCGGAGACGGCGGAACTGACCGTGCAGATCGACTCGCGGAGCATCGATCTGAACGACCGGATGGCCAGTGCTTTCGCAACCTCGGCCGAGTGGTTCGACTCGAAGCAGCACCGTTACATCACGTACAAGCTGACTGGTCTGAAACCACGCCCGGATGGCAGATACGATGCCGAGGGGATGCTGACCTTGCGCGGTCAGACGAAGCCGGTGGCTGCCGTGATCGCGCTGGGCTTCGACGGCCAGACCGCGACGGCGACGGGTGTCGTGAGCCTGAACCGCGAGGATTACCTGTTGGGCGTTGGCCCAAGCTCGATGTTCGTCGAGATCGGAACCGAGGTGGCTGTCCGCTTCGAATTGCGCGCCACACAGCAGTGACAAGGAGGGTGGGCTTGGAGCCCACCCTACGCGATATGCACCATCGCGTGTGTCGTCTTAGATTGCTGGCCGACGCGTCTTGCGATGCGTTGGCCAGTGTCTTTTGCGGACTGACCCGATTGTGGTTCGATCACGGCAGAAAGCGAGGGCGGGTAGAGCCCATTCTGTGAGTGACCGGTCCGCCATCCACCCTGTTGCGCTCAGCAGGGTCAAAGGTCCGGCTTCTTCTCGACATGCGCATCCCTCTGCTACGGTCTTTAACTGTCACAGACCTCAGCAGACGGCGAACAAGGCGCGAGGCGGCGATCGTTGCACGCTGACGTCTTGCCACGCTTCGCTGTCCGTGGCTTTGTCGAACGGAAGGCCATCCGAGGAGCACGCCATGATCGATCAGACGACTCTCCTGACCTATATTGTCATCGTACTGGGGTTCGTGTTCATTCCGGGGCCTGCGACCTTGTTGACCGTGGCGCGGACGACCACGTCGGGCACCCGGGTCGGCATCGCGACAGGCGCCGGGATCACCGCAGGGGACATCATCCACACCACAATGGCCGTGATAGGGATCTCCGCGATCATTGCCGCCTCGGCCACCTTGTTCAACCTGATCAAGTATCTGGGAGCGGCGTATCTGGTCTACCTTGGGCTCAAGGCGATCATCGAGAAGTCGCAACCCGATCTCGGCCAGGGGCGCACGCCAATCACGGTACCGCAGGCGTTTCGCCAGGCGATCGTTGCCGAGGTTCTGAACCCGAAGACGGCGCTGTTCTTTCTGGCCTTCCTGCCGCAATTCGTGCAGCCCGGACATGGCGCGGTCTTTCTGCAACTGACGATCCTGGGTGTTGTCTTCGCACTCCTGGGATTTGTCAGCACTTTGGTGTTTGCCGTGACCGCCGGTGGCCTGGGCAGTTTCCTGCGCCGCAACCCGGCGGTGCTGCGCTGGCAGGGCAAGGTGGTCGGTGGCATCTATTGTGCGCTTGGCGCGCGCCTCGCTTTGCAGGAGCATTAGTGTGAACTGTCACGCTCTGGCGGTAACACCCTGATGAAACTGGAAATCTGGTTCGAGTTCGCCAGCACGTATTCTTACCTGACCGTTTCGCGTGCCGAGGCGGTTTTGCACGAGGCCGGTGTCCCCTTCGTGTGGCGCCCCTTCCTGCTGGGGCCGATTTTTCGCGACAAGGGGTTGGAGAGCTCACCCTTCGTGCTCGACCCGGTCAAGGGCGGCTACATGTGGCGTGATATCGAGCGGCGCGCGGCGCGCCTTGGGTTGCCGTTCGCGCGCCCGACGGTCTTTCCGGCGAATGGACTGGTTGCTGCACGGATCATGACGGCGACACTGAATCAACCGTGGTGCGGTGCATTTGCAAGGGCGGTCTTTTCGGCGCAGTTCGCGCGCGGTGCCGACATCTCGGACGCGGGTGTTCTGGCCGAGGCATTGGCGGCGTGTGGTGCCGATCCTGAGTACTGGCTGGAGTGCGCGGGGCAGGACGAGACCAAGGCGCGTTTGCGAGCCGCGACCGACCAGGCCCGCGATCTGGGGATCTTTGGCGCGCCGAGCTTTCTGGTCGGGGACGAGTTGTTCTGGGGGGATGATCGGCTCGAGGACGCAGTTGCCTGGGCGCTGGAGGCGGATTGACCGGATCGGCGGCCAGCGCCATCTGAGAGCGAAAGACATCATCCGTTGATCGCAGAGGAGACCCAATGCCAAGCCAACAAACCAAGTCCGGCACGATCCTGCGCATCTTCCAGGTCGAGGCCAAGCCCGGTTGCGGCGCTGAACTGATCCAGAAGTTTGCGACCACCTCGGCTGAAGTGGTCCGGGGGGAGCCCGGCAATGCCGGGTATTTCTACGGGCAGGGTGTCGAGGCGGACGGGGACTATGTGGTCTTCACGTCGGTCTGGGAGGATCTGGACGCTGTGAAGGCCCGCTTCGGGGACGATTGGCAGGTGTCTTTTCTGCCGCCAGGCTACGAAGTGCTGATCGAGAGCTGTTCGGTGCGGCATATCGATGTGGGATCCGGCTGGCGCGTGGATCTGGACGGATAGCGCTTTCACCGTGCGAGGGCCGCGCGGCGATGCGCAGGCATGGACCTGCGTGTGTCGTCATGTGAGGGTTCGGCGAAAAGGAGGGCCAGAACATGCTCGATATTGCCAGTCTGACAACCATTGCCGTTGCATTCTTCGTGGCAGCGGCGTCTCCCGGCCCTGCAACATTGGCGGTTGCTGCGGTCGCGATGAGTGCTGGACGCAAGACAGGCGTGGTCTTTGGTCTGGGACTGTCCGTCGGGCTGGCGTTCTGGGGCGTCGTCGCGGCCACGGGGTTGGGCGCGCTGCTCCAAGCCTCGGCCTCGGCGCTGTTCGTTCTGAAGCTGGCGGGTGGTGCGTATCTGCTGTGGTTGGCGTATCAATCCGCGCGATCCGCTGCGACAGAGGCGCCCGCGCAGACGGATCCTCGGCACGCGAGGCGCGCGTTTCGCAGTGGGTTGCTGCTGAATCTTTCGAACCCGAAGGCGGTGTTTGCCTGGATGGCCGTCCTGGCGTTGGGACTGTCCGATGGCAGCGGGACTGGGTATGTCGCCGTGGCAACAACGCTTTGCATCGCATTGGGCTTGCTGATTTATTCGGTTTATGCGGTGGTGTTCTCGACGCCCGGTGCGATGGCGATCTATCGCAGTGTTCGCCGCTGGATCGATGGTGCCGTCGCCGGGCTGTTCGCGCTGGCCGGATTCGGTCTGATCCGGTCTGCCTTCGTTCGGCAGTAGCCATCTCTTCCCTGCCGAGACTTATTCGGACGCTGAAAAAAAAAGAAGGCCCGCACGCGGCGGGCCCAAGTCACAGGAGGTATTCATAACGCCCTTGACCGGCGTCGATCGTGTAACGCGGAGCGGGCGTTAATCCGGCTCCGATCCTGGATTATTCTCCGCCACCAAGGGTGTGGACATAGTGGGCGACCTGGCGGATCTGCGCCTCGGTCAAACGCTCGGACCAGGATGGCATTACGCCGAAGCGCGAGTAAGTGATGGTCTCGATCACCGTGTCGCGGTCCGCGCCGTAGAGCCAGATGGCATCGGCAAGGTTCGGTGCACCCTGTTCCGGATCACCGAGGCCAGCGTCGCCATGGCAGGCGGCACAGTTGTCTGCATAGAGCGTGGCGCCATCATCGGAAGCCTCGCCCCGGCCTGAGAGCGAAAGAACGTAGTCCGCGACCAGTTCGATCTCGTCCGCCGTCAGGATCTCGTCGCGTCCGAAGGCTGGCATCTCGGAATAGCGGGTGTCGTCGTCGAACTCCCACCGGATGCCGTGTCGCACGCTGGCCGCAATCGCATCCGCAGAGCCGCCCCAGAGCCAGTCGTCATCGATCAGGTTCGGGTATCCCTTGGCACCCGCGGCCCCGGCGCCGTGGCACTGCGAGCAATAGGTGCGGAAGACCGCGGCACCGCCCGCTTTGGCGAAGCTGTCGAGATCTGCGTCTGCGTTGATCTCTTCGAAGCTGGCATTTCCCGTGCGGGCAATGATGAACGCGTTGCTCTCCTCGTGTGCGGCGATCGCCTCGGCGACTTCACCGCGTGAGGAGTATCCCAGCACTCCCGCCGTTGCCGACGAGATCCGGGGCCAGGCCGGATAGGCGATGGTGTAGATGACGCCCCAGACGATGGTGATGTAGAAAGTCCAAAGCCACCAGCGCGGCAGGGGTGTGTCAAGCTCGGCGATGCCGTCCCATTCGTGGGACTTGATCTCCTGACCCGTGGCTTCATCGATTTTGCGGTCGTTTTGGCTCATGGGTCAGTCCTCCAGCTCGTCATTGCGCAGGGGCAAATGTGCCAAATCGCGGTGCAGTTTGCGCGAGCCCGGGCGGAAGGCCCAAACGATCTGTCCGACGAAGAACAGCAGCATCGCGATCAGGAACCAGCTGTCGGCAAAGCTGCGGAGCAGGGTATAGGTGTCCATCTCTCCCTCCCTCAGCGGTAGTTGGCTTCGGCTTCGTAGACCGAGAAGTCCACGAGCGTGCCGAGCATCTGCATGTAGGCGATGATGGCGTCGAGTTCGGTGATCTCACGCTGACCATCGAAATTGCGAACCTGCGCCTTTGGGTAGCGCTCCATGAACGCATCGAACTCGTCGTGATCGGGATCGACCTGGACCCGGACGTCTGTGAGCGCGGTCGCGATCATCTCTTCGGTGTAGGGCACCCCGACGGTGATGTTGGCCTGCAGGTGGCCCGCGACGTTGTCATAGTAGAGCGGGGTGTCCGCCAGCCATGGATAGCCGGGCATGATCGATTCAGGCACCAGATCACGCGGATTGTACATGTGGTCGACATGCCAGTCGTCCGAGTAGCGGCCACCAACGCGGGCGAGATCCGGGCCGGTGCGCTTCGAGCCCCATTGGAACGGGTGATCATACATCGACTCGGCCGCCAGCGAGTAGTGGCCATAGCGTTCGACCTCGTCGCGCATCGGGCGGATCATCTGGGAGTGGCAGGTGTAGCAACCCTCTCGGATGTAGATCTGCCGGCCCAGCAATTCAAGCGGTGAATAGGGCCGCATGCCCGTCACCTTTTCGATGGTGTTCTGCAGGTAGAACAGCGGTGCAATCTCGACGATGCCGCCGATGGCGACCACAACGAGAGAGAGAACCATCAGCAGCGTCGCATGCTTCTCGATCTTGGTGTGATGCTGCAGGATCGACTTGGTCGCCTTGCCCTGGGGTTGGGTCTGGTCAGTCATCATCCCCGTCCTTCTCGGTCGTGTCTTTCATCTGGGTCAGATGACGGCCGGAGGCGCAGAGCCCTTCGCCCGTCAGGGTCACGTAGTCGCGGCAGAAGGCCCGGCAGAGGCTGGTCCCGGGGGCGAGACCGGCACGGGTGATGGTGTTGGGTTGCATGCGTTTTACTCCGCTGGGACCGCAGCCGCAGCGACGGCGGGCTCTGAGGCCCGGATCCGTCCGCGGGTGGTCTGGTAAAGGTTCCAGCACATGATCAGTGCGCCGGCGAGGTACATGACCCCGCCCAGGCCACGGACCACGTACATCGGGAACTTGGCCGCCACGGTGTCGGCGAACGAGTTCACCAGGAAGCCGTGGCTGTCGGTCTCGCGCCACATCAGGCCTTCCATGATGCCGGTGACCCACATCGAGGCGGCGTAGAGCACGATGCCCAGCGTCGCGAGCCAGAAGTGCCAGGACACCATGGTCATGGAGTAGAGCCTTCGCGCACCCCAGAGCTTCGGCACCAGGAAGTAGAGCGCGCCGAAGGTGATCATGCCGTTCCAGCCGAGCGCGCCGGAATGGACGTGACCGATGGTCCAGTCGGTGTAGTGGCTGAGCGAGTTGACGGCCTTGATGGACATCATCGGGCCTTCGAAGGTCGCCATGCCGTAGAAGCCGATAGAAATCGCGAGCATCCGCAAAACGGGATCCGTGCGCAGCTTGTCCCAGGCTCCGTTCAGGGTCATCAGGCCGTTGATCATGCCACCCCAGGAGGGCATCCACAGGATGATCGAGAACACCATGCCAAGCGTCTGCGCCCAGTCGGGCAGGGCGGTGTAGTGCAGGTGGTGAGGACCGGCCCAGATGTAGAGGAAGATCAGGGCCCAGAAGTGGATGATCGAGAGCTTGTAGCTGTAGATCGGGCGCTCGGCCTGCTTCGGCACGAAATAGTACATCATCCCGAGGAAACCCGCCGTCAGGAAGAAGCCGACCGCGTTGTGGCCATACCACCACTGCGTCAACGCGTCCTGCACGCCCGCGAAGGCGCTATAGGACGTGGACCCCAGCAGCGAGACCGGGATCGACAGGTTTCGCACCACGTGCAGCATGGCCACGGTCACGATGAAGGCTAGAAAGAACCAGTTCGCCACGAAGATGTGAGGCTCCTTGCGCTTCACCAGCGTGCCGAGGAACACCGCCAGATAGCAGACCCAGACGACCGTCAGGATCAGGTCGACGTGCCAGGGAAGCTCGGCGTACTCCTTGCCCTCGGACCCGCCGAACACATAGGACGTCGCCGCCAGCACGATGACGAGTTGATACCCCCAGAACACCACCCAGGGCAGCGACCCGCCCCAGAGCCGCGCCGCGCAGGTTCGCTGGACGATGTAGAAAGAGGTTGCGATCAACGCATTGCCGCCGAACGCAAAAATGACGGCTGAGGTATGCAAAGGACGGAGCCGACCGAAGGACGTGTACGGCAAGTCGAGGTTCAGGATCGGGAAAGCGAGCTGGAAGGCGATGACGACACCGACGAGGAAGCCGACGACGCCCCAAAGGGCCGTGGCGACGACGCCCGCGCGGACGACATCGTCCATGTATCCGGTTCGGGCATCCGCGAGTGCCGCACCCCCGGCGACCGCCGGTTTCGGCTCTTCCCGCATCGTCAGGAAGAAGCCGACCGCTGCCGCGATCAGGATCACCAGGGCATTGACCTGGAATGCGAGGTCTTCGGCCCAGTTCGCGGCCAGGGCTGCGAAAATCGCAACCACCCCGAAAAAGGTAAGTTTGGCTGTTGTCAGCACGGCATCGCTCCGCGGTTTTGTCGTTGCGGGCGAAGTTGCTGCGCCTGCTCAATAGGCGCCTTGATCTGGATCAACGCTGGTGTGCGACGGGTGTGACGTACGGCAGCCTATTTTGGGAACTGCATTCCCCAAAGGCGCAGGGCGACGACCGCATCGCGCAGGCAGCGGCCCTTGTCAGTCAGGCTGTACTCGACGCGGGGCGGGACGACGGCAAAGACGTTGCGATTGACGATCCCGTCCGCTTCCAGCTCGCGCAGCTGCTTGGTCAGGCTGCGCTGTGTCACCGTGCCGACCCGGCGCGCGAGTTCGTTGAAGCGCAGCGTCTCATCAAGCAGGTGGTAGATGATCAGGCCTTTCCACTTGCCCGCGATCTGTTCCAGCGCGCCTTCCACCGGGCAGCCACCGCTGCAGTCATACCGCTCAAAGCGGGTCATGCCCCTGGTGTCCTGGTCGTCTACAGTATGCATTTGGTGCCTATAGGCCGATCTTGTGCGTACTTGCGCGTTTGCGACTGGTTGGTCATATGCCCACCATCGACGGGATGTCAAAAGGAACAGTCACAATGGCACTGACGATTCTGGCTCAGATTACGGCTGCAAAGGGCAAGGAGGCGCTGGTCCGTGCCGAGTTGGAGAAGCTGGTTCCAATCACGCGGGCCGAGGCGGGGTGCGTGCAATACGATCTGCATGCCGACAACGAGACTCCCGGCATCTTTTTGTTCTACGAGACGTGGGAGAGCCGTGAACTGTGGCAGACACATATGAACGCGCCGCATCTGGCCGCGTATATGCAAGCCACCGAGGGCGCGGTCGATGCCTTCGTTCTGAACGAGATGACCAAGATCGCCTGATCGGTTCCGGTCCATCTGATTGGCGAGGAGGATTTGCAATGAAAGCGGTTGGATACATCAAGCAGGGCGCTTTGGACGACGATGGGGCGCTGGTTGATTTCGAAGCTTCTGAGCCGGTTGCCGAAGGGCATGATCTGCTTGTGCGTGTGGCGGCCATTTCGGTCAATCCGGTGGATTACAAGATCCGTATGCGCCGTCCGCCCGAGGGTGACCTGCCGAATGTCCTTGGCTGGGATGCTGTGGGCGAAGTGGTCGGCGTCGGCGCCGATGTCGCGGCGTTCAAGCCGGGGGACATGGTCTGGTACGCCGGTGCGATCGACCGTTCCGGCACCAACGCCGAGCTGCATCTGGTCGACTCGCGAATCGTTGGGCGGAAGCCGCACTCGGTTTCGAATGCTGACGCGGCCTCGCTGCCGCTGACGACTCTGACGGCGTGGGAGATGCTGTTCGATCGGCTGCGTGTCGAATATCCCGTTCCGGGCGCAGCCCCGGCTGTCCTGATCATCGGTGGCGCCGGTGGGGTCGGCTCGATCGCAATCCAGTTGCTGCGGGCCAGAACAAATCTGACGGTCATCGCAACGGCGTCCCGGCCCGAGACGCAAGCCTGGGCCAAGGAGCTTGGGGCGCATTACGTGATTAATCATAGTGAACCGCTCGGGTCTCAGATCGAGGCGCTTGGCCTGGGCGCACCGGGGTTTGTCTTTTCTACGACGCATACGCAAAACTATGCAGCGCAGATCGCGGAGTTGATCGCCCCGCAAGGGCGCTTCGGGCTGATCGATGATCCGGAGGTCATGGATATCATGCCCTTCAAGCCGAAGTCGGTCTCGGTCCACTGGGAACTGATGTTCACGCGCTCACTGTTCGGCACAGCGGACATTGCGCGTCAGGGTGAGATCCTGAACGCCGCGGCCGGTTTGCTGGACGAAGGCCGCATCCGTTCGACCGCGACCCAGGTCTTGGGAAAAATCTGTGCCGCGAACATCCGGGCTGCGCACCGGACGCTGGCAAGCGGCACGGCGAAAGGCAAGATGGTGCTGGAGGGGTTCTGAGCCTGCGGGATCAGAAGTCGTCGAGCGCATCGTCCTCGCCGGCGAGTTCCTGCAAGGCTTCAATATCGGCGATCCGGAAGGTCCGTTTATCCGGTAGGTCGATCACACCGTCGCGGCGCAGCGATGTGAACTGGCGGCTGACGGTTTCGATCGTCAGCCCCAGGAACTCGGCGATTGATTCACGGGTCAGTGGGATCTGCGCCTCGATGCCCGAGGCAATATCGACGCCTTTGAGCTTTGCTTCGCGCCGGGCGAGGATCAGCAACAGACTGGCGAGGCGTTCACGTGCCGTCTTTCGCCCCAGCAGTACGAGCCAGTCGCGCGCGGCATCAAGCTCGTCAAGTGTCATCTCGAGCAGTCGGCGTTGCAGCGCTGCGCTTTCCGAGATCAGCTTCTCGAAAGCAGGCCGTTGGAACAGGCACATTTTGACCGGTGTAACCGCGACCGCTTCGTAGGGCGCTTTCGGTCTGAAAGGACGACCGATGAAATCCGAGGCGAACAGCAGACCGACGACCTGTCGGCGACCATCCTCCAGCGATTTGTGGAGCGCTACGACGCCGGATACCAGCGAGCCAAGGGACGTTGTCGGTTCGCCTTCGCCAACGATCTCCTGCCCCGGTTCGTAATCACGATAGAACTTTGCCTTGTCGAGTTCGACAAGCTCCGCCGGGCTGGAATAGCTGCAAATGGCGCGCTGGCGGATCGGACAGGTTTCGCATCTGCCAAGATCCGCGATCAGATTTGGTACTGCAGCCATCATCACACCCTCAGGGTAGGAGGAAAGGCCCCGGACTTCCACAACAGTTGGGACACGCCAGCTTCACTCAGTGGAAACACATTCCATATTCGGATTCAAGCGCCGCAGCTTACTCCGACCTGGGCAGCGCCGATCGCCTCCGCAGCAGGTATTTCTGATTCCCGTCGCACACAAGTGTACCGTCTTGATTGTGGATAGCCAGCGTCACTGTGACCACGCCAGTCGTACGGCCTTCCTTCAGATCCGCAATCTCGAGCATCGGGTAAAGCGTATCGCCTGCATAAACTGGCGCCAGGAAGCGCGAAGACTGTTCCAGAAACCCGATCAACGCCTCACCCATATGATGTGGCAGGACGCTGGCACCGGCACAGGCTTGGGCGACGACCTGATACCCGTGCGCCAGCAGGTCGCGGTGCCCGCGCGCCTGGCAATACGGCCGGTCGTAGTGGATCGGATGGTTGTCACCGCTGGCCAGTTGGAACGCGCTGAAGAGTGCATCCGTCATCGTGCGGGATGGCACATAGAACTTTTCGCCAACCTCCCAGTCCTCGAACCAGCGGGTCTCGCAGAACTTGTGCTGCGCGGGATCGAAGGTCTCGGTCATGTTGCGAGCCCGAACTCAGAAAGGATGTCGATCGTGTGTTCGCCGGTCTTTGGTGCCGCGCGGGTCTCGGGCGCGCGGGCCGGGGTGCGTGCGACCGGCAAGATCGACGTACCGGTGACAGTCGTCGGGTCGGCGGCATGTGTGGCGGCGACCTGCGGTTCCTCCAGCCACATCCCGAAATCGTTGATCCGGCCTGCCAGCACGCCGTTTGCCTCGAACAGATCGAGCCACTCCGCCGTCGGACGCTCCTTCATGCGTGTGGCGATCGATGGCTTCAGCGTTGCTTCGTTCTCTTGGCGTGTCGCAAACGAGGCATAGCGCGGATCCGTGGCGAGTTCGTTTAGTCCCATGGCTTTGACGAGCGATGTGAAATGCTGCTCTTTGACCAGTGTGACGGTCAGCCAGCCATCGGCGGTCTGGTAAGCTCCGGCAGGCGGGTTCAATAGCATCGGGGCGCGGCCAAGATGGGCAAACTCCATGATCTTTGGACCCATCGCGGCAGCCGCTGCCTGCATCAACGAGACATCGAGGTGCCGGGCTTCGGTGACGCCGCCGAACAATGCCATCGACACGGCTTGGAACGCGTAGATCCCTGTCACGGAGTCGATGATCGTGGTGTGCAGCTTGTGCGGAACGCCGTCCTCTCCGTGGTTGACGGAAATCATGCCTGAGAAACTTTGCGCGACCGCATCCGTCAGCGGATCGTTGGCGCGGGGACCGGTGTGCCCGAAGCCGGAAACCGAGAGATAGGTTATGCGCGGATTCAGGGCCTTCACGTCTTCGAACCCGACGCCGAGACGTTCGGACACGCCCGGCCGGGCGCTTTCCAGGACAACATCCGCCTTCTCGATCAGTGCCAGAGCGGCGGTCAGACCGCTCTCGGACTTCAGATCGAGCGTGATGCTTTCTTTGCCGAGGTTGTAGTAGAGAAAGTGAACCGACTCGCCTTCCGGACCGTCACCCAGCCCGCGCACCCAGTCGCCGCCGGGCGGTTCGATCTTGATCACCCGTGCGCCGTGCTCGGCAAGCAGGCGGCCGCAATAGGGACCGGCGATCCCCTGCGTCAGGTCAATAACCAGTTTCCCGGCGAGCGGTTGGTCCGACTGCATGATCACTCCCCTGTCTGGTCCGCGCGCGAGCGGGGCGGTATGGGGAGGCATCCTTCCGCAACCGGGCGTCCCGCGCAATGTCCCCGACCGCACCGAGCATCCTCGACCGGATATGTGCCGCCGTCCTGATGATCCTGTCGGCACTGGTGTTGGCCCGGCTGATCTTTGGTCAGGAGTGGGCGGATGTTCCGTCGCGGATCATGGCGTTGGTGCTGATGGTCGTGGTGATGCCGCGGTTCGGTCCGCGTGAATGGGTGTTGTTTGCGGTGGCCGGAGGGCTTGCGTTTGGTCTGTGGTTCAAGCCGGGCGGTTGGCCGGATGCGGGGTTTGCCTTGCGCCAGGGTGCCTTCTTCACGGCGTTCATCCTGCTGATGATGCTGCTGCGCGAGGCGGCGATGACCTCGGCCTCGGTCCTGAAGGTTGGCGACTGGACGACCCGGCAGCCGCCTGCCAAGCGGTATGCCGCGATGTGGTTCGGCGGGCATACGGCGGGTATTCTTCTGAACTTTGGCGCCGTTAGCCTGCTCGCCCCGCTGATCCAGCGCGGGGTTCGCGCGCGCGCGATCAAGTCGCCCGAGGAAGAGTTGCGCGCGAAGACGCGCGAGCGCCGCCAGATCAGCGCGCTGATCCGGGGGTTTTCGATGGTGATCACCTGGGCGCCGACGACGTTGACGCAGGTGATCATCTTCTCGGCAATCCCCGGGCTGGACCCGGTCAAGGTGATCCTGCTGGCGCTGGTGCTGAGTGCCGTGATGCTTGGCGTCGGCTGGATCGAGGATCTGCTGACGTGGGGAAAGCCACGGCTTGCGATCGAACCGCCCGAGCCATTTCCGTGGCGTGCCGGATTGGACCTTGTGTTCGTCTATGCGCTGCTGGTCGTCGGCGCTTGGGCCGTGGTCGAGGCGGTGGACGTGAGCCTACCGCAGGCGCTGATGACGGTCGCACCGGTGATGCTGATCGGCTGGGTTCTGGTGCAAAGCCGGGGTGGCGCGGTCGATAGTGCGCCGGAGCGGTTGCGCGAGATTGCCGTGGTCTCGATCCCGAAAATGGCGCGCGAGGCTTACCTGCTGGGTGCGGCGGGGTTCATCGGGATTTCGGCGGCGAAGCTGGCGCCGGTGGACGCGATCGCCGTTTGGACCGAACAGGCCCGCCTTCCTGACTGGCTGCTGCTGGCCGCTCTGCCGATCGTGATCACGCTGTGTGGTCAGATCGCGCTGAGCCCGATGATGATGGTGGTGTTTCTGGCTGCCGTGGTGTCTGCCCTGCCGTCCCTGCCTGCCGAGCCGGAATACGTGGCGCTGGCGCTGAGTTTCGGCTGGGCGCTGTCGATGACGGCGTCACCCAACGCGACCGGGGCGTTGCTGTTGGCGGGTACGACCGGTCTGCCCCCGACGACGCTGACCTGGCGGTGGAACGGGGTCTACTCGATCACTGCGTTGACGGTCTTCGCCGCTTTGTGCTGGGTTGTCGCCGGCGGCTGACGCCGTAGCCAAGCCGACCCCGCGTCAAATTCGGTCGCGTGTCAGGACCATCGCTCCAGCGCGGCATCGGCAGCGAGATGTTCGACGTCCCCTGCCGTGCCGGGTGTCGCCGAGAACCTGGGCGCGGGCGCGGGCTGATAAGGATCGGCGATGAAGGATGCTCTCGCCGCATTGTGCGGATGGTGCGGCGCTTCCGCCACCGTCAGGACCGGTGCCACACACGCATCGGTGCCATCGAAGAGGTCGGCCCAATGATCGCGCGTCCGCGTTGCCAGAACTGCTGCGATGGCATCGGCGCAGGCAGGCCACTGGCTGCGGTCGGCCTGATCCCAATCCGCGGCGTTCAAGCCCAGCCCGTCCATCAGTGCCGTGAAGAACTGCGGTTCGATCGAGCCGACTGCGACGTACTTACCATCGGCGCAGGTATAACAACGATAGAACGGGGCCGAGCCATCCAGCAGGTTTGCGCCGCGTTCCAGCGTCCAACGGCCCTTCGCCAGCATGCCGTAAATCATCGCCATCTGCGACGCGCTGCCATCCAGCATGGCGGCATCGACGACCTGTCCTGTGCCCGTGCGTTGCGCATGCAGCAAGCCTGCGAGCATTCCGTAAGCGGCGAACAATCCGCCGCCGCCATAGTCACCGATCAGGTTGAGCGGCGGGGTGGGAGGGCGCCCGGGTTCGCCCATTGCCGCCAACGCGCCGGAGAGCGCGATATAGGTCAGGTCATGCCCCGCGGTCTTTGCCCAGGGGCCTTCCTGACCCCATCCAGTGATCCGCGTGTAAACCAGCTTCGGGTTGCGGGCGTGAACGCTGTCTGGGCCAAGGCCAAGCCGTTCCATAACGCCGGGACGCAGACCCTCGATCAGGCCATCGGCCTTTTCGAGCAGGCCGAGTGCCGTCTCGACATCCGCTGGATCCTTGAGGTTCAGCGTCACGAGCGTGCGGCCCCGGTCGATCGGTTCATCGCCACCGTGGACAATCAGTGGGCCGCGATTGGCAGACGGACGGGCGATGCGGATGATATCCGCGCCCAGGTCGGACAGAAGCATGCCACAATACGGGGCAGGGCCGATGCCCTCGAACTCGACGATCCGGAACCCTGAGAGCGGTCCTGCCATGGTGGTCTCCCTGCCTTTGGATCACTGTCGGGCGGTGGGGCCGGGGATTGCAAGGGGCGAACGGCTCTGCCAACACTCAGGATGTGATGAACGCGCCCGGAGCCTCGAACAGTATCTGCGACGTTCCCGGCATCCGGGTCGGACATGCCGAGAACCACGACTTGGTGACCGGGGCGTCCGTGATCCTGCCCGAGGCGCCTTGTGTCGCGGCGGTTGACCATCGCGGCGGCGGAATCGGAGCACGGGACACTGTGCTGTTGGGTGCGGGATCGGCGGTGCCTTTCGTACACGGGATCTGCCTTTCGGGTGGGTCGGCCTATGGGCTGGACGCGGCCGGGGGCGTCCTGCACGGGATGCGGCAGGACGGAATCGGCTTTGCGGTGAAGTCCGAAATCGTGCCGATCGTTCCGCAAGCGATCCTGTTCGATCTGACAGCGGGTGGCCTGAAGCGCTGGGAGCATCCGCCCTGGTGGGATTTGGGGCTGGCCGCTTACCGGGCCGCCACTTTTGAGACGTCGTCGGGCAATGTGGGTGCTGGACTCGGCGCAACTGCGGGCCGCCTGAAGGGTGGTTTTGGGACAGCTTCGTCGGTTGAAGAGGGCCTTACGGTCGGGGCCGTTGCCGCGGCGAATTCAGTCGGAGACGTTGTTTTTTCGGGCACAAGGACATTTCGAGGCTGGATGCTCGAGCGCAATGGCGAGCTTGGTGGGCAGTTGCCTCCCCCGAGCAAAAGCGTTGAATCGCCAGTTGCGGATGCGACAGCAGGTGCGAACACGACGTTGGCCGTTGTGGCAACGGATGCAGCGCTGACACGGGATCAGGCGTATCGCGTGGCGATCATGGCACAGGACGGTCTCGCACTGACGACGTGGCCCGTACACTCGCCAATGGATGGCGACACGGTGTTTGTTCTTTCAACTGGCAAGCACATTGTCGGTGACGAGGCGGCCACCTTGACCCGGATCGGCACGATGGCGGCCGAGTGCGTCGCACGCGCGATCATGCGGGGCGTCTACGAGGCCGAACCGCTTGCGGGATATCCGGCGTATCGCGAACTCTTTTAGGGCGAGGCCACTCTATTCTCGGACAATCGACGTTTCGCGCAGCAATGCCCCGCTATCCGTATCGTGCAGCCGCAGCCACTCCGAGCCGTCGGGTTTCTTCACAGTGACCAGCAGGCCCTGAGTGCCCTGGCCAAGCGCCGTGATCTGGGCATCGACCGGCAGAGTGATCTTCTCGGCCGTCAAAGGAACGACGCGCGAAGCACCTCCGATACCGAGGCGGATGACAATGGTCACCGTGATCGTCACAATGCCAAGAATGAGAACGACCATCAGAACCATGACGAGCAGACGCAACCGACGAACCTGGGGCGGCTCCACGACGTCCTCGTCGTCCTCGTAAGTCATGGTCGTCTCCTCCGATCCCGTGCGGCTGGTTATCCCGGAAGCGCTTGCCGGGCAACGCCTTGACCGTGCCCTGGCATCCGTTGCCGACGCGGCTGGGTTGGCGCTTTCACGGTCGCGAATCATGGCGTTGATCGAGTCGGGCGCGGTTGCGGGGCAGGGGATCTCGCCCAAACGTAAGGTCAGGGCCGGCGAGATCTTCACGCTGGACATGCCGCCCCCGGTCGACCCCGAACCGTTGCCTGAGGATATTCCGCTGGATGTGGTTTACGAGGACGCCGACGTCATCGTCGTGAACAAGCCAGCGAGCATGGTTGTGCACCCGGCACCCGGTGCCCAGACGGGGACCCTGGTGAATGCGCTTCTGCATCATTGTGGAGAGTCTCTGGCTGGAATTGGCGGTGAGCGCCGCCCCGGGATTGTCCATCGGATCGACCGCCAAACTTCGGGTCTGTTGGTCTCGGCGAAGACCGATCGCGCGCACGCCGGGCTGTCTGAGCAATTTGCAGAGCACAGCATAGATCGACGCTACCTGGCGCTTTGCTGGGGACGGCCGGACCGCGCGGATCCTCGCTTGGGCGGGTTGGACGCCGTCGGCTTCGAGGACGGCGGCTGGATCCGGGTCGATGCACCCATTGCGCGGCATCCGCAGGATCGCAAGCGCATGGCGGTCGCTCGTTCCGGCGGCCGTCACGCCGTCACGCATCTGCGTGTCCTGGAAAGCTTCGGACCTGCGGGGGCAGCGTTTGCGAGCCTGATCGAATGTCGGCTCGAGACCGGTCGAACCCATCAGATCCGGGTCCACACGCTCCATATCGGACACTCGCTGATCGGCGATCCCGTCTATGGGCGCGTGCGGTCCCCGTCGCGCGCAGTCGCGTCGGATACACTGCGAGAGCGCTTGCTTTCATTCAACCGGCAGGCGTTGCATGCGGCCACACTGGGCTTTGTGCACCCGGCAACCGGCGATCTGCACGAATTCTCCTCGGAATTGCCCCAGGATATGAACGAATTGTTAAACCTTCTGCGGCGGAATGATTGAAACATTCGTTAGAAGAATTGTGAGCTGGGTGAACCCGGACTTGCAAAGGTACCATTGGTAACCACTTGTTACCGGACGTTTCAG
Source organism: Pseudomonadota bacterium (assembly GCA_038534135.1). GTDB lineage: Bacteria > Pseudomonadota > Alphaproteobacteria > Rhodobacterales > Rhodobacteraceae > Thermohalobaculum. The sequence continues at coordinate 31,304 of JBCAXJ010000018.1, read as the reverse complement.
GGGAGATCTTTATGGCCCAATCCTATGCGTCCCTGCCGGCACTTTCACCGGAACAGGGACTGAGCAAGTATCTGACCGAAATCCGCAAGTTCCCGATGCTGGAACCCGAGGAAGAGTTCATGCTGGCCAAGGCATGGGTCGATCACGGTGACAGCGAGTCTGCCCACAAGATGGTCACCTCGCACCTGCGTCTAGCGGCCAAGATTGCGATGGGATATCGCGGGTACGGCCTGCCAACGGCCGAGGTCGTCTCGGAAGCCAATGTCGGACTGATGCAGGCGGTCAAGCGCTTCGACCCGGACAAGGGTTTCCGCCTGGCAACCTATGCGATGTGGTGGATCCGCGCCGCGATCCAGGAATACATTCTACGCTCGTGGTCGCTGGTGAAGCTGGGCACCACGGCGGCCCAGAAGAAGCTGTTCTTCAACCTCCGCAAGGCGAAGTCGAAGATCGGCGCGCTCGAGGACGGCGATCTGCGTCCCGAACATGTCGAGAAAATCGCCACCGACCTTGGTGTCACGCAGGACGAAGTGGTTTCCATGAACCGCCGCATGTCCGGTGGTGGAGACAGCTCGCTGAATGCGCCGCTGAAGGGTGGCGACGGCGAAGGTGCCTCGGAATGGCAGGACTGGCTGGCCGATGATGACGCTGACCAGGCGACCGCCTATGCCGAAGAACAGGAAATGGACGTTCGTCGCGAACTTATGATCGAAGCGATGGAATCGCTGAACGAGCGAGAGCGCCACATCCTGACGGAGCGCCGTTTGAAGGATGAACCCGTGACACTCGAGGACTTGAGCCAAGTCTACAATGTCAGCCGGGAGCGGATCCGCCAGATCGAGGTTCGCGCCTTTGAGAAGCTTCAGCGCAAGATGCGCGATTTGGCGGCCGAGAAGAAGATGATCCCGTCAATCACGGGCTGATCGTTCGCGCTGAGATTGCCAAACCCCGCTTGCACATTGCTGGCGGGGTTTTGCTTTGTCTGAGCTTAATCCGCCGGTGGTCGTTTGGGCTCTGGCTGGGCTTCCCGCACGGTTGGCGAAGGATTGTCTGCCAACCCGCAGTCCGTGAGCCACGCGCGCCACGCTTCGCGACTTTCCTCAGACAGCATGTCGAGCGGCGCAGGTTTGGGCGGGCGGGCAGTAAATTCGGGCATTGTCACACCTCAGTTTCCGCTGCCGTGGCCGGAGTGCGCGCCTGACGAGTGCCCTTTGGCCCCGTGGCCGCTGTGATCTGCAGACTTGGACGCGGCTGCGGGTTTTTCGACCATGAACGTGACGGTAACATCGCCCGCCTTTTCGAAGGTTAATGTCGCGTCGAAGTGATCACCGATCTTAAAGGTCTTGGCGGCATCGAACAGCATCAGGTGAACACCGCCCGGTTCCAGAAGTGCCGTATCGCCTGGGGGCACGTCGATCCCCTCGATCTTCAGCATTTTCATGACACCGTTTGTCTCTTCGACGGTGTGGATCTCGATCGTCCCGAACGCCCCTGAATCAGCGGCGATCAGGCGATCCGGCACCTCGCCGTCGTTCGAAATCGATAGATAGGCCGCGCTTGGGCGGTTCGGCAGATTCGGCCGGGCGTACGGATGGCCTATGGTGAGATCGCCCGTGATCGTTTCGTGTGCGACTGCCGGTTGGGTCAAGTTGACCGTAACCGCGACGGCGAATGCGCCCGCCATGCGAGCGAAGTGGGAAAGACGTGTCATATCCATCTCCTACGCGGCCTGGGTGACCGCTGTTTCCGTTGATCTGATGGCTTTTCAGATCCCGGTTGGAGGCGCTCGCGGGGCATGACGGTCCGGCCTTGGGTGTTTGCTGTTGGTGTGTCTCGCCTGACTGACGACGTGGACGCGTGTGAAGCAGTCACTTCGCGTACGCGTGTCCGGGCGGTCGGGTGCCGTGAATAGCGAGAAAGACTGACACCAATGGCATTGCGCGGACGGTCGCGATGGACCTTCGTCTCCGATCCTCTGTTTGCCATCGGGCGTGCAGAGCACGATTTCCGGGACACCGAGCGCGTTCTGAAGTGCGCGCAGTTCAGGATCGTCATACGCGCTTGCAGCGGCTGCTGGCATGGACAGAGCCATGCCAAACTGTGTCAGCAGCCAGACCATAACCGGCAGCATGCGCGCCCAGGCGCTAAGCTGACTCAACGGGTGCCTTGGTCTGGATTTGATCGGCATGGCTTCTGGTATGCCCGGGGCTCGATGATGACAACGGGGCAAACCGAAGCAACTTGACAGATCCTGGTATGCTGTATTAGTTAACCGTATGGTTAATAAAAATGCACTCGACAGTACCCTTGGAGCTTTGGCCGATCCGACGCGGCGCGCGATCGTTCAGCGACTCTTGGAGTCCGATGCTACGCTGAGTGAGTTGGCGGAGCCACATGACATGTCTCTGCCAGCCGTCATGAAGCATGTCGGGAAACTGGTCGATGCGGGTCTCGTTACCCGGGCGAAGAGCGGCCGCGTCGTGACCTGTTCGCTAAACATCGACCCGTTGGATGTTGCTCAGAAGTGGCTCGCCGAGATGCTCGAATTCTGGAACCAGCGCTTTGACGCACTGGACGCATACCTCGCACAACAGAAGGAGGACGACCAATGAATGCGCCCGTCACTGAAATGAAGGATCCGACCGCGCTGATGATCCGGCGGACGTTCGACGCCGACAGGGCGGTGCTTTGGAAGGCGTTGACTGATCCGAAAGCGTGGATGCAGTGGATGGGTGCCAAGATGGCGACGCCGCAGCGTTGCGAGGCGGACCTGCGTGTCGGTGGCGCCTGGCTGATCGAGATGCGCGGGAACGAGACCGGCAACGAACACAACGTCAAGGGAGAGTTCGTCGAGATCGACGAGCCAAACCGGGTTTGCTTCACATGGGCTTGGTACTCAACGCCGGATGCAGTGAGCCTGGTGACCTATGCGCTGTCTGATGCAGGCGGCGGCAAGACCACGCTGACGCTGACCCATGAGCGCTTTGCCAGCGTCGAGGCACGCGACGGACATGCGATGGGGTGGAATGCCTCGCTCGACTCACTCGAAACCACGCTGGCAGCATAGGGGCGAACCATGCCGCATCCGATCGTATCCCGCGAAGATTGGCTTGTCGCACGCAAGGCCCATCTTGAGGACGAAAAGGCTTTCACTCGCGCTCGTGATGCTTTGAGCGCACGACGCCGCGCGTTGCCATGGGTCCGGATTGAGGAGGAGTATCGGTTTCGGACGAACGATGGTGAAAAGTCCCTTTCCGATCTGTTCGGTAACAAGAGTCAACTCATCGTCATTCACTTCATGATGGGGCCGGATTGGGACGAAGGCTGTCCCTCGTGCTCGTTCTGGGCCGACACCTACAATGGTCTCGACACTCACCTGGAACAGCGCGACGCTGCTTTCGTCGTTGTGGCCAATTGCGGCCTGGATAAGATCGAAGCCTACCGCGCGCGCATGGGTTGGAGTTTCGACTGGGTGTCGTCTCTGGGCTCTGACTTCAACCCTGACTTCAATGTCAGTTTCTCGCCTGCCCATCTGCAGGGTGGCAGCGTTGAGTACAATTATGAGGCAAAGGGTTTTCCGGCCACCGAAGCACCTGGGATCAGTGTTTTTCACAAGCCAGAGCCGGACCTGATCGTCCACACGTATTCAACCTACGCCCGTGGCCTCGACATGATGAACGGGGCCTACCAGCTTATGGATCTTCTGCCGAAGGGCAGGGATGAAGACGGATTGGACTTTCCGATGGCTTGGGTGCGGCGCCGCGATCAATACGACGCTTAAATGAAGTTTCCAACTGACAGGAGAAAACAATGGCACATGGAAACGTTCACTGGTCGGAACTCGTCAGCTCAGACGTTGCAGGATCGAAGAAGTTCTTCAGCGAGATCTGCGGCTGGACAATCAACGAGATGCCAATGCCGAACGGCTCATACAATGTCTGTATGGTTGGCGAGCAACCGGTCGCGGGTATCATGGGTGTTGATCAGATCCCGGCGGATCACGAGATCTCACCGCATTGGATGACATATCTCGAGGTCGCCGATGTGGATGCGGAGGTGGCCAAGGTCGCAGGTATCGGCGGCACAGTGGTACGGGAACCTTTTGATGTGCCGGGCGTTGGCCGGATTGCGATGATCATGGATCCGGGCAAGGCAATCTGCGGGATCATGACGCCGCCGCAGCAGAGTTGAGGCAACCGGACTTGGCGCGCGTGGCGCGGGTCCCGGCCTAGGCGTCAGGCCTTTGGTTTGAGATGCCAGGCTGTCTCGATTGCCGGGCAGATCCCTTTCAGGCCCCCCGCAACGTCGGCATGCCCGAGTTTTGTAACCTCGAAGTGCTCGTCGTAATGCTGGTGAACCTCAGTGGGCTCGATCGAGAATGGCGGCCCCGGCATCGCCGACTGATCATAGGTAAAGGTGAGCAGGAACTGCGGCACCCCGTTCGTCATCTCGGTTAGATGGCGTGAGTAGCGCGTGCGCATGCCGTCCGGCAGCGCTACCAGAGCAGCACGGTCGTAGACCGCGTGGATATCACCCAAAGTCGCGCGATCGAGGTCGAAGATGTCCCCGACAAAGACTTCCAATCGCGGGGCGCTGTAGCGCTTCGAATGACTGAGGGTTTCGATCCGAGGAACCACATCGAGTTCATCGAACAGTTGTTGGATTGCAAGCTCGCTCAGTTCCGCACCAGCCACGCGAAAACCATTCGCCAGAAACCACGTTATATCCAGCGTCTTGCCGCACAAAGGCAGGAACAAGCGGGCATCCTGGGGCAGGGCGAGTTGATGGAGATGAGCCTCCATCAATGCATTTGGTTTTGGCTGATGAAAGCCGATTTGATTGGCTTCCCACCGGGAATGCCAGAAATCGTGGTCCATGCGGATGTCCCCAACTCTGCTTCCAAGCCTATATCGGGTCGGAACAACCCAGCGCCAAGGGGCGGCGTCAGATCTTCTCAGGGATGTGTTTCGGTGTCCAGGAGTCACGTCTTGGACGCCCTTTATTTAGGTCGTCGCCGCGCAGCGCCGCGTTTATGTTAATGTCGATTATGCGCCTGTCTTCTTTTTGATGTTGAGACCGACGCAAGGGCTGAAAAATTTCTTTGCACGAATGCGGAGGATTGTTGAAGTAAACCTCGTCGGGACGTGTTCACACGGATTTTGATTGAGGGGGGGGATTTAAGTATTCAAGTACTGGACGGATTCTCAATAATTTTTATTTAATTTAATTTACGCAGTACTGATTTTCGTATGCAAGAATGTGGCGTTCTGGAAAAAAGATTTATGGTGTCTGAATTCGTATCAGGCGAGCTGGCTCACTCGGGCGATGATTGGACGGGGGCCCATCCCCGAGCAAGCGCTTGGGCGTCCTCGATCTCGTTCGGTGTCAGGCTCTGCTCAATCCGCTGCCGGGCAAGTCGAGCCTGCTGGTTTCCGCGCGCACTGGCGAGATTGTAGTAGACGTGCGCTTGCTGCAGATCGATCTCGGTCCCAAGACCCTTTTCATGGATCTCCCCGAGCGTGAACAGCCCGATTGTATTGCCTTGCGCTGCGGTCTTCTCCAGCCACCCGCGGGCAGCCGCCGGATCTGCGTCGATTCCGTTCCCGCGCAAGAGCGCCAGTCCGTAGAGGTTCATGGCGCCGATGTGTTCTTGTTCCGCTGCCTGTGCGTAGTAACTCACGGCGCCTGCAAGATCGCTTTCGCCGCCGCGCCCTTGTGCCATCAGGACCCCACAATTGAATTGCGCACTGTCCAAGCCTTTGGCTGCGGCATCACAGATCAACCTGCGCGCGGCCTCGAAGTCCTGAAGGACGCCGTTCCCGTCGAGATGGAGCAGGCCCAGCCGGTTGGCCGAGCGAACGCTGCCCTCGCGCGCTGCGTTTTGATAGATGATTACGGCCTTTGCAGCATCGGCCTGCGTCCCAAGGCCTAGTTCCTGCATGCGCCCTAGGTAGAACAGGCCTTCGGGATCTCCGTTCGTATATGCGGACTGAAAGCTCTTTGCGGCCTCGGTGAAGCGACGATCGTTCAGCGCATCCCGCCCGGCCTTGACCGGATCCGGTTCCTCGGGCAGCGCCACGCCTGTGTGGAGGAGTATCGCGAGAAGGAAAAGGAGCGGTCTGAGCATGGTTTGACCATCATCTGTGTTCGGGGGAAGGGCAAAGAGACATTAGCCTGATCTGCGCCGTGCTGACAATTGGCCGAAACAGGTGGGGGGTGATCTCCTGCTCAGAGGCCTCTCAACATTGCTTGGCGCGACGGGCGTGGATTGCTATAGCGACGTCGTCACGCGGGCGTGGCGGAATCGGTAGACGCAACGGACTTAGACATGAATTGAGTGCGCGTGGGGAAACCTGCGACGTAGAACTGCTCAAACTCGGGGGAACCTGTGAAATGGCAATCCCGAGCCAAGCCCGCGAAGGCGGGAAGGTGTAGAGACTAGACGGGCAGCACCTAAAGCACCGCCCAAGGTGCCACGGTGAAGGGATAGTCCAGACCACGAACCGGCCTGGCCGGGCGGCGAAAGCCGAGGTGGTACGAAAATCCGTTTTCCGAAAGGAAGTGTGGGTTCAAGTCCCACCGCCCGCACCACGCAGATGGAAGCCTTGCGCAAGCACCGGCAAGGTGGCCAGCAGATGGTGACGGTGGAGCATGTGACCGTGAACTCGGGCGGGCAGGCAATTGTCGACACCGTCGAGACCGGGGGGAGGGGCGAACAAAGTGGACGCTAACCCCTTGCACCGTGCTCAGGCCGCACCGCGCTGCACGGCGCATTCCAAGCGCACGGGGCTGCCCTGCCGCTCGCCTGCCGTGCGAGGATGGAATGTCTGCCGGATGCACGGCGCTGGTGGCGGTGCACCGCGCGGTAAGGCGCATGGTCAGTATCGGCACGGTGGCAGGACGATTGAGGCGACCGAGGCAACGCGGCTGGTGAATGCGTTGGCGCGGCTTTGCAAAGGTGACCTTTAGCTACTTGCATTGCCCGTAATACTGCGATGGCTCAAGGTCACCATTGATGATGGTATGCCGGGAATGCACGACGTTCATGTTGCTATCGACCGAAGTTGTCTGAACTGCGCCTGTGCGGACAGGCTCAAGAAACGACATTCCCCATTCTGTCCGAATAAGGTGCACAGGCGACAGCCCTTGGTTGCCAATAATAAAGGTGTCGTTTGAGATGGTGTCATATTGAAAAGTGAGAACGAAGCCTTCCTCTGCCAAGTGTCTGCCGTTGAGGTTTGATTTCAAGCCGAACTCGCAAACGATTTTCACCGCCTCTGCATGAACTTTCCCAGATTACATTAGCGCAAGCACCGAAACACATAGACAACACACGTACCGCATCATTCATACCTTCACATGCCCAAGAAGCATGCGGAGAGGAAGCGGGATTCGTCCAGATGCAAATGGCTGGCTGAATGGTATTGGGCGTCAAAGTATTCCGGCTACGCGGTGACATAGTGGTGACACGGCGGGGCAGTGTCGGGCTGAAGTCTCGCTAACCCGTTGATTTTATTGGTGCCGGCTGAGGGGCTCGAACCCCCGACCCACTGATTACAAATCAGTTGCTCTACCAGCTGAGCTAAGCCGGCCCAAAGGCTTGCGCGGCCTCATAGTCGGTCCGGCCCGAGGAGGCAATCGTCTTTTGCTTGCAATGCAGGCTAAACCCGAGCGAGCAATCAGCCGAGTTAACTCGGGCGTGCCTGGCAGCCTCAGCCCGACGCCGATCAGCGAAGTGCCGCCTCGAACGCCTTCAGCTTTTCCGGGGCATCCGGCGCATCCCAGATCGCTGGGTCGGGAACCACGAAATCGGTCCAGGGCGACAGGCGTTGAGCATGCTCCACCGTCACGCCGCCCTCCGCCACGCACGGGGTCTCGATCATCTCGGCCCACCATTGGAACAGCTCATCCCCGGCACGCTCCGCATCGCCCAGCGCACCGGCATCGCCGACCGGTCCCAAACTGACATAGTCGGCACCTGCCTCGGCCAGCACCAGTCCCTGATGCTGCGACGCGCCCGCGGAGGCTCCGACGATCCGGTCCGGGCCAAGTTCCTTGCGGACCTCGCGCACCGGCGTGCGGGCAGCGGCCGAGAGGTGAACTCCGTCCAGGCCCAAGGGTTCGACGAGCCGAAAGTGATCCGTCACGACCAGGGCCACCTCAGCGTCATGGCACGGCCCGATGGCATGGTTCACCGCCTGCGTCCAGGAATGCTCGTCCGCAGCGCCCAGGTCGATCCGGACGCACGCGATCGCGACGTGCGAGAAGACATCTGCCAAGCGGGTCGCCATCCCAGCCGGTTCGAAAACCTGAGGGAGCACGAGGTAGAGGCGGGAGTCGGGTAGGTCTGTCATGGTCGCCGTACCTGCGCTGACTGCCAACGATGCGCAAGTGTGAATCGATGCGGGCCTACGACCTCGGCACCGGGCGCCAATCGGGCGGCGCCATCTCGAAGCCTGAAAACTCGAAGCCCGGCGACACGGTGCAGCCGACCAGGGTCCAGACACCCAGGGACGTCGCCGTCTGCCACCAGCCGGCCGGAATGATCCGTTGCGGGCGCTGCCCCGCGTTCAGTTCCGGTCCCAGGACCATCGCCTCGGCATCATGCCCATTGGGCGAGACTGTGAGCGACAACGGCCCTCCCGCATACCAGTGCCAGACCTCTGCGGCATCGACACGGTGCCAGTGGCTGACGTCACCGGCTTCGAGCAGATAATAGATTGCTGTTCCGGACGCGCGTTCGCCGTCCGACGCCTTGGCCCGCCAGGTCTCGGCATACCAACCGCCTTCGGGATGAGGCTGGAGACCGAGCGTCTGGATGATTTGTTTCGCACTTGCCATCGCCGGACACTGCCCGGTTCCGCAACAGGCGTAAAGCGCGGATCGTCAGATCCAGGCGATCGCTGTTCCCAGCACGATCAGGCCGCCGCCCAGGATCTCGCGCGCGCTGAAGGTCTCGCCAAACCAAAGTGCCGAGGCAATCGCGATCAGGATGCATTCCGCACCCAGGATCAGAACATACACCATCGCCAGGCGCTCGGTCTGCAAGGCGCCGATCTCGAGCCAGACGCCCCCGCCGACCATCAACGCGATGATCAGCAGCAGCAAGGTGGGCGAGACCTGACCCCAGAACTTCATTGCGACCATGGCGCCTGCATAGAGGATGGCGGACCCGATGACGAAGACTGTCAGGCTGAGTGCGTTCGCAGTTGCGGGACTTGCGAGATCAGGCGCAGCGGCTTCGGTCATGATCAGCATCCTTCCTGCAATTGTTGTGATGATGACCCGGGACCGTCGGCGAGTCTGTGACATGTGCTACAATCGGAAGAATAGTGTATAAGAGCGAGTGGCGCACATGCATGATCTGGAACGGTTCGTGACGGCCCAGGCACCGGTCATTGACGCTGTCATGGCTGAACTGGGCCAGGCTGAAAAACGCACCCACTGGATGTGGTTCATTTTCCCGCAACTGCGGGCGCTCGGCCGCAGCGACCGGGCACGGTATTACGGGATCGCCGATATGACCGAAGCCGAGGCGTATCTGGCGCACCCGATTTTAGGACCCCGTCTCCAAGACTGTACCGCCGCTGCGATGGCTGGTCATCCGAAGACGGTGCACGAAATCTTCGGGTCACCCGATGACCTGAAGTTTCGCTCCTGCTGCACTCTGTTCGGCCACACGGCAGACGCGCCCAAGGTTTTCGGGCGCGCCCTCGATCTGTTCTACGGTGCGCCGGATCCGGAGACGCTGCGCTTGCTGGACTGCGCCCGCTGATCAGGAAAGCTTGTAGGTGACAGGCACGAAGTCGCCGTCGATTTCTTCGTCAAAGACGTAGGTCGCTGTCCCCGCCGGGCTGCCGCCCGCGATGTTGCCGCTGCCAGAGGCCTGGGCGATCAGCGTCTTGGCCTTCAGATTGCCGTCGTCGTCATATGCAAAGCGAGCGACCTGAGCCTTGAGCGGTCCGTTTACGCCCTCGCCGAGCTTCGAGAAGAGGCCACCGCCAGCGGCTGCGTCCAGGGCGTCGTCGGACATGGTTTCCGGCTGAGCTGTTTTCTTGGAATCGGTCATTGTCAATTTCCTCAGATGTTCTGTGCACGAAATTGTGTCACGTACCGGTTACGCTGGCGCGTGCAGGCCAGATCTGTGAAATTCAATGAAAAATGCCGCTTCTCTCAAAGCGGCATTGCATCCGTATCGTGGAATTTGGGTGATCCACTTCCGGGCGGGGTCACCCGCGCTCGGAAAACAAGCTCAGGCCTTGCCTTTGTAGATGTCGATCAGTTGGTTCAGCATCGCAATTGCTTCGGCACGCGGGCGCTGGAACGTGTTGCGGCCAATGATCGAGCCGTTGCCGCCGCCGTCGCGGATCGCACGGGCATCGTCATAGACCGAGTTCTCGCCCTTCTTGGCGCCGCCCGAGAAGACGATGACGCGGCGGCCATCGAAGGCCGACTTGACACAATCCGCCACGCGGGCGGCCTGGGTCGAGATGTCGATCTTCTCGTCCTCGTAGACCTTTTTGGCCTCTTTCAGCATCAGGTGATCGGTCGACAGTTTGACCTTGATGATGTGCGCACCCAGCAGGGCGGCGATGTGCGCGGCATAGGCTGCGACATCGATCGCGGTCTCGCCGTCCTTGGTGACAGCCTCGCCGCGCGGATAGGACCAGATGACCGTGGCAATGCCCAGTGCCGCCGCTTCGCGGCGCATCTCGGAAATCTCCTCGAACATGTCCAGCGCCATGTCCGAGCCGGGATAGACCGTGAACCCGATGGCCGAGCAGCCCAGGCGCAGCGCGTCCTCGACGCTGGCGGTGACCGCCTGGTTCTTGCCCGCGGTGCCGGACATCAGCGAGTTGGCCGAGTTCACCTTAAGGATCGTCGGGATCTGACCGGCGAACGTGTCCGCGCCGGCCTCGAGCGGGCCGAGCGGGGCCGCGTAGGCGTTCAGGCCCGCATCGATCGCCAACTGGTAGTGATAGTGTGGGTCGTAGGCATCCGGGTTCGGCGCGAAGGATCGGGCAGGGCCGTGCTCGAAGCCCTGATCGACAGGCAGAATGATCATCTTTCCGGTGCCGCCGAGCTTGCCGTTCATCAGCATGCGGCAGAGGTTGCCTTTCACGCCCGGTGTGTCGCCTTCGTAGTTTGCAAGGATTTTCTGAACTGCGCGCGTCGCCTTCATGGGCGGCCTCCTGGAAAAGATTTTCAAACTTGCGGCGGAATTACCCGAGTGGCGGGCGAAGGGTCAAGATGCTGACGCCTTGCTGTGGCAATGAGACGGCGCTGCGGTGCCCGGTGCCGCCCGACCTCCTCGGAAATGGTGAGGCGACAGGCGCGTTCATCTCTCTAACCTCTTGGTAACCACACTTGGTCTAGGCGCTGGAGCGAGTGGGCGGTCAGAACAGGGCCGGCGCACGGGAATGGGCAGGCACGTGAACAAACAACAAAACTTCATGTTCGGGTTCGAAGAGGAGTCGAGCCTGGAAGGATTGCTCGAGCCGCGGACCTCGAAGGTATCGCGCAAGCACACCGCTGGGCACCGCGCGCGGTTGCGCGAACGGTTCTTGACGGCCGGGCAGCAAAGCCTCGCCGATTACGAGATGCTGGAGCTTGTGTTGTTTCGGGCGGTCCCGCAGCGGGATGTCAAACCCCTGGCCAAGCGCCTTCTGGAAGAGTTCAGCGATTTCAACGGCGTGATCTCAGCGCCGGTTTCGCGGCTGGTCACGGTGCCCGGTGTCGGTCCCGCGATCGTGTGCGAGCTGAAGATCGTCGAGGCGGCGGCGCATCGGCTGGCGCGCGCAAAGGTGATGAACAAGGATGCGCTTTCGAGCTGGTCCGCGTTGATGGCGTATTGCAAGACGGCAATGGCGCATCAGGATACGGAACAGTTCCGGATCCTGTTTCTGGATCGCAAGAACGTGCTGATCGCGGACGAGCAGCAAGCGCGCGGCACCGTGGATCACGTGCCGGTCTATCCGCGCGAAGTGGTCAAACGCTGCCTGGAGCTGAACGCCTCGGCGATCATCCTGGTGCACAATCACCCATCGGGCGATCCGACCCCCAGCCGTGCCGACATCGAGATGACCCGCCAGATCGAGCAGGCCGCCAAGGCCGTCGGGATTATTGTCCACGACCACGTCATCGTGGGCAAGGAATACGACACGAGCTTTCGAAGCCAGGGCTTGATTTAAACCGAAACGACGCGGCGAACCGAAACGACTTGGCAAACGGGCTCCATCGGCTGCGCCGCTGGAGACGACATACCCTGACCTCGGCCCGTCCGGGCCTCGGCCAGGTGTTGGCGCTTACGTCAACGGTGCACTGCGTTCTCAGGTTAACGCTCCAGACGCGGTGGTCCGATAATCGGGCGCATGACCAGCGGCGTCATGTACATCGGGAACTGATAGAGTGCGATGTAGAGCGTGATCAGCGGTGCCTCCGGCAAGAACGCGAGGGTTAGTGCTGCATTGCGATTGCCCCAGACCAGCGATACCGCTCCGCCGATCTCGGCCCCGGCGATCCTGCGCGTGGCGGCAAAGCTGAGAGCCTGAACCCCGATATTGGCGACGAAGGCGGCAATCAGGCAGGCCAGCGCGAAGCCCGGCATCTGGGCGATCAGGTCCGTCATGCCGTGAAACAACGGGAACAGAAACAGCACCAGGATCAGCGATGCCGTGCCGTCGAAAGACCGTGCATGCCGCTCGATCCGTGCCGGGGTCAACAGGGTGCGCGCGGCGATCGCACCGGCTGTCGCGAGCCCGATCAGCGTCGCCAGGCGGAGGAGCATCTCGCCGGCCTCGACCGGCAGTGCTTCGCCAAGCAAGACCCCCGTGACCAGTGGCATGGACAGCGGCGCGATCAGGGATCCCAATACGGTCAATTCCAGCGCAAACGCAGCGTTCAGACCGAGCATCAGGCAGAACGCGGTCGCGGAGCCAAGCGGCGGTGCCGCAGTGGTATACACCAGTGCTTCGATCAGCGGCTGCGGCAGCCCGGTCGCTACGCCGATCCCCAAGGCCAGCGCCGGTGTTGCCGCCATCAGGAGCGCGAGCAGGCCGAGATTGCGCAGAAGTCGGCGCGGCACCAGAGCCCTGCGCGCGACCGCGCCCAGATCGATCCGGGTCATCGCAAGCCCGTAGAGCACCGCGACCCAGAACGGCACCGTGCCGTCCAGAAGGGCGCCCGGTCCCGGAATGATCAGTGCGGCGACGACGCCTAGCGCCAGGAACCACCGGGCGCGCGCGCCGATCCAGTCAAGTAGGGGCAAGATCGGTCACGGCGCGGTCAGCGAAGAATAGGCCATCGCACGCAGTTCCTTGCGGTTCGGATAGCTCGAGGACGGGACGAGCTGCGTCATGAAGATCACGACCATGTCCATCACGGGATCGACCCAAAACATGGTCGAGGCCATGCCGCCCCAGCCGAAATCCCCCATGGAGCATGCCGTCTTTGCCAAACCCGGATTGATCGTGACGCTGACGCCGAGGCCGAACCCGACACCGTCGAACGACACTTCCGAGAACACCGGTTGCCCCATCGAGGCGAGATCGCCGGGCAGCGCATTGGTCGCCATCAATTCCGCCGTGCGCGGGGCCACCAGGCGCACATCGCCCAGTTGCCCTTTGCCGCGCAGCAATTCGGCGAATTTCAGGTAATCGTCGATGGTCGAGACCAGGCCACCGCCTCCGGAATGCAAGGCCACATTGTCCGCGTGATACGGTGTCTTCGCAGGCGTATCCATCAGCTTCAGCGGATCCTCGTCCGTCTTAACGTAACACGCGGCGAAGCGGTCGAGCTTGGCCTCCGGCACCCCGAATGCGGTGTCGGTCATGCCCAGCGGCCCAAGGATCCGGTCCTGGAAAACCTGTGCGAGCGGCTGGCCTGTGACGACCTCGACCACCCGGCCGAGCACATCCGTCGACACGCCGTAGTTCCATTGAGCGCCCGGATCGAAGCCCAACGGCAATTCGGCCAACCGCTTGACCGTGTCGTCCAGCGACTTGCGCTTCGATCCGAAGTCGAGCTTGTGCTCCAGCATCGCCTGCGCCAACACGCCTTCATTGAATGAATACGTGAAACCCGAGGTATGGGTGAGCAGGTGGTGCACCGTCATCCGCGTCTCGGCGGGGCGCACCTGATCCAGCGATACCGCGCCGTCGATCAGGACCTGGCAGTCGTGGAACTCCGGCAGGAACTCGTCGACCGGTGTGTCCAGATGGCACAATCCATCCTCGAACAGCATCAAATAGGCAAGCGACGTGATCGGCTTGGTCATCGAATAGATGCGGACGATCGTGTCGCGCTCCCAGGGCAGGGCGGCCTCGATATCGCGCTGGCCCACATGGTCGCAATAGGCGATCTGACCATGCCGCGCGATCAGCGTCTGGGCGCCGGGAAACTTGCCCTGATCGACCCAGCGCTGCATCCACGGTTTGATCCGGGCGAGACGGCCCGGGTCGAAACCCAGGCTTTCGGGCGCTGCGGTCGGGATCATGTCGGGTCTCCGGTATCTTTGGGCGCGGCGGACCGAAGCCCACGTTCAAGCGATGGGAAGGGCAGGGGTGCGATGACCGCCGCCCTGGTCTGGTCAGAGGTGCGGTTCGATCACCAGCTTGCCGATCGCTTTGCGGTCGGCGATGTGCCGGATCGCCTTGCCGCCATGCGCGAGCGGGTAGCTGCCGGAGATCACCGGGTTCAGCCGTCCGTCCTTGATCCAGCGCATGATGTGGCGCAGGTCGCGCAGGTTGTTCTCCGGCTCGCGCCGCGTGTAATCGCCCCAGAACACGCCGACCAGTTCGCCGTGTTTCAGAAGCGCCAGGTTCAGCGGGATCTTCGGGATCGTTCCGGCGGCGAAACCGACGATCAGTAGCTTGCCGCGCGGTGCGATCGAGCGGAACGCCTGTTCGGTCAACTCCCCGCCGACCGGATCGTAGATCAGGGTCGGGCCTTCGGGGCAAACCTCTTTCAACTGCTTTCGCAGATCACCGGTGCCATAGTTGATCAGGTGGTCGGCGCCATGCTCGTTGCACACCGCCAGCTTTTCATCGGTCGACGCCGCGGCAATCACCTCGGCGCCCGCTGCGTGGGCAAGCCCCGCCGCCGCCAGACCAACGCCGCCTGCGGCCCCCAGCACGAGCACACGGTCGCGCGCGGTCATCGCACCCCGGTCGAACAGCGCGTGGTACGATGTGCCATAGACCAGCCCGACCGCTGCTGCCACCTTCAGGTCGGCATCCTCGGGCAGCTTGACCGCCTTGTCGGTTTTGACGATCGCCTCTTCGGCGAAGGCGCCGCAGGTGTTCGATCCCATCACCCGGTCACCGATCGCGAAACCTGTCACATCGGACCCGAGGGCCGAGACCGTGCCCGCCATCTCGCCACCCGGCGAAAACGGTAGGGGCGGCTTGAACTGGTACTTGTCCTGGATGATCAGGAAATCCGGGAAGTTCACCCCCGCGGCCGCCACCGTGATGCGGATCTCGTCCGGGCCCGGCTCTGGCGCGTCGATCTCCTCGACCACCAGATCCTCTGGCAGGCAGTGTTCCTTGCAAAGCAGCGCACGCATTCCCGTCTCCTGTCGTGAGTTTCAGCCGAGGTTCTGCAGGCCGATGTCGGAGATTGTGCTAACGCAAGGCGGACGGGCGCGACAAGCACCGATGATCGGTTATCAGCCGGTCGCGGCAGCCTTCAGCAGGGTTTCCCTGCGGCGCTGTCCGAGAGAAAGCGCACGACGTCCCGGACAACCGGTTCCGAGTCGCGAAAGACCCAGGTGAAGGCGGACATGATGCCGTAGTGGCCCATCTCCCGGTAGAATTCGGCCACCACGCATCCGTCACGCGCCTTGATCATCTTTGCAAGATCGCTGGTGTGCCCGGCCTCGACGATCCCGTCATCCTGCCCGTGCAGCAACAGCATCCGCGGCTCGCCGCCATCGACGAACGTCGTCGCCTTCATCGGAGCATAGTCGTCGAGATTGCCGAACACGTTCTGAAACGTCTCGGAGCTTGGCGTGAAGCGATACGGACCCGCCAGCCCGATCACACCGTGCACAGCATTCGCGGCCCCGGCCTGTGCCAGATAGCGCTCATCGGTGCCCAGAAGAGCCGCGATATGAGCACCGGCTGAATGTCCCATCACATAGATCCGGTCCGGATCACCGCCGAGGTTCGAGATATTCTCGCGCACCCAGGCGACCGCCTTTGCCCCGTCCTCGACGAACGCCGGGAACTGCACGTCCGGGTACTTCCGGTAGTCGGGCACGACCGTCACGAACCCTTCATTGGCCAGCGTGACGCCGACAAACGGATAGTCTCCGCGATCGCCCCACTGCCACGACCCGCCATAGAAGAAGACGACAACCGGCTTTGGCGTGCCATCGCGAACCGGTGTGTAGACATCCAGCATCAATCCCGTCTCGTCATCGAAGACGATGTCAGGCGAGGTTCCGCCGTCGAAGGACAGCTTCGCCGAGTTTGCTATTGCGAACAGGGCGGGCATCGCCCCGAAGGCCGCGCCACCCAGCAAGACTGCGAGGACGAGTCCGATCGTCAGGAATCTCATGCGTGGCTCCGGTTCAGATGTTCGCTGCGGATACGGTTTAAAGACCTACGCGGATCAGGTCCCGCGTCATCACGGAATTGTCGCCACGCGCGATCAGGGCGGAGGTGGCGCCCTTGTTGCTTCCGGGCGCCCATCCTCCACCTGATGTCCGCAATCTTGCATCGCGCGCGCGAACCGGCGATGACATCGGCAACAGAATGGGAGGTCAGCATGTCCGACGTTGTGCGCTTTGAGGTCGATGGCGAAGTCGCCGTTCTCACCGTCAATTACCCGCCCGTGAACGCGCTCAGCCACGCCGTGCGCTCGGGCATCATCGACGGCATCAACAAGGCCAACGCCGACGACAGCGTGCGCGCCATCGCGTTGCTATGCGATGGCCGCACCTTCATCGCGGGCGCGGACATCACCGAGTTCGGCAAGCCCCGGCGGGATCCGTCGCTGCGCGATCAGAACGAGGTGCAGGAGGACAGCCCCAAACCCATGGTCGCGGGCATCCATGGCACGGCACTTGGCGGCGGGCTCGAGACAGCACTTGCCTGCCACTACCGCGTCGCGATCCCGTCGGCCCGGGTCGGCCTGCCCGAGGTCAAGCTCGGCATCATCCCGGGCGCAGGGGGGACGCAACGCCTGCCACGCCTTGTCGGGATCGAGAAAGCGATCGAGATGATCTGCTCTGGCGACCCGATCCCGGCCGCGAAGGCCGCGGAACTCGGTGTGATCGACAAGGTGGTCGACGGCGATCTGCGCCAAGGCACCATCGCCTTCGCCCGCGACCTGCTTTCGACGAATGCCGAACTCGTCAAGGTCCGCGACCGCAACGACCTGCTTGACGCCGACCCAGAGGTCTTCGCCACCGCCCGTGCCTTCTGGGCCAAGAAGAAACGCGGCTTCGAAGCCCCGCAATTCTGCATCGACGCGATCGAGGCGGCTGCGACCAAACCGTTCGACGAAGGCATGCGCGTTGAACGCGAACTGATCGAGCATGCCATGGCCTCGGCCCAGTCGAAGGCCCAGCGCCACTTCTTCTTCGCCGAACGCCAGGCCAACAAGATCCCGGACGTGCCCAAGGATACGCCGACCCGCCCGATCGAGAAGGCAGCGATCCTGGGTGCCGGAACGATGGGCGGCGGCATTGCCATGAACTTCGCCAATGCGGGCATCCCGACCGTTCTGGTCGAACAGAACCAGGACGCGCTCGACCGGGGCCTCGGCATCATTCGCAAGAACTATGAGAGCACGGCGAAGAAGGGCCGGATCAGTGCCCAGGACGTCGAGACGCGCATGGCCTGCCTCTCCGGGTCGCTTGATTTCGATGCAGCCGTCTCGGACGTCGATATCGTGATCGAGGCGGTCTTCGAGAACATGGCCCTGAAGAAGGAAATCTTCGCCAAGCTGGATGCTGCGTGCAAGCCAGGTGCGATCCTCGCCACGAACACCTCGACGCTCGACATCGATGAAATCGCGGCCGTCACCGCGCGCCCGCAGGACGTGATCGGCCTGCACTTCTTCTCGCCCGCCAACGTCATGCGCCTGCTCGAGGAAGTTCGCGGCAAGGAAACAGCCCACGACGTGATTGCGACCTGCATGGGACTGGCCAAGCGCATCGGCAAGGTCCCGGTCATGGTCGGCGTCTGCCACGGCTTCGTCGGAAACCGGATGCTACACGCCTATTCGGGGCAGGCGACGGCTCTGTTGTACGAGGGCTGTCAGCCCCAGGATGTCGATGCAGCGCTCTACGATTTCGGCCTTGCGATGGGTCCCTTCGCCATGGGCGACCTCGCGGGGCTGGATGTCGGATGGCGCATCCGGCAGGAAACCGGCAAGAAATCGCCGATCGCCGACCGGCTGTGCGAGATGGGTCGTTTCGGTCAGAAAACGGGCGGCGGATACTACGACTACAAGGACGGGTCGCGCACGCCGATCCCCAATGCCGAGGTCGCCGCGATTGTCCAGGAAGAGGGCGTCCGCAAGCACAACCAGCGCCGCGAGATCGGCGCGGATGAGATCATCGACCGCACCATGCTAGCCTTGGTCAACGAGGGCGCGAAGATCCTCGAAGAAGGCATCGCCATGCGCGCCTCGGACATCGACGTGGTCTATGTCTACGGCTATGGCTATCCGGTCTACCGCGGCGGCCCAATGTGCTGGGCGGACGAGGTCGGCCTGCCCAAAGTGCTAGACCAGATCAAGGCGTTCCACGCCGCGGGCCATGGCGACGACATCTGGTCACCAGCACCGCTGATCGAACGGCTCGTCGCCGATGGCAAATCGTTCCAGGACTACGACAAGGGGTGAGCACCGCGAGACTGGGGTGCGCACCTCTTCAGGATGGCTGCCGCCACCCTCACACGAAGTATGCCTGCGGACGCTCTCCCAGGTCTTGCGATTGAAGGGACGTCTCGCGGTGGCACTCAAGACGCACCCGGCCTTGAAACGGAAGCGGCTGCGCGCCTACCGGATCACATGAACCGAACAGGTTGCGTGACGCACGACCCGAGCCGCGGTTGAGCCCAGGAAGTAGTCCGCCAGCTCTGGCCGATGCGACGCGATGACGATGCAGTCGATCCCGTGCTTTTCGGCATAGTCGACAATCGTCACACCCGGATGGCCGGGAACGACGACCGGCTTTGCGGCGGTGCCCGAGGTCTTGGCCAGCAGGCTCAGGCTGGTCTCTGCTTCCTTGCGGGCGTTCTCGAAGATGCTGTCCGGGATCTCGACGCGGGCATAGGCCGGGATGTCCTCGATCACGTGAAACAGAAAGATCTCGGCACCGGCGTCAGACAGCAGCGATGCGACCCGAAGCGCGTCTTCGCCGCGATGTCCGTGCTCCAGTGCGACCGGAATCAGAAGTCTTTTGTACATGACTGAGCCTCCCCATTGGCGACCATCATGCAGCCGTGGTGACGCCCGCGCATTGATACGGATCAACCGCGCGGGACGGCGGAAAATCCGGTTGATGGAGAATTACGTGAAGTTCCTCACCTGAAGAATCATGGCCGTTGGTCGCCGATTACCCACCTTGGTATCAGCCGTGCGGTTGGCCCGGATGCGGGCTTGATTCTACGCAGCACTCTTCTGTCAGGAAGGCGATCAGACCATCCATGGCCGGGTAGTTGGCGGTGCAGTGATGCGTCGTGCCTTCCTTGCGTCGCATGATCAGCCCGGCAAGTTCCAGATGCTTGAGGTGATGCGACAGGGTCGAGGCTGCCATGCCGGTCGCTTGCTGGATCTGCCCAACCGGTTTGCCGTCCGTGCCTGCCCGGACCAGAAGACGGTAGATCTCGAGTCGGTTCGGATTACCCAACGCCTCAAGACCTGCGGCTGCTTCGTCAAGTTTTAACATTATCTTGTGCATCTCCCCAAGATAGCAGCTTGTCAATGTGGATAAGTTCTGGCACGGTTTTGATATCTGAAACATGCAGAAAGGAGGTGATCCAGTGTCAAGTGAGAAACTGGAGATAGCGGTCGGGACAAATCGGGGAGTAGCCGCTTAAGAGCAGCCTCTTTTCCGGTTGGCTACGATCTGGCGCAGCGAGCAGTGTCTCAAAAGAAAAGCGCCTAACCGGCTGACTGTCTCAAGCTCACGCAGGGTCGCCTTCGGGTGGCCCTGTTTGTCTTTTTAAGGATAGATTTCAAGCGGTTACAGTTCATCCAACCGCTTGCCAAGCTCGCGCTCCAGGATTTCCTGTGCCGTCACGCCCGGGTGCAGTTCGCCAAAGCGTTGGTCGAACTCCGCTGCATCCCCGAGCAATCTGCGCCGCCGGTCGGCAATTTCCTGCGCATTGGCGTCACGCCGGCCGCTCGCATCCAGCCCATAGAGCGAGAAGATCCCGCCGACGGATTCTGCCTGTGCCAGAGGACCGCCAAGCCGATGCGCCGAGACGAGCCGGGACAGCGCCCGGGTCTGCGGCGACGACGCGGCATTGCCGATGGCAAACACCAGTACAGCCAAGGCCGCGGCGACAAGGACAAATGTGAGCACGATCCCCATCGCAGCTACTGGGCGAGGCAGGAAAACACATACGTACGCACTTGGTTCAGCAACCCATCCGCTGCCACGTAATCCCTTGTACAGTCGCGTTTTTTCAGAACGGCGGCGTCGTATGGCGCAGCGCTGAACGAGAACTCCTGAAAGCCCATCTCAACCTCGCCTGCCTCGACGTAGACCAGGCCGGTCAGACCGAAGACCTGCTCTTCGCCGTATTGAGCCGTCAGGCGGGCTGTCTGTGGGATGTCGATCCGCTGGCGCGTGATGACCAGTTCCGGCGTCGGTCCGGTCGCACCATCGGGATAGACCACAGGCGTGCCCCGCACGCGCAGACCATCGTCAAGAATGCCAACGACTGGTGAACCTTGATCAAGACACGCGCGATCGGGAAAATCGTACTCGACCGGCGCGAGCCAGAAATCCAGATAGACAAAGCTGTCGGCGTTCTCGCGCAGGAAGTCGAAGAACGCGGCCCGCTGCATGTAATCGGGCGTGTCATCGGAGGGACAGACCCACACGCCGCCCGTCACATGCGGTGCAACGCGGTCGGCGATCACCATCTCATAGGCGGCGAACAGTGCCAGAACCACGCCGGTCACCTCGGTCACGCGGCCGATAAATCCCTTCAGCCGCGTGTACGCTGCAATCAGCATGTCACTCCATCACGGGGATCGAGAAGTCCGAGCCTTCCTTGATGCCCGATGGCCAGCGCGCGGTGACAGTCTTGGTCCGCGTGTAGAAGCGGAACGCGTCCGGGCCGTGCTGGTTCAGATCGCCGAAGACCGATTTCTTCCAGCCGCCAAAGGTGTGATAGGCCAGTGGCACCGGGATCGGCACGTTCACGCCGACCATCCCGATGTTCACGCGGTTCAGGAAATCGCGTGCGGTGTCGCCATCGCGGGTGAAGATCGCGGTGCCATTGCCGTATTCGTGGTCCATCGCAAGGCCCAGCGCTTCTTCGTAGGACGAAGCGCGCACCGTGGACAGGACCGGCCCGAAAATCTCGGTCTTGTAGATGTCCATGTCCTTGGTGACATTGTCGAACAGGCATCCGCCGATGAAGTTGCCGTTTTCATAGCCCTGCATCGAGAAGTTGCGGCCATCGACGACGAGGTTCGCGCCTTCCTCCACGCCGCGATCGACCAGGCCTTTCACGCGGGTATAGGCTTCGCGGGTGACCAGCGGGCCGAAGTCCACGTCGTCGCCTGCGGTGTAAGGGCCGATCTTCAGGCTCTCGACACGCGGCGCGAGCTTCGAGATCAGCTTGTCCGCTGCCTCCTCGCCAACCGGCACCGCGACCGAAACCGCCATGCAGCGCTCGCCTGCCGCCCCGTAACCAGACCCGATCAGCGCATCGACCGCCTGATCCATGTCGGCATCGGGCATAACGATCATGTGGTTCTTCGCGCCACCGAAGCACTGCACACGCTTGCCGTTCGAACAGCCGCGGCCATAGACATACTGCGCAATCGGGGTCGAGCCGACAAAGCCCACAGCCCCGATGTCCTCGTCGTCCAGGATCGCGTCGACGGCCTCCTTGTCGCCGTTCACGACATTCAGAACTCCCGGAGGCGCGCCTGCTTCCAGCATCAGCTCGGCCAGCATAAGCGGCACAGACGGATCGCGCTCGGACGGTTTCAGAATGAACGCGTTTCCGCAGACGAGGGCCGGGCAGAACTTCCACATCGGGATCATGGCGGGAAAGTTGAACGGCGTGATCCCGGCGGCGATGCCCACGGGCTGGCGCAGCGAGAACATGTCGATGCCCGGGCCGGCCCCATCGGTGTATTCGCCCTTCAACAGGTGCGGCGCGCCGATGCAGAACTCGGCCACTTCCAGACCGCGCTGAACGTCACCCTTGGCGTCGGGGATCGTCTTGCCATGCTCGCGGCTCAGGGCCTCTGCCAGCTTGTCCATGTCCCGGTGCAGCAGCGAGACGAACTTCATCATCACACGGGCGCGCCGCTGCGGATTCTGTGCGGCCCACGCTGGCTGTGCTGCCTTGGCATTCTCGACCGCTGCACGCATCTCGGCAGCCGACGCCAGCGGGCACCTCGCCTGAACCTCACCCGTTGCCGGATTGAAGACGTCGGAAAAGCGTCCGGACGTCCCCTTCACATGTTCGCCGCCGATAAAATGCGTCAGTTCCTGTGTCATGGTCTCCGTCCCTTTTTCCGTCCCGGTTTGAGCGCTTGGTTCACCACTTTCGCGGGCGGGTCAAGGGGCGCGGGACCCAGATCAGGCGACGGCGGTCGTCGCGTAGTCGGCGACTATCAGGCCAAGACCGTGGCATTCGTTATAGACCGTATTCTGCGCCTTACGGAACGCCTCGGTCACATCGGCCGAATTGTCATAGAAGGCGATATATCGTTCGCGCACCGCGACAACGCCGTTGAACCCTTTGGCCTTCTTGGCCGAGAGCGATCGTGTCAGCGATGACTTCGCATCTTCGACGTAGGTGTCGACGTTCGCCTTCGTGACCGGGGCGCCGTCGTTCAAGATCTTCTGGATCGTCCGCTTGTGCACGTTGTCGACGATCTTGTCGGCGCCCGTATTGACCGAGGCGGGCAGGGGCCGCGTGCCCCGGCAAGACGCCTTGAGCTGCTCATAGAGCGAGAATGCCACCGGGTCCGTCGCCTCGGTCGCAAGTTCGGCTAAGGTCTCGCGGTTCTTCGGGCTAATCCCGAGATTGTTGAAATGCGCCGCATCGATCCGCGCGAAGTCCGTCGCATAACAGTCCAGAATGTCGACGTCCTTCTTCTTCAGCTTGAAGTGATTGTAGACGTCGTCCTTGTCGGACCGGTCGCCATCGCCGTACTGGTCGGTCGCGTTCAGATCGACGCCGTCGAAATACGTAAAGCTCTGGCCATGTTCGGCGTTCAACCGGTCGATCAGCGCCTTCATCGCGAATGCGTACCAGAAGAAGAAGTGCAGCCGCTCGGTTGCATGGGTGTAGAGCACATCGCGAAGCTGGCCCGAGCGGACCCCTTCTGTTGCGCCATAGGATGTCTTGAAGCGTTGGTTCGCCATACCTGTCTCCGAAAATCTCTGGGGAATATGGGCACAGTTTAATCCATCAGGTGTGATTCCCGGAAAGGATTATCCATCAGGCCCGGCAGCCTCAGGCTGACGAGCTCGACCGGCCAGCGATCAACGGAACAGACCCTTCAACAGCGATCTGACGACGGTCCGGCCAAGCTGCGACCCGGCCGAGCGCATGGCAGACTTTGCCGCCGCCTCGAAAATACCCTGCCGCCCCGACGACTTCCGCACCCGCTTTGACGGCTTTGCCGGATTGTAGCGCTTGCCGCGGCTGTATTTGCCGCCGAACGAGCGCGCACTGCCCAGCTCTTCTGCGTCGACCTCTTCGTCCTGCTCGACCTTGCGCGCCGCGCGCGCGGCCAGGATCTCGTAGGCGCTCTCGCGATCGGCTTCGGTATCGTAGAGCCCGGCCACCGGAGACTGCGCGATCGCCTGCGCGCGCGCCATGGCATCGCACGGTCCCAACCGGGACGAAGGCGGCCGGACCAGCGTGCGCTGAACGACCGAGGGCACGCCTTTCTTCTCAAGCGTCGAGACCAGCGCTTCGCCGACGCCGACCTCCAGGATTGCCTTGGCAGTATCGAACTCCGGGTTTTCGCGGAACGTCTCGGCTGCCGCCTTCAACGCCTTGCGGTCCTTCGGCGTGAAGGCCCGCAACGCATGCTGCACCCGGTTGCCCAACTGCCCCAGAATGTCCTCGTGAATATCCGCCGGGTTCTGGCTGATGAAGTAGACGCCGACCCCCTTGGAGCGGATCAGCCGGGCGACCTGCTCGACCTTGTCGACCAGCGCCTTCGGCGCGTCATCGAACAGCAAGTGCGCCTCGTCGAAGAAGAAGACGAACTTCGGTTTGTCCGGATCGCCGACCTCGGGCAATTGCTCGAAAAGCTCGGACAACAGCCACAGCAGAAACGTCGCGTAAAGCCGCGGGGATTGCATCAGTTTGTCGGCGGCGAGGATGTTGATTCGCCCCTGACCGCCCTGAGTCGTGGCGATCATGTCGGACAATTCCAGCGCGGGTTCGCCAAAAAACTGATCCGCGCCCTGATTCTCGAGCACCAGAAGACGGCGTTGAATCGCGCCGACCGAGGCCGTCGAGATGTTGCCATAAGCCAGCGACAATTCTTTCGACCGCTCGCCGATATTGATCAGCATTGCGCGCAGATCCTTCAGGTCGAGCAGTGCCAAACCTTCCTCTGCAGCGACCCTGAAGACGATGTTCAGAACACCTTCCTGCGTGTCGTTCAATTGCAGCAGACGCGACAGCAGCAAGGGGCCCATTTCGATCACGGTGGTTCGCACCGGGTGGCCCTGCTGGCCGAACATATCCCAGAATACGACCGGAAAACCTTCATAATCATAATCACTTAGGCCAATCGTCTCGGCGCGGTCGATCAGCTTGTCGTGCAGTTTGTGCTGTGGCGAACCCGCCTGTGCCAGGCCCGAGAGATCGCCTTTGACATCGGACAGAAACACCGGGACGCCGGCCTTGGAATATCCCTCGGCCAGGATCTGCAGCGTCACGGTTTTGCCGGTTCCCGTCGCTCCCGCGATCAACCCATGACGGTTTCCGTACTTCAATCGTAGTGTCTGTGGACTCGTGTAATCGTTGCCACCACCTCCGATAAAAATCGACTTTGCACCGCTCATTGAATTGCCCTCGTTTTTGCCGGACTGCCCCGGATTAATCATTGGATACTTATTGTTAACCATTGGATGCGATCTTGGAAATGCGAAGGGAGACCTTCGCACTCCTCCCTGTCGAACTGGCCGCGTCTCGGACGCGGCCTTTTTTTCTGTCACGGATGACCGACTCCGGGAAATTTTCCGTTGACGCGACGCACGTGACGGGTAGTCTTGTGTGACGAATTGGTGATCCAGTTCGACAGGGACAATCAAGAAGCAAAGCTTCACGCGGGGGTGCTTAACGGCGCCCCTGCTTCGTTTTGGGCAGCCCGGACGCTGCGCCCGCGAGTTGACTTGATTTTGATGGGAGCAGTTGGCATCACCGGGCGCAACGATGGTACTCTCTTGATACCGTTCCCATATACAGGACCGCTCTCGTGATCGCATCTCTCCGACGCTCTGTCGCGCTCGCTTTCTTCGCCGCTACGCTGGCCCCGTTGGCCGCGTTCGCCCAGCAGCAACCCAAGGAAGTCAAACAAGCGACCCACGGTGATTGGGAAATCATCTGCGTCGAGGGCACCGATATCTGCCGGATGGAGCAATACGGCAAGGCAAACGACGCGCAACGCGCGCTTCTCGTGCGGCTCCAGCGCGTCTCCGGTGTCGCAACCAATGAAGGCGGGCAGGTGCCAGCGCTGATCTCGATGTTGTCGCCGCTCGGCGTTTTGCTGCCCTACAGCCTGCGTGTTCAGATCGACAGCGGTGCGCAGAAACGTCTGCCGTTCGAACGCTGCCTGCCGCAGGGTTGCCTTGCCGCAGGTCCGATGACCGATGAGACGGTGGCTGAACTCAAGCGCGGCAACACCATGTCGGTCGAGTTCGTGTTCGAGCGTAAGGAAACGGCCCAGGTCTCGCTGCGCGGCTTCACCAAGGCTTACAACTCGCTGAAACCTATTCCAGCGAAGCAATCCCGCTAAACGGTGTCGCGATCCCGTGTCAGGCGCCGTCCCAGCGGCGCATTGCCAGCACGGCGTTCAGTCCGCCAAAAGCGAACGAGTTCGAGAGTGCAGCGCGCGGGTCCGCCTCGCGGGCCGTGTTCGGGACAACATCAAGCCTGATGTCCGGGTCGTCCTCTTCGTGATTGACCGTTGGCGGAACGATGCCCTCGCGCAGCGCCATCACCGTCGCGACGGCTTCCAGCGCACCGGCGGCACCAATTGCATGACCGTGCATGGACTTGGTTGACGAGACCAGGATCTTCTCGGCGTGGTTGCCGAGAACCTCGTGGATCACCGCGGCCTCGACCCTGTCATTCATGGCAGTCGCTGTGCCGTGCGCATTGATATAGCCGATCTCGTCGGGGTTCATCGCGCCATCGTTCAGCGCGCCGCGCACCGCCCGGGCGGCTCCAGCCTGCGAGGGTTGGACGATATCGCCCGCATCCGCCGTCATTCCAAAGCCTGCGATCTCCCCCAGAATATCGGCGCCGCGCGCCTTCGCGTGTTCCAACTCTTCCAGGATCAGCACGGCAGACCCTTCACCCAGCACCATTCCGTTGCGGGTCTTCGAGAACGGGCGACACGCCTCCTTGGACATCACCCGAAGACCCTCCCAGGCCTTCATTCCGCCGAAACACAGGATCGCTTCGGCACCGCCGGTGACGGCGGCATCCACGGCTCCCGATCGCACAAGATGGAACGCCTGGCCGATCGCATGATTGCCCGACGAGCAGGCGGTCGAGACGACATAAGCGGGGCCCATCAGGCCATGCTTCATCGATATCTGGCTGACCGGCGCGTTGTTCATCAGGCGCGGCACGATGAACGGATGCACCCGGTTCTTCATCTCGTGATAGACGATGTAGTAGTTCTGGTCCTGGGTTGTCAGCCCGCCCATGGCCGAGCCGAGGATTGTCGCCACACGCGGCGCCGTCGCCTCGTCAACCTCCAGCCCGGATTGATCGAACGCCTCGGCAGCGGCGACCAGGGCCATCTGGCTGACCCGGTCGAGAAGCGCCATTTGCGACCGGTCGAAGTGATCCTCGCCTTCGAACTGAGCGGCCTCACCGGCGATCTTCACCATAAGGCGCTCGGGATCGAAGCGCGTGATCGGTTTTATCCCGCAGCGCCCTTCGCGCAGACCTTCGCTGTGCGCGGCATACCCCGTGCCCAGCGCCGAGACGACGCCCATGCCGGTGACAACGACACGGCGCGCAGCCGTCACGCCGGATCCTTCTCTTCGATCAGCTTCGCCACGGCGTCTGTCACGGCCTTCACGGTGGACAGTTCGAACTCGGATTCCGATGGGTCGTTCGCATTGTACGGGATCGAGATGTCGAAGCTTTCCTCGATGCCGAACACGACCTCAACCTGAGCCAGCGAGTCCAGGCCAAGATCCTCCAGCGACGTGTCGGGCTTGATCTCTCGCTCATCGACCATTGCCTGTTCGGCGATGATGCGGATGATCTCGTCTCCGACACTTTTTGTCATTGTGATCCCCCGATCGGTCCTGCCCGGCGCTTCCTATCATAAGATCGCATCACGAACAGTCCCACTTACAGGCCGAGTTTCTTGCGAATCTGGGACAGTTGTTCGAGCGCGTTTGGCAGTCGTTTCAGCGCCACGATCTGTTTTGCAGCCTGATTGCGCGGCTGCGCCGGGATGCCAAGGTAGACCTGGTTGGGCGGCAGGTTGCCCGCGACCATGGTACCGGCGGCGCAAACCACGTCCGACCCAACGGTGACGTGGTCGGCGACGCCCGCCTTTCCGCCCATGACCACACGGTCGCCAATCGTCGTGGACCCCGCGATCCCGGTCTGCGCGCACAGAAGACAGGTCTGGCCGACCGTCACGTTGTGGCCAATCTGCACCTGGTTGTCGATTTTCGTGCCTGCGCCGATCCGCGTCGGTGTGATCGTGCCGCGATCGATCGTGGTTGCCGCACCGACCTCGACGTCATCGCCAATTTCGACGGCGGCAAGCGAGTGAATGCGCAGGAAGCCCGAGGCGCGCGCGCCGTCGATCCGGCCTGTTTCCTTTGCAGCTTCGACCGAGCCGCGTTCCGGTGGCTCGAACGAAAACCCGTCCGCGCCGATCACGGCGTTGGGCTGGGCGATGAAGTCCGTGCCGATGACGCACCGCGCACCGATCCGCACACCCGGGTGCAGCAGGGCACGGTCCCCGATGACGGCATCGCGTCCGATTGTGCAGTTCGAAGCGATCCGCGATCCGGCGCCGATCTTGGCACCTTGGCCGATCACCGCGAACGGACCGATCCAGACATCCGGGCCAAGCTGGGCCGAAGCCGCCACACAAGCCGTTGGGTGCACGCCTTCTTCCATGTCGACGCGTGCCTGAAAATGCGCGGTGACCCCTGCAAGGGCCACGCGTGGCCGGGGGGCGAGCAGGGCCGCCTGAAGCCCCATCACCGCCCAGTCCGCGTCCTGCCAAACGACGGCGGCACGGGCCTTTGATGTCGAAAGAGCGTTTGCCATGCGGTCGTCCATGGCCAACGCAAGGCTGTCGGGACCGGCCAGAGCAGGCTCCGACGGCGCGCTCACGGTGATCGATCCATCGCCCACCAGCGACAGTCCCGTGGCCTCGGCAATCTCCGCAAGGGTGTAGGTCATGGTGTCTGTCAGCCCGATAGGAAAAAGCCGCGCCCTTCTAACGACGGCGCGGCTTCAAAGGCAAGCGCCGATCACGGCGCCTCAGACTGGCGGCGTTTCAGCGGAAGATCGTGACCCCGGATCGCGTAAGGGCATCGGCGATCTTGCGGTCGCGTCCGTAGATGTCACCCCGGAACTGCTCCACACCGTTCTCGTCGATCCAAGCCGACCGGTAGGTGATATGCACCGGCAGCGGATCGTCCAGATTCACCCGGCGTTCGCGTCCGCGCTGCAAGAGCGACTGGAAATAGCCGGCAGGATCGTCCTGTTGCGCGGTCAGCAGATACGCCGCGAATTCATGCGGTCTCTCGACCCGGACACAGCCGTGGCTATAGGCGCGCACATCACGCTTGAACAGGCGCTTGGACGGTGTGTCGTGCAGGTAAATCGCGAACTTGTTCGGGAACATGAACTTGACCGTCCCCAGCGCGTTGCCCCGTCCCGGTCTCTGGATGATCCGACCGTTGACCATGCGCATGCCGCGCTTTGCCAGATAGTCGGGATCATGCTCCAACTTGGGCAGGATCTCTTCCCGCGCGATCGAGGTTGGCACGTACCAACTCGGGTTCACCACCATGTGGTCCATTTCGTCGCTGAACTCGGGCGTGCGGTGCTTCTTCGCCTTGCCGATCACGACACGCTGCGAAAACTCCGAGCGTCCCTTGTTCATGACATCCATTGTGAAACCCGCCAGATTCACCAGGATATGCTTCGAGCCGAGATCGCGGTTCATCCACCGCATCCGCTCCAGGTTCACCGCGATCTGTTCGGCCCGTGTGCTGGGCGAGACGTTGATCTGGCGCAGCGTGGCAGGACCGATGACACCGTCCAGGTTCAGACCGTGACGCGACTGGAAACTCTGCAGCGCCTCGACCATGCGATTGTCGAACAGTGTCGGGTCATATGCAAGAACAGGCGCGTCCGTCTGGATATCTGCCGTCGCCACCTGCGTGCCATCAGCCGCTGTTGCCGCCGCCGTCGGGGTATCGTAGACATTCGGATCCAGGTCGCCCATGGCCGTCAGACGGGCGCGCACTTGAGCGACCCGCTGGCTGCGCTCGCCCGGACGCATCGTGCGTCCCTTGGCAACCGCCTCGCCCCACATGTTGCTGGCCGACGATGACCGGAAAGCCGCAAAACGCTCCACCAGCCTGCGATACACCGGGTCCTGCGGCTCCAGGCTGATCAGGTATGCCGCCATGTCGGTCGCATTGCGTGCACGCCCGATCAGATCGCCTTCGTCGGCGGGCTCCGGGTAGATGTGCAACTCGCGGTCGACGGAGCGCGGCTCCAGAATGCCTGCGCCGATGTCTCGTGCGTATGTCAGAAAGGCGTGGGTGAGGTCGGCTTCAAGCGCGGCTCCACCGGCAGCACCCAGACGCGCCGCCAGACCGGCTCCGCCATATTTCTGTTCGGGCAGTCCATGATCGCCTGCGCGCTGCAAGGTTTCGACCAGGTCCGTTGCGGCCGCGTTCGCCTTGCCGTCCGCGTCGAGCCAAAGCGGCTCGAAACCCTTGGCCGCATAAGCGCCGAGCGCGGTCGAGTTGCCGCCCAGCTTGCGTTCCAACGCCGATTTCATCGCCTGAGCTTCTGCTGAAAGCGGTGTGGCCACCAGGGCGGTGCCAGATGGCGCCTGACTGGTCTGCGGCGCCTGGGTCGGGACGGTTTCCTCTTCTGCGTAAGCGGCTGATCCACCCGCCAACGCAAGCGCGACTCCCATTGCGACCGCCCGCCGCATGCAAAAAACCTGCGTGATCATCCTGTCACCAACTGTTGCCAAATTGCACCGAGTCCCACCGAGTACTGTGGATACTCTAACACAATCATTGGCGCGTCGATCAAAATCGCGTGGGTCTCACCAAAATTTCATGAGGTGACAACGCCAACGCCGCGGTTACGAACTGGTAACCATGTTCGGGTGATAAGAAGCGACTCGCGTTGCCGATCTCTCTGTTGTCTTTCTGCAACTTGGCAGAAAAAACGGAATATGAGAGAAGGTTAACCAGAATGGGACGTGGGCAAGTGGCAAAAGCCACACACTGAACGAGGCAAGTTCGTGAGCAGAAACGAATCAACCACGCAGTTGGTGAGCCGTCGGCTATTTTTGGTCGGCACTGGCGCCGCTGCAACGCAAGTGGCACTGGCAGCGCCAGCACTTGCGAAAGGATCGGGCCAATACCGATCAATCTCGCTGATCAACAATCGCACCGCTGAGAAGCTATCGACGGTCTACTGGGTCGAAGGCCAGTACATCCCGGAAGCGCTCGAGGCGGTCAATTACATCATGCGGGATTGGCGGCAAGGCCTGGTCATGCAGATCGACGCGAAGACCGTCGACATCATGGCGACACCGCGGCTGCGGCTGCGCAACATCGCGTTCGTCTGCGGACTGCGATAGCCCGAGATTATCTCGAACGGCTC
>JBCAXJ010000017.1:0-75939 GCA_038534135.1 Pseudomonadota bacterium | reverse complement strand
CGATGCAGCGGCATCGACGGCACTCTCGGCGGCGGCAGGTGTTCCGGCACCGCGTCTGAACAACGTGACCTTCGGCTCTGCGGTTGTGACCAGTGACGGCAGCGGTGTTGCCACCACATCCGTGACCTTCGGTGCGCAGCTTCAACGTCAGGCTGTGGTCGTGGTCACCGCTGAGATGGGACCAGAGACCATCCGCCTGACCATGGGCAAGGAGATCGGCTGATGCGTGGGATCATCGCCAACGCCCAGATCTTCGCGGACGAGGGCAAGCCGGCGCAAGGCCTCGGCGTTTCAGTCGAAGTCTTTCTGCTGGAAGCGCAGGGCTGGGAGCAGGTCGACGAGACCAAAACTGATCAGGAAGGCCGGGCCAGCTTCAAGATCGATGGTGGCTTGTTCGACAACGCTCGCTCCGCGCCGACGCTGCGGCTCACCGAACAGGGCGATCCGCAGCCCCGCGTGCTTTCGATGGGCGGTGCCATGCGGTTCGACGGGCGCCGTCAGATACTCGAGGTGGATTTCGGGCGGATCGACCGGCTTGAGGAAACCGCCTTTGCGCTGCCACGGGCGTCTGCGCGGTTGAATTCCATCCCGCATGTCGTGGCCGGTGTTGCGTTGCAGGAAGGCCGTTCAGAAGTCGCGCTCAACCGGAACCTACGACTTATTCCTGGCGCGAATGACAGCATTGCTACGACGACGCGGACCGGCAACGACGTGATCATTGGTGACATCCGGCGCGGGACGATCGTGACCAACACCGACGATCGCATCATCTCGGCGGATGCCTCCGATCGGCTGACCGCAGGTGCTGATAACATCGTTGCCGTGGCGTCGACCAAGCAGATCGATGCCCTGCGCGCGATCACGCTGGAGCAGAACCAGCGCATCGTCCTGAAGGATCAGGAGCTTGCGACCAGCAAGGCACAGCTTCTCACCACGAGCACGCGCCTCACGGCGGCTGAAGCGTCCCTGGTTGCCGAGAAGAAGCGGGCTGACGACGCTGCGGCCAAGGTGGCCGAACTCGAGAAAGCGGCGGGGAT
This sequence comes from Pseudomonadota bacterium, assembly GCA_038534135.1. GTDB lineage: Bacteria > Pseudomonadota > Alphaproteobacteria > Rhodobacterales > Rhodobacteraceae > Thermohalobaculum. The sequence continues at coordinate 74,902 of JBCAXJ010000017.1, read as the reverse complement.
CGATGCCGATGTCGCCGATGTGGTCACCGGGCTCGGCACCAAGCTGAGCATCGCGAACACGACGCTGAGCACTCAGGCGCATCCTTTCCGGATCGGTACCGTGCGCGTCGACCTAAAGGGGACGCCAAGCGCCGATGGCGGGCGGATCGTCCTGGGCGGCGCGGCCGAGACCACTGGCTCGGGCCTCAGCACCGAACTTCACGTCGATCGCCCGACAACTGCAACCGACGATGTGACCGTTCCGGATGTGACCGGACTGACCGAAAGCGCCGCGCGCCGCGTGGTGCGGTCGGTGGGGCTTCGCCTCGCACCTGCCTATCAGGTTGTGAAGCCGGGGCAGGGCACCCCGGGCCAATCGATCAGCCAGGTCCCAGCGGCGCAGGCGACGGCAAAGCATGGCGCGGAGGTCCTCGTGGTCTTCGGCACGGCCCCGGCGGAATGAGGGAGATGACACGATGACCAATATCAAGAACCTGGTGCAGGACGTGGTCGCCTCTCCGCTTGGCGATGTGATTGCCGAGGTTGGGCGCGGCGTGGCCGATGCCCAGCACGCGCTGGATGAAGGCTCGCTGGGTGCTGTGTTGGACATCTATGCTGAAAGCGACGACGAGAAGCTGAGGCTGCTTCAGGAAATCGGCTACCGCCCGACCTTCTATGCGCTGCCCGAGACCAGCGGTGAAGTGCGCGTCGCGCTGCGCATGGGGCAGGGCGCATCCGGCGCCCGCAACGCGACGCCCGTCAAGCCGACGCAAGCCGCCGTGCGTGCGGTCCCTGCACGGGTCGGGCTCAACACGGCATCGCGGCGGCTCTACTGCACGCCGGTCGATGCGCGTTATGCGAACCAGTTCGGATTTTCGGCGGACATCTCGGCCAAGCTGACCTTCAAGATCGTGCCGGTGCCCGCACCTGATGGCGCTGACGAACTCCGGCTCGTCCCCGACTTGGATCGACGCAAGCCCAGTGGAGTGATCGAGGCGCTTGATCGTTTGGCCTTGGAGCCAGAGTTCCGGGATGCGGACGGCGTCGCGATCAGCGATCCGGGCGAAGACCTTGTCGTCTCGGCACAAGACCCGGCACCGGACAGCATCGCACGCACCGGCGACGCGATCGTCGTCACGCTGTCCGCGCCCGCCTGACGGCGGATGCAAAGGCCGCGTTTCGTCAGAACATCGCTTCGTAGCGGCTGTTAACCATAACTTCGGCCACGGCGGCGCTGTTCGGCAGGCTCAGGGCATAGGCGACCGTCTCGGCAATCGCCTCCGGTTCAATCTTGAATTGCCCCTCCGGTACTGTGACATGCTCGACCATGCGGGTGTCGACCATGCCGGGGCAGATCGAGGTCGCCCGCACGCCGTCTGCCCAGCCTGACTCGCGGATCGCGTGGGTCAGTGCCATGGCCGCGTGTTTTGACGCCGAGTACCCAAGGATCTGGTTGCGCATCACACGCTTGCCCGCCAGCGAGACGACGTTGATGACACGTCCATGCCCACAGGCCCGCAAATGCGGCAGCGCCGCGCGCGCCAGCCACAGCGGTCCCTTGAAGTTGACCGCGAACATCGTGTCGAACTCTTCCTCGGTGCCGGTCTCCAGCGATCCGCCGATCTCGACACCGGCGTTCAGAACCACGCCGTCGAGCCGTCCGAAGCGTGCCATCACCGCTGCGACCCAGGTTTGCGAGGATGCTTGATCCGTCGCCTCCCACGCATGGACATGTGCATCGCCCAGACCGTCCATAGGGATCGTATCGGGTTGCCTTGCGCCCAGGCTCAGCGTGTAGCCCGCCGCCGACAGCGTGCGTGCGGTGGCAAGACCGATGCCGCGATTGGCGCCGGTGATCAGGATGACGCGGTTCTCCGGGCTCAGCATGGCGGCCTCCGTGTTTTTCGTCAGGCTTACTGAACGGCGCGCAACGCTGAATTGCAAGCGGCGTAGCTTGCCCGATGGGGGACTCGACAGAATCGGATCGCACTGGCAAGAAATAAGAACAAAATAGGAACATTTAGAGGTGACCGATGCCTATCCCCGCACACCCGGATCTGGATCTGTTGGCCTCCGCGCGGGTGCACGAGGCGACAGGCAGCGGGCGGCGCACCTTCGCTTTGGCACTGGCGGGGCGGCTACAAGGGGCTGTGCTGTGGGTACAGGACCGGCGCACGCCCGAGATGCTGTATCCGCCGGGCATCGCCGCGTTCCTCGATCCCGCCCGGTTGATCCTGGCGCAACCGACGGGGGCGCTGCCGATCCTGCAGGTGATGGAGGAGGCGCTCCGCTCCGGCGCTGCCCCCCTGGTGATCGGAGAACTGGGCGAGGCCCCGGATCTGACCGCCAGCCGCCGCCTGCAACTGGCCGCCGGAACCGGAGGGGGCAGAGGGCTCTGCCTGGTGCCCGAGACGCGCCTGCGCACCAATGCCGCCGAAACCCGCTGGCGCTGCGCCTCAATGCCAGGCGGCGGCACCGCACGCCAGCATTGGGAGATCCTGAAGAACAAGAAGGGACGGCTTGGCCAGTGGCATGTCTGCTGGGACCCCACGGCGGAGCGCTTTGCAGAGGTTGTGAAAGAGGCAGAGATGGCGTGACGTGCATCGTGTATCGAACATCTTGCGCGTCTGACGAAGATCCATCGGAAGCCTGTGGATCACTTGCGTGCAGACCGGCGATCCACCGTCTTGTCGGCTGCCAGTTAAAACGCCCTCACATCCGGTGTTCAGGTCTGGCGTCTCAACGTGGTATAGGCCAGTTCGATGGTCTCGATCGCGACTTCGTTCTTCATGCTGTCCAGCGCCCCAGCCGACCATTTGATCGGATAGGCGTTGCTCACGATCCACGCCGCGGCAGGTTCATCCGCGCCATCCTGCAACGTCACGATCAGCGACCGCGGTTCGATCGGACGCGCCAAGCCTTCTTCCAGGGTCTCTTTCGTCCATCTGACCAGTTCCGACTGCAGCCCTACCACGCCGCGCTTCAGAGTAAGATTTGAGGTCGTCGCGCGCTTCGGCAGGTGATGCACGAAACGGTTCTCGCCGCCTTCCACGACCTCTTCGACGTCAAAATCTGTGTCCAGCCCGGACACTTCTTGAAATGCCACGGCAGCGTCGCCGGGGGCATCAGTTCCTGCCGGGCTCGCAAAAGCCACGGTGAAATGGAAGGCGGACGGCAGTTCATAAGTCATCGACGTTCCAATCGTGCACGGCGTTTGGATGCAACTGTCTCACAGGTTCGGGCCCGATACAAAGCAGCGCTGGAGTTTTCGCCACCATCACGATCCGGGATGACGTTCGCCCTGCCTGCCGGTATGGGTGGACTGAACGGCACCTTCAGCCGGCAAAACTCGATCAGCGAGCGTGGAGACGGACATGGCGAACAGCCACAAGGTTGGCATCATCGGGCTTGGGATCATGGGCCGGCGGATGCTGGAGCATATGCTGCTTCATGAGCGCTTCGAGCCGATTGCCCTTTGGGATCCGTCGCCGGATGCCTGTGCGCTGGCATCGGAGTTTGCGCCGTCAGCGACGGTGGCGGAAGACGCCGAAGCCGTCATCGCGGCCTCTGATGTGGTCTACTTGGCCTGCCCTCCGGTTCCACGAAAAACCTATGCCCTTGCGGCAGCGGCCTCCGGCAAGGCGGTGTTCCTTGAAAAACCCCTCGGCGTGGATCTAGCCGAAAGCCGGGATCTGGTCGGGCAACTCGAACAGGCGGGTGTTCCCGCGACGGTCAATTTCACGCAAGCCGCGGGCGAGGCACTCGCGACGATTTCTTCAGATCAGACCATGGGAGCGCCCGCTGGGATCGACATCGTCGTCACATATCCGCGCTGGCCGCGCGCCTGGCAGGTCGAGGCCGACTGGCTGCGGTTCTCGGCCGAGGGTGGCTACACCCGCGAGGTGATCTCGCACTTCGTGTTCTTCAGCACGCGCATTCTTGGCCCGCTCACGCTGATCTGGTCCCGTCCGACCTATCCCGCCGACCGAGACTTATGCGAAACCCACATCGCGGCCCGGCTTGAGAACGCCGATGGCGTGCCGGTGTCGATCTTTGCGTCTGTGGGTGGCGAGCAGCCCGACCGGCAGGAGATGACCATAAAGGGCGCGAACAAGAGCTACCGCGTGGCCGAATTCCACCTGCTTTCCGTGTCCAAGGGCGGTCCGTTCGAACAAGCAGCCACGCCGCCCGCCGATCCGCGCGCTGTCAGCCTGAAGGCGCAACTCGACGAGATGAACAAGGCAATGCACAGCGAGCCGCACAAGCTCGCGACAATTCAGGAAGCGCTGTACGTGCAGGAACTAATCGAAGCAATGCTCCTTGATCCGCAAAACGCGTAGGGTGGGCTTCAGCCCGTCGCGCTTCAAAGTTCATAAGCATTCATCGTCAGCAGCGTGTACTCCGCGACCTGCTCGTCGTCCTGATTGGTAAGGGTGACGTTCCACTTTACCTCGCCGTAAGTCGGTGTCCGGCGGGTCTTGGCCATCACCGTCAGGCGGCACTTGATGCTGTCACCGGGAGAGACCGGCTTCTGGAAACTCAGCCCCTCCAGCCCGGTATTGGCCAGCACCGGGCCCGGGTTCGGCTCGACGAACAGACCGGCTGCGAAGCTCAGCAGCAGGTAGCCATGCGCAACGCGGCCGGGGAAGAACGGGTTGGCCTTGGCGGCGTCCTCGTCCATGTGGCCATAGAATAAGTCGCCGGTGAAATGGGCGAAGTGCTCGATGTCCTCAAGCGAGACCTCGCGGGCATCCGTAACGATCGTCTCGCCGATCTCGACTTCATGGAAGGTTCGCGTGAACGGATGGGCTGGAGCTTCCTTGACCGCCGCACCGCGCACCCAACGCGCGGTGATGGCCGAAAGCATGTCCGGCGAGCCCTGCACCGCGGTGCGCTGCATGTAGTGCAGGATGCCGCGCACGCCGCCCAGTTCCTCACCACCACCTGCCCGCCCGGGACCGCCGTGGATCATCGGCGCCAATGGCGAGCCATGTCCCGTGCTCTCGCCCATCGACACGCGGTCGTTGATGTAGATCCGCCCATGCCAGGCCGCTATTCCCATCACCGCTTGCCGCGCGACCTCAGGGTCATGTGTGATCAGCGAGGCAACCAGCGAGCCGCCGCCCCGATTGGCGATATCGACCGCATGGTCCAAGTCGCGATACCCCATGACGGTCGAGACCGGGCCGAACGCTTCGGTTTCGTGAACTCGCTCCGCATCGTCCACGTCATCGCAGCGGAACAGCATCGGATTCACGAAGGCACCGGCCTGCGGGTCGGCGCCATCAACGTCGACGGCTCCCGCGCCGAATACGCACGTCGCTTCCGCGCCGATGATCGCGGCTTTTTCCGCCACGTCCGAGCGTTGAGCTTGCGACACCACCGGCCCCATCCGGGTCGTCTCGAGTGCCGGATCGCCGATGCGGGTCTTCTCCAGCCGCGCCTTCAGCGCTTCGCAGACAGCATCCATCTGCGGCTCCGGCACGATCACTCGACGCACGGCAGTACATTTCTGCCCTGCCTTGACCGTAATCTCCCGGGAAACTTCCTTGATGAACAGATCGAACTCCGGCTCACCCGGCACCGCATCGGGACCAAGGATGGACGCATTCAGGCTGTCTTGTTCCGCCACGAACCGCACTGCGTTCCTCAGCAGGCCGTGATGGCTGCGCAGCATCAATCCGGTATCCGCCGAGCCGGTAAACGACAGCACGTCCTGTGCCGTCAGGTGATCCAACAGGTCGCCGACGCCTCCGCAGATCAGCTGGATCGATCCCTCTGGCAGTTTGCCCGAGTCCAGCATCATCCGCACGCAAGCCTCGGTCAGATACGCTGTCGCCGTGGCCGGTTTCACGATCGAGGGCACGCCTGCAAGAAAGGCCGGTGCGAACTTCTCCAGCATCCCCCAGACTGGAAAGTTGAACGCGTTGATCTGGACTGCGGCGCCGAGCAGCGGCGTGCAGATGTGTTGGCCCTGGAAGCTGCCGGTCTTCGACAGCATCTCGGCCCCGCCATCGATATAGACCTGCCCGTCCGGCATCTCGCGCCGCGCCTTCGAGGCCATGGCCAGACAGGTGCCGATCCCGCCCTCGATGTCGACCCAGCTGTCCGCCCGCGTCGCACCCGTCATCGTCGACAGCGCGTACAGGTCCTCCTTGCGGTCCATCAAATGCAACGCGAGGTCCTTGAGGATCCGCGCCCGGTCGTGGAATCCCATCTCGCGCAACGCTGGTCCGCCTGCGTCCCGCGCATGGGTCAGCATCGCGGCCATATCGAGTACGCCACCGCCTGCCCGCGCGATTTCTTCGCCCGTCACGGCGGAGTGGATCGCCCGCGCGCCGTCTCCCGGTCCGATCCAGTTGCCCGCGGCGAAGCTTTGCAGCATCATGGTCATTGACGGTTCCTCCCCAGGAATATGTTACAGAAAATCCCCGATCGTGGTGATTTTTGCAACATGATTATATGGTGCCCGGACAGCTAGAAGGCAGGCAGACCGATGACAGTCAACAGGCAGGTGGTGGTGCGGGAGCTTCCGCAGGGAGCCCTGACGCACGACACCTTCGAACTGCGCGAGGCCGAAATGCCCTCGGCGCCCGAAGATGGCTTGGTGATCCGTACGATCCTGATGTCCATCGACGCTGCCAACCGGGCCTGGATGCAGGGTGCGACCTATCGGGATGCGGTCAAGACCGGAGACGTCATGCACACCTACGCGATCGGCGCGGTGGTCGAAAGCACGTCCGACCGCTTCAACGTCGGCGACATCGTGGCGTCCGAGGCCGGGTGGGCCGACTATTCCGCCGTGTCGGCCAAGGGCGTGCGCAAACTGCCCGAGATGCGGCCGCTATCCCACCTGCTCTCGGCCTTCGGGATCGCAGGGCTGACGGCGCATCACGGGTTGATCACGGTGGGCAAGCTGGTCGAGGGCGAGACGGTGGTGGTCTCGGCCGCCGCGGGTTCGGTTGGCATGTTCGTCGGACAGATCGCCAAGGCGATCGGGTGCCGGGCCGTGGGCATTTCGGGTGGAGCGGAGAAGTGCGCCTGGGTGCTGAACGAGCTCGGCTTCGATGCCTGCGTCGACTATCGCGACCCGCAATGGCACCGCGCGTTGAAGGCCGCGTGCCCGGACGGTATCGACATCTACTTTGACAATGTCGGTGGACAGGTGCTGGAAACCGTTCTGTTCCGCATGAACGAGAAGGGCCGCGTAGTCTGCTGTGGCGCGGTCAGCCAATACGATTCCGGCGAGCCCGCTGGTCCGAAGAACCTCCCCGGTCTGATCGTCGTCAAACGCCTGCGGATGGAGGGGTTCATCGTCTTCGACTTCCCCGAGGAGACACCCAAGGCGCTGGAGAACCTCGGCGAATGGGTGTCGTCAGGGCAGGTGAAGGTGGTTGAGGACATCGTCGAGGGGTTGGAGAATGCTCCGGCCGCGTTGATCGGGTTGCTGGCAGGCGACAATCGAGGCAAGCGTATGGTGCGGGTGGCGCCTGATCCTTAGGGAAGGTTTTCATCCTACGAGTTTGGCGGGCAGAATGCCGAACTACAGGCGTGGTTCACCCTGCGATCAGACCGACCAGTGTTGACAGGTGATCGGCCTCGGCGGCGGGTTTATCCCAGCGGATCCGCTTGATCCTGGGGAACCGCATCGCAACGCCGGATTTGTGGCGCGAGGATCTCTGGATCGCGTCGAAGGCGATCTCGAGCACGATCTCGGGTTTGACGGCGCGCACTGGGCCAAATCGCTCGACCGTGTTGTTGCGCACCCATTTGTCCAGTTCGGCAAGCTCCTGATCGGTGAAGCCGGAATAAGCCTTGCCGACGGGAACCAGCCGCAGACCGTCGCCATCCTCGGTCCAGGCGGCAAACGTGTAGTCGGAGTAGAACGATGAACGCTTGCCGTGACCTCGCTGGGCGTAGACAATCACGCAATCTGCGTTCAGCGGGTCGCGCTTCCACTTGAACCACGGGCCCATTGGTCTGCCGCCTGAGTAAGGCGCATCACGGCGCTTGAGCATCAGCCCTTCCTGACCGGTCCCCCGCGCCGTCGCGCGGATCTCGGCCAATTCCTGCCACGTCTTGAAGGACACGTCGTGCGACAGGTCAGTCCGCTCAGGGACATGGGTCGCGTGCCAGTCAATCAGCCGGGCGCGGCGACCTACCAGCGACATGGTGCGCAGGTCCGTCTCTCCGTCATGCAACAAATCGTAAAGCCTCAGATGCGCCGGAGAGTCCGCCAGCGTCTTCTTTCCGACGCGCTTGCGCCCCAGCCGCTTCTGCAGATCGGCAAAGGGTGCAACCGCACCATCACGAACCACCAGCAACTCACCATCCACGGTTCCCGACCAGGTCATGCTGTCGATAACATCCGGGAAGGACTGGCTGATCTCGTCACCCGTCCGCGTATAGAGGCGCCGCTCTCCACCAAAGGCCGTGGCCTGAATTCGAATGCCGTCCCATTTCCACTCGGCGGCATATTCGGCCGGATCCATCTGTTCCAACCGGTCTTCGTCGAGCGGATTGGCCAGCATCACCGGGCGAAAGGCGGTGGCCAGATCAACCTGTGGCGCCGGTCCGCCCTCGAGCCATTGAAACAGGTCGGTAAAGGGCGGCTCCAGGCCGAACCAGAGCTCTTCGATCCGCTCCAGCGCACGCCCTTCGTGGGCCGCCCCCATCTGGGCAAGTGCTGTTCGCGCCAAGCGGGCCGAAACACCGACGCGCAGGCCCCCCGTCGCCAGCTTGATCAGCGCGAGTCGCTCTGACGCGCCCATCGCATCGCACAACTCGGTCAGAACCTGCCCCGCTTCGACCGGGCCGGTTCCTGACAACCGACCCACGATCTTCGAGAGCGGCGGCGTCTCTCGTGCCTGTCCGTCCGGCCAGATCAGCGCGACGGTCTCGGCGAGATCGCCGACATAGTCATAGGAAAGCCGAAAGAGTTCGGGATCGACCCGCTCGGCGACCAATCCCCGAATGCGCGAAGAGGTGACCGATGGCAGCGACAGATCCCCGGTCAGCGCCGCCAATGCCCAGCCGCGGTCGGGGTCGGGCACCCGGCGGAAGTAATCGACCATCAGTGCCAGCTTGGCATTGCGCCCGGGCGCAAACAGCAGGTTCTCAAGCAGATCGGCGAAGGTGCGCATATCGAAGTTCTAGCGTTTTGTGGTGCGCTTGACACCTTTGCGAACCTGTTGGTACGATTCGCTCACTGATTGAATAAAGACTTTTTATACGCGTCGCGTTGGTCGATGGCCTAAAAATTATCGGAGATTATTGATGATGAGACTTCTCAGATTTTCTGCAATTGGACTAACGGTATTCTCGCTTCAGGCTGCTCAGGCGGCGGAGTTCCCGTTCCTTGACGAAGACAGCAAGTCGGGCTCGACGATGACGTCGTCCAGTGCGCCAAAGTCCTGGATGACGCAGGTCGGCAAGGACTGGATGAAGTACCTGCCCGATGACAAGAAACTGGCTTCAATCTCGATCCCCGGCACGCATGACACCGGCGCACGGCATGGCGGCACTGCCTGTGAGACGCAATCGTGGAGCGTCCGGGAACAGTTGGACGCGGGGATCAGGTACTTCGACATCCGCAATCGCCGGACGAAGGACTCGTTCGCTATTCATCACGGGCCGTGTTTTCAGAAGATCATGTTCGGCGACGTTTTGAACCAGGTTCGCAGCTTCCTGAACGCCAACCCGTCCGAGGTCATCCTGATGCGGGTCAAGGAGGAGCACAAGGCCGAGAAAGGATCGGACAGTTTCTCGAAGATCTGGAGCGGCTATATGCGCACCTATGGCAGCATGTTCGTGCCGCAACGCACAACGCTGCCCACGCTCGGCGACGTTCGCGGCAAAGTGCTGGTCCTGCGCAATGCGAGTTTCTCGGGTCAGGGGATCAGCTACAGCGGAACCAACACGACGATCCAGGATTCGTACAAGGTCTACTACATGGCCCACGACAATCCATTCGGGTCGGACACGGTCTCGTTGCCGCAGAAGAAGCGGAAGGTTCGCAGTTATGTGGACAAGGCGCGCAAAAGCTCGAAGCTGGTCCTGAACCATCTGAGCGGTGCGATCGGCATGATCCCGAAGGATGTGGCCCGCGCAACGAACGGCGATGCCTACAAGAAACTGGGGCCATACACCGGGAGCAAGCAGAACGGCGTCATGATCATGGATTTCCCGGGCGAGAAACTGCTCTACCGGATCATCAAGTCCAACTTCAAATCGACCCGGATGTGCGCTCCGAAAACCTGGAAGACGCGGAGCGACCACACCTATGCGAAGTTCCAGATGCCCAGGGCGAGCGTCGGCACGGTGATCAAGATCAAGGGCGGTGCGTACAACAAGTACGTCTTCCCGAAGTGCAACCGGGCGACCTGGAAAGACCTGCGTTTCTTCTGCCAGGCGAACGGCAAATGGAAGAAAATGTCGGGTTCGTGGGATGCGGACGCGCTGTGCCACAACTCGAACACCAAGCAGAAATACCTGAAGGTCGGCAAACGCTAACTGGTCGATATCGTAGGGTGCGCACTGCGCACCCTACGGGTCAGCGCATGCCGTAATACAGCGCCTGGACGTGGCGGGCCTCGGCAAAGAACAGCCAGCGCAGTGCCATCATGCCGCCGATATGACACAGCAGCGCGATCAGCATCGCCCAGCCACCCACGCCCAAGGCCAGCAGCGTCAGCACCAATGGCAGGACGAACCCGGCGAAAGCCCCGATCTTGCGAAGCTGGAAGGCGCGGGCGCGACCGACCTCGAACGCCATCTCGCTCAGCAGATAGTTCGAGCCTGTGTGCGGCCCCTCCAGCATCTTGACCCGGCCGATATTGCCCAGGCCCGTCGCCGTCTCCATGGTTGAGCCATCCAGGCTGCGCCCGGCACCGGCGGCCTGCTGGGTCCACCAGATCACCGTGCCCGCGGCAACGACCAACCAGGCGAGGCTGTAGAGGACCGGCGTCTCCAGGCCGACCAGCCCCTTGATGGCACCTGTCGCCAGAAGCCCTCCGGTCAGGGACAGGACCATGAACATGAAGGGCGTCGGCGTTCCCGACCACATAGGCACTGTGCGAAGCTGCGCATAGATCATCGCGGTTGCATAGACTGTCGCCATGGCCAGCGCAGCGGCGATCCAGCCGAGCAGTTTCAGTTCGATCCCCAGCAGCAGCCAGAAGCCCAGGTACAGCGTGAACGTCACCTTCGCCGTGACCATCAGGCAGGCCTCGCGCGACAGCCAGGACGAGCGCCACTGCGTGAACGCGCGCCAGGCGCGGTCAGGGCGTGCGAGGTGACCGACGGATGCGACACCACCAATCCCGCCAACCATCAACGAGAGAATACCTGCGATCCATCCGAAGGTGTGATCCCAATCACCCAGGCCGAGTCCGACCCAGGCGATCATACCCATGCCAAGACCCGACAGGACGGTGAAGGCGATTAGCGACGGAGCAGGATGCATCAGATCTTCTCCAGCGCGCGGTCGAGCCAGCCGAGGAAGCCCTTCGCCTCGGGCTCCGCCAGCTTCGCCAGGTTCAGGTTCGGCACGGGCGTGTCCTTTGGCTTTGGCGGGAGGTACTTGTTGACCGGCTTCGTGTTCTGTTCCGGCATCAGGTCGAGCCCGCCACGTTCCGAGACCAGTTGGGAGACCTCAGAATCCGCGTCCGAGAGATCGCCGAAATGGCGTGCGCCTGCCGGGCAGGACTTGACGCAAGCAGGGACGCGGTCTTCTTCCGGGATGTTCTCGTTGTAGATCCGGTCAACGCAGAGCGTGCACTTCTTCATAACGCCCGCCGCCGCGTCGAGTTCGCGCGCGCCGTAAGGACAGGCCCAGGCGCAGAGCCCGCAGCCCATACAGTGATCCTCGTTGACCAGGACGATGCCGTCCTCGACCCGCTTGTAGCTGGCGCCGGTCGGGCAAACCGTCACACAGGGCGCATCCTCGCAATGCAGGCACGATTTCGGGAAGTGGACGATCTGGGCTTCGCCCTGATGCGGCTGGACCTCGTAGGTGTGGATGCGGTTCAGCCAGGTGCCGGTGGGATCGGAACCATAAGGATCCTGATCCGACAGAGCCGCGCCATAGCCGCCTGTGTTCCACTCCTTGCAGTTCACAGCACAGGCATGGCAACCGACACAGATGTCGAGGTCGATGACGAGGCCGAGCTTCTTCTCGGTGCGTTCGGGGAGGGTGGTCATTTAAGGATCCACTCGCAGTTTCTGTTTTGTATTTGCGTCAATGCGATGGCCGTATTAGCGTTGGTCTGCCCTCGCGACGTTGTTTCTTCGCTCAATTCTTCGATTGCGCGCTGGGTAGCGTTCCAAACACTGTGCCAAAGATAACCAAGCTGGAAATCGGCAGAGACGCCGACAAGTTCCCTATATTGAGTGGACAGTAGAAATCTCGGTTCAATGTTATCTGTATTGGTCGATTCTGGTTCGCCAAGTTGTTCAAATGTTCTCCAGAATTCTCTGCCAGACTCAACTCCAACGGTGAAGTAAGCGCCTGAAGAACCTTCTTTGGCTAAGTGTTGGAGGGTCGCACATTCAAAGCCAGCGACGGAGCGCCATGAAAGCTCGCTTAGTTTCTGACTAGCTTGTGCGAACAAGGGACCACAAATTAGGGCCACTAGAAACACTGACAAAAAAGCTTTAGGAAGTCTCACCACTCTTTCCCGTAGGTCAGTTCTTCCGGCTTGGCCTTGGTCGGAGACTTCTGTGCCTCAGCCCTCGGTTCGGACATCTCTACCCCATCCTCGGCCTTCTCGATCTTCACACGCAGGTCGTACCAGGCCGCCTGTCCGGTCACCGGGTCCGAGTTCGACCAGCGTAGGCCGTCGCCCTTCGGGGGCAGCAGTTCGTGGATCAGATGGTTCAGCAGGAAGCCGCGCTTGGCCTCGGGCGCGCCGCGGTCCAAAGCCCAGGCGCCTTCACGCTTCCCAATGGCGTTCCAGGTCCAGAGCGTCTTCTCGTTGACCGCGTCCATCCGGGCGATCTTCACCTTGATGCGCCCGTGGTGCGAGGAGACATACGCCCAGTCGCCGGACTTCAAACCGTGTTCGTCACAGACCTTGCCCGGCACGTACATAGGGTTCTCGCCGTGGATCTGGCGCAGCCATGCGTTCTGCGAGCCCCAGGCGTGGTACATCGCGGCGGGGCGCTGGGTGATTGCGTGCAGTGGGTATTCCGAGTTGTCGACCTGCGCCTGTTCGAACGGTTCCCACCAGACCGGCAGCGGGTCCATCGCCATCTTGAGCTGCTCGCGCAGGTGTTCGGGGGGTTGATGTTCGCCATGGCCTTCGGCGGCAAGCTGGAACTTGCGCAGCGGCTCGACATACATCTGAAACACGTACGGGAAGGGCTTGTCGAAGAAGCCCATCTCGACCGCCCAGTCCTGGTACTTCTGATTGAAGGGCCGCATGTAGAGGCAGTCATGCGGGATATGCTCCAGCCAGAAACCGCCGTTTTCGATGTACTTGTCGATCTGGTTGGGGTTCGGCGCGCCACGCCCCTTGCCCTCGCCATCCTCGCCGCGCCAACCGGCCAGAGGCCCGACTCCGGGGCGGCGCTGGTGGTTGGTGATGTAATCGGCGTAGTCTTCGTAGCGCGGGTTGCCGTCATCATCGACCAGTCCCGGCAGGCCGAGCTTGCCGCCAAGCTGGATCAGCGCCGACTGGAAGCAGCGCACGTCGCGGCCTTCTGCCTGATTTTCCGGCTCGACAACCGGCCAGCGGATCGCGTCGGCCACGCCATCCAGTTCTCCGATCGGGCGGTCCAGCAGCGAGATGCAATCATGCCGCTCCAGATACGTGGTGTCGGGCAGGATCAGGTCAGCATAGGCGACCATCTCGGAGGAATATGCATCCGAGTAGATGATCTTCGGAATCTTGTATTCGCCGTCCTCGCGTTTGTCGGTCAGCATCTCCATCACGCTGGAGGTGTTCATCGACGAGTTCCAGGCCATGTTGGCCATGTACATCATCAGGCATTCGATCGGGTACGGGTCGCCCGCGTGCGCGTTCGAGATCACCATGTGCATCAGCCCGTGGGCCGACATCGGGTTCTCCCAGGTGAACGCCTTGTCGATGCGGTTGGGCGTGCCGTCAGCGTCGATCGCGAGGTCCGAGGGGTCCCGCACGAACCCCAGATGCGGCCCGCCAAGCGGTGCGTTCGGCGTGGTCAGCGAATGCGGGGCAGGGTGCGCCTCCATCGGCTTGGGATAGGGCGGCTTGAAGCGGAACCCGCCCGGACGCTCGACCGTGCCCAGCAGCAGTTGCAGCAGATGCAAGGCACGGCAGGTCTGGAAGCCGTTCGAGTGCGCCGAGATCCCGCGCATGGCGTGGAAGCTGACCGGGCGCATGATCATCGTCTCGTGTGTCTCGCCCCGGAAATCGGTCCAGGGATAGGCGATCTCCTCGGACTGGTTGAAGGCCACATCTGCAATCTCGGCGGCGAGGCGGCAAATGCGTTCGGCAGAGATCCCGCAGCGTTGGGCCACGGCGTCGGGCGCGAATTCCGGATCGAGATACTTCGAGGCCATCAGCTCGAACGAGGGCTGACATTGTCCGCCATCGGGTGCGGTGAAGGTGCCCTTCATCTCGGGTTTCAGACCGGGTTTGTCGAAGGGTTGCGCGGACCCCGTCGCGCGGTCCCAGACCAGCGGCTTGCCGTCGGCGTCGCGAACGAACAGGCCAAAGTCTTCGCCCGGCTCGCGGCTGACCAGCCAGGTCGCGTTGGACCAGCGGCGCAGATAGTCGACATCGACCATGCCCGAGCGCAGTAACTCGTGCACCAGCGCCAGGATGAACAGCCCGTCTGTACCCGGCGTGATGCCCACCCACTCATCGGCGACCGCATTGTAACCGGTGCGCACAGGGTTGACGCCGACCACGCGTCCGCCGCGTGACTTCAGGTTGCCGATGCCGGTCTTGATCGGGTTCGAGTCGTGGTCCTCGGCCACGCCGAAGACCATGAAGAACTTGGTCTTGTCCCAGTCGGGCGAGCCGAACTCCCAGAACGCGCCGCCCAGCGTGTAGATCCCGGCGGCAGCCATGTTGACCGAGCAGAACCCGCCATGTGCCGCATAGTTCGGTGTGCCGAAGTTCTGCGCCCACCACGAGGTCAGCGACTGTGATTGGTCACGGCCCGTGAAGAACGCGAGCTTCTTTGGATCGGCGCGCAGGGGTGCGAGCCACTCGGCGGCTGTGCCCAGCGCCTCGTCCCACGAGATCTCCTTGAACTCGCCAGAGCCGCGTTCACCCGTCCGCAACAGCGGCTTCATCAGCCGCGCGGGCGAGTAGTGCTGCATGATCCCGGCGGATCCCTTGGCACAGAGCACGCCCTTGTTCACCGGGTGGTCTCGATTGCCCTCGATATAGCGGATCATCGGTGCGCCGTTCGGACCCTCGCGCAGGTGCACGTTGATGCCGCAGCGGCAGGCGCACATGTAGCAGGTCGTCTTGCGCACCTCGTCCGAGACATGCGGAGATGTCTCCAGCGCCGGTTGCGATCCGTCGGCCATGACCTCACCCCCAATTGTACAGGACCAGCATGTCCTAACGGTATGGAGCGATATGGCAACCCTGCCATGCGGCGTGTGGCACCAGTCAGTCGCTCCGTGATGAACCAGTCGCGATCAGGAAAATTCTGCATTGTAACAAAATTCACACTCGGATCACGGGCACCTGCGTATCGTTGTTTCAATCAGAGGTGGGAGGCTTCAATGCATCAGGACTACGAGGACTATGCCGTCTACTGGATCCCGCGCACGGATTCGGCTTTGTCGGTGTTTGGCGCCGGCTGGACCGGGTGGTGTGCAGATCGCGGGGCGGTGGCCGACCTGCCAGAGATTCGCCGGCTCAGGCGCGGGCGCCCGGAAGCCCCGGGCTCGAACGCGACTTATGGGCTTCATGCTGCCTTGTCGGCGCCGTTCCGGTTGGATCGCGGCCGTACGGTCTGGTCGCTGGATCAGAAGCTTCTGGCCTTGTCGCAGGCTTTGCCCTCGGTGCGCCTGCCGAAGCTCGAGGTCATGGTGATGGATGGTCGGGTTGTGCTGACGCTTGCGCGGCCAAGCCGGTCGGTGAACCAGGTCGCGCGTTGCTTGACCGACCTGATCCGCGGGATCCGCCGCGACGGCGGGCATCAGCATTATACGGGCGCCAGCACGGTCGCGGGAATCTACCTGCCCGGCATGGGCGCGTGGAGCGATGCCGGGATGCTCGAAACCGGCCGGTTTCATATTGCGCTGACCGATCGCATGGATCTGGCCGACGCGATGGACATGGCGGATGACCTGACACCGGCGCTGGCGACCATTCTGGCCGAGCCGCAGGTGCTCGCGGATCTTGCTCTGATGGGCAATCCCGGGCGCGGAAGGCCCTGGCGGCTGATCGAGCGCTACCCTCTGGCCGAGGAACCGCGGCGCCAGACCGATGGTTTGCCACGCAGCATGACATGCCGTGGACCCCGCCTTTGGGCCCCATTGGATACCGGATTGGCAATCGTCTAACCCTGCGACCCAATCCGGTTGCGGCCTGCCCGTCGGGCGCATTTCTCCCCGACACCCACCCTCGCCCCGGGCAGGCCGCACGTGTTCTATCGTCCGAATCCAGTTGTGAGATTCCGGGTGTCCGCTATCTTCCGCGCCAAACCCCAAAGCGGAGGATGCATCGATGACATGGCAAGTCTACCTGAGCGGCGAGATCCATACGGATTGGCGCGAGCAAATCGTCTCCGGCGCCCAAGCCAAGGGCCTGGACATCCGTTTCACCGCCCCGGTGACCGATCACGGTGCGTCTGATGATTGCGGCGTGACGATCCTTGGTGGCGAGGACAAGAAGTTCTGGCACGACCGCAAGGGCGCGGGCGTGAACGCCATCCGCACGCGGACACTGATCGAGAAATCCGACGTGGTCGTCGTGCGGTTTGGCGACAAGTACAAGCAATGGAACGCGGCCTTCGACGCGGGCTATGCGGCCGCGCTGGGAAAGTCCCTGATCATCCTTCACGGCGCGGATCATCAGCATGCGTTGAAGGAAGTCGACGAGGCGGCCGAGGCCGTCGCTGAGACCCCGGCCCAGGTCGTCGAGATCCTCGACTACTGCTTGAACGGCGTTCTTCCGGGCGCGGCCTGAACCGGTCTTGCGCCAGCTCTCCGGTAAACAGGTCTTTGGCAAACAGGTCTCTTGCAAACAGGTGCGCCGGGTTGTCTGGCAGGTGACGGCATGAAGGTTCTTGTCACAGGGTCTTCCGGTTGGCTGGGGCGGCATCTGTTTCCCATACTCCGCGAAGCCGGGCATGAGCCGCTGGGTCTGGACGTCGTCGGCTCGGCATGGACCGATGTTATCGCCAGCGTCGCCGATCGCGCTGCGATCGATAAACTGTTCACGCAACATCGCTTCGACGGTGTCATCCACGCAGGCGCTCTGCACAAGCCCGACATTGCGCGCTACCCGCAGCAGGCGTTCGTGGACGTCAATGTCACGGGCACGCTGAACCTTCTGGAAGCCGTGTGTCGCCATGGTGTGCAGCGCTTCATCTTCACGTCGACCACGTCGCTGATGATCAGCCAGCGGATCAGGACCGAGCAATCGGACATGGCGATCTGGCTGGATGAAACGTCGGGCCCCATAGAGCCGCGCAACATCTATGGTGTGACCAAATTGGCGGCGGAGGCGTTGTGCCGCCAGCACCACATCGAGCGGGGATTGGCCGTCGTGATTCTGCGAACGGCGCGGTTCTTTCCGGAAGACGACGACACGCTCGCCGACGTGTCGGGTCCAAACCTCAAAGCCAACGAGTTGCTGAACCGCCGTGCCACGGTCAGGGACATGGCGCGGGCCCATCTGACGGCGCTTGAGCGCGTGAGCGAGAGGGGCTTTGGGCTCTACATCGTCTCGGCGCCGACGCCGTTCGCGCGGTCTGACACACAGGCGCTCAAGACGGATGCACGCGCTGTGACGCTTGATCGCTTCCCGGAGGCAGACGCGCTTTACGCTCGGGAAGGCTGGAGTCTTCCGAAATCGCTGGGACGCGTCTATGACGGGACCTTGATCGAGCGCGATCTTGGCTTTCGCTATGAGACGCGCTTCTCGGACGTATTGGCGGCTTTGCGCGATGGACGGCCTTCGCCGGTGGCGCACGATCCAACGTATACCTCACCAATCATGCACCCGGGTTGAACACACGGCCAAGGGTGCCTGATGCACTTCGGCGTATCTCGGTCCCCTCTTCAGACTTTCCCACAATGACTCTTTGCATGGTGTCGATGCAGAACCGACACGCGGCGTCTTGAGATGCGCACACCATTTCTTACTTAAACACTCAGAAAACGCCTTGGGCGCAAATCGGGAGTGAAAAGGACGCTGGGATGAAACGGATTGTGGTTGGCAATGATCTTTCTGCGCGTTCGAATCTTGCATTGTCGCGGGCGGCAAGGCTGGCGCATCAGTTCACGGCAAAGCTCGAGGTCATTACTGTCCTGGACGAGTTGTTTTTCGAAGCCACCACCGCTCAGAAGCAGCAGGCGGCCGAGGACGCTGTTGCGCGCCAAGTGAAGCAGCTGCCGACTGTGGCGGAGCTCGACATCGCAACGCATGTCGCGATCGGGTCCGACTTCAACGAGATCATCCAACACGCGGATCAAAGTGACGCCGAGCTTATCGTGCTTGGCCCGCATCGGCATAAACACCCCGAACTGTTTCGCGGAACGACGGCTGAACGGGTGATACGCTACGGCACGCGACCGGTTCTGGTGGCGAAACACGCGGGCGATGGTCCGTACAAACGTGTGCTGGTCCCCACCGATCTTTCGGCCCACGCAGCACAGGCCGCGCGCGTTGCGGCGCAGCTCACACCCGGTGGGGAAATTGTCTTGCTGCACGCGGTCCAACGCCCCTTCACCGGACTTTTGAGCGAAGAAAGCCAGGCGGCAGCGATCGATAGTGACCGGTCACGAGCGACGTCCGTCCTGGATGCGTTGGCGAGCGAACTTCGCAGCGATCTGGGTGATCGGGCGCCGGAGCTCGTTTTCAACGTGGCCGAAGGTACGGTTCTGGAGACGATCGATCAGCAGATCGGCGCATACAAGCCGGATTTGATCGCGATGGGTACGCATGGCCGGACAGGGATCGCCCATGCGCTGATCGGAAGCGTGGCGGCGGATGTCCTGTCCCGATGTCCTGTCGATGGTCTCGTCTGCACGCATTCAGGGTGACGGGTGACCGGTTGATGCCTTGGCAGGGCTATCGCCAAACGCCTTGCTGACTTTCGGTCAGGATGTCGAGCACCAGCACACCGAAGGCGACGCGTACATCGCGTGAGTGCGCGTTCTGGGAGGACACGCTTGACCCGCCGGATCGTGCGGCCTAGGGAAGCGCCGCATTCCAGAGGAAAAGCAAATGACCCACACGCCGCGTGTCTTTTCGGGCGTCCAGCCAACCGGCGCTCTTACGCTGGGAAACTATCTTGGTGCGTTGCGCCGCTTCGTCGAGCTGCAGGGCAGCGAGATGGAGACGATCTATTGCATGGTCGATCTGCATGCCCTCACGGACACGCTGGTCCACGAGGACTTGCGCGAGGCGACGCGTTCGGTAGCCGCCTGTTTCATGGCGTGCGGGCTGGATCCGAAAAAGTCGATCCTGTTCAACCAAAGCCAGGTTCCGGCCCATGCGGAACTTGGGTGGCTGTTCGGCTGCGTCGTGCGCCTTGGCTGGTTGAACCGGATGACGCAGTTCAAGGACAAGGCCGGCAAGAACCGCGAGAACGCCTCGGCCGGGTTGTATACCTATCCCGCGCTGATGGCGGCGGATATCCTGATCTACAAGGCGACGCACGTGCCGGTGGGCGAGGATCAGAAACAGCATCTCGAACTGTGCCGGGACATCGCTGCGAAGTTCAACAACGATTTCGGGGCCGAGGATTTTTTCCCGATGACCGAGCCGCTGATCGGCGGTCCGGCACCGCGCGTGATGAGCTTGCGGGATGGTACCAAGAAGATGTCGAAGTCCGACCCCTCGGACATGAGCCGCATCAACATGACGGATAATGCTGACGCGATCGCGAACAAGATCCGCAAGGCTCGGACGGATCCCGAGCCGTTGCCATCGGAGATGGAAGGGTTGGAGGATCGTGCCGAAGCGACAAACCTGGTGTCGATCTATGCGGCTCTGGCGAACCGGACGTCCGAGGACGTTCTCTCGGAGTTCGGCGGAAAGGGTTTCGGAGACTTTAAGCCGGCGCTTGCCGACCTCGCCGTCTCGGTTCTGGAGCCGATCACGACCGAGATGAACCGGCTTCTCGCCGATCCGGCCGAGATTGACCGGATTCTCGGTGATGGTGCGAACCGGGCGGCGGAGATTGCCGAACCAGTCCTTGCTGAAACCTACGAGAAAGTGGGTTTCCTGCGGTCACGGTAGAGGCGCACGCAAACACCGACGGCGCCATGGGAGCTTTGGCCCCCGGCGCGTTGGTTGATGCTCTCTTGGGACGGTCTGCAGCTAAGCTGCGTCTTTCGGGTGCAGATCGGTGGGGATATCCCCTGGTCGATCAAAGATCGTTGCAGCTGGCCAGCCGCAAGCAACGTCCGTTTCGGCCGTCATTGGCCACGACAGGTCCGGAGGGTGCTTCCTCCGATCATGCCGCTCTTCCGGAAGAGTGGGGGCTGATGCTCTGACCACCTGCCCCTGTTAACGCCGCGTCTTTTAAGCCGGACAAGTTAAAATTCGTCTAAAGTCTTTGCGGGAGGCGAGCTTTGACGCCTCGGCTTTGCTCGCTGAACGTGCTGAACAACAAGATGCCTGGATTGGGTCGAGACCGTCAGCTCCGCTGGAACATCTCGAACGGATCCGCCTGAACACGCGTCACAAACGTCCGCAGCGAGGCGCCTTTCAGAGACCAGTCCGGCCGACCCTCGAGCAGTGCCGCCAGCCGGTCGACATGGTCGCCCAGATAGTCGTCGAGCCATTGACTGAAGGCGGTCCACAGCATGGGGCGCCAGGTCGCCTCCATCAGGATCAGCGAGGTTCCATCGCCATCGGATTCGACGACGTGACTTGTCACAGTAACGGGCCCCCCTTCCGCTGCATCCGGCAGCGACAGATCCCGTGTCTTGAAATGCACGCCGGGCTCTACGTCGAACACTCTGATCGGGACTTGAAGCTCGCCGCTGCGCGACAACGCTTCGTAGACCAGGAAGAACGTATCGTCCGACCTGCCGGAGCGTATGCTGCGCAGAAACGGGTCCCAGTGTTCATTGGTTTCGCGCGGGTAGACCCGGTCCCAGACACGCTCTTTTGGCAGTGCGATCCGCGCCTCGTCCCGCGCCCGGAATATGATCGGCAAACGAATCCGGTCCAGCGCCCACGGATGCGATGGCAGGGCGATCGCCGCTGCTGCGTAGAGCACCAGAACCAGGGCGCCCGGCAGAGCCAGAGCCAGCAGCGCAAAGACCGGCGCAAGAGCCGCCAGCTTGAACACAAACCAGCGCGCGTCCGGCAGGGCAAGCAACATGGCAGCCGTCAGGATCACGCCGAGCAGCCCAAGTTCCACCGTGTTGGCGATGCTCGCCAGGACCCCGCCGTCCGCCAGGATGAAGCCTGTCAGCCCACACAGGATGAACGTCAGCACCAGGCGGCGTCTTTGCCGCCATAGTCGTTCAAGCATGTTGTATCCGCCCCGTTCGTTCCACACATAGGTTATCGCCCAGAATATGGCGGTACAATGGATCTTTCTTGCAGAAGATGTTGTGCTCTCGTTCTGGTTGCAATCGCTCTGCGGCCCGGTCCTCCTGACCACCGGGCAAGATCCTTGCGCGCATTACATGGACCTGTCATGGTTTAGGGCTTGCAGCGAAGTGCGGAGACCCGATGCGCAAGTTTATGGTCGTCGTCGACGAGACGCCGGAGTGCATGAATGCGTTACGCTTCGCGGCGCGCAGGGCGCAGAACACCGGTGGCGGTATCGTCATGCAGTACGTCATCGCGCCCGATGAATTCCAGCATTGGGTCGGCGTGGCGGAATTGATGCGGCAAGAGGCCCGCGATGCAGCAGAAAACCGTTTGGCGGAATTGGCAGACGAACTGAATGCGCTCTGCGGTGTCACACCAGAGTTCATCATCCGAGAAGGCAACCGCGCCGAGCAGGTGTTGGAACTGATCGAAGAGGACAATGAGATCGGTGTCCTCGTCCTGGGTGCAGGCGAGGGAGACAGCCCGGGTCCGCTCGTCAGCCAGCTTGTCTCGAAGATGGGCGGCAGGATGCCCATTCCGGTCACTGTTGTCCCCGGTGCCATGAGCCTCGAGCGTATCGACGCGGTCTGCTGAGTACGATCCCACCCCTCGAAATCTCGTTTTAACCAGACCTGGTGTATCCAAAGCCCAGGAGAGTTCGGATCCATCGGGGTCGGGGGCGTATCGATATGACGGAATTGCGTGCAGCACTTATCACGACCGCGTCGCTTGCAGCGCCGGTTATTGTTATCGCGCCGATGATGGCGTTGGACGGGCCTTATGAAACAGGTGACGGACCGTCGCTTGACATGGAGCGGCACCACGAGCGGCAGATGTTCTCCCAACTCGCGATTGCCGGGATGCGGACCTATCGTGCGTCGTGCATGGAGTGTCATGGCGAGCGTGCCGTCGGGACCGGCCGGGGACCCAGCCTGTTGGATCCGATCTACCACCGCAGAGCGCTGCCGAAGCGCGAATTTCATGCCGCAGTCTCCAGCGGGACGCCGCAACAGAACTGGCGGATGGGCGACATGCCTGGCTTTTCAAAGTTGTCCTTCAACCAGATCGAGCAGATCGAGCGGTATGTTCGAGAGCTGCAGCGACCGATCGATTTTCGGTAATCAGGCCGTACCGACCGGTTGCGCCGCGGCGCGTTCGGACCGGATAAGCGCATAGGCCGTGTTCACGGCTGATAGACGTTGTTCAGCCAGTCGCTGTGCTTCGGGTGGCACGCCGCGCCCGATCATCCGATCCGGGTGCAAGTCGCGCACAAGCGTTCGCCAGTGTTTGCGCAAATCCGCGTCACCGATTTCGGGCGGGACGCCGAGCACCGTGTACGGATCTTGCGGATCGACAACCAGACGCGCTTTGATCGCGCGCAGCGTTTGCGTCGGCAGGCCGAAAAGCTCTGTCACACGATGCAGAAACGCATCTTCGTCCGGGTGATAGGTGCCGTCCGCCACGGCGATGAAAACCAGGCCTTCCAGCAGATCCGCCAAAACCTCGGGCCGGTCCGCAAACATCCGCGCGATCTGGCGCGCGTAGCTTTCGTATCCGTTCATATCGGTCCGCGCGAGGTTGAAGATCCGGGCTGCGTGTGTCTCCTCTCCCGGCGGGATCGTGAAGATCTGTCGAAAGGCCGAGACTTCGTCCGCGGTGACGCGCCCATCAGCCTTCGCCAGTTTCGCGCCGAGTGCGATGACAGCGATTGTAAATGCGACGGTTCTCTCAGGTGGCGATGTCAGTCTTTCGAGAATCGCCGACAGCGGCTCTCCGTCGACGAGAGCGGCGAGGGCGTCACCGATTCGCTTCCAGATGGACATGCGAAATTCACTTCATCCCGATTTTCGGCGCCACGAAATCACGCACGCTGTGGCAGCGCCCGTCCATGCGCCAAATCATACTACGGGTTCTACGCCGGAAGAGCGATAGCCCGGCGCAAAGTTTGGCGGAGAAGTCTGTTCTGTGTGGCGGGGGGGTCGACGCTCAGTCGTCGATGATGTCGAACGAGCGCTGAGGGCGCTTTTCGTCACGAACCCGAACCTTGCGCTCTACGGGTTGAGTTTCGACCCGCGAACTCATGTAGATCACGGCGATTGCAGCAGCGATTATCAGAACGATCATGGAACACCCCTTAGCGCGTAGGGGTAAAATAGGGGTTGCCAGGCGCAGCGTCGAGTCCTGAATGCAGAAAATGCACCAGAAAGTTGCAGGACGGTTAATGGCACCATGTCCGGCGCTCTGGTCAGAACGCGGCACGCACGCTATGCCGCCCTCATGAAAATCGTGATTGCAATCGGCGCTGTCTTGTCGCTCGTCGGCTTGGCAGGCGTGATCTGGTGCATTCGGCATGCCGTCTGGCTGCGCCGGGCCGAGTTGGATGACACCCGCGTCAAAGCGGAGTTGAACAAGCTGATCTTCGCCCACATGGCCGCAATCGGATCCGCATTCATGGGGCTTGGCCTGCTGGTCATGGCCTTGCTACTCGGCTGAGGTTGAACATGAGCCACACGCTCGCCATCGATCAGGGCACAACATCCACCCGGGCAATCCTGTTTGACCGCGATCTCAAGGTTCTGCGCATTGCGCAGCGGGAGTTCGCCCAGCATTTCCCGAATTCCGGTTGGGTGGAACACGACCCGGAAGATCTTTGGGACACCACGGTCGCGACCTGCCGGGAGGTCATTGCGGATCTGATTCCGGGCGAGATCGCAGCGATTGGCGTGACCAATCAACGCGAAACCGTGGTGATCTGGGACCGAGAGACGGGCCGGGCCATTCACAATGCGATCGTGTGGCAGGATCGCCGGACCTCCGATGTCTGCGAGGCCCTACAGCAGGCGGGCCACGAGCCGACGGTCGCGGAGAAGACCGGTCTTTTGCTGGATCCCTACTTCTCGGGCACCAAGATCGCCTGGATCTTGGATCATGTCGAGGGCGCGCGGGCGCGTGCCGAGGCGGGCGAACTTCTCGCCGGCACGGTCGATAGCTGGCTGATCTGGCGGCTGACGAACGGTGTCAGTCATGTGACGGACGCCACCAATGCGTCACGGACGATGCTCTACAACATCCACACGAATGCGTGGGATGACGCGCTCTGTGACCTGCTGCGTGTTCCGAAATCGATCCTGCCCTCCGTTCGGAATTCGGCGGATGACTTTGGTGAGACCAGTCTGTTCGGCGGCGCGGTCGCCATTCGCGGCGTTGCCGGCGATCAGCAGGCGGCGACGGTCGGGCAGGCGTGTTTCAAGAATGGCATGATGAAGTCGACCTACGGGACCGGCTGCTTCGCGCTGCTGAACACGGGCACGGAACCCGTCGCATCGAAGAACAGGCTGCTGACAACAATCGCCTATCGCCTGGACGGCGAGACGACCTATGCGCTCGAGGGCTCGATCTTCGTCGCAGGGGCCGTCGTGCAATGGCTGAGGGATGGTCTCTCGATCATCGAACAGGCGTCCGACACCCAAGCGCTGGCCGAGGCGGCGGACCCCATGCAACAGGTCTACATGGTTCCGGCCTTTGTCGGGCTTGGTGCGCCCTACTGGGACAGCACGTGCCGTGGCGCGATCTTCGGTCTGACCCGGGGCACGGGCCGGGCCGAACTGGGCCGGGCCGCTTTGGAGAGCGTCGGTTACCAGACGCGCGACCTGCTGGATGCGATGCGCCGGGACGCTGGCGGAAGTTCGGATACGGTACTGCGGGTCGATGGGGGCATGACGGCCTCGGACTGGACGATGCAGTTCCTCGCGGACATCATCGGGGCGCCTGTCGATCGCCCGGTCTTCCAGGAAACGACGGCGCTGGGAGCGGCGTGGCTGGCAGGGATGCACGCCGGAATTTATCCGGACCAGACTGGATTCTCGGAAAGCTGGGCGCTGGATCGCCGGTTTGACCCTAAAATGTCAGAAGAAATTCGCACGCAGCGGTACGGCGGTTGGCAGGATGCGGTGTCCCGGACACTGACGAACCGGGATTGAGATCGCCTTAAACCGTTCGAACACAGAGAGCACATGATGACTACTCAGGACGCCTGGTCGAATGTTCACCGCGAAGCCGCACGGCTGAAACCTGTTTCGCTGAAACAGCTCTTCGCGGAAGAGGCTGATCGGTTTGACCATTTCGCGCAGGAAGCCTGCGGGCTGTTGGTCGATATCTCGAAAGAGAAGCTCGACCGCCCGGCGTTGCAGGCGCTCGTTGCGCTGGCCGAGGCCGTGTCGCTCAAGGACAAGATTGCCGCGCTCTTCGATGCAGACCACGTCAACGCCACTGAAGGCCGAGCTGCTTTGCACATGGCGCTCCGCGACGGTGTTGACGAGGGGCTCGAGGTCGATGGCGAAGCAGTGATGCCGGCGGTCCGCGCCGAGCGCGACCGGATGCTGGCCTTCGCCACGGCAGTTCGCTCCGGTGACATCAGCGCAGCCGACGGCGCGCCGTTCAGCGATGTCATCAACCTCGGTATCGGCGGGTCAGACCTTGGCCCGGCCATGGCCGTTCGGGCGTTGACGCCGTGGCATGACGGACCGCGCATCCATTTCGTATCGAATGTCGATGGAACTGCCCTGGCAGACACGATCCGGCATCTGGATCCGCGGAGGACGCTGGTGATTGTGGCCTCGAAAAGCTTCACAACGCTCGAGACGATGGCCAATGCGCGATCCGCTCTCTCGTGGCTGAAGGACGCCTTGGGAGACCAGACCTCCGCGCATCTGGCAGCGATCTCGACGAACCCCGAAGCGACACGCTCCTTCGGTGTTCCCGATGACCGTGTCTTCCGGTTCTGGGACTGGGTCGGTGGGCGGTACTCGCTTTGGGGTGTTATTGGGCTGCCCCTGGCGATCGCAATCGGCGCGGACGCGTTCAAGGCCTTTCTGTCCGGCGCTGCCCAGATGGACCAGCATTTCCGGAAGACCCCGTTGACGGAGAATTTGCCGGTTCTACTCGGTCTGGTCGGTGTCTGGCGCCGCAACGCGATGGGGTGCGCATCCGTTGCCTGTCTTCCCTACGAAGAACGACTGGGCCGCTTGCCCGCGTACCTGCAGCAACTGGACATGGAATCGAATGGCAAACGTGTCAGCGTCGGTGGGGACGTTCTTGAAGTGTCGACGGCGGGGGTGATCTTCGGCGAGCCTGGGACAAATTCTCAGCATTCGTTCTTTCAGATGCTGCACCAAGGCACGGACATCGTGCCCGTGGATTTCTTGGTTGGAACCCAGTCTGCCGGCGGTATCGAAGGCCATCACGACGCGCTGTTCGGGAGTGCGCTGGCGCAGGCAGCTGCTCTGGCGTTCGGGCGCGACGAGGATGCGGTGCGCGCGCTTCTTGCTTCGTCTGGGGTGGATGAGAACGAGATTGACCGGATCGCGCCGCACAGGACATTCCCTGGCGACCGGCCCTCGACGATGATCTGCTATTCGGTACTTGATCCACGAACGCTCGGCGCTGTCGTCGCACTGTTCGAGCATCGGACATACGTCCAGAGCGTCCTTTGGGGGATAAATGCTTTCGATCAGTACGGTGTCGAACTCGGCAAAACGCTGACGACGGATCTTATGCCGCGCCTTGGCGTGGGTGATCTGAGCGACTTGGACAGTTCGACGCGTGGAATGATCGAACGCTATCGGACAGCACGGGAACAGTGACCCGACGTCCGGGCGGAACCCTGCTTGTGCAACGCACAATGGGCAGGTTATGACGCGCCGATGACGTGCGCTTGCGACATTGGATGGATCGGCTTGGGCGAGAACAGTCCCTGCATGACCTGTCACGGCCAAAAGGCCTTTCTCCTCGGGGAAGCCCGCGCCGCCGGGCTGACGGTGCCGCCCGCTTTCGTACTGCCTGCCAGTCATGAAACGTCGCTGAGCGTGCACATCCAGCATTTGGAAGCAGCGACGGATCGCAGTCTCGGTGATCCCGACAATCCGCTGTTGTTGGCTGTCCGACCGTCTGCGGAACTGCAGGCGGGTGGCATGGCGCCGGCCATTCTCAATGTCGGGATGTTCGAGGCAGCCGTTCCAGCGCTGGCGGCCAGGTTGGGGGAGCGCGCCGCGCTGGATATCTACCGGCGTGTCATTCAATCCTTTGGTTCGGGCGTTCTGGGCGTCGATGTCGATGAGTTCGAATACGCTATGCACGATGCGCTGAGGCTTGCGGGATGCGATGACGAGACGGAACTTGGTGCCGAGCAGCTGCGCGATCTGATCGACACATGCCGGGACCTGATCGAGAGCGAAACCGGGTCTGCTTTCCCCGAGGATGCGCATGAGCAGCTTGACCTCGCGGTGTCGGCGATGCGGAAATCCTGGCGGAGCCCGCGCGCACGAACACGCCGCACGGCACTTGGATCGGATCCGGATGTCGATCTCGCCGTCATCGTTCAAGCCATGGCGTTGGGTGTTGGCCAGACAGTCTGCGGTGCGGGCTATGCTGACATGCGTGACGAGGCCACGGGCCATTGGCATCTGAGTGGACGCTACCTGCCACAGGCGCAGGGCGACGAAGTGCTGATGGGCCTGCGCACGCCGCACGTGATCACGCGCGCGGAACGGGACCAACTCGGATTGCGTGTTCCCGCACTCGAGGACGACGCGCCAGAGCAGTTGTCGGAACTGGTCAGGGCCGGGGCCGTCATCGAACAGCGGATCGGCGATGCCGTACGCCTGGAGTTCACAATCTCGGCCGGAGAGCTGAACATCCTGGAAGTTCACCCTGCCAAACGGTCTGCGCGCGCTGCCATCCACATTGCTGTGTCGCTGGCAGATGCGGGTGCAATCTCGCGCGAGGAGGCAATTCTGCGCGTTGACCCCGCGCATCTTGAGGAACAGTTGCACCCGGCGATCGACCCCGATGCGCCGAGAGACATTGTGGGGCGCGGGCTTCCGGCATCGCCGGGCGGCGCATCCGGGAAGCTCGTGTTCTCACCGAGTGACGCGGAACTGGCGGCGGCGCGTGGAGAGCCATCGATCCTTGCACTGATCGAGACCAGTCCCGAGGATATTCGCGGTATGCATGCGGCGATTGGCGTTCTGACGGTGCGCGGTGGCATGACAAGCCATGCAGCCGTGGTCGCGCGGGGTTTGGGGAAGCCGTGCGTCGTCGGTGCGAAGGATCTCGTGCTCGATCGGGAAGACGGCGTTCTGACCGCGGCCGATGGACGTCGCATGGCGGCGGGAGATACGGTCACGGTCGATGGTACGACCGGCCAGGTTCTGGCGGGCGAGGTGAAGATGATCCAGCCCGAGACGTCGGGTGCCTTTGCCGCGATGCTGGGGTGGTCCGATGACGTGCGCCGCTTGGGCGTTCGGACAAATGCCGACACCGCCGAGGACGCGAAGGTCGCACAGGGTTTTGGCGCCGAGGGGATCGGTCTGTGCCGCACCGAGCACATGTTCTTCCAGGGCGGGCGGATCGTTGCGATGCGCGAAATGATCCTGGCCGAGTCGGAAGCCGAACGCCGCATGGCCCTTGCCCGACTTCTGCCAATGCAGCGCGAGGACTTCACGCGGCTTTTCGAGAGTATGCCCGGCTGCCCGATCACCATCCGTCTGCTGGATCCGCCCCTGCACGAGTTCCTGCCCCATGGCGAGAGCGAATTGCGGGAGATGGCGGCGCAGATGAACGTGCCCGTCTCGAAGGTGGCGGCGCGCGCCGAAGAATTGGCCGAGTTCAATCCGATGCTTGGGAAACGGGGATGCCGGATCGGGATCGCCTATCCCGAGATCTACGAAATGCAGACGCGTGCCATTTTCGAGGCTGCGCGCGCAGCGGCGCGCGTCACCGGTGCACCGGTCATGCCCGAGATCATGATTCCCTTGATTTCGGCGGTCCGTGAACTCGAGGTTCTGACCGCGAAGATCGGCGAGGTGGCCGCAGATGTCGCTGCGGAACAGGGCGACGAGATCACCTACACGGTCGGTGTGATGATTGAGACGCCGCGTGCATGCCTGCGTGCCGGAGAGATTGCCGAGACGGCAGGGTTCCTCAGTTTCGGTACGAACGATCTGACGCAGATGCTCTATGGGCTCAGCCGGGACGATGCCGGGCGGTTCATGCCCGACTATGTCGCGCAGGGTGTTTACGGGCACGATCCGTTTCATTCCCTGGACATCGAAGGTGTCGGCGAGATCATGCGGATCGCGATCGAGCGTGCACGCGCCCGTTCTCCGGGAATATCCCTCGGGCTTTGTGGTGAGCACGGCGGTGATCCCGCGTCGGTAGATTTCTGCGAGGAGATCGGTCTGGACTATGTGTCCTGTTCACCGTTCCGGTTGCCGGTGGCCCGTCTTGCGGCGGCTCAGGCGGCTCTTCGACACCGCAATGCTTCTTGAAGATCTGCGACGCGGCGGCAAGCGCAGTCTCGCACGCGCCCTTGTTGACGTCGAAACCCGTCTGACCGAGGCGGGCGTCGCGACTCTGCTGGATGAAGCCCTCCTGTCGCCGCGCGGGTTCACCTTGGGACTGACCGGCCCGCCCGGCGTTGGAAAGTCGAGCCTTGTGAACGGTCTGATTGCCGCGTGGCGCGCGTCCGGGCGTACCATCGGCGTGATCGCGATCGATCCGTCCTCGTCCAGGACCGGTGGCGCGCTGCTCGGCGATCGAACGCGGCTAACGACGGATCCCGCAGACCCGGGTGTGTTCGTCCGATCGATGGCCGCGCGCAACCGGCTTGGCGGCGTTTCCGAGGTGACGTTCCCGGCTCTGATCCTGATGCAGTCCGTCTTCGATCTTGTGCTGGTGGAAACGGTCGGCGTCGGTCAGTCGGAAACTGGCGTGGCAGACATTGTCGATGGAACCGTCTTCTGCGCCCAGCCAGGGTCCGGAGACGCGCTGCAATACATGAAGGCGGGGATCATGGAGATCCCGGATCTCATCATCGTGACGAAGGCGGATCTGGGCGAGATCGCGACACGAACCCTGGCCGATATTCGGGGGGCGCTTTCGCTGAGCGATGGTGCCCGGCAAGTCGGCCTTCTGGCCTGTTCCTCCGAGACCGGCGCAGGCATGGCAGAAGTCGTTGACGCGTTCGCGAACATGGGCGTCAAAAATGGGCCACGATTCGTTGAGTCGCGAAACGCGAGAATGATTCGCTGGCGAGAAGATAGAATTTCCTCGCATTTCGGGCGTTTTGGGCAAGAACTCGCCAGAAAGTTGTGCGGATTGAATCGTGACAGATTCTCATTTTGCAACACATTCGAGTGTGAATCGCGCCTGGACGCCGCATTTACTGAGGCATTTTTGTAACGCGACTCACTAATCGACACCGACTTCACACGTGATCTCTCGTGCAACCTCCTCAAAATCTGCATTCACCGCCGCGCTGATGATAAAGAAAGACGACTGCTGCTGATCGCATCGAGCGTTGGGGACGTGGGAGCGCTCTGCGAAGCAAGTTGCAGGGAAGAGAACGAGAAGACAATGAACATACGACAGGCCTGCGGCCCACTCGCAGGGATAATGATGGCAACAGCACTGCTGGTGCCCGCACCAACACCCGTTAACGCCGACACGCTTGGCCTTGATGTCGTGCGCTATTCGACGGTGGTCGGGGACGCAATTGGCGGAGAGCAGACAGCACTCAGTTCGTTCGCGCTGACCAGACACTTCGTGCGCGCAGCGGGCCTAGAAGCGATCGAGGCCGGTGGCAGCACGTGGCCCTATGACAGCACAGCGCGCAGTGCAATCGGCCGGCACATATCGATGGATGAGGAGGCAAAACGGACCTCCAAGTCGCATGCCGATCGGGATTACACGCAAGTTGCGGCGCTATCCCTGAATGCGAACGCTCTGTCCCGGGTAAAGGTGCTGAACAAGTCCGAAAACTGGTACTGCCTGGCCGAGGCTTTGTACTTCGAGGCCAGGGGAGAGAGCCTGCGCGGACAGATCGCGGTCGCCGAGGTGATCTTGAACCGCGTTGACTCGGGGCTCTATCCCAACTCGGTCTGCGGCGTCGTTCAACAGGGTCAAAGCCGCCGCAACGCGTGCCAGTTTTCATACAACTGTGATGGCAAGTCGAACCGGATCGGCAACGACGGTGTCTTCAACGAGCTTGGCCAACTCGCATACGTCATGCTCAGTGGTGCCGAACGGCGCCTGACCGGAGACGCGTTGTTCTATCACAACACAACTGTTCGGCCCCGTTGGTCGCGCAAGATGCAACGTACGGCACGCATCGGGCGGCACATCTTCTACCGCAAGCCGATCAAGCTGTCGAAGCGCTGAACGGGGCTCTGGCGCGCTCAATTCGGTAGGCGACGTGCAAAAAGTTCAATAAAACGGCGCTCTACGCCCATAAAGCGCGGTTTTTTGTTTGTGCGTACCAGAGCGTGCGATGTATCAAGTGCGCACGAAACGACGAAGTATCACTGGTCGATGGGCCTATTCGCCTCGATGTCCGAGCGGTTCGCCCAAGTCCAGACGGTGACGTGACTGAAGCAAACGCGTGTGTCCAAGCGCGGACAAAGAACTAAGGAAAACAGGCATGAAAAAATCGGAACTGGTCGATGCTCTGGCCGCCGCAGCAGATCTGAACAAGTCTCAGGCGGAAGCAGCGATTGACGCGCTGCCCGGCATTGTGTTGTCGGCGCTCAAAGATGGCGGCTCTATCGTTCTGCCGGGGATCGCAAAGATCGAAGCGAAGCACCGCGCGGCACGAGACGCACGCAACCCTTCCAGCGGTGAGACGATCAAACTGCCGGCGACCACTGTCGCTGGGTTCAAGGTTGTGAAGCCGTTCAAGGATGCCGTGTCAAAGATCAAGACCGGCTGAACCCGATCGCATTGATCTGAAACAGCAGGGCCGGCACTGTTGCTGGCCCTTGTTGCTTATAGGCGCTTCTTGAGAGCGTCAGGCTTCGAGAACCTCGTCCTCGTCTTCTACGGCACCCGGCGCAAAGTCGAAGTCCAGACCGTGCGCTGCGCGGATCTTGTCCTCAACTGAAAGCGCGATCTGCGGATTGTCACGCAGGAACTGCTTCACGTTCTCGCGGCCCTGGCCGATCCGCTCGTCACCATACGAGAACCAGGATCCCGACTTCTCCACCACTCCGGCCTTGACGCCGAGATCGATCAGCTCGCCCATCTTCGAGATACCCTCGCCATACATGATGTCGAACTCGACCTGTTTGAACGGCGGTGCAACCTTGTTCTTGACGACCTTGACGCGGGTCGTGTTGCCGACAACCTCGTCGCGGTCCTTGATCGATCCGATCCGGCGGATGTCTAACCGTACCGAGGAATAGAATTTCAATGCGTTTCCGCCGGTCGTGGTCTCGGGCGATCCGAACATCACGCCGATCTTCATGCGGATCTGGTTGATGAAGATCACCATGCATTTCGAACGGCTTATGGATCCGGTGAGCTTGCGCATGGCCTGGCTCATCAGACGGGCTTGCAGACCGACCTGTGCGTCGCCCATGTCGCCTTCGAGCTCTGCGCGGGGGGTCAACGCGGCAACGGAGTCCACCACGATCATCGACACCGCGCCCGAACGGACCAGGGTATCGGTAATCTCCAGCGCCTGCTCACCAGCATCCGGCTGAG
Source organism: Pseudomonadota bacterium (assembly GCA_038534135.1). GTDB lineage: Bacteria > Pseudomonadota > Alphaproteobacteria > Rhodobacterales > Rhodobacteraceae > Thermohalobaculum. The sequence continues at coordinate 41,657 of JBCAXJ010000017.1, read as the reverse complement.
AAATCAGCAGCTCGTCGACATCAACACCCAGCTTGCGGGCATAGGCCGGATCGAGCGCATGCTCGGCATCGACAAAGGCACAGATTCCGCCCTTTTTCTGTTCTTCGGCGACCGAATGCAGGGCGAGGGTTGTCTTGCCGGAGCTCTCCGGGCCGTAGATCTCGATGATCCGGCCTTTGGGAAGGCCGCCAATTCCCAACGCTATATCGAGCCCCAAGGACCCGGTCGAAACCGCCTCCACATCCATGGCGGCTTCCCGTTGGCCCAGCTTCATGATCGAACCTTTGCCGAAGCTACGTTCGATCTGGGCCAGTGCCGAATCCAGTGCTTTTTGTTTGTCCATTGTCCGTCTTTCAGCCAGCTTCAATAGGTTGTCGCTCATCCTGCCTGCTCCTTATTTCATATCGTCAGAAGGCGCGCAAACACCATCTGTTCTTGTGATGTTCTCACAAGGCTAGGGGTAAATAAAGAACAAACTTGAGTCGCTCTCCGTATAGTTGAAAGGGCTCGTGGTTTACGAACGGTTAAGCCGGATCTATGACACTAGGAGTGCTTCCAGGAGGCTCTACCCCCGAATGCTGGCCTCGATCCAACACCGTCTCGTGATCCTCGCGATGCCGAAATGTGCGTCAACCTCGTTCGAGGCTGCTTTGTCCAGGGACATGGATCTTGTGATTTCCAAGCATCCCGGTGCCAAGCACACCAACTTTCGTAAGTACCATCGCCATCTGAAACGATTTCTCGAAAACCTTGCCGAAGGACCGATGGAGACGGTTTGCATGTTTCGGGAGCCGGTGAGCTGGCTGCACAGCTGGTGGCGCTATCGCTCGCGCCCCGGTATTCCTGATCCATCCCGATCAACGGAGGGGATCGATTTCGAGCGCTTCGTTGAACTCTATATCGACGGGGCCCGCGCGCCTGCGAACCTGGGGCGCCAATCGCGGTTCGTCGCCGCTGCCGATGGCAGCATCGGCGTTGACCGCCTGTTTCGGTATGATCGCGTGGATGAGCTGTGCGCCTTTCTCTCGGAGAGGCTTGACCGTGAAGTTGTGCTGGAGCGGCGGAACGTGTCTCCGTCCGCACATGCAGCGGAAGAACTCTCTCTCGACGTCCGCGACCGCTTACATGATCATCTCTTGCTGGACTTCGAAATATACCAGTCGCTCGCTTAGGACGGTTTCTCTCATAGCCGGTTAGAGCGGTTCCTCGCGCTATACGTGCGGCTGAGTGCTCTCGATCGCGACTTTCACCTTCGCGGTGAGTTCGTTCAGCGAGAACGGTTTCGGAAGGAACTCAAAATCCATGTCGCTCAAGTTGCGCTGGAAGGAGTCTTCGGCGTAACCAGATATGAAGATGACCCTGAGATCCGGACGCAGATCTCTCGCCTTGCGCGCAAAGGTCGGCCCGTCCATGCCCGGCATCACGACATCGGATACAAGAACGTCGACATCCTCGGCGCCCTCGGTCAGCACCACCATGGCATCTTCGGCAGATTCTGCTTCGATCACGCGGTAGCCACGCAGTTTCAACGCACGTGACGCGAACGAACGGACGGGCGCCTCGTCTTCGACGAGTAGAACGGCCCCCTGGCCGGTGAGATCCGGTTTGGTAGCGTCGATTGGTGCCTCGGGCGTGGGCATTTCGTTGGGCGCAGGGAACGCGCGTGGCAGGAGGATTGTGAACCGCGCACCGTTCCCTTCGATGTTCTCGGCATAAATGTAGCCGCCTGACTGCTTGACGATGCCGTACACGGTCGACAGCCCCAAACCCGTACCTTCGCCAACGGCTTTCGTCGTGAAGAATGGATCAAACACCTTGTCCATGACCTGCGGGTCGATGCCGGTTCCGCTGTCCGATACGCTGATTTCGACATAGTCACCCGGCGGAACCGAGACGCCGACATGTTTCTGGATCTCGCTCAGACGCGAGTTCTGTGTGCTGATCGTGATCGTTCCCCCTTCGGGCATCGCATCACGCGCGTTCACCACGAGGTTCATGATCGCCTGTTCGAGCTGTTGGTGATCCGCGCGAACGGAGCCCAGGTTTCGCCCGTGATCCAGCGAAAGAGTGATGTTTTCACCAATCAGTCGATCCAGCAGATACAACGTATCCGATACGACATCCTGGACCGACAGCAACTTGGGCTGGAGGGTTTGTTTGCGCGAGAATGCCAGCAGTTGCCTGACGAGCGTCACCGCGCGATTTGCGTTCTGCTTGATTTGCGTGAGGTCGTTGAAATCCGGATGGCTCGCGTCCTTGCGGAGCAACAGAAGGTCGCAGTTCCCGCTGATCGCAGTGAGCACATTGTTGAAATCGTGTGCGACCCCGCCTGCGAGCTTGCCGACCGCCTCCATCTTCTGGGATTGGGCGAACTTGTCTTCGAGCATGCGCAGTTCAGACGCGTCCGTCAGGACGGCCATCAGTGATGGTTGCCCCTGAAGCATGATCTGTGTCAGCGAAACCTGGGCGAACGTCTCGAACCCGCCGTCCTTCAGCCGGACCATTTCGCCAGATCCGTCATAGGTTCCCGCCCGAACCTCTGCCATCAACCCGTCGAGTGACCTGCTCAAGGGTTGCAGGATATCGCCAATCATCCGGCCAACGCGGAACGACTTGCCAAGCATGGCGCGGGCCTGGCTGTTTCCCCAGAAAACACGCCCCTCGATATCAAGATGCAACAGCGACACCGGGATGGCTTCTAGCGTTTCAGCCGCGCTGATCTGTCCTGTCGTTTCACCATCGGGAATGAACAGGAAGATCTCGTAGGTGTCGACATCCTGGGATCGATCGATCCGCAACGCACTCAATGCCAGCCTGTCCGCGCCATCTGTTCCGGGCAGCAGGATGCGGCCAGCAGAGAACACGCCTGCTTCGACCTGCTCTTCAAGAATGTGAATTGCATCCTCTGAAAACACATCGCCAAACAGATCGTTCGTCGTGACCTCACCCATTGCACCGATGCGGATGTATGCGAACGGCGCCGAGGTGAACTGAAGCGCCCCGCCATCGCTGAACAGTGTCGTCATGCGCGTTTTAGGGATGACCTGCCAGATAAGCTCATGCGGCCCGCACAGATTGACACACAGAACAACCTGCTCCCCTGTGTCGGCGCGCGTGTGGGTTTCAAGCGCGATGCCCTCCTGCAGACTGAGCCTGGACATCCGATAGATGTCGCTTGCCGACGCGCCAAGCAGCGGTTGAAGCATATCGAGAATCGCGGCCTTGCGCGCAACGGCGTCGGTTAGTGGGGCGTTCGCATTGATGATGCGGCCATCGCGTCGCGTGATCGCTGCGGGCCACTCACGGGTCATCAGGATCAGACCGACGTCCGTGCCTTTCTTCGGGACGAGGTACCGGATCAGAAAAACCGTGCCGATTGCCACAAGGATCGCCGCACCGATCACCGTCATCGGTGCCATCGCAAAGCTGACGAGGCAGGCGAACCAGCCATCGCATACAGCCGCCGCCAGGATCGCCGGGACGAGAACTGGAGCAGCAGCGGCGCCAGCAAGGAGCTCAGTCATTTTCTGTCACCCTGACACTCTGTCCAGTGACCGGACACAAATTTCAAACACCGCCCCTATCGTCTCACGGTGAATAGACAATCAATTTTAACGCGAGTCCACAACCTGTGACAGCAAAGCGCCAAAAAAACCATCCGTGCCAGAACTCGGCAACAGGCGAAGCTGATCGACAAGATGCCATCTCGGATGCCGTTTGAGGAACTGATCGATCTGCGATGCGTTCTCGCCGTCAAAGATCGAGCAAGTGCCATAGATGATCCGCCCCTCGGGCTGTAGCAGTTTTCGCGCCTGCTCGAGCAGTTCTGACTGGACAGCGATCAAGGATTGAAGTCGCGCTTCAGTCAGACGCCATTTGGCGTCCGGATTGCGTCGCCACGCACCTGAACCCGAACATGGAGCATCGACGAAGATGACGTCATATGTCCCAAAGGATCTCTCGAGTGTCTTTCGATCGATGATCTCAATGGAAGCACCCGCCCGTTGCGCCCGCGCGGGCAAGGCTTCAAGGCGGGCACTTGATATGTCATATGCATGGATGATGGCCTTGCCGCCCGCTGCCGCCGCCATGGCAAGTGCCTTGCCGCCGCCGCCGGCACAAAGATCCAGGATACGTTCACCGGGTCTTGCTTTGGCGAGCAACGCAAGTTGTTGGCTTCCGGCGTCCTGGATCTCGACCAGACCTCCGAGATATGCAGTGCTTAGATGAACCCGATGAGCGCCGTCCTTGACCTTGAGCGCATGAACGACACCGGGCAGGGGTTCTGTGATAATACCGTCGTTCGCGAGGCTTTGCCGGGCGGCAGCGGGATCGGTCTTCAAACTGTTGACCCGCAAATCAACATTCGCGCGGTCGCGAAGAGCAAGGAGATCGGCGTCATTCAGCTTTGCGACCCAGGGTTCCAGCCATTCTGGCATGTCGGTACGGACGAGACGCGGTGCGGAGTCGAGTGATCTTCGCGCCGCAATCTCCGTTTCCGAGAGCGACGCTGGCGCGTGTCTCTCACCTGTGAAAACGTCGGAGGCCTTCAGTCCGGCTTGGATGAGGGTTCCGTGGATCAGCACCCGCCCGGCCATCGTTGCGTCGTCTGATCCAGCGATCCACGCGCTTGAGCGCAGCCGGCGTGTCGCGCTGTACACGAGATCGGCGATTGCGCGCCGGTCGCCGGAGCCTGCGTAGCGGTTTCGCCTTCCCCAATCGGTCAGTATCCGATCCAGATCCTGTTCTGATGACAACCAGATGTCGAGGATCTCGATCGCACTCTGGGCTCGTGCGTCGGGCCTCATGCGTCACAAGTGATGGTCTGATGAGTGTTGGTGACAAACGTGCCAACGGCTCGCGTCAGCGCAGCGACGACGCGAGCGTATGTCGTGCGCGCGCCCGCGCGCTCCGTTTGATGTCTCGGCATGGCAGGATCAGCTCCCGCGGTAATTCGGCGCTTCGCGGGTGATGGTCACGTCGTGAACGTGGCTTTCTGTCAGGCCTGCATTCGTGATGCGGACAAACTCGACGCCGTTGCGCATGTCTGCGATCGTGCCGGTGCCGGTGTAGCCCATTGCCGCGCGCAGGCCGCCCACGAGTTGGTGCAACACAGCACCCGCGGGCCCTTTGTAGGCCACCTGTCCTTCGATGCCTTCCGGCACCAGTTTGTGACTCTCGCTGACCTCTTTCTGGAAGTACCGATCCGCCGACCCGCGGGCCATCGCCCCGACCGAGCCCATGCCGCGATAGCTCTTGTAAGATCTGCCCTGGAACAGGAAGACCTCGCCCGGGGCTTCATCGGTGCCTGCCAGCATCGAGCCGACCATTGCACAATGTGCCCCCGCGGCGATTGCCTTGGCCAGATCGCCCGAGAACTTGATGCCACCGTCCGCGATCACCGGACTGCCGGTTTTGGCGGCCTCCTCGGCGCAATCCAGCACGGCGGTCAACTGCGGCACGCCCACGCCCGCAACGACGCGCGTGGTACAGATCGACCCGGGTCCGATCCCGACTTTCACCGCATCGGCACCGGCATCGATCAAGGCGCGCGTCGCAGCACCCGTCGCCACATTCCCGGCGACGACTTGTACCGCGTTCGACAGCTTCTTGACCCGCTCAACCGCCCGAGCCACCGATGCGGAATGGCCATGCGCCGTGTCGATGACCAACAGGTCCACCCCGGCATCGATCAGCGCTTCGCTGCGCTCGAAGCCCGCATCGCCGACCGTCGTGGCTGCTGCCACACGCAAACGCCCAAGATCGTCCTTGCAGGCATTGGGATTCAGAACGGCCTTCTGGATATCCTTGACCGTCAGTAGGCCCGTGCACTCACCGACGTCATTCACCACCAGCAGCTTCTCTATCCTGCGGGTCTGCAGCAATTTGCGCGCGGCTTCCAGGTCGACCGGTTCGCGTACCGTGGCCAGGTTCTCCGAGGTCATCAGCTCACTGACCGGCAGATCAGGATTGTCTGCAAAGCGCATGTCGCGATTGGTCAGAATGCCGACCAGGCGTTTCTCGCGGTCGACGACCGGAAATCCAGTGATCTTGTAGCGGTCTTGCAATGCCTCGGCGTCGGACAAGGTCTGATCCGGCTGCAATGTGATCGGGTTGTAGACGATGCCGCTTTCGAACCGTTTGACCCGCTTCACCTGCCGGGCCTGCTCGCGTACGTCCAGATTGCGGTGGATCACGCCCATGCCGCCCCATTGCGCCATGCAGATCGCCATCTCGCTTTCGGTCACGGTGTCCATGGCCGAACTCAACAGCGGAATGTTCAACGCGATGCCCTTGGTGACCTGGGTCCGCGTATCCGCATCTGCGGGCAGGACCTCGGACGCACCTGGGACCATCAAGACATCATCGAATGTGAGCGCCTCACGTATCTCCATGTTCTCAAACCCCTGGGAGATTGCTGTGTTGGCACGTCCCTATCTCACGATGGCGTGGAAAAGGGAAGGCTGATAGAGGTGCCGCGACAGGATGCGCGTTTCTCAACCACCACATGATGCGGTGGAGCGACGCGTATAGACCGGAACATCTTGCGGCATGGCAGCAACGGGGGCGATCGATATGGCGGCACACGGTTACGAGGGCGGTCGTTTAAATCTGCCATTTGTCGGCATCTCTACGTTTGCGAAGAAGCCGTATGTCGAGGATTGGGACGCGATCGAGGCCGATGCCTGCATCCTGGGCGCGCCCTTTGATTTTGGGACGCAATGGCGGTCGGGCGCGCGGTTCGGTCCACGCGGTGTGCGCGAGGCGTCGACGCTGTTTTCCTTCGGTCATGCCGGGGCCTACGATCACGAGGACGACGCGACCTACCTGGGCGCGGACGTTCGGATCGTCGACCTAGGTGATGCCGATATCGTGCACACGGACACGATCGCATCCCATCGCAACATCGCCTTTGGTGTCGGCAAGATCTTGAGTGCCGGGGCGCTGCCGGTGGTGATTGGCGGGGACCACTCGATCAACATTCCTTGCATTGATGCCTTCGAGGGGCAGGGCCCGATCCACATCCTGCAGATCGACGCACATCTGGACTTCGTGGATGAACGCCACGGCGTGCGGTACGGTCACGGAAATCCCATGCGGCGTGCAGCCGAGAAGGACTATGTGACCGGGCTCACACAGGTCGGCATCCGGAACGTATCGTCGACAGCGAAAGAGGGTTACGAGGCCGCGCGCGCCATGGGGTCCGAGATACTCTCGGTCCGACGGGCACGAGCGCTCGGCGCAGACGGTGTTCTTGCAAGGATCCCCGAAGGCGCGAAGGTCTACGTCACCATCGACATCGATGCGTTCTGTCCGTCGATCGCACCGGGGACCGGCACGCCAAGCCATGGCGGGTTCCTGTACTACGAGGTTCTGGAGATACTGCAGGGCGCCGCGAAGCGACACGAGATCGTCGGTATCGACCTGGTCGAGGTCGCGCCGGATTACGATCCGACCGGTTCGACTTCGATCCTCGCGGCACAGCTTCTGATGAACTTCCTTGGATTCATCTTCCACGCTCGCTCGAAAGTCTGAACATGGCGCGTCTCTCCCAGACCCAGATCGACACTTTTTCCCGCGACGGCGCGATTGTTGTCGAGAATGCGATTTCTCCGGAAGCGCTGGCGGCCCTGCGGTCGGTGTTTGCCGGTTGGGTCGAGGATTCTCGGCAGCACGTTACTGCCTACGGGACGATTTGCGACGGTCGCCCGAGGTTCGACCTCGAACGCGATCACACACCCGACAAGCCCGCGCTCAGACGCGTCGCCTCGCCAAACGACATCAGCCCGGAATATGCCCAGGTCGCGTTCGACAGCGCCATCGCCGACATGGCCGCGGATCTGATCGGCCCGGATGTCCGGTTCCATCATGCCAAGGTCAACTCGAAACTGCCGCATTCAACGACGGTCGTGAAGTGGCATCAGGACTTTCCGTTCGATCCGCACAGCAACGACGACACGCTCACGGCCCTACTGTTTCTCGATGACGTCACGATGGAGAACGGGCCGCTGATGATTGCACCCGGTTCACATCAGGGTCCTCTGCATTCGCTTTGGCAGGGCGGGATCTTCACCGGCGCCGTCGCCGCACCGGTCGCCGAGCAGTTCGCCCAGATTGCGCGCCCGTGCACGGGTCCGGCGGGTGCGGTCTGCCTGATGCACTCTCGGGTCGCGCATGCGTCCAGTGCGAACACGTCCGAGGCCGCCCGAACGTTATACATCGTCACGTATGCTGCCGCAGATGCCGCGCGTCTCTCCCCCGTCGCGGTCCCCAGTCCCGATTGCGGCAGGATTGTTCGCGGGCGCGAACCCGGCCGCATTCGTTCGATCGCGTTCGATGTTGAGATGCCCGAGATCCCGACCGGAGCATCATTTTTCGAGCAGCAAGCCGGGCGTATTGCAACCTGACGGGGACAAGGAACGTCTCCAACGCATGATCTAGCGTTCGTTGACCGTGGATTGATTCGCCCTCACAATTCTCGCCAGAAGATTGTGAGAAGGAAATTTCAAATGGTCACCCGCGTCGGGAACGTCGCTTTTTACTTGGGCTCCCATAAAAACGACACCGAGATGATCCCCGGTCATCCGGGGCTGGACAATCTGGAAGATGTCATCGTCGACTTTATCGACGCCGCACAAAGTCGTCTCGTCATTGCCGTGCAGGAGTTGGAATCTGAGGCGATCGCCAAAGCGATCCTGCGGGCCGAGATCGAGCGCAAGGTCCAGGTCAAGATCGTGCTCGAGGCTGACTATCTGGCTTCGAAGTCCCGCCCAAAGACGGTCGAGGAAGCTTTTGACTCTAGGGGTCCGCACGAGGTGAACCGACTGCTTGCGGCAGCCCTGCTGCGCGGGACGGCCTGGGTCCGGTCGGACTTCAATCCGAAGATCTTCCACCAGAAATTCATGGTGCGCGACCGTGAAGCGGTGCTGACCGGGTCGACCAATTTCACGCCAACGGGTGTCGGGACGGCCAAGCAGGGCGGCAACCTGAACCATATCCTGATCGTCGAAGACCGGGAGTTCGCCAAGGTCTATGAACGCGAGTTCCGCGAAATCTCGAACGGTGACTTCGGCAAGAACGTCGCGTCGCGCAATGAAGAGCCCGACACGCTCGACGTTAGCGGCGTCCATCTGAAGGCTTGTTTCGCACCGGACCACAATCCGGAGATGGAGATCATGAAGCAGATCGACAAAGCGCGAGCGCGGATCGATTTTGCGATCTTCACGTTCTCGAAGTCCTCTGGCATAGACGACTCACTTGCGAAATCAGCCTTTGCCGGGTTGCCGATACGGGGCGCCATGGACTCGATGCAGGGCAATCAGAGCTGGTCGGCAAAAGAAACGCTGCAGGACGCGAACATCGACTTGCTTCGCGTCCGCAAGAAGCATGGCGTGATCAACAAACTGCACCACAAGCTGATGACGCTGGACGACAAGGCGATGGTGATCGGCTCGTTCAACTACACGGGTCCGGCGAACCTGACGAACGACGAGAACATCGTGGTAGTATCTGGCAATGCAGCGGCGCCGATGGTCAAGGCCGCGCGCCTGGAGATCGACCGCATTCGCGAGGTACACGGGACGCCGTTCTTCGATTGAAGCCGATCCCACTGCGTTTGAGGTGCCGCGCTGCGTGTGCGGTGTGGTACTGCGTCCCGAGACTCGGAGGGATTTGGGAATGCATCTCAGCGTCAACGGCGTGAAACTTTACTTCGATGTGGAAGGCGCGTCGCTGGTGCCGGACGGCGACCAGATGCGCGAACGGCCTACGCTGATCCTGCTGCATGGCGGACCGGGCGCCGATCACACGCTGTACAAGCCGCGTTACTCTGAGCTTACCGATATCGCGCAACTCATATACCTGGATCATCGGGCAAACGGACGCAGCGATAGCGGACCGATGGAAAGCTGGAACCTCAAGCAATGGGCCGATGACCTCCACGCGTTTTGTACCGCGCTTGGCATCGAGAAACCGATCGTACTGGGGACATCGTTCGGCGGGTTCGTTGCTCAAGCCTTTGCGACCCGATATCCGCAAGCCTTGGGCAAACTGATCCTGATCAGCTCAGCGGCGAAGTTCGAGTTTCAAACTGTGTTCGAAGCGTTCGAACGGATCGGTGGACCGGAGGCCCGGCAAGCGGCCGAGAACTATTGGTTGAATCCGACGACAGAGACCCGAACAGCTTATGCGAACACCTGTCTTCCGTTTTACACCGTCTCTGGGATGGATCCGAATTGGCTGTCTCGCACGATCCGGCGCGACGATGTCGCGATCCATTTCAACGGCCCGCATAACGAGCAAGGCCGTATGGATTTTCGCAGAAAACTGGCGCGAGTGACATGCCCGACATTGGTGATGGGGGGAGCGCGCGACCCGATCACGCCGATTGCCTTCAGTGAAGAGATCGCATCCTACCTCACCGGGTGCACGCCGGTCTTCGAGCGATTTGCCGAGAGCGGGCACGGGATTGTCGGGGACGAGTACGACCGGGCGATGCAGGTCATCCGGGCGTTCGTGGAAAGCTGATCCTGGTTGGCCGCTTGGGTCGTGTATCGCCGCGCGCCGTGCGCCAGTCCTAAGGGGCGCCGCGAAATCCCGTAGCGACAACGAACATCTCGGCGCTGTCACTGCGCGATGCGGGCGGTTTCATGTGGACGACCTTGGTGAAGTGCTGCTTCAGCAGGGCCAGCAATTCGCCCTCTGTGCCGCCGTGCAGAACCTTGGCGACGAACGCTCCGCCCGGTTCCAGCACGTCGAACGCGAAGTAGGCCGCCGTCTCGGCCAGCGCGATGATCCGCAAATGGTCGGTCGCCCGGTGTCCGGAGGCGAAGGCCGCCATATCCGAAAGGACCACGTCAGCCGTACCGCCGAGGGCGGCTTTGACCTGCTCGTCGGCGCCATCTTCGAGGAAGTCGAGCTCCATCAGTTCGGCCCCCGCGATCGCGTCGACCGGTTGGATGTCCACGCCCAGAACGGTGCCCTGCGCTTTCTTTGGGTTCTCGCCACGCGCGTTGACCCGTTTGACGGCGACCTGGCACCAGCCACCAGGCGCGCAGCCCAGATCGACCACGCGAGCGCCGGGCACAAGAAACCGAAGCTTGTCGTCAAGCTCGATAATCTTGTAGGCCGCGCGGCTGCGATAGCCGTCGCGCTTCGCCGCCACGACGTAGGGGTCATTCAATTGCCGATCCAGCCAGCGTGTCGATGAGATCTTCCGCCCCTTCGCGGTCTTGACCCGGGTACGCAACTCGCGGGTTCCGCGTCCCGAGGTGTTCTTGGTCCGGTTCTTCGTGGTGCCCTTCGAGCCGCCTGACTTTTTCATGTCTGGGCCTTCCGATCGCGCCGTTCCTGGATAAGACCGTACAGGATCCCTTCGCGCAGACCCCGGTCGGCGATGCGGATCCTCTCGACCGGCCAGAGGCGCAGGATTGTCATCAGGATCGCGGAGCCCGAGATCACCAGGGACGAGCGTCCACGCCCGATGCCTGGGTGGATTGCCCGGTCGCCTTGCTCCATCGAGATCAGCCGGTCCGCGATATCCGCCGCACCGTCCGCCGGAAGCCAGAGCCCATCGACCTTCGAGCGGTCATAGGTCTTCAGCCCCAAATGCAACGCCCCGAAGGTCGTCGCTGTGCCCGAGACACCGATGATCTGCATCTTCTCGGTCAGCGCAGCCTTGTCATAGGCGTCGTAGAGGCCGAAGGGCGCGAGCCGTTCCTCGAAGTGCCAGGACATGCTGGTGAAGCGCTGGGCATCGTCCCCGATATGCGCGAACCGGTCATGCAGGGTCGAAACGCCCATGGGTATCGAGATCCAGTCGGCGATGTGCGCCGCGGCGGCCCGCGCCGTGTCGGTTTCGCGCCGTCCCTTGCCAAGGGGGGCGAGTGCCCGCACCAGGTTCTCCCGTCGGGATGACGGGGTGCCGGACATGTCGATCCAGATCAGCTCGGTCGATCCGCCGCCTATGTCGAAGACCAACAATTGTTCCGCTTCCGTGTCGATCAGCGGCGCGCACCCGGCGACAGCCAGGCGCGCTTCTTCCTCGGGCGTGATGATGTCCATCGACAGCCCGGTCTCGCGGTTCACGCGGCGGACGAAGTCGCGGCCGTTATCGGCGCGCCGGCACGCCTCCGTCGCAACGATCCGGTGATCCTTGACCCTGTGATGACGGATCTTTCCGGCACAGATGCGCAGAGCCTTGAGGGCCCGGGATTGCGCTTCTTCGGACAACAGGTTCGAGCTCTCGACCCCTTCGCCGAGCCGCACCGCACGCGAGAACGCATCCATGACCGCGAAGCCGGACCCGTCAGGACGCGCGACCAACAGCCGACAATTGTTCGTGCCAAGGTCCAATGCCGCGATCGGACCATCGCCGCGCGAACGCCCTCCGCGCCCTGACGACCGCTGTCCGCGACCGCTCGGCTGATCCGATCTTCTGCGATTGTGCTCCGTTGCTGACACGTCCTGGGGCTTTCCGGCGTTCGGGAAGCCCTAGCTCTATCGCCTTTTGCACAAAATGTGAGCCGGAAATCGCAAAAGCGTCATCTTCGGACGTTGCTGTGCCGCAAAACCGGGGTCGGATTTGCGCCAAAGCTTCGACGAAGTCTGTTGCTGCGTGTCAGCTGCAGCTCGCGGCGATTTGCATCGGTACGGTCTGAACACCAAGTGCCGAGCAGACCTGGTAGGGCAGATCGGGCTTGTTCATCGTGTAAAGGTGCACCTGCTTCACCCCATTGGTGATCAGGTCGTCGCACTGTTCCGCGCAAATCGCGACCGAGAGCATATCATGCGTTGCTTCATCTTCCGCGTTCCCGAAGGCCTTGTGCATCCATGTCGGGATGTGCGTGCCGCAGCGTTCCGCAAATCCTGTCATGCGGTCGAAGTTCTCGACCGGCAGGATGCCTGGCACGATCGGCGCATCGATACCGGCCGCCGCCGCCGCATCGCGGAACCTGTAGAATGCATCGTTCTCAAAGAAGAACTGCGTGATCGCCCCGGCAGCGCCCGCATCGATCTTGCGCTTCAGATGCTCGATGTCCGCTGCCATATCGGCGGCTTCGGGATGCTTTTCGGGATAGGCCGCGACCCAGATCTGGAATCGGTTCATCTCGGCCAACGCTTCAATAAGTTCGACCGAGCCGGAGAAACCGTTCGGATGTGCTTCCCAGGTGCCGGTATCTTTCGGTGCATCGCCACGCAGCGCAACAATCCGGCGGCAGCCCAGCTTGGCATAGGCCCGCGCAACTTTCAGGACTTCCTCGCGCGATGCGCCGACGCATGTCAGATGCCCAGCGACATCGAGGCGTGCGCGATCGCGGATTGCAAGAATTGCAGCGAGCGTCCGGTCCCGGGTCGTCCCGCCCGCACCATAAGTGACCGAGACGAAATCCGGCCCCAGTGGTGCCAGGCGCTCGACGGCCCGCCACAACGCCATGCTGGACGCAGGCGATTTCGGCGGGAAGAATTCAAAACTGATGCGGGGCTCTGATCCCGCACCATTCATGACAGGTGTCATGCGACATGTCTCCGGTCTGAAGGTGCGGCCTCTGGCATATACGATGCCCAACCAGTGGCTGCTGACGGCGACATTATATGAGTCGGAATGCGACAACTCAAGGACGGATTCCGACTAACTGTGTCGCATCCAATCTTTGTTGCAATGCAACGCAAAACAGCCTTGCAACTGTCCCACTTGCGGACAGCCGTATGCGTTTTAAGTCAAATGCTTATCAATATGTCGCAAGCAATATCCGGCGGGTCGAAATCGCGCGATGATTCGTACTGGATGTGCCTACGGTGAGTGATGAGAGCGAAGAAGGGTTCCCCAAAATGGCGAACATGACGATCGTGTTCTGGCGCGATATCCCGTCGATGGTGAAGATCGGCAAGGGGCGTCGTGCGATCAAGGCCGGTTTGCCGGAACGTTTCGAACAGGCAATAGACCGTTGCGCCATGAAGATTGGTGCGAAGGACGACGATGCCTATCTAGCAGAGTGGCGTGAAGCCGACGGTGGTCTGGTCGAAGGCGACGCGCAGGAGGTCGCAAATGCGACGGCAGCGCGGCTGGAAGCGGAATACGACGCTGATCGGATCAAGACGTTGATCGCAAACGAAGGCTGGGCGGCGCCCGCTGGTTGAGGATTGAGGATCATGGCGAACATTATCAATCTGTTCTCGCGTAAGGCTGAGCCGAAGCCGAGCAATGATCAGCTTGCGGACTTCCTGCAGGGCTTCTCGATCGAGGTGATGCCGCGCACGGCCGAGAAGGTCGAAAGCTTCGCCGATATCCTGCCCGCAGGTACGCGCGTCTACATCGCCCACATCGAGGGCACGCCGATCGAGGATATGGTCTCTACCGCGAAACGCATCGCGAAGGAGGGCTTTACCGTGATGCCGCATTTCCCGGCGCGCGGGATCGCATCAAAGGATCAACTCGCCGAGTGGATCGCGATGTACCGCGCCGAGGCCGGCATCGATCAGGCGCTGCTCCTCGCCGGAGGATACGACAAGCCGACGGGCGACTTCGACAATTCGATGGAATTGCTTGAAACCGGCCTGTTCGACGCAGCAGGCTTCAAGCGTCTGCACGTCGCCGGACATCCGGAAGGCAACAAGGACATCGATCCAGACGGGTCCGACCAGAACGTCTCTGACGCGCTGCGCTGGAAGCAGGCGTTCTCCGAGCGCACGGACGCCGAGATGGCCATTGCGACGCAGTTCTGCTTTGAAGCCGGGCCCGTGATCGAATGGGTCAACCGTTTGCAGGCCGAGGGCATTCACCTGCCCGTGCACATCGGCATCGCTGGACCGGCGAAGCTTCAGACGATGATCAAGTTCGCCATGGCCTGCGGCGTCGGTCCGTCTCTGCGCGTGCTTCAGCGCCGCGCCAAGGATGTGACCAAGCTGGTGCTGCCGTTCACGCCGGAGGAGATCCTGGCCGAGCTGGCGGCACACAAGGCCGCGAATCCGGGCTTCGGCATCGAGCAGGTTCACTTCTTCCCACTGGGTGGGATCAAGAAGACCGCCGAGTTCTGCGACGAGTTTGGGCGCCCTGCCGGGTCGCTGCAGGCTGCAACCGCCTGAGGCTTTCTTGACTTCGACCCTCTGACCGGGCCAGACAGCGGCCCGGAACACTCCAGTTATGCCTAAATGAAGGAGCGGTCATGACCCGCACTGTTGTCGAGTCGAAGTCCAAAACAGTTGTCATCGGCTTCGACGAGCCATTCTGCGTGATCGGTGAGCGGATCAATCCCACCGGTCGCAAGAAGCTGGCAGCCGAACTGGAACAGGGTGATTTCACGACCGTCGAGAAGGACGTGATGGAGCAGGTCGCCTGTGGCGCGGACGTGCTCGACATCAACTCAGGCGCGGTGTTCACGAACAAAATGGCCGAGGACCCGCGCTACGCGGACAACAATTTCGTCGAGCCCCCGCTGATGAAGGAATTGGTCGAACGGGTGCAGACTCTGACCGATGTTCCGCTTTGCATCGACAGTTCAGTGCCGGGTGCTTTGGAGAACGGCCTGCAAGCCGCCGAGGGACGCCCGCTGCTGAATTCTGTGACCGGCGAGGAAGAGCGCCTCGAGATCGTCCTACCCCTGGTCAAGAAGTACAACGTGCCTGTCGTGGCAATCTCGAACGACGACACGGGCATCTCCGAGGATCCGGAGGTGCGCTTTGCCGTTGCCAAGAAGATCGTCGAGCGGGCCGCTGATTACGGCATCCCGGCGCACGACATCGTGGTCGACCCGCTGGTCATGCCGATCGGCGCCATGGCGACAGCCGGAGATCAGGTCTTCACGTTGGTCCGGCGATTGCATGACGAACTGGGTGTGAACACGACGTGCGGAGCGTCGAACATCTCGTTCGGGTTGCCGAACCGGCACGGCATCAACAACGCCTTTCTTCCCATGGCCGCGTCCCACGGGATGACATCAGCCATCATGAATCCGGTTCAACTTGGCGCCTCGGACAAGAAAATGGCTGAACGGATCGCGGAATTGCAGGCATTGGGTGTCACGATTCCCGAAGGCATCGATCCCGTCGCGTTGGCGCCGCTGATCGGCCTGACGTCGCGATCAGCGACGCCGTCCAAGGAAATCGAGGCGATCAAGGCCGCGGACTTTCTGCTGAACCATGATCCGGCGGGTGGCAGCTGGATCAAGTTCAACAAGCCCGCTCTGAAGCCCGGCGAAGAAGCCGCTGGCGGTCGTGGTGGCCGCCGCCGCCGCCGGGGCTAAAGAGCATCGGAGCGCCTGAGCGAGGGCAAACGGCGCCCGACGAACCATGGTTCAACAGTCGGGGACGATATCCTCGACATCCGGTTCGGCGAACCCACCCATAACGTGGTTCATCGAGTAGCTTGGCCGGTCGCATCCTGCTTCGCCAACGATCTTTGCCGGAATGCCAGCGACCGTCTTGCAGGGCGGAACCTCTTTCAACACCACCGACCCGGCGGCAACCCGAGAGCAGTTGCCGACCCGGATGTTGCCCAGGACCTTGGCGCCTGCGCCAATCAGCACTCCGTCGCCGATTTTCGGGTGACGGTCGCCGGTATCCTTGCCGTTGCCGCCCAGGGTAACTCCGTGCAGGATCGAAACGTCGTCTCCAACCACGGCCGTCTCGCCGATCACGATCGAGTGGGCATGGTCGATCATCAGGCCACGACCGATCCGCGCACCTGGATTGATGTCCATGCTGAACAGCTCTGACCCGCGCATCTGAATGAACATCGCCAGATCCTGCCGGCCGTGGTTCCACAGCCAATGCGAAATGCGGTAGGATTGCACACCGATGAAGCCCTTGAAGTACATCAAAGGCTGCACCATCCGGTGGCAGAACGGATCACGATCGCGGATTGCCATGATATCGGCGCGCGCGGCGATCCCGATCTCGGGCTGGTCAGCCAGTGCCTGCTCGCACAGTTCACGGATCAGCAGTGCGGGCATCTCGGGTGAGGCGAGCTTGTCGGCGACCCGATAGCTCAGCGCATCTTCCAGGGATTTGTGGTTCAGCACCACCGCATGGACCATCGAGGCCATCAACGGCTCGTCACCGGCCATACGTTCGGCTTCTTCGCGGATCGTTGTCCAGACCGGGTCGACCCTTGGGTCGTCAAAGCGTGGCTTGAGATCGGCAGGCATGGTGTCCTCCAGTTTCGGCCCGTTGTTGCGAAGTAGGGCCGTTCCCGGATAATTACCACAGATGGACGCCAAGATACGCATGAAATTCCGTGAACGCCTTGATCAGGAACACGCAGCGCTCGACGCAGCAGATGCGGCAACCAAGGAAGATCGTGCGCCCGTGGAGCTTGATCAGACCTCCGTGGGACGTCTCAGCCGGATGGACGCAATTCAGCAGCAGGCAATGGCATCAGCACAGGCCCGGCGCCGGGCTGGGCGCAGGAGAGCCATCGCAGCGGCGCTGAGGCGTATGGACGATGACGAGTTCGGCTGGTGTCAGCTCTGCGGAGAGGAAATTCCGTTCGCACGGCTTGATCTGGATCCGTGCGCGGCAAACTGTGTGGGCTGCAGCAACTGAGCACGTGTCTGTAAAGCAAGACGCCCCGCGATTGCGGGGCGCTTGTTGTCCGTTGGTGACGCTCGATTACTCGCGATCGCCCATGAACTGCAGCAGGAACATGAACATGTTGATGAAGTTGATGTAGAGGCTCAGCGCGCCCATCACGGCGCCCTTTTCCAGGTACTCTTCACCACCCGGCGTCGTGCGCATTGTCAGGTACGTGTTCTTGATGTTCTGGGTGTCGTATGCCGTCAGGCCAGCGAAGACCAGAACGCCGATGCACGATATCGCCCAGCCAAGTGCCGAGCTTTCCAGGAAGATGTTCACGACGGATGCAACGATCAGTCCGATCACGCCCATCATGAGGAATGTGCCCATCCCCGACAGATCTTTCTTGGTCGTGTAACCCCAGATCGAGAGGCCGCCGAACGCAATCGCCGTAACGAAGAAGGTCTGTGCGATCGAGACACCGGTGAAGACTGCGAAAATCCACGAGATGGACAGGCCCATCACGGCGCCAAATGCCCAGAACACGATCTGCGCGGTCGAGGCCGACATCCGGTTGATCATCGCGCCGAAGCCGAAGATGAAGGCCAGCGGGGCGAACATGATGACCCACTTGATCGGCGATGAGAACATGGCTTGCAGCACGCCCACCGGAACAACCGTCGTAGGTTCACCGTTTACTGCGGCTTTGAAATCCATGCCAACTATGTAGGCTACGAGGCCTGTGATGATCATCGCGCCGGCCATCAGCGCGTAGACCTTGCTCATGTAGGTCTGCAGACCGCGATCGATCTCGGCTGACCGAGTGATCGTTGGGTTCTGCATATACTCTCTCTGTGCCATGTCTTACCCTTTGCACTGGTTGTGACGTGAGGCGACCGCCCTCTCAGGCCCCTTGTTGGCGAATATCGGACGTTTGTTGTCGGCTTTCAAGGTCGTTTGACTGCAATCCCGTTCCAGCATCCGGAAGAACGCATGTGATAGGAGTATCCTATCAAAACCTTGCGGATCTTCGATCACGAACCAGCTTTTCGTCAACCTGGGGTCGATCGGGCTGTCTCTGGAAGCCACGTTGCCAGCTCCGGAAACATGACGAGAATCGCCACCATCAAAACCATGATCAGGAACATCGGGATTGCCGTCTTGGCGATGTAACCGATTTCCTTGCCGATCATTCCCTGTAGCACGAACAGGTTGAACCCGATGGGCGGTGTGATCTGTGCCATCTCGACGACGACGACGACGAAAATACCGAACCAGATCATGCTGAACCCGAGGTCCTGGAAGGCCGGGATATTTACCATTGGCTCGATCACGGCCATCGTGAGCACGACCGACGAAATTCCATCAAGGAAACACCCGATGATGATGAAGAAGATTGTCAGCGCGGCGATGAGCGTGAACACGCTGAGATCCATCGATGCGATCCATTCGGCTAAGGCGCGCGGCAGGCCCGTGAATCCCATGCTCTGGGCGAGAGCCGCCGCTCCCATCAGGATCAGCGCGATCATCGCGGACGTGCGCGTAGCACCCATCAAGCTTTCGGTGAACGTTTGCCAGTTCAGCGACCCTTGAAGTGCGGCCAGGATCAACGCGCCGAGCACACCGATCGCTGCTGCCTCGGTCGGTGTCGCAAGGCCCATGTACATGGAACCGATGACTGCGAGAATGAGGCAAATCACGGGTATCAGAAAGCGTGAGTTCCACAGCTTGGCGCTGAACGACATGCCGGGATCGCGTGCCGGTCGTTGCGACGGGAACAAGTAATACCAAGCGGCGCAGTATCCCATGAACATTGTTGCGAGCACGAGGCCCGGAACAATTCCGGCGATAAACAGTTTGGTGATCGATTCATTGATCGTGACGCCGTAGACGATCAGCGTCAGCGACGGCGGGATCATCAAACCCAGCGTAGCGGACCCGGCCAGCGTGCCGATTGTCATGAATTCCGGGTATCCGCGGCGGCGCAATTCGGGGATCGACATCTTTCCGACCGTGGTCAGAGTTGCCGCTGACGATCCGGAGACCGCTGCGAACACGGTACAGCCGACAACATTCGTGTGCAGCAGGCCGCCCGGCAAACCCGCCATCCATGGGCTGAGGCCGCGGAACATGTCTTCGCTGAGGCGTGTGCGGAACAGGATTTCTCCCATCCAGATGAAGAGCGGCAGCGCCGTCAGCGTCCATGACGAGGAGGAAGACCAGATCGTGGTCAGCATCCGGTCGCCCGCGATGCCGGGTACGAACACATCCAGCCCGATGTAAGCCACCGCCATAAGCGCGAGGCCCACCCATACGCCGGACCCAAGGAGGAAGAACAGGATGAAGATGAAGAGCCCGGTCTTGGCCCAGACATCCTCCTCTCCGATCGAATGCAACAGAAACCAGGCGCCCATGCCCAGCGCGATTGCAACTGCGGCACCGATCAGACGTTTGTTGACCGGCGGGAGGGTCATGCCGGGAGCAGTCGAAATCGTCATCAGGCTTCTCCCTCGCCCAGCGCAGTTTTGGCAACTCCGTCGTGATCTGTCACAAGAAGGCGTACCAGATGATCGATCAGTGCCAATGCGAGCAGTATGGCGCCGATCGTCATGCTGAGCTGCGGGATCCAAATCTCGGTCTTATCTTGGCCTTGGCTGATTTCGTTCAGCTTTTCGGACCAAATGTTCGTCTTCACTGCATAGCGGGCGAAAACCAGCGCCATCAGCGCCGCGACGCCGTAGCACCAGACCTCGCCATACCGTCGCCAGCTTCCGAGGCGGCCCAGGACCAGGTTAACGCGGATATGCGCGCCATTGTTCAGCGCGTATGCGAGCGCAAAACACGAAGAGGCGGCCATGCAGTATCCGGCATAGTCCGTCGATCCCGGGAACGGGATCAACAACCAGCGCGCGCTCATGTTCATCAGGATGATCACGAGGATCGCAATCAGGAAGAGGGCTCCCGCAATCCCGCCCGCGAGGTAGAGCCCGTCCAAAACCCTCGGTGCCCGGAAGCGCAACACGAGGGCGAGCCCGACAAGACAGCACGCGATAAGCAAGAACGATAGCGGGTCGAGCAGGAGATCAGCCGCGAGCTTCATATTGGATACCGTTGCGAGTGGTGGATTTCAGATGGGAGACGGGGAGTGCCTGAGAGCACGTGTCGCTGTACGCGGCGTTCATGAGAAAACCGTTCACACCCCGCGTGAGCCGTCTAGATCTCTGATTGGAAAGGACGGGATGAAGCGCCGCGGGCGTTCGATCGTCATGTACGATCTCAGTTTCAGGGCACGCACTCATGCTGTTTGACGTCGGGACCCGCGAAACGTCTCTAGATTTCTTTGAAAAGGATGAGCTCGAGCCGGGATCATAATTCGGTGAATGGCCGCGTGGCTGACCGGACTTCCAAGGCTCATCCTGATCGGCGGTCTTCAACCGGGCCTCCGGAATGACGCGTGCATCCTGCACGCGGAGGTCGACATCAGATGCCGCCGAGATCCCGGCGGCATCTTTTACGGGTGGTCAGTTTCCGCGGAAAGCTTCGATGATTTCTTGACCTTCGGCACCAGCCGCTTCGGACCATTCGCTTGCCATCGTTTGGCCGATCTCGTTCAGTTCGCCGACAAGTGCGTCATTGGCCGGACCGACCGTCATACCGCCAGCCCGCAAACCGTTGAGCGTAAAGTCGGTGTACTGAACCGCACGCCAATGTCCTGCGTACTCAGCGAGCGCCGCACAGCCACGGATGACGTTCTTGTTGGCATCCGAGACGCTGCCCCAGGTGTCTTTGTTCACGAACACGTGGTTGCGCGGCATCCAGGCGTCGACCTCGTAGAAGTGGGTCAGATGTTCCCAGACCTTCCGGTCGTATCCGGTGGCGCCCGAGGAAATCATCGATTCCGCAACGCCTGTAGCGAAGGCCTGACTGATCTCGGCGGCTTCGATCTGAACCGGAAGCATTCCCGTCAGTTCCGCCAGGCGCGCAGTCGAAGAGTTGTAAGACCGGAACTTGATGCCCTTCATGTCGTCGGTCGAGGTGACCGGCTTCTTGAAGTAAAGGCCTTGCGGCGGCCAGGGCGTCGCATAGAGCAGTACGAGGTTCTGTTCGTCCAGAAGACGCTCGTATGTCGGGCGCGCTGCTTCCCAGAGCCTCGCTGAATCCTCGAACGTCGTTGCGAGGAAGGGTACCGAGTCCACACCGAAGACTGCGTCTTCGTTTTGGTGCGCGCTGAGCAGCCGTTCGCCTATCGCCGCCTGGCCCGTTTGGACGGCGCGCTTGATTTCATTGCCCTTAAAGAGCGAGCCACCGGCATGAACAGTAATCTCGATCTCGCCACCCGTACCGGTGGTAACACACTGCGCGAACTCCTTGCCAACCTGACTGTGGTAGTTGGAGTCGGCATAGGCCATGGGCATATCCCATTTTTCGGCCAACGCCGCGCCGCCGCTCAACGCGACTGCGGCGGTCATCGCAAGAAGGTTTCTCATTCGTGCCTCCGATGGATCTTCGTCCGGTCCTTAAGCGTTCAATTCTTTGCGCTTGGAAAAGGATGTTATTAGCCTCTTAGGTGCAGTGCAACCGGCATTGCGAGCGGACGAGTTCTACATTGACCCCTATCCCAAGCCCCGGACCATCCGGAACATAGACCATCCCCCCAGTATCCGGAAAAGGTTTACTAAGTGTATCGATTTCAAGGTGATGTCGTGCGTGGTAGTACTCACATCCCATGTTTATCTGTGGCGCCGCCGCGATCATGTGTGCACCTGCGAGGTGAGCGATCCCGGTTTCGAACATATCGCCGCCGTAGGCACCCCAACCAGCGGCCTCCGCCATGCGAGCGATCACCAATCCCGCCCGCGGTCCGCCGCACTTCATGATCTTGACGGAAACGGCATCAGCGATCTGCGCCTGAGCAGCGCGAAGCATGTCCTCGGCGGAGAAAACGGACTCGTCTGCCAGCAACGGCGTATCCAGCGCGCGTTTGAGTTCTGCCATGCATTCCCACTGCCGTGCCGGGACCGGTTGTTCGATAAAACCCAAACCCATGCTGTCGAAGTCCCTCAGGGACCGCAATGCATCGCGCGGAACCAAGCCCTGATTGTAGTCGATGCGCAGGTCGATCTCTGGCCAACGCGTGCGGATGTCGTCGGCACGCATCACATCGAATGCGTGATCCGCAAACCCTGTTTTGAGCTTGAGGATGCCTATCCCCTCGTCTTCTATCATGTGCGTCACGAAGACGCGGTCCCGGTCCCAGTCGGGGTCAGCGACCGAGACGCTCAAAGGTATGCGATCGCGGCATTTCCCGCCGAGCAACGCCCAGACGGGCACGTTGCGCTGCCGGCCGACCAGGTCGAGCAGGGCAGTCTCCAATGCTGCTTTGGCCTCCGGATGTCCGGTCAGCGCATGATCTGCGCGCTGCATGATACCGGCGACCCCGGCGGGATCAGCACCGATCACCAACGGTCGCAGATACGTGTCCAAGGCCGCGAAGGCAGCCTCCGCCGTTCCGGTGAACACAGCCCATGGCGCCGCTTCGCCCCATCCCGTGTGACCATCCTCGGCTTCCAGGCGCACAAGAACCGTGTCAATGCTGCCGGCAACTTCCCCAATCCCGTGTGCCCGCACCGCGCGAACCTTCAAAGGCAGGACGAATACGTCCATCTTCGAAATCGTCATCCGAGGATCCTTTTGCTTTCGGACCGAGCGCCCCGTAATGACCGAACAAGACGATCGAAGTTCGTCGAAGTCAACGTGGACACGGGATGATCGCGAAGGGTGGCAAGCAGGTCTATGGGGCGCCGATCGGGGTCCTGATGCTCGAGGCGCAGTTTCCGCGCATTCCAGGTGACATGGGCAATGCAGAGACGTGGCCTTTCCCGGTGCTCTACAAGGTTGTCCGAGCCGCATCACCAGACCGGGTCGTCCGCCAGGGCGCTGAAGGGATGCTGGATCCCTTTATCGCGGCTGGCCGAGAGCTGATCGGCCAGGGTGCCGAGTTGATCACAACAAATTGTGGTTTCCTGGCGGTGTTTCAGCGTGAGTTGGCCGCGGCGCTCGGTGTCCCGGTTGCCACATCAGCTCTGATGCAGGTGCCGTTGGTCCAAGCCATGCTGCCGCCCGGCAAGTGCGTCGGCTTGATCACGATTTCGCGATCTTCGCTCACGTCAGAGCATCTTCAGGGGGCAGGGTGCCCAGCGGATCTGGCAATTGTTGGCACGGATGATGGCGCGGAGTTCACGCGCGCCATTCTGGGCAACGAGATGATGCTTGATGTCGCCGCTTCTCGTGAAGACTTGCTAACGGCGGCAAAGGCCCTGTGCGATGCTCACCCCGAGGTGGCGGCAATCGTTCTGGAGTGCACAAATATGCCACCCTACCAAGCGGACATTGCGCAGGCGACCGGCCTGCCCGTGTTTTCGATCTACGACTATGTCTGTTGGCTGCAATCGGGATTGCGCCCGCGCCGGTTTCCGATTTCCTGACACGTTGTCGATCAGGGGGGCGACCAGCGCTTTGCGTATTCTTCGACATGTTCGAAAACTGAGTCTTTCCGCCGACGAAGGCGTTCCGAGGCAATGAACTCGGCGGTGTTTGTGTGAACGTTGATCAGGATCGAATAAAGATACTCGCGGCAGATCTCTTCATCGATCAGGCCCTTCTTGCAGCTGATCGTGATCGTTTCCAGCACGCGCAGCAGGTGAACGGTGCGGGCCGTCATCAGCGTGACGTCCTTCACATCGCCGGACATTTCCAGCCGCCGTCTGACATCAGCGTACGGTTGTTCGGGCGCGACGATGTCCCAATCGAAGTCGATGAGGAGTTCGTCCAGATTTTCGACGAAGTCACCACTGACCATGGCGTTGAGCGTATCGTGCGCCTTCGTCTGACGGTTCCAAACACTGTCGCGGCGCAGTTGGTAGATCACCAGACCCAGGCCTATAACTGTTGCGAGCAATTGAGTGGCGTCAAACATGGTCGTCTCCTGCAATATGCACGGAGTCTACCATTACGAACGCTGCAAATTGAGTGCTGATTACCCCGCCGCAGTTCTGAGCACACGTGCCGGTTTGCGCCGAAGGGGACCGAGTGCAAAGCCCAACCCGGCCAGAAGGCTGAGTGCAGCGCCACCCAGAATGATCGCAACGGTACTGCCCAGCGGCAGCGTGAAGGGCGTGTCGAACACGTAGTTCATCACGGACCAAGCCGAGAGCGAGCCCCAGAACAGAGCTACGACACCCGCGATTGCTCCGGTCAGAGCCGCGCGCAATGCAAATGAGGCCAGGATCGCCCAGCGCGACGCCCCGAGCACTTTCAGGATCGCTGCCTCCGAGGTGCGCCGTTCCTCACCCGCGGCGGCCGTTCCGATCAGAACCGCCAATCCTGTCAGCAGCACCGCCAGGGCGCCCCAACGGGTAGCCGTGCCCAGTTTGCCGAGCGATTCGGATACCGTGTCGATCTGCTCGCGGACCAGAACCGGGGTCACATTCGGCATATCCCGGCTGACTGTGCGCATGACGGGTGCTTCTGCATCCTGATCGGCATAGAGCGTCGCGATGTGTGTGTGCGGTGCTCCGGCGAGCGCACCAGGTGACAGGATCATCAGGAAGTTGATCCCCATGCCGCGCCACTCGACTTTGCGGAAGTTGGCAACCTCGGCGGTGATCGGGCGCCCGAGGATGTTCACGGTCACAGTTCCACCGATCGAGAGACCGAGTTCAAGTCCCTCTTCCTCGGCAAAGCTGACGAGCGGTGGCCCGCTGTAGTCTTCGGCCCACCATGCGCCCTCGGTGATCGCTGCACCGGTCGGTACGGTTGCGGAATACGAGACGCCGCGGTCGCCGCGCAGAACCCAGGCACCGGCCGGATCGATCTTCGCCTCTTTCGCCGGAATGCCGTTCAGTTCGGTGACGATCCCGCGCAGCATTGGTGCTGTCTCGAGCCGTTCGGTCCCGTCGACGCCCATGACCTGAGCGCGAAACGGGTCAAGCTGGGCAGATTGTATATCGACGAAGAAGAAGGCAGGCGCATCTTCTGGCAACTGATCTTTCAATAGCCGCTGCATGTTGTGATCGATCTGAGCGATGGCAGCGAGCACGCCCAGCCCCAGACCCAAGGCGAGAACAACGCCCGGCGTACCCGCCGAAGGTGCTCCGATGGCACCCAGAGCGAGGCGCAGGCCAGGGCGTCGTTGTGCCAGCGAGGAGTGTGACAGCGTGCGGGCGACCCGTGCACACAGCCATCCGAGCAGACGAAGGATCACGAAGGCGCCGGCAATTCCACCTAGGCACCATGCAGCCAATTTCGGCGTTGTGGAGAGACCAATGATCGCGCCAGCCAGCGCTGATGTGAGCATAAACAGCGCAAGGACGATCTGCCAGCCGGGCCAGATTTGTTGCGGATCAACGGCGTTTCGGAACAGTTGCGCGGGTTTGACACGTCGCAGCCAGGCCAGAGGCCAGAGCGTGAACAGCATCGCGGCGAGTGCGCCGAACAAGGCTGCTTCGGCCAGCGGAGCCGGATACAGCGTGAACTCAGCCGGAACCGGCAGATCCTTGGCAAAGACCGGGCCCAGCAAAGCGACCACTCCGCCGCCGACACTGACACCGATCGCTATCCCCAGCGCTGCGATCATGCCGATCTGGATCAGGTAAATCGAGAAGACCGTGCCTGCCGTCGCGCCGAGTGTCCTGAGTGCTGCGATGGTCGGAACCTTGCGCGTCAGGTATCCCCGCACCGCAGCCCCGATGCCGACGCCACCGACTGCAAGTGCTGCGATCCCGACGATGGTCAGGAATGCACCCAACCGATCAACGAACCGGTTGATCCCGGGCGCCGCGTTGCGGCGGTCGCGCCAGCGGGCACCAGCCTCCGGGAACGCCTGTTCGAATTCGGCTTCGATTGCATCCAGATCTCCGGTTTCAGGCAGTTTCAACCGGTATGTCGCCTGGAACAAAACGCCCGCTTGCAACATCCCGGCTTCGCGCAGCCCCTCGACAGAGGTGAGTACGCGCGGTCCCATCGCAAACCCACCGGAAGCGCGGTCTGGTTCCTGTTCGATAACCCCGCGGAAGACAAATGTGCCGCCGCCGACCTTTACGTTGTCTCCCGGTTGCAGATCCAGACGCTGCGCCAGCACTCGCTCGGTGACGATGCCGTGCACGCCGTCGACAGGTTTCAGAGCTTCCAGAAGGTCGCCGCCGCCCGAGATTAATGCCTCGCCATAAAGTGGGTATCCGGCGGATACTCCCTTGACCTCGGCCAAGGCGCGTTCTTCGTCCTTGCGTAACAGGGAGCGCATCGAGACCATCTCGACCACTTTGCCGCGTTCGGCCATCCACGCACGTTCGTCGTCCGAGGCGAAGCGATAGGAAAACGTCAGTGCTGCATCGCCACCCAGGATGGATTGGCCCTCGGCTGCCAAACCACGCTCAATCGCCGTTGTTACAGACCCGACGGCGGCAATCCCGCCTACGCCCAGGATCAGACAGGCAAGGAAGACGCGGAACCCGGCCAGCCCGCCGCGCAGCTCGCGCAGTGCCGCTGCCCACGCGAAACGCAGCACGTTAAAGCCGCGACGGTCTCGGGACGACGGGATGGGGCCTGCAGCTGCCGGTGCGTCCGGCGCGATTTCGGTCATGCCGCGATCCGCCCGTCCGACATCCGGACGACGCGTCCGCATCGCTGGGCCAAGACGTCCGAGTGCGTGACAAGGATCAGGGTCGCGCCGAACTGGCGGGCGAGATCGAACATCAGTTCAGTCACCTGGGTGCCGGTTTCGCCATCCAGATTGCCGGTCGGTTCGTCCGCCAACAGAAGCTCTGGTCCGGGCGCCAGCGCCCGCGCCAAGGCAACGCGTTGCTGCTCGCCCCCGGAAAGCTGTGCCGGATAGTGCCGGGCCCGGTCGGCAAGGCCGACGGCTGCCAACATCTCGCCAGCACGCGCAACAGGATCTTCGTGGCCTGCGATCTCGAGCGGGACCTGAATGTTCTCGATCGCCGTCATTGTCGGGATCAGGTGAAAGCTTTGAAACACAACGCCGACGCGGCCCCTGCGCAGCTCAGCCAATGCATCCTCGTCCGCCTCGGTCAGATCCTGCCCCAGAACGCTCACGGTTCCACCAGTGGCGCGCTCCAGCCCGCCCAGCACCATCAGGAGCGAGGATTTGCCCGACCCGGACGGCCCGACGATTGCGACACTCTCGCCGGGCGCTACATCCATCGAGATGCACTTGAGGATCTCGACATCACCCGCCTGGCTTGGCAAAGTCAGGCCAATCCGGTCCAGCCGCACCAATGGTTCCATGATGATCCTCGTCCGACTGCCGCTCGCGATCACATATGTGGCGCGGGCCGTTCTCTACAAGGCGCTCATAGCGCTGATCCTGTCAGTGGGCCTCGCACAGGCAGCGCCACTGAAGCTGGTGGCGTTGGGTGACAGCCTGACTCATGGCTACGGCCTGCCGCCCGAGGATGGCTTCGTGCCGCAGCTCGAGCGCTGGCTGAAAGGCCAAGGGCAGGATGTCACCGTCATTAATATGGGCGTCTCCGGCGATACGACCGAGGGCGGACGGGCGCGGATTGATTGGGCCTTGGGCGGCGGCGCGGATGCGGTGATTGTGGCGCTTGGCGGCAATGACCTGCTGCGGGGAATCGACCCTCAGCGATCACGCGAAAACCTGGATGCGATGCTTGGTGCGCTCTCGGCCAAGGGCCTCCCTGTGCTGCTTGCCGGGATGCAGGCACCTCTGAATTACGGGCCTGAGTTCAAAGAAGCCTTCGACGGCATGTATCCGGCGGTTGCCGAGGCGCATGGCGCGATCCTTTATCCCTCCTTCATGGAGGGCCTCGTCACCGAGACCGGGACGATGGAGGATCTGATTCAGGACGACGGCATCCACCCCAATTCCAAGGGTGTTGCTTTGATGGTCGAGAGCATTGGCCCAAAGGTGCTGGAGCTTTTGGCCCGCGTCGAATGATCCGCGCGTTTCTCGCCATCCCGGTGCCGGAGGAGATCACCCGGATGCTGACGGGCATTCAGGTCGGACTGGACTTCGGGCGGATTGTGCCGCCTCAGAATTTCCACATCACGTTGGTTTATCTGGGCGAACATCCCGAGCCGGTTCTGGAAGATCTGCATACGCTGCTGGATGGCGCGGGCGGGCAACCGATCGAGATCAGGATCGAAGGGCTCGGCGTGTTCGGCAGCGTCAGGCCACGGTCGCTTTTTGCCGAGGTCGCGCCAAACAAGGATCTTGGTGTCCTGCGTAAGCGGGTGCGAAATGCGGCGCGCGGCGCCGGGATCGAGCTTGAACAGGGACAATACCGCCCGCACGTGACGCTGGCCCGTTTCGGCAACGGTCTGGTCGGCGAGGATGCGGCCAAGCTTCAGGCGTTCATCTCGGCGCGCATCTCCCGTGTCCATGGGAGTTTCGAGGCCGAGATGTTCCACTTGTATGAATCGCGGCTTGGGTCTGAAGCGCCGACATATACGCCGCTGGCGGATTACCCGCTGACGGGGTAGCGTCTCGCCGGATCAACGGAGCGCCCATGTCGGAGAAACCGAAAAAGGACGTTTTGCAGCCGGTCGATGAAGACGTGCGGCGGCAGGCCAAGACCTTCTTGCGCAAGGCACGGCATGGATCATTGGCGACACTCGACCCAAGGACTGGAACGCCGATGGCCAGCCGGGTGTCGCTTGCGTCTGCAAGTGATGGCGCGCCGGTTTTTCTGATCTCGCAGCTTTCCGGCCATTTCGGTGCGTTGGAGGCCGATCCTCGTGCCTCGCTCCTGCTGGGAGAGCCCGGCAAGGGTGACCCGCTCGCCCATCCACGTATTACGGTGTTTGGAAGCGCTGAGAAAATTGCCGATGATCGTCGCGCACTGGTTCGCTCGAGGTTCCTGCGCCGCCACCCGAAATCAGCACTCTATGCCGACTTCGGCGATTTCGCCTTCTGGCGTTTGAACGTTGAAGGTGCCTCCTTCAACGGAGGTTTCGGAAAAGCCTATGCGCTGTCGGCTGAGGACGTCGCCGCACCGACCGATCCGGATCTTGAGGCCATGGAAGCGGGCGCCGTCGAGCATATGAACGAAGATCACCTCGACGCGATCGGCCTCTATGCGACGGATCTGCTGGGAAAGCCGGAGGGAGCGTGGACCATCGCGTGCCTTGACCTCGAAGGGCTTGATTTGACTCTCGGCGACGAGGTCGCGCGGCTGTGGTTTGATCCGCCGCTTTCCACCGCAGAAGAATTGCGCCCCCGACTTGTCGCACTCGCCAAGCGTGCCCTACAGACTTGATTTGAAGGACCCAGCCGATGTTCGGATGCTTTTTCCCCCAGCCTCGGCTGTTCTTTTTGTCGTTCATCGCCTGGACCACGGTCGTCACGCTGCTCTGGTACGGCGTTGGCACCGATATCGGCAGTGCCTTGGGGTTCCTCAACGGCTATGACCCGGAAGCGGCGCCGGTCATCGGGCTGGGCCACTTCACGACGCCGGACTTCATCTGGTTCTATGTTTACGTATTGATCTGCGCGGGGGCCTTCACAGGCTTCTGGTTTTGGTATGCACCGCATCCCTGGCAGCTTTGGTCGGTCCTTGGGACGATCCTGATCCTGTTCTCGACCTACTACTCCGTGCAGGTCTCGGTCGCGATCAACAATTGGCGCCGCCCGTTCTTCGACCTTGTTCAAGAAGCACTGAACCCGGATCGCTCTGCCGACGTCACACCAGAAATGTATGTCTCGCAACTCACCGAGCTTATCTGGATTTTCACCCAGATCGCATTGATGTGGATGGTGATCTACGTTCTGACGCGCTTTGGCGTCAGCCACTACATCTTCCGCTGGCGCACGGCGATGAATGACTTCTACACCGGCCATTGGAAGCGGCTTCGGGGCGTTGAAGGCGCCTCGCAGCGTATCCAGGAAGATACCATGAAGTTCGCGTCGATCACCGAAAATCTCGGCGTGGCGATCGTCGATGCGGTCATGACCCTGATCGCCTTCTTGCCGATCCTGTTCACGCTGTCCGCCTACATCACCGAGCTGCCGATCGTTGGACAGGTCGCCGCACCGTTGTTCTGGGCGTCGCTGCTCTGGTCGATCTTTGGCACATTGTTGCTTGCCTTGGCCGGTATCCGCCTGCCGGGGCTCGAATTTCGCAATCAGCGGGTCGAGGCCGCCTTCCGCAAGGAACTGGTTTATGGGGAAGACGATGAGTTGCGCGCTCAGCCGCCTACTCTGGCCGATCTGTTTGCCAATGTCCGGCGCAATTATTTCCGGCTGTACCTGAACTACATGTACTTCAACGTCGCGCGGGGCTTGTACATCCAGGCCGACAACATCTTCGTCTATGTGCTGCTGATCCCGACCATTGCCGCCGGTACGATCACTTTCGGGATCCTCCAGCAGATCCTGACCGCCTTCAATCAGGTCTCGAACTCGTTCCAGTTCCTGGTCAATTCCTGGTCGACCATAATCGAGCTGATGTCGATCCATAAGCGTCTGCGCGCATTCGAGGCGGTGCTGGACGGCGAGGAGCAATCCAGTATCGAGTTCGAGGTCGATGCCGCGGGCAATCCGGCGCCGTAGTAAGTATTTGGACAGGAAGAAAGCTCATCTATTGGGTTTCATATTCGATAAATAAAATATGTTATGACGCATTTGTGAGCCCCGTGTCACGCATCCGTGGTTGAAGGATCTGCCGCCATGCGACACATCCAGGCGCATGGAATTGGTCTTTGCATATCTCGCCGGGTTGCTGACGCTCATCAATCCATGCGTCCTTCCGGTGCTGCCGATCGTGCTTGTCTCCGCGCTCAACGCGAGCCGGATGGGACCGGTCGCGCTGGCGGCGGGCATGAGCGTTTCGTTCGTGACCTTCGGCGTTCTTGTGACGGCGTTCGGATCGTCGATCGGACTGACACAGGATCGCCTGGCCGAGATCGGCGCCGTCATCATGATCCTGTTCGGTCTTGTGTTGGTCGTCCCGATGTTCGCACGCCGGTTCGAGACAGCGACGGCAGGCTTTGCGGCCCGCGCGGACACGACGCTGAACGATGTCGACGATCAGAGCCTGCACGGTCAGTTCGTCGGTGGCCTTCTGCTCGGCGCAGTCTGGTCCCCATGCATCGGCCCGACGCTGGGCGGTGCGATTGCGCTGGCCTCGCAAGGCGAAAGCCTGGGGTGGGCCACGTTGATCATGATTTTCTTCGCGTTGGGCGTGTCGACGCTGATCCTCGGTATAGGGCTTGGCGCGCGCGAAGCGATCCGCACCCGTGCCAATGCGTTGCGTGGGCTGGCAGAACGCTCGAAGCCGATTCTGGGTGTGACCTTCATCGCGGTTGGCCTGATGCTTGCCCTGAAGGTCCACCATATCATTGAAGCCTGGGCGCTCGACGTCATGCCGATCTGGCTGCAAGACCTGTCGGTCGCCCTCTGATCCCAAACAGGAGAGACATGATGATCCGCCGAACCTTCCTCGCCCTGACTGCCGCCGCATTGATGATCCCGCAGGCTGCTTCGGCCAAGGACTTTGTCGACTACACGCCCGGTGTAATCGAGACAGCTCTGGAGGAGGGCAAGACCGTCCTTGTCGACTATTCGGCCAAGTGGTGCGGCACCTGCAAGCGCCAGGCCCGCGTGATCAACGCCTTGCGCGCTGCCGACCCGGCCTATGACGAGAAGATGATGTTCGTGAAGGTCGACTGGGATACCTATCGCGATCACGAGGTGACGCAGTTCCGCGATATCCCGCGCCGTTCGACCCTGCTGGTCCTGCGTGGCGAAGATGAGCTTGGCCGGATCGTTGCGGGCACGAGCGAGGCGCAGATCAAGGGCCTGTTGGACAAGGGCCTCTGAGACGGAAAGTCGGGCGGGCGCATGAAGCAGCCCGCCTCGAGGCTGGATGAGAAGGTAGTTGGCAGGGCAGGACGCGACTGGCCAGCTATCACTCAATCAAAAGCTGAGTTGACAACCCGCGAGTCTTACGGCTCCATTGGTTTGTTTTAAGCAAACTCACTTTTGATGGAGACTTCAGATGAATGGCGAATTCGCGTCACTCAGATCAGGCGACATTCTGATCTTCGAATACTCCCGGGATTACTGGCACACCGCACTCATGGTCAGTGATACGGATTTCGTCCATGCGACAGCCCCGGGCGAACCGCTTGAGCGAAAGAAACTGGCCGACGAGATCGACGGGTTGATGAACCCCAAAGGTAGCCGCAAGGTGCCAGAAGCCGAGGTCAAGAAGAAGGTCTATGCTTTCCGCTACGCACACAAAGCCCCGCCCAACATGAATGGCGGCCCGACCTGGGCTGAGACCGCAGCTCAATGGGCGACGAAGACGGACAAAGGGATTGTCACGAAGTATGCGGCCTATGAGAAGGACGTTGAGTTTTCCGAGATGGAGAAGTTCCGCCCTAGGCACAAGGGCGTGGAGAAGGGCGATTTCGGCGACGATTGCTATGAATTACCTTTTGGTCCGGACGCTTTGCGCCGCACGCTCAAGTGGGTAAGCAAGAACCACAATCGAGAGGCGTTCTCGGTCAATCGCGGAACGACGTGCTGTGCTTTCGTTATTGCTTCTGTTCAGACTGCTTTTGTGGCTGATGCCTTCAATCTAAAGGAGCCATGGGGCCAAGAGTGCCTGAAGAATACCCTCTCTGAAATGGATGGTATCGTCGGAGAAAAGAAAACC
This sequence comes from Pseudomonadota bacterium, assembly GCA_038534135.1. GTDB lineage: Bacteria > Pseudomonadota > Alphaproteobacteria > Rhodobacterales > Rhodobacteraceae > Thermohalobaculum. The sequence goes on along the minus strand of JBCAXJ010000017.1, from coordinate 8,445 downwards.
AGCTATGCTAAACCATTGATGGGGCACGCAAAGCGCGACGTGAACAATCGCGTGCCAGACTTTAAGGAGGCGACGGCGCTAACAGGTAAGGAGACAGCCAGTGATGTTCTGTCCCTCAAACAGCGAGATGCCAACTCAAAGGTTGAAGCAATCTGGAACGGCTGGCTTGACGATCACTATTGGGTGCCATGCGAATGGTCCAAGCTGGGCATGCCCCCATCCGTAATGCACGACGCGAAATTCATGTTCTCGAAGAACTTCTACAAGTGTCTGAAGAATGACACGGCGAACTGGGCTGAGCAATAGACCTCGCCAGCGGCGCCGTCAGGCGCCGCTTCTCAAGTCATCCTCGACATCCCGCTCCGACTCGAAACCCAACGTCTTGGGATCGAACTCGTAATGCGCACCGCAAAACTGGCAGTCCGCGGTCAGCATCCCGTCCTCGTTCGTCATATGCGTCAGGTCCTTCGCGGAGTACATGTACATCGCGCTCTCGACCTTCTCCGCCGAACACGTGCAACCGAACTCGATCGGCTGGGCGTCGAAGACCGACGGGACTTCTTCGTGGAACAGCCGGAACAGCAGCGTTTCCGGACTGACCGTCGGCCCGATCAGTTCGTGCGCGTCCGCCGTGTCAAGAAGCGTCGTGGCGCGGGTCCAGTCCTCGGTGCGGCTGCCCATTTCGGCCACGTCATCGGCCGACATCAGCCCATGCTCGCCGGATGGCGCATCCGGCGCCACGCCGCCTGAATCGGGCATCTGCTGCAACATTATGCCGCCAGCGCGCCAGTGCTTGGCGCCACCGGGTTCCTGCACTTCGGCCGAGATCATCTGGAACCGCGTCGCGATCTGTTCGGATTGCGCGAAGTAGGTCTCGGCGCAGTGCGACAACGTCTGTCCGCTGAGGGGCGTGATCCCCTGATAGGGACGCATATCGGCACCCTGATCAATAGTTATGCCGATCACACCCTGGCCCAGCATTTCGAACGGCGTCTGCCGTGACGAGGCGACCTCGCCCCTGTCGAAGCTGGCATAGGCGCGGATGCGCGCCGGCTCGCCCTCGGCCACCGGTGCGAAGTAATCGGTTGCGATCATGCGCACGATCCCCTCGCCGCGCACCTGCAACGAGAAGCGCCAACGCAGCTTCATCGTCTGCCCGATCAGCGCCGTCAGCAATGCGGCTTCGGCGATCAGGGCCGATACCGCAGGCGGATAGCGATGCTGGTCCAGAATGGTCTGCAAGGTCCGGTCCAACCGCACAACGCGCCCGCGCATGTTGGAACGCGCCAGGCTGAACGGCAGAATGGCGTCATCGGGCGTAGGCATCGGCAAGACTCCGGTGGCAGGGGGACGGCGATCACACATAGTGCGCCCGACCCCTGCGCGCAAATGCCGGTTCCGGGTCAGTGCCTCTCATGGCAAACCGGCGTCATGCGCAGAATTGGGGAACCTTGGCGGGCGGGCAAGCCCTATCGCGACCGACCCGGTGTCTACGGCATCCTGGCTGGCGCCGACGGTATGCTTTTGCTCGTCGATCAGGACGGTGAACTGCAACTGCCCGGTGGTGGTATCGATCCGGGAGAAAGCCCGTTGCAGGCTCTGCACCGCGAGGTGCGCGAGGAAACCGGTTGGCGCATTGCAGATCCGATTCGCATCGGGGCTTTCCAACGCTTCGCGTGGTTGCCTGACTACCAGTTCTGGGCGCGTAAGGTGCAAGCCATCTACATTGCCCGGGCAATTCGTGATCTGCGGACTGAACTAGAACCGGGGCATGTCGCTGTCTGGATGCCGCCCATGCTCGCGGCTCGTCGCTTGGACATCGAGGGTGACCGGGTTGTGGTTCGGCAGGCAATCCGCGCCGGGCTGATTTGACAGACGGCCTATGTCTGGGCCGGTCCGAACTCACCTGATCTGATGCGTCGTCAAACCCGTCTGAGCAACAGCGCCGAAAGCCATGATGTCACGATCGCGACGCCGGCCAGATAGCTCAACGTTTCCTGCGCGAACAGCAGCGTCGAGGCTACCGCGGCCGCGATGAACAGCAGCATGGCAAACCGGTGCAGGTATGGAAACCGGAAGCCCAGATAGGCCATCACGACCGAAAGGAACCAGACCACCAGCAGAAGCAAATTGGCGATCGTGACGACAGCACCCTGCGCCGCGAAGACGGATGCGATGTTCCAGGCGAAGACAGTCTGCATCGCGAAATAGAAATGGACGGCGTAGCCAAGGAACCCGAGCAGCCAGGTGAACTTCCAAAGCGGCGTCTTGAATTCCGGGTGCCCCCAGACCCAAAGCCAGATGGACCACCCCCCCAGGATCAGCGCGGGCCAGATCGAATAGGTCGCGCGGGCGTAGTCCGGGGTCGAACTCGTCAGAGACAGGAACACCGACGCCGCAACTGCCAGCGAGAAGACCAGCAGCGCGCCGATCCGCGGGGCCAGGAAGAAGCGGGTTTTCGAGAGGATCGGATCGAGTGCTGTTTCGGTCATTGTCCGGTCCTCATCACAGTGTCTTCAGATAGGCCATCAAGGCCTCGAGATCCTGGCGTCTCGCATCATCAAGTTCCTCGTAGGGCATGATTTTCCCTGGCCCTACGAGGAACTTGATGATGCGAGACGCCAGGGAAAATCATGCCCGGCTGCTGAATTCCCGGGCAGCGCAGTGTCATAGAGGAACGGCATGCGCGGGTTGTCACATGATCCTCCCGCCGGCACATCCGGGGCGACATATCCCATCGCATCCGGGTCGTAGACGTTCTCGCCCCGACAGAACCGCACCGGGCGCGGATCCAGGTTGATCAGCTGGCGCATGTTCGGGATCGACCCGTTGTGCAGGTACGGCGCCCGCATGAATGCGCGCGGGATGGGGTTGTTGAACATCGCGACTTCCGCCGTGATCGCACATGTGTCTGCCGCGTCTGGTGCGTCCGAGCAGAACGGCGCCTCGGCCAGCAGGCTTTCCGGTGTACACTCCGGATCGTCCGGCGCGCATTCCGGGAAGTAGAGCGGGTGCCCGTTGCGGAAGATCCGACGGTTCCTTTCGAATGCCTCACCCATCTGTTGCCAGAAGTAGGCGAAGGCTGGGCTTTCTGCATCTTGCTGAGCCTGTGCCAGCCGTGCGGCTTGTTCATCGGCGACCACGGGTGGCCCGGGCAGGGCGGTCCACAGTGGCAACGGTAGTTTCTTCGCGTAGCGGAAGGTCACGCGCTTGTCGTCGACCCCAAGCCGGTTGCCTGCCGGATCAAGGCTCTCGTATTTGTGCAGGTATTCGCCTTCGGCAACCCACTCGCCGCTCTCCAGATCACGGTATCCGTGACATTCGGTGCAGTACTGCTGGTAAACCTCGAAGCCGCGTTGAGCCTCCTGCAGATTGGGTGCGCGGTCCGGGAAGATATCGCGAAACGACGCGACCGGGATCGAGATGCCAAGCTCCTCGGTGTACCGTGCCGCGTGCCGGATCGCGTGGTTCACCTGCGGTTTGCCCAACGCGACCAACGAAGAGCCCGACGTGTAAGCCGCGATGTAGCTGCGGGTGACCGGGCTTTTGATCGACCCATCATATTGCGAGCGTGGGCGCAGATCGGTCCGCTGCTCGAACACCACCGGTACCTTGGAGTAGGCATAGTTCTCGACCCCCGGCAGGTTGACGGCCACACGCACGACCGAACGGAAGGGCCGCGTACGGCCCGGGCCTGCCGGAATGTCGCTGGCGCTCTTCATCCCGGCGCCGTGGTAGGGCATGCCGTACTTGGCAAAATCGCCACCGATCGAACCGCGAATGCCGCTGAGCCACTGTCCCAGCATCAGCTTCTCGATCTGGGCGGTCAGAAAGTCCGGGGCAGGGTCGATCTCGCCGCACTGCGCATCATAGGCTTCAAGGATCTTGTCCGCGGTCAGCGTCGGGTCTGTCACCGCGTTGCGCACGGCATCCGAGAACGCGATCACGTCCAGTTCCTGGTTCCCCATGCCCGAGACGATACCGCTGAGCGCGCCGTCCTCGGCCCGGAAAGCGCCGGAATGGCAGGTCGCGCAGGTCAGTGCGGCGAACTTCAACGGCGTCTGAAGCGCTGTCTCGGGGATCGAGTTCGTGACCGCGAACCCGTAGGGCAGCTTTTGCAGGGCATTCGCTTCGCACAGGGGCTGGCCGTTCTCTACCGCGCGCGGATTGTCCAGAAAACCGAAGGTTTGCCATGGCGTACGACCGTCCTCGAGCCCGGTCGTAAATGCGGGGCCCGAAACCTGACCGACGACTGCGGCATACTTGAGCGGCATGGCCTCGAGCCCGAACGGCCCGAATGTGAAGGCCTCATACGCAATCTCGGCATCCGCGCCAGTGGGTGGTTCCCAAGCTGCCCACTGACGCTCGAGATAGACCCAGCCTGCCGTCGCAGCGAGGATGCCCAGACTGATGACAAGGACCAGCAGGTTGACGAGAAAACGGATCACCGGTCCCCTCCTTCCATTTCAAATGCGTCTGCCCGGAAATCCTCCCGGCTGTTTCAAACTGTAACAGAAGCCGGAAGTGATCAGAAGATGTTTCGAGGAGCAGACGAATGCTCCGGCCCCCGGATGAGAACACCTTGTGACGCGAGCGTTGAGCCGATCGCCTGGCAGGGCGCATCCTGGGAAGGGTGGACGCATTTCTTGAATGCTTCTGACAGCATGCGATCTTTCCATTGTCGGCGCTGGACGCTATCTCGGATGTAGGCAGGCGCGGGGCGGAGAGATGGCCGAGCGATCTTTCACGAAGGAAGTCGAGAAACTGCGCCTGGGCGCAGGCGAAACCTTTCGCGGCGAGGGCATTCTTGCCATCACGAAAGCCTTGCTTGAATCCGGTGTCGGATACGTCGGCGGCTATCAGGGGGCGCCGATCAGCCACCTGATGGATGTGCTCGCGGACTCGCAAGATATCCTGAGTGAGTTGGGCGTTCACTTCGAAGCCTCGGCCTCCGAGGCGGCTGCCACCGCCATGCTCGCTGCCTCGGTCCATTATCCGATCCGGGGGGCTGCGACGTTCAAGTCGACCGTCGGTTTGAACGTCGCATCGGATGCGCTGGCGAACCTTGCGTCGGGTGGGGTGACTGGCGGCACGCTGATTATCATCGGCGAGGACTATGGCGAGGGCTCCTCGATCATGCAGGAGCGCAGCCATGCTTTTGCGACCAAGTCTCAGGTCTGGCTGCTCGACCCGCGCCCGAACCATCCCTCGATCGTGAAGGCGGTCAAGGACGGGTTCGATCTGTCCGAGGCCTCGAACACGCCCGTCATGCTCGAGGTTCGCATTCGCGCCTGTCATGTCACCGGCGCTTTCGAGGCGTCAGACAATATCCGCCCAGCGCTGACCGTTCGCGGTGCGTTGGAGAACCCAAAGCGCAAGACCGACCGCGTGGTGCTGCCGCCGGCGAGTTACCTGCACGAGCAGGAGAAGATCGAGAAACGCCTGCCCGCCGCCAAGGCGTTCATTGCGGCGAACGGGCTGAACGAACACTTTGGCCCAGCGGAGGGCCCTGTCGGCATCATCCTGCAAGGGGGCATGTACAACGGCGTGAACCGTGCGCTGGAGCGTCTGGGCCTGTCCGATCTCTACGGTGATGCAAAGCTTCCGCTGCACGTGCTGAATGTGACCTATCCGCTGCTGGAGGAAGAGATCACCGGTTTCTGTGCGGGCAAGCGCGCCGTGCTGGTGGTCGAGGAAGGCCAGCCCGCGTATTTGGAGGAGGCGATTGCTTCGATCCTCTACCGCGCCGGGTCGAGTGCCAAGCTGATCGGCAAGGGACCGCTGCCGATGGCGGGCGAATATACCGGCCAGGTCATGCTCGATGGGATCGCGGCGTTCTTGCGTGACCACGGGCCAGACCTGTTGCCGGATGCGACCCGCGCACCCAATTCCGATCCAACGCCGCAGATCCCGGATCTGTCCGGTGTCGTCCCTGGTCGACCGCCGAGCTTTTGCACGGGGTGTCCCGAGCGTCCGATTTTCGCGGCGACGAAATTAGTGGAGCAAGAACTTGGCCCACATCATATCTCGTCGGATATCGGCTGCCATTTGTTCTCGATCCTACCACCGTTCGAGATCGGCGGGACGACCATGGGGTATGGTCTTGGGCCTGCCTCGGCCTCGGCTTTCAAGGCTGACGGTGCGCGGCGGTCGATCTCGTTCATCGGCGATGGCGGTTTCTGGCACAACGGCCTGACCTCGAGCATTGGCAACGCGGTGTTCAATGAGCAGGACGGCGTGATCGTCGTGGTCGACAACTACTATTCGGCGGCGACCGGCGGACAGGACATCCTGTCCTCGCGCGCGCGGAACAAGACCAAATCGACCAATCATCCGATCACCAAGGCGGTGAAGGGAATGGGGGTCAACTGGGTGCGCCAGATTGATCGGACCTATGACGTGAACGCCATGCGCGATGTGCTGACCGAGGCGCTAACGACGGAAGAGACGGGCCCGAAGGTGATTGTTGCGTCTTCGGAATGCATGTTGAACCGGCAGCGGCGTGAGCGCCCGCTGCGGGTGAAGGCCAAAAAAGCGGGGGAGCGTGTCGTCACTCCGCGTTTCGGTGTGGATGAAGATGTCTGCACGGGCGATCACGCCTGCATGCGGCTGTCGGGGTGTCCGTCGCTTGGGTTGAAACACCTGGACGACCCTCTGCGCGACGATCCGGTGGCGAGTATCGACGAAACCTGCGTCGGCTGCGGGAATTGTGGGGAGGTTGCGGACGCGGCGGTGCTCTGCCCCTCGTTCTATCGCGTTGACGTCATCGACAATCCGAACGGCCTGGACCGGTGGCTTGGATGGTTGCGAAGCCGGGTGATTGGCTGGATGCAGGCCAGACGGCAGGCCGACGCGTTGCGGTTTCACGAGGGTTGAGGCCGGTGCTGTCGTTGATGGCTGGTCGAGATCTGTCGCGCGGCAATCCACGCCCTGCGGGCGCGGATTACCTTCCGACCGCTTCGATGGTCAGGGGCTTGCCGGGCCAGCGCCCGGCCCGCTTCCCACCCGCCCACCCCAGCGCGCCGGGCGCTGGCCCTTGCGCGATCTTCGGGCGCCGTGGCTGGCATGGGCGGTAGCTCTACAGACGCCGCACCTGAGATCCTGAAGCTGGCGATCATGGCGGTTGGCGGGCAAGGTGGTGGTGTGCTGACGAACTGGGTCGTCGACTTGGCCGAATCCCAAGGTTGGCGCGCGCAAGCCACCGCCGTCGCGGGCGTCGCACAACGCACCGGTGCCACGATCTACTACATCGAGATGGCGCCAGACCACGATCGCAACCCTGTGTTTTCGCTCGCGCCCGCGCCGGGAGACGTCGATGTCCTGATCGCCGCCGAGTGGATGGAAGCAGGCCGTGCCGTGATGCGCGGCTTCGTGACACCGGATCGCACCACGCTGATCGCGTCAACCCACAGGGCCCAAGCGATTGTCGAGAAGATTGTTCCTGGCGACGGTACTGCGCCCTCGGAAGATGTCGATGCAGCTGTCCGTTTGGCCGCCAAGGAGCTCATCGCTTTCGATATGCAGGGACCCGCCACAACAGCGGGCAGTGTGATTTCTGCAACCTTGTTTGGAGCGCTTGCCGGATCCGGAACACTGCCGTTCAGCGCCGATCAATTCGAGGATGTCATTCGGCGCGGCGGACGGGGTGTCGATGCGAGTCTTGAAGCTTTCCGGGCAGGTGTGACCGGAACAGCGCGCGCCGACGAGGTTTCCAGTGTAGCGGCGACAGATGCGTTTGTGGATGGACCGACCGGATTGAAGGCAGCGTTTGGCGTCTTGATTGATCGGATCAAAACGTTGCCCGAACCGGCCCGGGAGAGGGCGTCTGCGGGTCTGCGCAAGGTCGTGGATTTCCAGGACGTCGAGTATGGCCAGGAGTATCTGGATCTGCTCGAAAGCTTCGCTAGGTCTGACACAGACCCCGCGGCCGAACTGACCGTCGCCGCCGCAAAACACATTGCGAATGCCATGGCCTATGACGATGTGATCCGTGTGGCCGATCTCAAGACCCGACCGCGCCGCTTTGATCGCATAGATGCGGAGATGGATCGAGGCGACCGGTCCCTGCATCTGACGGAGTTCATGCACCCACGGATCGAAGAAGTTTGCGGCACAATTCCTGTCCGTTGGGGGCAATGGATCGAAGCGCGCCCGCGCCTTGCCGCGTGGTTGGACCGGCGGATAAATCGGGGACGCCGCGTGCGGACGGACACCGTTCTCGGTTTTGGAATGCTTTGGCTGGTGGCGGGCCGCAAGTCGCGTCGGCGGGGAACCCTGCGTCACCGGATCGAGATAGAGCATCGCGACCGTTGGCTGGACCTCGTCCGCGCAAATGTGGCCAAGGACTACGCGCTTACCGTAGAGATCCTGAACACGCGCCGCCTGATCAAGGGGTACTCCGACACACATGCGCGCGGACAGTCTAAGTTCGACAAGGTCCTTAGT
>JBCAXJ010000016.1:0-78637 GCA_038534135.1 Pseudomonadota bacterium | reverse complement strand
ACTCCCGCCTGTCAATGTGCCGGGATTGAATCACAAACCTCTGTCAAACAGAAGAAATTTATGGGTGTGCTGCCTAATCTGTTCGTAAGGCGACAACGTGCACCGACCTTCAACATACGCCTCGAGCTTCTCGATCACGCCATTGAACCAGCCTTGTGCCTCACGCTCGTCGGGCTCACGCCACGTCTCACCGTCACGCGACACGGCAACGATCTTGCTCGACGCCTCGACCCACCCACGCACGCGACGATCCCAACGCGACGTGAACTCCTCACGGTAGTGCATGTCCCAGATGGCGTCATTCTTGACCGTGGTGCCTTCTTCTTGCATCAGCGAGCCCCACTGATTTTCACGGACGCCTGACCGCTCCCATTCACCATCAGGTGGCAGAGACGGCCTGCCGTTCGAAAAGTCGCGTTCGATCATGTCCCGCACTTTCTCGTCCATCTCGTCGTCTAAGAACAAAGTGTTCCGAACAGACTCACCAACGTAGTCGCCCCACACGAACGGGTCCTTGGGATCGCGCGGGTCTATCACGGTCAGATGACCAGCCCAGCGACGCACATACTTTTCCTCGACCACCTGCATCACGTCGTCGCGTGCGAGTGTCTGATCCTCGACCACCAGCTCGAACAGACGCTGCTCGAGCTTACCGCGTATTTGGTAGTCGTGTGGGTCGTCAAATATGCACCAGTCGGCATAGTCCCGCGCAATGTCGAGCGCAGCCTTCATGCGGGTCCACCGTTCGTCGAACCGTTCGCGCAGGAGGTCGAGGTTCTTCTTGCTCATCTTGCCAGACGAGAAGAACCGCTTGAACGTCGCGTCCGATATGTCGCCGTCGAGGTCGAGCAGGTCGTACCACCAATCTGCTTTCGCGAACTCCTTCATCCACGCGTGCAGGTCGTCGCCCGGCTCTGTGATGTACTCGAACGGTTCGCTTGCCTGCCTTGCGTGCAACTCCTCGAGATGCTCGACCATGCCAATCCAAATCTCTTCACCGTTCAGCGCCTTGTAGAACGATCCGTAGCTTTTGGATTCGTCGAGAATCGCGCTTTCCTTATCCTCAAGGAACGCGTTGCAGTGATCAACAATGCGCTGGACACTGTGACGATTGAACATCCGCAAGTCATCAGCGACCCGCTCATCCAATGTCGCGAGCTCTTTGCTCTGAGGCCTACCCACCATCTCTCACGCCTCCCGCTTCGAGCGGCGCATCCACTTGATCAAGTCCTCACGCTCATAACGGATGACTTTCGATGCGGGCTGCGAATAAGGCGGGCCTGAGCGATCCTTGCGGCGATCACGCAGGTAATCCTCAGACACGCCAAGGAAGTCAGCGGCCTGTGCGGGCGTCATGATTTCGGGATGGTGGGTGGCCTCGATGGCCGAGCGCAACTGCGCAATGATTTCTTCTGGTGACATAGGTCAGCTCCACTTTGGGTGAAGCCAACGACCGCGCACCTACTTCCTCCTGACGTGTCCCAGGTCGCAATGCACTGGGCAGTTCGGTGCGGGCCTGACAACGCGCTAACGGCTCGGCGCGGTGCAGGCAAGTGACGACGATTTTAAGCGCCCGTGAGCAATTCCGCAATACTCACTTCAGGTGCGCACTTGGAAACGATCTGTTTCGCGATGGCGTTCGCGTCGTCGTGCGAACCAAGATCGTGCATGTATCCACCAGCCGCGCCTGACATAACGGTCACATCGCCGCGCATCCAGTTTATGACCGGCGTAGACAACCCAGCCTTTGCAGCCGCCGACGAAAACAGGTGGCGCGTATCATGTGGGCGCAAAACGCCGCCGCGATGCACGTCCTGACCATTCGCGTCGATCTGCCTCAATCCTGTGATGGGCTTGTTATAGTGGCGACCTTCAAAGACGATCTCGTCATGCGTGCGCGGTGTGCTCTCGAAAACCTGCACGGCAATATCAGAGAGTGGAAACGTGCGCTTCAATCCGTTCTTCATGCGCCCGAGCGTGACCATGCGCTCGTCGAAGTCGATATCCGACCAAAGGAGCGATTGGATGTTGTTCATGCGGAAGCCTGTGAACAGGCGCGCCATCCATGCGTGGCGGCGCGTCACGTTCGGGACGCCAGCAATCGCGTCCAGTGCAGGCCAGCGTTTCGCCTCGTCAAACAGCAACTCCCGCTTGTTCGCCTTATAGCCTTTCACCTTGTAGGTCGGGTCGTGCTCGTAGCCATCTTCCCGGAACGACAACTGCGTGCCGTAGATCGCGGACAAAGTGCGCAGGAGGCCGGATGCCGTTGCGGGTATGTCGGACATGGACTTGATCTGCGCGTTGACCATCTGCCGCGTGATGTCCGTTATGGGCATGTCGAGCCAGCGCGGAACGTGGCGGCGCAACTGGGCCGCATAGTCGTCAGCGGTCCTTTTGCTGATAACCCGCTGCCGTTTGTCGAGTGCCTGCGTGCAGTGCTGCTCCAAAGCCTCGCGCAGTGTAATCTCGCCTTCTCCACGCTTGCGGTCTCCGACGACGATGCCTGCCACTTCGATCTGCTCATTGATCTCAATGGCGGTCTGTGACGCCTCGACCACGGACATCTGCGGCCATGTGCCGAGCGTGTGCGTGTGGTTCTGACCTTTGAAGAATTTGCGATACCGCCATGTCTTCGAGCGCGCACCGACCTCCAAGTAAAGGTTTGGAAATCGAGCGTCGCGGTAACGTGTCGCGGCACCGCCTGCGTGCGCGGCCTTATCGAGCGCGCCTTTCGTGAATGTTGTCTCAACCGTTGCCATGTCGGGTCTCCGTGCAATCAACTATGCAATTGCATGGCGTCCAACAGCAAGTTTAATCAACCGAAGATGCGAATTTTACCCAATAAATCAACGATCAGCGAGTATCAGCGACTTGGTATCATGTAATTAGAAGTCAGGTGCTCTATCCGGTTGAGCTACGGGACCCCAGCTTGCCCGCGTGTCTAAGCCCGCGCTGCCGCGAAATGTCAACCGAGGTATGCAATCGCGCTAGGGTTGAAAACGTTGTATGTACTCCCGGTAGCGCAACATTATTGCGCTAGATTAGACCTGCTGGTCCTGAATTCAGGGCTTGTGCACTGCACCAATCGTGTGCTTACCATCACTTCCTGAGTGTCGAGACCGGCTGAGGGGCAATCCACAACATGGCAATTGAAGGAACTGGCGACGCATTTGTTGCGTTCGAACGAGTTCAGAAAAGCTACGACGGTGAAACGCTGGTCGTGAAGGATCTGAACCTGACGGTCGGTAAAGGCGAGTTCCTGACAATGCTTGGCCCCTCCGGCTCAGGCAAGACAACCTGCCTGATGATGCTTGCAGGCTTCGAGACCGCCACCCATGGCGAGATCAAGCTGGCTGGCCGCCCGATCAACAATATTCCGCCGCACAAGCGGGGCATAGGTATGGTCTTCCAAAACTACGCTCTGTTCCCGCACATGACCATTGCAGAGAACCTCGCGTTCCCGCTGCAGGTGCGAAAGATGAGCAAGGCCGACGTTGACCAGAAGGTTCAACGTGCGCTCGACATGGTGCAGATGGGCACAGGGGAGTTCGCGGGGCGGCGTCCTGCGCAGCTTTCGGGCGGTCAGCAACAACGTGTGGCCTTGGCCCGGGCGCTGGTCTTCGAGCCGGAACTGGTGCTAATGGACGAGCCGCTCGGCGCGCTGGACAAGCAGCTGCGCGAGCATATGCAATACGAGATCAAGCACCTGCATGAACGTCTGGGCGTCACGGTCGTCTACGTGACACACGATCAATCCGAAGCGCTGACGATGTCCGACCGGATCGCTGTGTTCAACGACGGTGTGATCCAGCAACTCGCACCGCCGGCGGATCTGTATGAACGCCCTGAAAACGCGTTCGTGGCGCAGTTCATCGGCGAGAACAACAAACTGGGCGGCAAGGTCACATCGGTCAATGGGTCCGAGGCGCGGGTCGCCATCGACGGTGGGGCCGAGATCGGTGCGCTGGCCGTCAATTGCGGTGGCGAAGGCAACCGGACGATGCTGTCGATCCGGCCAGAGCGCGTTTTGATCGGCGAACCGGAAGCGCCGAACCGAATGGATGGCAAGGTGGTCGAACTGATCTATCTCGGCGACCACATCCGCTGCCGCATGGAGGTTGCGGGCCATGATGACTTCATCGTCAAGGTGCCGAACTCGTCCAGCCACGCGGCACTGAATGTTGGCGAGACCACGCCAATCGGATGGATCACCGACGATTGCCGCGCGCTGGACGCCGCGTAAAGCGAAACAACATCATACCTGGCGCTCCGTACCCGGGGAGTGCAGCGCAGGTGCAAGACGGGTCCGAAACTAGGGAGAGTACCAAATGAAACTCAGAACTGCTCTGATCGGTGCAGTCAGCGCGGCGGCCGTTGCAGGCTCCGCCCTCGCGAGCGAATCGATCACCGTCGTCTCTTGGGGCGGCGCCTATACCAAGTCGCAGGTCGAAGCCTATCACAAGCCGTGGATGGCAGCGACCGGCAACACGATCGTGTCGGAAGACTACAATGGCGGTCTCGCCGAGGTGAAAGCTCAGGTCGAAGCGGGCAACGTCACCTGGAACGTGATCGACGTTGAGCTGTCCGACGCGGTCCGAGGCTGTGATGAAGGTCTGCTCGAGCCGATCGACCACTCGATTCTGCCAGCAGCGCCGGACGGCACGCCCGCCATTGAAGACTTCATCGAAGGCTCGTTGCCGGAGTGCGCGGTCGCCAACATCGTCTGGTCGACCATTTTCGCGTATGATTCATCGAAGACCTCGGGTGTCACGGGAATCGGTGATTTCTTCGATCTCGAGAAGTTCCCAGGCAAGCGCGGTCTGCGCAAGAACCCGAAAGCCCAGCTCGAAATGGCGCTGATGGCGGACGGTGTTGCACCTGGTGACGTCTACGATGTTCTGGGCACGCCGGAAGGTGTGGACCGCGCATTCGCCAAGCTCGACACGATCAAGGACTCGGTTGTCTGGTGGGAAGCCGGCGCTCAGCCGCCGCAGCTCCTCGCCGATGGTGAAGTGGTCATGACCACCGCATACAACGGCCGTATCTTCAACGCAGCCGCTGGCGAGGGCAAGCCGTTCGTCGTGAACTGGGACGCTCAGATCCTGGACTTCGACCTCTGGGTCATCCCCAAAGGCGCACCGAACATGGAAGCCACGCTGGACTTCGTGAAGTTCTCGACCGACACGCAGCGTCTGGCGGACCAAGCCAAGTGGATCGCTTACGGTCCGGCTCGCAAGTCCTCGGGTCCGCTCGTTGGCCTCTACAACGATGGCAAGACCGAAATGGGTCCGAACATGCCGACGGCAGCCGACAACCTCGAGACTGCTTTGGTCAGCAACTTCGAGTTCTGGGCCGACAACCAGGACGAGATGAACGAGCGTTTCAACGCCTGGCTTGCTCAATAAGCTGAACCTGTAGGGTGCGCATTGCGCACCCTACGACCGAACGGGCGGGATCTCATGACCGATACGACACAAGGGCCTTTGATGGCTGCGGATGGCACCCCGCTGAAGGCGCGACTTGCCAAGGCAATGTTCGTCAGCCGCGTGCGCGCATTCGGCCTGGTCGCACCATTGCTGGCCTTTATCTCGCTGTTCTTCTTCCTGCCCATCGTCGTCCTTTTGTTTCAGGGCGTCTACAATGACCAGTTCGCCGAGGGGATGCCCCGCACGACCGAACTCATCGGCGACTGGGATGGTCAGGATCTTCCAGACGAGGCGCTTTATGCCGCCGTCGTCGCCGATATCAAGCAAGCGCGCGAGATCGACCGCGCCCTTCCGACCAAGGTTGGTGCGCGTTTGAACCGAGAGATCTCGGGCGCGCTGTCGCTCTTCAAGAAAACCACGCGCCGTGCCGCCAAGATGGAGGCCCCGTTCAAGGAGGGCCTGATCAAGGCTGACAAGAAATGGGGCCAGATCGAGTACTGGCACGCCATGAAGCGGGTCTCGAGCTCCTACACACTGTCCTTCGTGCTGAAGGCGCTGGACCTGCGCATCACAGACGAAGGCGCCATCGGCTGGCAACCCGAGAACGTGCAGATCCACGTGAAGCTGTTCCTGCGAACGCTTGAGATTTCGCTGATCGTGACCCTGGCGACGATCGCACTGGGATACCCGGTGGCCTATCTGCTGGCGACATTGCCGGTGCGCACGTCGAACCTTTTGCTGATCCTTGTGCTGCTGCCGTTCTGGACCTCGATCCTGGTGCGCACGACCGCGTGGATCGCGATCCTGCAAGGGCAGGGGGTAGTAAACGACTTCCTATCCTACTTCTTCACTACCCATGTCGGGAGAGCCCTCGACTATGTCCTGGTCAATCTGTTTTGGATGGATCCTGGGTACGAGCGATTATCGCTGATCTACAACAAACTCGGCACGCTGATCGCGATGACACATATCCTGCTGCCGTTCATGATCCTGCCACTCTATTCAGTGATGAAGTCGATCCCGCCGCAATATGTGCGCGCCGCCAAGTCGCTCGGGGCCACGAATTGGACGGCGTTCTGGCGGGTCTACTTCCCCCAGACTGTCCCCGGCATCGGTGCAGGCGCGATCCTCGTCTTCATTCTGGCGATCGGTTACTACATCACCCCGGCCCTGCTGGGCGGGCAGGAAGGTGTGATGATCTCGAACATCATCGACACCCATATGCGAAGTTCGCTGAACTACTCGCTGGCCGCAGCACTCGGTCTGGTGCTGTTGGTGTTCGTGCTGTTGCTGTATTGGCTGTACGATCGGATCGTCGGCATCGACAACATGAAGCTGGGGTGACCGGACATGGCATTGCCTCCATACGCATCCAACGGCGAGCGGGTCTGGTACTACAGCTTTCGCGTCATCTGCGGTCTGATCTTCATCTTCCTGATGGCGCCGATCCTGATCGTCATGCCACTCAGCTTCAATGTCGAGCCGTATTTCAGCTTCACCGAAGGCATGCTGGCGTTCGACCCCGAGGCCTACTCGACCCGCTGGTACGCCGACATCCTGCGCAACGGCATGGCCGCCCCCGATGCCGTCGCCGGCTGGTGGGCCGACATGTGGAACAACGCGCAATGGGTGCGCTCGATCAAGAACAGCTTCTTCATCGGCATCTTCGCGACGCTTCTGGCGACAGCACTTGGGACATTGGCCGCAGTCGGCCTCAGCCGGTCCGAGATGCCGTTCAAGGGCGCGATCATGGCGACGCTGATCTCGCCGATGATCGTCCCGCTGGTGATCACGGCGTCGGGCCTGTTCTACTCGTTCAGCCAGGTTGGCCTCGGCAAGACGTATTTCGGGCTGATCCTTGCACATGCCGTGCTGGGGACGCCTTTCGTGATCATCACGGTGACCGCAACTCTGGTCGGCTTTGACAAATCGCTGGTGCGCGCCGCAGCAAGCATGGGCGCCAATCCGATCACGACGTTCTTCAAGGTTCAGATGCCGCTGATCCTGCCGGGCGTGATCTCGGGTGCGCTGTTCGCCTTCATCACCTCGTTCGACGAGGTCGTCATCGTGCTGCAGATGGCTGATGTGGAACAACGCACGATCCCGCGTCAGATGTTCAGCGGCATCCGTGAGCAGATCTCGCCGACCATTCTTGCGGTCGCGACGATCCTCGTGATCATCTCGGTCGGTCTGCTGGCCACGGTCGAGATGCTGCGCCGCAGGTCGGAGCGCTTGCGCGGGATGTCTCCGCAATAGATCATCAGTATAGGTTCGGCTGCACGTGACAGCCGGTGCCGCCGTCTCTAGTTTCGCTGAATGCGATGGAGGCGCAGATGCTGGATGACGTTTCCCTGAAGACACTGGCCGAGCGGATGCTGGCTGACTACGACAACGCAACGCCGGGCACTGTCTTTGGCGAGGGGCTTCGTCTGAAGATCGACGAGGCATGGCAGCTTCAGGCAGCCGTTGCAGCATTGCGCGAAGCCCGCGGAGAGCAGGTCGTCGGGTACAAGATCGGTTGCGTGTTTGAGGGCAACCAGAAGATGATGGGTCTTTCCCATCCGGCCTATGGTCGCCTCTGGTCAACGGAGATGCACGAGACCGGGGCAACGCTGAGCAAAGCGAGATACTCAAACCCGTCAATGGAGGCAGAGTTCGCGATCACCCTTTCGGGGCCTGTGACGCCCAGCATGAAGACTTCGACAGACTTGTTGCCGGTCATCGCCTCGATTCATCCGGTGATCGAGATCCACAACCTGACCATGCGAGGCGAAGCCCCCCACGGACACGAACTGCTCGCGAACAATGCGATCCTTGCCGGTGTCGTCTGGGGACCGCCGGTGCACCAGATCCAGGACGCCACGACGACCGACCTCAAGCTGATCTATGACGGCGAGACCATCGACACCTGGGACGACCTCATCTGGCCGGATGACATGATCTCGGCAATCGGTTGGCTGGCGGAGAAACTCGATGCACAGGGCAAGTCGCTGCGCGCGGGCGACCGGGTTCTGATGGGAGCATGGGGTCCACCGATCCCGATGGCAGAACGCAGCCGTGTGGAGGTCACCTCGTCAGCCTTCGGGACCGTCTCGGCGACTTTTGTGTAGCGTTCCGTCGCGACAGCGCGTTCGGACGCGACTGAGCCATTCGGATGCGAGGGCAAGCTAAGCAAGGACCGAGCGACATGCGTTTCCCGATCAATCCGGAGCGCGGTATTGATCCCAAGACGGTCTGGCAGACAGCGCAATAGATTTCCCAACATTCCCCGCCTATATACGGGCGCAGTGCAGCGTCCTCCCGAACCGTGGGAGGGCCAGCGAGGGGGAGGTCCCATGGCCTATGTGAAGTGGATTCTTCTGGCGCTGATCGTCCTGCTGATCGGTTCCTTCCTGCATTACTACCTGCCGCAGAACGATGTTGTCCGCATCGTCGCAACAGAAGTCGTGCGCGAGGATTTCGAGACGACCGACGCCCAGGGCAATGCCATCACGCGGACCCACGACGTGCGCTATATCAAGGCCGCGTGGCCCGATGGCTCGCCGAGTGTCTATTCAAACGAGGATACGGGCTGGGGTTTCCCGTTCTACTTCAAATTCGACACGGCCAACCTGGCGGCCGAGGCTGACAACGCCACATCCACGCCGGACAATCCGAAGTGGATGATTGTGCGCCACTATGGCTGGCGCATAACTTACTGGTCCTGGTTCCCCAACGCGGTGTCCATTCGACCTGCCGATGGTCCCGACGCCAGCCCGTTTCCCCTGTTCAACGTGATTTTCCTGACGGCCCTGATCACAGGCGTGCTCGTGCTCTATCGGATGCTGATCATCCTGCGCAAACGCCATGTCGATCCGGTCGTCGAAGCAATCGACGAAGAGATTGACGAAACCGCCGGGTGGTGGCGCCGTCAGTGGAAAAAGGTGTTCGGCTAGAGCATTTCCCAGTCAATCTGACTCAGAGTGGCGTCGCGGAAATGCGAAAGAACAGGGGCTTAGAGCACGTGATCTGATGCAATCAGGTGAGTTCGTGCTCTAGGCCGACCGGTTACGCACAGCGCCCGTATTGCCCGCGATAGCGTGCTGCCTGTGCGGCGACCTTCCGCGCCACTTCCATCAACCAGTTCTTTTGGCGATAACTGCCACGCCTGTGCCCTGCATGGCCCTCGTGATAGGCCAGATACTGATTGTAGGCATCATGCATGCCGACACCGTTCGAGCGCGAGGTCTTCGACATGTACCAGCCAACGAAATCAGCGGCGTCGTCAAAATCGGTCCTGTCAGCGCCGCGATTTCCGGTGTCCTTGCGGTACCAGTCCCAGGTTCCGTCTATGGCCTGAGAGTACCCAAAGGCAGACGATGCGTAGCCCGTTGTAACGCCCAGGAACGATCGTCGCCCGGGACGCACGTTCGACCGGAAACTCGACTCGCGCCAGATGATCGCCATCTGCACGGGTGCCGGAGCGCCCCATTTTCGCTCGGACGCCGCGATCGCGTCGCGCCAGCCCGGGCGTTGATCGAAGATCGCACACAGGTCGTTCTGACTCCGCGGCGCTTCGGACACATCTGGACCACCCCCGCACGCCGACAGCAGCAGGGCGCCGACAAGCGGCAAAGTCTTCATGATGCGGAGGTTCACTGCTCGTCCCCCATGATAGTATTTTGATAACCTTACCAGAATAACGCCAAAGACGCAAAACCCCGTCGCGCTGCATCGCGTGTGACCACGACGGCATTGGCAAGCCGAGACGTTGGGTCTATATGCACGGGATCGTGCAGCGCAGCATTGGGCTGCCAGCATTCTATTTAGTCAAAGGCGTTGAGCGTGCTGCGAGCCAAGGCAAAATATCGTATCGGCGCCGTGGTGCGTCACCGGGTCCATCCGTTCCGGGGCGTGATCTTTGATGTCGATCCGGAGTTTTCGAACACCGAGGAATGGTGGCTCTCGATTCCGGAAGAGATGCGCCCCCGCAAAGACCAGCCATTCTATCATTTGTTCGCAGAGAACGAGACGAGCTATTACGTCGCCTACGTGTCAGAACAGAACCTGCTTCCCGATGATACCGGTCAGCCCGTTGATCACCCGAACATCGGCGACTATTTCGATGAATACGACGGCGCGACCTATTTGTTTGACCCGACTCAGTGCCACTAAAGACCGCGGAACGCACGGTCGCGACGCATCGGGTCAGTTACACACTCAATCTGTACTAGGCCGCGCCTTCGGCGGGAGCCCGGAACCATGATTCGGGGTGGGGGCTGAATTGCATGGTCCCGGACCGCCCGAAGGCAGGAACAACATGCAAATCGCCTGCGACCGATCTCTGTCGCCAACAGGGCGCTTTTGTGAATCCGACCATTGCGGATTGTGGCGACATCGGGGTTGCATTTCCGGCGCGATCGGTGTCACCGTTGGCTCATGAAGCCGATTGATCCCTCCGGTCTCTCACCGTTTGGCGTGGTTGCGAACCAGGAGGCTGCGCGTCCGAACGAGCCGCAGCTTGTCACGTTCCACAGGCGCGAACTCACGCTCATCCTCAACGTCTACGGACGCATGCTGAGCCTCGGGATCGCGCGGGACTATGCCATCGATCACCTGAAGGATCGGGCCGTGTTCTCGATCTTTCGCAGGACCAGTGAAACGCCGCTTTATTGTGTCGAGAAGAGGCCCCGTGATGCGCTCCGGCAAGGCGCCTACAGCGTGTCCTCACCGACCGGTGGCATCCTGAAACGCGGCCGGGATCTCTCGCAGGTCATGAAAGTCTTCGACAAGAAGCTTATCCGCGCCGTCGACTGACGCGAAGCTGGCGCGCAAATCTTCTGCAATGACAATACTTTACCGCAGAAACCTACTGCGCGCTGACGGTCCAGGTTTCCTGACCGGCCAGCGTGGCGTCCGAGTGCACGACAAAGCCCTCATAGCTTCCCGTGGGCTGCAGGAACATCGTCGCTGTCCCGAAGCCGGACTGATCCGAAAACCCGATCGCGAGCATCAGATCGTCCTGATGCGCGGGCCCGATAACGAATGATCCCTGGCTGAACGCCCCGCCCATCGCAACTCCGCTGCGTGCGGCTCCGTCGAGGTTCCATTCGACGATGTAGCGGTCGCCCGAGCGGCTGACTTCAACTGACCCGCTATACCGGTCGCCCGTGCCTGCGGAGACGCCTTCAACCGAATACGTTCCCACCGGATCGGCGGCGGCAATGCCCAGCGTCGCGCTCCAGATTATTGCTGCGAATGCAAGCCGTTGCAGCACTGCGAGTTCCCCATGTTTCGCCACAGTGCGGCGATAGTTGCGCAATCGTTGGGTCGTGACAAGGCACTCTGCATCAGCGCGTCCGCTTGGCCTTCTTCGCGGCCCGTGCCTTCTTGAGTCGGGCACGCGCCACCTTGCGCGGACTGCCTTTCATCCCCGCGCCACCCGAGCGGCGGCCAGAACCCTCATGACCGTCGACTTGCAGAAGCTCGAAGATCAGACCGCCGCTGATCGGCGTCGCTTCGATCAGCCGGACACGGATCGTCATGCCTGCCCGGAACTCCAGACCCGAGCGGTCTCCGCGCAGGAGATGACTGTCCCGGTCGTAGCGAAAGTAGTCATTCCCCAGGGTCGAGATCGGGATGAGCCCGTCTGCCCCTGTCTCGTCGAGCCTGACAAAAACACCGGCACGCGAGATGCCGGACACCCGTCCGCTGAACTCGGCGCCGGTCCGGTCCGCCAAGAACGCCGAGACATAGCGGTCCACGGTTTCGCGTTCGGCCTCCATCGAACGGCGCTCTGTCCGCGAGATGTGTTCGGCGGTTTCCGGCAGCCGGTCGGTCTCCGGTCCGCTCAACCCGTCGCCGCCCAGTTTCAGCGCCGAAATCAATGCCCGATGCACGATCAGATCAGCGTAGCGCCGGATCGGCGACGTGAAGTGCGCGTACCGCTTCAGGTTCAGTCCGAAATGCCCGAAATTCTGATTGGCATAATATGCTTGCGTCTGAGCCCTGAGCACGGACATCGCAATGACATCGGCATCCGTTCGTCCCTTGGCGCTCTCGAGCAGACCGTTCAACTGACGCGGCTGCAGGACCTGCCCCTTGGCCAGTGAGAGGCCCATCGCCTCCGCCACCTCGCGCAATGCGTCGAGCTTGTCGGGGTTCGGTTCCTCGTGGACGCGATAGAGCAGGGGTGTTCGGTTGGTCTCAAGCGTCTCCGCCGCACAGACATTGGCGAGGATCATGAATTCCTCGATCAGTCTGTGCGCATCCAGGCGATCGCGAAAGTTGATCGACGCGACCGTGCCATCCTCTCCCAGGACGATCTGGCGCTCGGGCAGGTCGAGGTCCAACGGCTGGCGGCGGGTCCTGGCACGGTCGGCTGCGCGATAGGCGTCGAAAAGCGTTCGGATGTGATCTTTAAGACCCGAGGCGAGTTCAGGGACATCGTCGCCGTCAGCGACCGCCTGAACCATCGCATATGTCAGGTCCTGCCGGGACCGCATCAGCCCGCGGGTGAACCGATGCTCGAGCTTGTCACCTTCCGCGTTCAGAACCATCCGAACAGCCAGGCACGGCCGCTCCACATCCTGGCGAAGTGAACAAAGGTCCGCGCTCAGTGTCTCCGGCAGCATCGGCACGACAAGATCGGGGAAATAGGTCGAGTTTCCGCGCTCCCGCGCCTCGCGGTCCAAAGCACCCCCGGCGCGGACATAGTGCGCGACGTCGGCGATTGCGACCCACACCACGAAACCATCCGGATTGGCCGGATCCTCATCTTTCAATGCGCAGACGGCGTCGTCGTGATCCCGTGCATCCGGTGGATCGATTGTGACGAGCGGCAGATCACGAAGATCCTCCCGGTCGCCAAGCGCATCGATGCCGGTCGCGGATCTGGCCTCGGTTTCTACGTCGGCCGGGAACTCATGCGGGATCTGATGCTTCAGAAGTGCGACGCGCGAAACCGCGCCCGGGTCGTCGAGATTACCGTAATGGGCAATGATGCGGCCATGCGGCAGCCCGAACCGACGGCCCTCGATTTCCTCTGCTTCGGCAAGATCACCATCGCGGGCACCGCCGTCCTCGCCCCGGGGAATGACCCATTCCTTCGCCGCCTTGCGCTCGACCGGTTCCAACCGGCCCCCGCCGTTGCCGGCACGGTAGATCCCGATCATCCGCTGCCCGTCGGCAGCTATGCGTTTGATTGGCGTCGCTTCGTAGTCGACATCGTCACCCGCAACCCGCTGCATGCGCGCAAGCAGCCGGTCTCCTGCAGCAAAAGCGGGATCTTTCTTGCGCGGCTTCAGAAGAATCCGCGGCTGGGGTGCATCTGCGTTCGATTTCAGCGGCCGCGCGAAAAGATCGCCGTCATCATCCGGTCCGGACACGATCAAAACGCAGACATTGGGCAAAGCGCCGCGTTCACGAACCTGCCGCCGGTGACGTTCGACCTCTCCCGTTTCCTGCAAATCCCGCAACATGCGTTTCAGTTCGATCCGGTCCGGACCCTTGATGCCAAAGGCCCGCGCGATCTCACGCTTGCCCGACTGGCCCGGGTTCTCCCGTATCCATGCAAGCAGCGTCTCACGATCCGGAAGACTATCCATGCCGATCGTCTTTCAGGTCGGTCCAGGTTTTGCGGGCAGCGGAACGGATCTGTCGTGGGGTTGCGCGCGCCTCACGCGAAATCATGGATCCTTGGGCGCCTCGTCCGCCGCTTTCTTGGTTTTGCGCGACTTGGCGGCCGGAGCCTTCTTTGTCGCTTTCTTGGCGGAGGCCGAAGGTTTCGCGGCCGCCTTTTTCGCGGCGGGCTTCTTTTTCTTTCCGGCGGACTTGGCTTCGATCAGTGCGACGGCATCCTCGAAGGATATCGTGTTGGGATCCTGATCCTTGGGGATTGTGGCATTCACCTTGTCCCACTTCACGTAAGGACCGTAGCGCCCATCCATCACACTCATCGGACCGCCGCCGGGATGCTCGCCCAACTCGCGCAACGGCTTCTGAGCCTGACCGCGGCCACCGCGAGAGGCCTTGCGCGCGATCAGATCCATCGCGCGATTCATCCCGACCGTGAGCACATCGTCGCCGTCTTCAAGGCTGGCATAAGTCCGGTTGTGCCGGACATAGGGTCCGTAGCGGCCAATCCCGGCCTGGATGATTTCCCCGTCATCAGGATGCGCGCCGACATCCCGGGGCAGGGACAGCAGACCCAGTGCCAGTTCCAGCGTGACCGCCGAGACCTCGGTGCCCTTGGGCAGGGAAGACCGCTTGGGTTTGCCCTCGGGTGCGTC
Source organism: Pseudomonadota bacterium (assembly GCA_038534135.1). Lineage (GTDB taxonomy): Bacteria > Pseudomonadota > Alphaproteobacteria > Rhodobacterales > Rhodobacteraceae > Thermohalobaculum. The sequence continues at coordinate 63,942 of JBCAXJ010000016.1, read as the reverse complement.
CTCGGCCTCGCCGAGCTGGACATAAGGACCGAACCGGCCTGATCGCAGCCGGACATCCAGACCCTCCGGCGCCTTGCCCAACAACACGCCGTCCGGCCCGATGCCGTCATCGTCGGCTTCCTCGCCACCAAGCGGGCGCGTGTATCGGCAGTCCGGATAGTTCGAACACCCGATGAACGCCCCGCCGGACCGCGCCGTCCGCATCGAAAGCTGACCGATCGCGCACTTCGGGCACAGCCGCGGATCCGAGCCGTCTCCCTTGTCCGGGAACAGATGCGGCGCCAGGATTTCGTTGATCTTCTCAAGCACCTCGCCGATGCGAAGGTCCGAGGTTTCATCCAGCGCAGCCCGGAAGTCCTTCCAGAACGTCTCCATGACGAGCTGCCAGTCGATCCGGCCGCCCGAGATGTCGTCCAGCTGTTCCTCCAGCCCCGCCGTGAAGTCATAGGCCACGTATTGCGAGAAGTAGTTCATCAGGAAGATCGTCACCAGGCGGCCCTTGTCCTCGGGCACAAGGCGTCCACTCTCCTTGCGGACATATTCCCGGTCCTGCACCGTCCCGATGATCGAGGCATATGTGGACGGGCGCCCGATCCCCAGTTCTTCCATCTTCTTGACCAGCGTCGCTTCGGAATACCGTGGCGGTGGCTGGGTAAAATGCTGCTCTGGCAGGACGGATTTGCGACCCAGCCGCTCGCCGCTCGCCATGGCCGGAAGACGCTTGTCATCATCGTCGACAACATCGTCGCGGCCTTCCTCGTAGACCTTCATGAAGCCATCGAACGTGACCACCTGACCAGTGGCGCGCAATGCGACCCGTCCATTGCCATCGGCGATGTCTATCGTCGTGCGCTCCAACCGGGCGGCCGCCATCTGGCTCGCGACGGCACGTTTCCAGATCAGATCGTAAAGCCGGATCTGATCGCTCTCGAGCTTGAGGTCCGATGGCGCCACGCCCATCCGGGTCGGGCGAATACACTCATGCGCTTCCTGCGCGTTTTTAGCCTTGTTCTTGTAGATCCGGGGCTTGCCCGGGACATAGCTTGCGCCGTAGCGATCGCCGATGACCGAACGCGCATCGGACACGGCCTCGGGCGCCATGTCGATGCCGTCGGTCCGCATGTATGTGATGTGCCCGGCCTCGTAGAGCCGCTGTGCCGTGCGCATGGTCTGCTGCGGGGCCATCCCGAGCTTGCGGCTGGCCTCCTGCTGAAGCGTCGATGTCATGAACGGCGGCGAGGGATTGCGGGACTGCGGTTTGGCCTCGACCTTCGATACCGACAGCGCCGCTGCCGAGACAGCTTGGGTCGCCGCCGTGGCCGATGCTTCGTCGGGCAGATCAAACCGGTCTAGTTTCTTGCCGTCGAGCACGGTGAGACGCGCTTCGAATTCTGCCCCGCCCGGTGTTGTCAGCACGGCCTTGACGGTCCAGTACTCACGCGGCCGAAAGGCTTCGATCTCCATCTCGCGCTCGACGATCAGCCGCAAAGCCACCGACTGAACGCGCCCGGCCGAGCGTGATCCGGGCAGCTTGCGCCAAAGCACGGGCGACAGGTTGAAGCCGACCAGATAATCCAGAGCCCGGCGCGCCAGATACGCCTGGACCAGCTCCATGTCGATCTCGCGCGGGTTCTTCATCGCGTCGGTGACGGCGGTCCGCGTGATCGCGTTGAAGACCACGCGCTGAACATCGGTGGTTTTCTTGACAGCCCGGCGCTTTCTCAGCGCTTCGAGCAGGTGCCACGAGATCGCTTCGCCTTCGCGGTCAGGGTCGGTTGCGAGAATGAGCCGGTCGTCATCTTTGAGAGCGTCCGCAATGGCCCGAACGTGCTTCTGGGACTTAGCATCGATCTCCCACTTCATCTCGAAGCCCGCATCGGTATCGACCGAGCCGTCCTTTGCCGGTAGGTCGCGCACGTGGCCGAAGGATGCAAGCACCGTGAAGTCTTTGCCGAGATAGCCGTTGATCGTCTTTGCCTTTGCAGGGGATTCAACAACCACAACAGCCATACTGATCTCCCAAAGCCGCCGAAGCATGACCTCGACGCATCAATCCAAGATTTGCGGAGACGCGATCTGGCAATGCCGGTGGGCGTCCTGCCCGCGTCCTGCGATTAGCGGCGGAAGATGGGTTAGGTGCCCTGCGCTGTCAACGGTCAGCGCTCGGCGCGCGCTGTGGTGCGGTCTTTGTTCACATCTCGGTGCGTGCGATCATCCCGCCCGGAAGGATCTCGATCCGGCCTGCCAGATCAAGTTCGAGAATCGCCAGCGAGATATCCTGTGGCGAGGCGCCGCACTGGCGTGCCACTTCGTCGATTTCGACGGCCTGGGGACCGAGAAGCTCGATCACCTGTTCGGCCAAAGCCTCGTCACCATGCCCGCCACCCTCTTCGTCGAAATCCGCGAGCGCGTCGTATTCGTCGCGCATCGACTCGTCGCCGAAAGTGTCGGCATCGAAGTCGAAATCCCCGCCGTCTTCCATCAGCATCATGGTGCGGGGTGCTGCCAGCGCTTCCTCGATATCGCCGACGTGGCGGATCAGCGCGGCACCTTCGCGAATCAACGCGTTGCAGCCGGATGCGCGCGGATCCTCTGGCGCGCCGGGGCAGGCCATGGCTTCGCGACCTTGCTCCAGTGCGAACCGCGCCGTGATCAGGCTGCCGGACCGGCTGGCCGCTTCCACGACCACCACGCCGAGCGACAGGCCCGAGATGATCCTGTTCCGGCGCGGGAAATGCTTGCCGGACGGCTCGATGCCAAAGGGGATTTCGGATATCAGCAGCCCGTCCTCCGAGATCCGCTTGCAAAGTTCGACGTTCTCCGGCGGGTACGGCTTGTCGAGAGCACCTGCCATCACGGCGACGGTGCCGGTCGCCAGGCTTGCCTCGTGCGCCGCTGCATCGATCCCGCGCGCCAGGCCCGAGACCACGGTGTAGCCCGTCGCCCCAAGCTCGCGGGCGAGACGACGCGCCGTCCGGATCCCAAGTGCCGAGGCATTGCGCGACCCCACCAGAGCGACGCCCTGATCCTCGAGCAGTTCGACACGGCCCTTCATCCAGAGGATGGGCGGCGGCGGATCAAGCTGCGCCAGCATCTTTGGGTACAGCGGGTCATCCAACTGGACCATACGGGCGCCCAGGGACTGACCGGCTTCCAGTTCGGTCTCGATCGCGTCGAGCGGGCAGATCCGGTAACCGGACTTGCCGCCGCGCGCGGCCAGATCCGGCAGCGCCTCCAACGCCCTGGCGGCACTGTGGAAGCGCCGGATCAGATGAGAGTAGGTGCGTGGCCCGACATTGTGACTGCGCAGCAGCCGAAGACGCGCGATGCGTTCGTTCTCGGTCAGTAGGTCGGTGCTTCCGAGATCGAGTGGAATGCTGTCTTGGCGTAACGCTGCGGCAGATTGCGTGCGGGACATGTGAATACTCCTAACCGACTGGCAGAGGATCAGCATGCTTGGTTAAGTGCGGGTTAAGTACGATACCGTCGTTTCTAACTGTCTTTGGGAACGCTTCCGATCCGTGGCTCGTCCCCGGCGATCAGGCGCCTGATGTTTGCGTGATGGCGCAGGATCACCCAGACGCCAAGCATACCGATACACAGCACGGCGCGCGGGCCATCCAGAACATAGAACCAAAGAGGGGATGACGCCGCCGACAAGATCGCCGACAGCGAGGAAATTCGAGCCAACGCCGTCACAAGCAGCCATGTCAGGCAAGCCGCAGCACCCGCCGGAAAGCTCAGGCCAAGCGCCACGCCCAGAAACGTCGCCACACCCTTGCCGCCGCGAAACCTCAACCAGATCGGCAGGCAGTGACCCAGAACCGCGCCGAGTGCCGCACACTGGGCCGAGAGATCCCCCTCGCCGCTCAGAAACCAGGCGACCGGTATCAACCCCTTCAGCATGTCCAGGATCAGCGTCAGCGCCGCCGCCGCCTTGTTTCCGGTCCGCAGGACGTTCGTGGCACCGATGTTGCCCGACCCGATGCGGCGCAGATTTCCCAGCCCGAACAGGGCCGCGATCAGGATGCCGAAGGGGATCGACCCGATCAGGTAACCGATCCCGAAGGCTTCGAGCAATTCAGGCCAGGCGCGCTCCCATCCCATGACGCTATGGAGCATCCGGCCCTCCGAAGACGCGCTCGCCCGCCACCCAGGTTCCAAGGACCCGCCCCTGCATCAACGCACGGTCGAAAGGCGTGTTCTTCGAACGCGACCGGAGTTTTTCCCGGTCGAGGCGGAATGGCGCGTCCGGGTCAAGTAAAACCAGATCCGCCGGCGCGCCCACGCTCAGCCGTCCGCCGTCAAGGCCCAGGATCTGCGATGGCCGCAGGGAGCCCGCCCGAAACACCGTCAGCAGATCCAGGCGTGCCTCGTGCACCAGGCGCAGCATCGCCGGCAGGAACGTCTCAAGCCCGACAGCACCGGTCGCTGCTTCCTCGAAGGGCAGGCGCTTCGTCTCCTCGTCCTGTGGCAGGTGCCCAGAGACAATGGTGTCGATCAGGCCCGCCGAAAGCGCATCGACGATGGCGGATCGGTCCGTTTCGGCCCGCAAGGGCGGGGTCAGACGAAAGAACGTCCGGTAATCCGCGATGTCGAATTCGTTGAGCGTCAAGTGGTGTATCGACACGCTCGAGGTTATAGGCAGCCCGGCATTTCGGGCGCGTTCCAGCGGCGCGAGCGCCGCGGCCGTTGTCACCTGATCCGCGTGGTAGCGCGCGCCGGTGCTCTCGACCAGGGCAAGATCACGCTCCAGCATGATTCTCTCGGCGACTGGCGACACCGTCGGCAGTCCCAGGCGCGACGCAAACTCGCCCGAGGTCGCACAAGTCCCGCGCGACAGGCTGGGCTCCTGAATATGATGGACGATCAACGCATCAGTCGAACGCGAATAGGTCATGCAGGCGCGCATCACCTTGGCATCGGCGACGGGATGATCGGCATCGGTCAGTGCCACCGCACCCGCATCCAACAGGAATTGCTGCTCGGTCATCTCCCGGCCCTTCAGGCCACGCGTCAGGGCGCCCATCGTCTCGACCCTGACGGCTGCGTCTTCGCGTCCGCGTGTCCGGACGAACTGAACGAGGGCTGGATCGTCGATCGGCGGATCGGTGTCGGGTTGCGTGATGACGGTCGTCACGCCACCGGCTGCGGCAGACGCGCCCGCCGAACGAAAGCTCTCGCGGTGCCGCGCGCCGGGCTCACCGACAAAGACCCGCATGTCGACAAGACCGGGCGCCAGCACGTGCTGACGGCAATCGATACCCGAAACGGCTGGTGACGCGCCACGGACGACATCGGCGATCCGGCCGTCCTCGATCCGGATGGCGCCCGGACCATCATAGCCAGATGCCGGATCGATCAGGCGTGCGTTGAGTAAATCCAATCTTCGATGTCCTTGCCTGCATGGTGCTAGAGTCCGTTGGACTTCGACACCAGATTAGCGAAGCGACGGTGACGCTACACCATTGGCTGATTTCTCTTGGCACAACGCTTCCCGGCAACACAGGCTGTCGGCTCCGAAAAGTCTCCGCAGTTCGAAGGCCCATGTACATGCTCAGCTCTAGGTGATCAACTTGGCGGTGCAATGCTGATCGTACAGTTGCGAAACCTGCATTGGCGTGTATCGATTTCTTCAGATCACGGATCAGATCCGATCACACCCTCGTCATAGCGGTTGACGGTATCTCAACGTCTTGATTAACCTTAAAGCTACAAGACAACTGACGACTTTTACAGCTAACTGAAAATATTGCACTGGAGTATTCAGATGCCGCTGATCAAACCAGAAAATGTGATGAAGCGCGATGATTGGAGCGGCCAATCACAACACCCCCAAGAACCAAAGATGGTTCCGAACAAGGAAACTGGCATGGCCTGGGCCGAGCATCAGCGCATCGTGGCAGAAGCGGCGTCTTTGGTTTCAGGATCCGGTGTCCCCGAAAGTCTCAAGAATCTCAAACTTGCCCTCACGAAGAGGCAAGACGAGGGGAAGAAGTCCAGCGTTTATGTGTCGAAAGGAATTCATCAACCCTGTACCAATCCCCATATGCAGTTACAAACCGAGACGCATACCAAAAACAACGGTTCGTGGGGTTCGGCGTACATCCAAACCTATCACCTGAACGTCAGTGCCGAGGCTCAGCTGGACATCGAAGGAATGACAGACAAGTTCACTTGGAAGGGTGTGCAATTCACGATCGGAGACGGCGGTCAGGGCAAACGGTGGCCTGAGATCGCAAATCCTGTCAAAAAGAAGGCTGTGGGCGCATCAGGTCGACGCAACAGCATCAGTGGACCGGCCTATGCCGACAGGGTCAAACAGATTGCGCGTGAAGCAGAGGCTGCTGCTGCGGAGGAAGCTTTCGATAAGCTCTGTACTGCTTTCGAGCAACTTCACAAGACCAAACCCATTGACCGCAACGTGCGCAACGATGTCGGTTCTGTCTGGAGCCCAAAGACTCACAAGGTAGACAAAGCCAATGGGACCGGTCAGATCAGTTTTAAGTACAAAACCACCACTAAGGAACTTCAGCTTGTAGCCTAATATGGGGCTTTCGGAGGAGAAGACGGCTGCCTGTCATGCATGCGTGCAGGGTTCAGCAGGCGGTTACGCAGGGCTTCAGTCTTCGGCTCAAGCAGGTGTCGTCTGACGGCGCGCCAGCAGATCCATGCAGGCCATACGGACCGCGACGCCCATCTCGACCTGATCGCGGATCACCGAGCGTTCGACATCGTCGGCAAGCTCGGCGTCGATCTCGACCCCGCGGTTCATCGGGCCCGGATGCATGACGATGGCGTCGCGCTTGGCGAGCGCCAGTTTCTCGGCCGTCAGGCCATAGCGGTGATAGTACTCGCGGGTCGAGGGGACGGCCGCGCCGGTCAGACGTTCGTTCTGGATCCTCAGCATCATGACCACGTCGCAGCCCGCCAGGCCCTCGGCCATGTCGTCGAAGACCTCGACCCCGAAGCGCTCGATGCCCGGCGGCAGCAGCGTCGGCGGCGCGATCACCCGCACACGGTTCTCCATCCGATTGAGGCACAGGATGTTCGACCGGGCCACGCGCGAATTCGCGATATCGCCACAGATTGCCACCGTCAGGCGCTGAAGCTTGCCCTTGCTGCGCCGAATCGTCAGCGCATCCAGCAAGGCCTGTGTCGGGTGCTCGTGCCGGCCGTCGCCCGCATTCAGCACCGCGCAATTGACCTTCTGCGCCAGCAACGCAACAGCGCCCGAATTCTGGTGGCGCACGACCAGCAGGTCGGGGCGCATCGCATTCAGCGTTGTCGCCGTGTCGATCAGCGTCTCGCCCTTGTTCATGGACGAGGCTTTCACCGACATGTTCATCACGTCCGCGCCAAGCCGCTTACCGGCCAGCTCGAAGCTCGCCATCGTGCGGGTCGAATCCTCGAAGAACAGATTGATCTGGGTCAGGCCGGTCAGCACGTCCTCGTGCTTGTCGCGGCGGCGGTTCAGCTCGACGTAATGGTCGGAAAGGTCGAGGATTTGAGTGATTTCCTCGGGCGTTAACGCCTCGATCCCCAACAGATGCCGGTGCTGAAACATGGCTGCCCTCTTTGGGGCGCGTTCTACTTGCGACACACCGCCCCGGCAAGGGGGCGATGGCCATGATCTGACGGGCGGCCTAGCGCAGGTTGCGCCGGACCTGCGCGGCTTCCGCGCTGCGTCCCTTTGATTCGTAGAACTTCAGCGCTGCCTTGCGCAGGCCGCGCGTCTGCTTGTCATAGGTGTCCGCGGCCACGCGTCCCTTGGTGGCGCCCAAGCGCTTGGCCTGCGCGGTCAGATTGGCCTCGCGTTCCGAGGATGGCGGGTGAGACGAGAAAAACGCGGCCGAGGCCCCTTTGGAATCGCCATAGAGCCGCCGCAGCACCGCAAAGGACTTCGCACCCTCCAGCACATTGTACCCGGCACCCGCCAGATACTGCACGCCCGTGTTATCGGCGTCCGTCTCTTGCGTCCGGGTGAACGAGTTCACGGCATAATTCGCGCCAAGACCCACGGCCATGTTGGTCAACTGACCGGGCACGCCAAGCGCTGCCCCGGCCACTGAGGCCAATGCGGCACCCAACTGCACGCCCGTCCGGTTCGCTTGGCCGGCCTGCACATGGCCACGGTCGATATGCGCGATCTCGTGGGCTGCGACACTGGCCAGCTGGGCCTCATTCTCCATCGCCGCGATCATGCCCGCGTTGAAGAACACATAGCCGCCCCCCACGGTGAACGCGTTCACATCGGCGTCCTTCACGATATAAGTCCGCAGCGGGACCGACCCCGCTGGCCGCCGCTTCGAGACCCGCGAGACGATCGAGCCGATGTAGCTGTTAAGGTTCTTGTCCTTCAGCAACGCGCCCTTGCGGTCCATGTCGGCGACGATCTTCCGCGCGGTCGCCTGCTCTTGCGCAAGCGACTGCTGGGTGTTCTTCGCCGTCGGGGCGCAGGCGCTCACGGCGCCGGTTGCCAGGGCGACAACGGCCAGAGCCTTCAGAAAACGCTTCATTTGGGTTCCTCCTCCGCAAGCGCCCGGTCGTGCGCGGACGTGTCGTTTCATCATACACGCACTGGACGTTACCGTTCCAGTTCCGGCAGCGCCACGTTAAGCATGACGCGCCGATCGGGGAACACTGGTGCCATCCCCACCGGGCGAAAGAATGGAGGATCTGCCATGTCCCTGCCGCATCCTGTGCGTTACTTTCATACGCCGCGTGCCCCAAATCCCCGTCGAACTCAGATCTTCATGGCCGAAAAGGGCATCGAGCTGGAGACGGTCAACATCAGTCTGATGGATGGCGAGCACAAGCAGGACGCCTACATCGCCAAGGTCGGAAGCCCCCAGATCCCCGCGCTGGAGCTTTCGGATGGCACGGTCCTGGTCGAATCGCCGACGATCTGCCGGTATCTCGAGGAATTCTACCCCGATCCCAACATGATGGGCCGCGACGCGCTCGAGATTGCCACAATCGACATGTGGCAGCGCCGCATCGAATTGCGCCTGATGGTGACGATCGCGATGTGCTTTCGCCACACCAATCCGAAGATGGCAGCGCTCGAGGATCAATCACCCGACTGGGGCGAGACCAATGCCGGGCGCATCGATGCACGGCTGGCCGAGGTTGACCGACAGCTCCAGGGGCGCGACTGGATCGCGGCGGATCGTCTGACCATTGCCGATATCACCGGCATCGTCGCCGTCGACTTCTTGCGATTGCTCAGGCGGGACATACCCGAGGAGATGACAGCGCTGCGCACCTGGCGCGACCGGATGCACGACCGGCCCTCGACGGCGTTGAAATAAGGCGAAGCATGGCCTGGAAGAACCCGGACCTCACGCTCTTCCACGGCACGTTGGAACGCCACGCACGGTCAATCGGCACTGCGGGCGTCTCGTTAGCGGCGGGGCGGACATATGTGGATTTTGGGCAAGGCTTCTATCTGACGTCAAGTCGACACCAGGCCGAGCAATGGGCAAACACCGCTTTGCGCAAGTGGCGACGCAAGTCGCGTGGGCCGGGCCGTGCTGCCGTGCTGGCCTATGACATCGATCGCAATGCGCTCGCCAATCTGAGCCACCTCGTGTTCACGCTCGAGAACGTTGCGGCCGACTTTTGGGCGTTCGTTGCGCATTGTCGCGCCACCGCGCCGGTCTCCCATGGGTGCGCCATCCCAGGGCGCACGCCGACAAACCTCTACGATGTGGTCATTGGCCCAGTGACCTCGTGGCCGCAAAGCATTGTCCTAAAGGATTGCGATCAATGGAGTTTCCACACATCAACCGCGCTCAAGACTTTGCCCAGCCGGTCACATCCGGGCGACGATGCCAGGCTGTTGTTGCCGCCATCCGGCGATATCTTCTAGAGTGGGTGCCATGAAAGAGGTTGCTCTGATCGATACCAAGTCCTTCTGGGACGTCGTCAGCCGCACAGGCGTGCAGCTCTTCCATGCGGATCGGGCCAAAATGATGCAGCGCGTGGATGAGTTCACAGAAGGCATGGCGCAGTGGTCTGAGACTGAACGCCTGCTGTTCTACAATGATGAACCGCTCTATGTGGCAGCCGACCTCCTCGATATCGAACCAGATGCCGAGCACCATCGTGCCTACACCGCAATGGTGCGCAACATGAATAGCCAAAGGCCGTGACCGACCCATGATGCCAAGGACTCCGACACCAGACCAGAATCCCCTTCTCGCCCCCTGGGACGGCCCGTTCGACCTGCCTGATTTCTCCGCGATCAATGACGATCATTTCCGTCCGGCCTTCGACGCGGCCATCGCCGAGCAGGAAGCCGAGTTCGATGCGATCTGCGAGAACCCCAAACCGGCAACCTTTGAGAATACGGTCGAGGCGCTGGAGCGCCACGGCCTGTTGCTCGACCGGGTGAATGCGGTCTTCTGGAACCGGGCAGGCAGCGACACCAATCCGGCCATTCAGGAAATCGAACGCGAGATCTCGCCCCGCCTCTCGCGGCTCTATTCCAAGCACGCCACGGACGAGCGGATCTTCAAGCGCCTGCAAGCGGTCGTCGATCAGGGACCGGATGCGCTCAGCGCCGAACAGGCACGCGTTCTCGACCTGATGTACGAAAGCTTCGTGCGCGGCGGCGCCAAACTCGACGACACCGGTAAAGCACGCCTGCAGGAGATCATGGGGCGGCTGTCCGAACTGGGCACCGCCTTCGGTCAGAACGTGCTGAAGGACGAAGCCGACTGGTCGATGACACTTGGCGCCGACGATCTTGGCGGATTGCCGGGATTTCTGATCGACACGGCAAAATCCGAAGCCGAGAGACGCGGTGTCGAAGGCTATGTGATCACGCTCAGCCGATCCTCGGTCGAGCCGTTCCTGACCTTCTCGACCCGGCGCGACCTGCGGCAGAAGGCCTTCGAAGCCTGGGCCAATCGCGGTGAGGCCACCAACTGGGACATCATCGCCGAGACGGTCAAGCTGCGTCAGGAACGCGCCAATCTGCTCGGCTTCAAGACGTTCGCGGACTTCAAGCTTGACAATCAGATGGCCAAAACGCCCGACGCTGTGCGCAATCTGCTGACAACCGTCTGGAAGCCCGCGAGCGACCGGGCCATGGCGGATGCCGATGAACTCCAGGCACTCGCGCGCGCCGACGGGCAGACCGAAGCGCTCGCGGCCTGGGACTGGCGCCACTACGCCGAAAAGCTCCGCAAGGACCGCCATGCGCTGGATGAAAGTGAGATCAAGCCGTATCTGAAGCTCGAGAACATGATCGACGCCGCGTTCGACGTGGCGGGCCGATTGTTCGGCCTGTCTTTCGTGCGCGCCGACGTCCCGCTGCCGTATCCCGACGCCATGGCGTGGGAGGTCAAACGCGGCGACGACTTTATCGGGCTCTTTATCGGAGATTACTTCGCGCGGCCCTCAAAACGCTCAGGCGCGTGGATGTCCGGTCTGCGGTCGCAGCAAAAGCTCTGGGCGCCTGGCCGCCCCGTGATCACCAACACCTGCAACTTCGCCAAGGGGGATCCGGCCCTGTTGGGCTGGGACGACGCCCGCACGCTGTTCCACGAATTCGGCCATGCGCTGCACGGCCTGTTGTCCGACGTGACCTATCCCTACATCTCCGGCACATCCGTGGCGCGCGACTTCGTGGAACTGCCCAGCCAGCTCTACGAACACTGGCTCGCGGTGCCCGAGATCCTCGAGAAACACGCAATCCATGTTGAGACGGGCGCTGCGATGCCACGCGAACTGGTCGACCGCCTGATCGCGGCAGAGAACTTCGGCCAGGGCTTCTCAACGGTCGAGTTCACCGCCTCGGCGCTGGTGGATCTCGAAATGCACGTGCTCGAGAATACCGACAACTTCGATCCGAAAAGCTTCGAGGCCGACGTGCTCGACCGCATCGGGATGCCGCAAGCCATCATCATGCGCCATCGCACGCCGCACTTCCAGCACGTCTTCTCGGGCGACGGGTACTCGGCCGGATACTACAGCTACATGTGGTCCGAAGTGATGGACGCCGACGCCTTCAAGGCCTTCGAGGAAACCGGAGACGTCTTCGACGACGACACGGCACGGCGCCTGTACGACAATGTCTACGCCGCAGGTGGTAGCGAGAAACCCGAAGACGCCTATACCGGCTTCCGTGGCAAGCTCCCCGGTGTGGAAGCCTTGCTCGAGGGCAGGGGGCTTTTGCCCGACGCCGCATGAGGCCACGCGTCTCTGCTACCCGCTAAGGTAGGGCATTTGCCATGCGTTTCAGGGTCTTCGAGCATTGGCTTCGAAACGGCGTTGACGCGCCTCCGTTCGGACCGTCACCGTCTTTGAGCGATGCTCGCGGCTGACACGTCGAGGCAGCGACCCGAGTGCGCCATCCACGTCAGCATCATTTGCTGGCGGCGCATCCCGGCGCGCGGTCGGTACAACAGATACAATCGGTGACATCCGAACGATACGCCAGCTCTCCATCCTGTTCGGCAATGGCAATCACGCCATTCGAAAAACGATGGAGAACAACATGACCAAGACGATGAATGAGCCCAAGACAATCGCGGACACCGATCTGGATTCGGCCGTCGGGGGCGCCGTATATATCAAATTCGAAGGCATTGATGGGGACGCGAATGCAGCCGATCAAGATTCAGACGCAACGCGCGCGGCTGGCGATCGCCTCCGGTCGACTCTGACCAGCAGGGATTGATCCTGTGCAGATGCGCCCACCTGCGCACGCCGGTGGGCGCTCAAATCCGGTCAGCAGAAGTCAGTGCGCATCGAATTATCGACATGTCCGGATCACCCCTGCCGCAGGTCTGATATCCGGTTAACGGAAAATTGCGTGAAGAAAATCACCAGGAAAATCACGGGGAACATCCGCACCCAAATCATCCGGCATATCCTGCGCAGAACTCCGTCAAGATCAGATCCCTGCGCACAAAACTGCGAGTGCCGCCGACCCTATCCGGGCTGCGGGCGGGTCGGCCCGGCTGGTTATGATGATCGGTACGCGCCCCCCGACAATCACGCCCGACGCGCAGGCCGACCGGAAGTAGACGAGCATCTTGAACATCGCGTTGCCGCACTCGATGTTTGGCACAAGGATCGCATCCGCATGGCCGGCAACCGGTCGGCCAGTGATCCCCTTGATATGGACAGCCTCGGGCGAGAGCGCATTGTCCAGCGCGAACGGCCCGTCGATCTCGGCGTCCCAACCCTGAGCATTGCCCCAGTCGGCCAGTTCCGCGGCTTGCAGACTGGTTGGCATTGACGGGATCGGTTCCTCGGTCGCCGAGAGAATTGCGATCTTCGGACGCTCGAGTCCGCAGGCGTGAGCAACCTTGACCAGGTTCTGAAGGATCGCACGGCTGGCGTTCTGTGCCGGTGATACGTTCAGCACGCCGTCCGACAGCAACAGCGCACTTCCATCCGGCAAGCCCATGTGGAAGACGTGGCTCATGCGGGTCTGACGGCGCACGTCAGCCGCCTTCTTCAGCATCGCCTTCAACAGGGCATCCGTATGGATTTGTCCTTTCATAACAATCTGTACGGCGTGATCGGCGACCTCGACGGTGGCCGCATCGGCGATCCCATCCTCACCGATCGCATGAACCCGGCGGAACGGCGTGATGTCCCAGCCGAGCGTCTCTGCCGCTGCTTCCAGTTCGTCCATCGGTCCGATCAGAACCGGTTCGATGATGCCGAGGTCGGTCGACGCCTTGGCGCTTTCCATCGCGACCGGCGTATGAGCACCGACCACAAGCGTGCGCGCCGGGGGCTCACCCTCGACACGGTCCAGAAGGGATTGCGGAACGGAAACCGGTTCTGTCGACAGCATGGCGGACCTTGTTTTTGAAGGTTTGTGCGAGGTCAAATAACCTCTTGCGATCGATTGCGCAGCACCAGAATGCAACGCCCTCGCGTACCAATCAGTCTGTGCCCGCCAGTTCCAGCATGACGTCGGCAATAACCTGAGCCGCCGCGGCGCAGTGCTCCTTCTCTGCGGACTCCGCCTCGTTGTGGCTGATGCCATCCTTGCAGGGGATGAAGATCATGCCGGTCGAGCAAAGCCGCGAGATATGGCGCGCATCATGACTAGCGCGGCTGAAGATCGGCTGGTTCGCGTATCCACGTCGGTCGGCCGCAGACTTCAGTCGGGCGCGTATGTCTTCGGGAAACTCCAGTGTCTCCGAGGTAATGAACTCATTGATATCGACCGTGCAGGGACCCGCATGCTCGCGGCAGATCTCTCCAATCCGATTGCCTTGTTGGCGCAACGTATCGCTGGACGGGTGGCGCATATCGACCGTGAAATGCACGTGCCCGGGAACGACCGAGATCCCTCCGGGCCGAACCTCGAACCTGCCGATCGTGAAGCGCATCTCGTCGGTGTCGTCTGCAAATGCGGTGCGCAGTGCAACGGCCATATCGGTCGCGGCAACGAAAGCGTCCTTGCGGCGGCTGATGGGCATGGTCCCGGAATGAGCATCCTCGCCGGTGACATCGATCGTCCAGCGTCGATAGCCCTGCATTCCGGTGACGACACCGATGACATGCCCAGAGCTCTCAAGCTCGATACCCTGTTCGATATGACTTTCGAGGAAGGCTCCGATCAGCGCCCCGAGTTTGCGCACCGTCGCCTCCGGGATCGCGGTTACCAGATCGTCAATACACCCCTGTAGGGAGACCCCGTCTGCATCGACTTGGTCGATCACCTCATCCAGCGAGCGAACACCTGCGTAAACCGCCGAGCCCATGCAGGCTGGCGTAAAGCGGGGGCCTTCCTCGTTGTTCCAGACCGCGAGCATCAACGGCGCTTTCGTACGAACACCCGCGTCGTCGATCGCCTCCATCGCTTCCAAAGCCGCAAGTGTGCCCGACATCCCGTCAAACCGGCCTGCCATGGGCTGACTGTCGGTGTGAGAGCCGCTGGCAACCGGCGGAAGGTGCTCGTCCGTACCCGCACGGATTGCGAACATGTTGCCGATGTCATCCAGCTCAAGCGCCCATCCGCGTGCCAGGCAGATGTCCGCGATCAGGCGGTGGCTCGCGATATCCTCGGGCGTCAAGGCCATCCGGTGCGCCCCGCCATTGGCCGTCGCGCCGAATTTATCGGTCGCCGTCTGGCGAGACCAGAGCCGGTCAGCATCGATCGTAACGTCTGTCATGTGTTTTCCTCTCAGGCCGGTCTTAGCGGCTTCGGATCATCACCCAAAGGCCAATCGAGACAATCGCAATTCCGGTCCACTCTAGCGGCGTAGGGATCTCTCCGAGCACAGGTACTGCAAGCAGCGCAGCGGCGGCTGGGACGGCCGCCGAGACGGCCGCCGTCGGTGTCGCGCCCAGGTGGAAAGCCATGAGTGCAAAGATCATCACGGCGAGAAACCCTGGGCCAAGACCCTGGAACGCTGCCTGGGCGAGAACGGTTTCTATCGGAACCTCGCCAAGCGCCGAGGGCAGGAACAGAAACCAAACCGGCAGGTAGAGAAGCGCGTTAGGGATGTTTACCAGCGCGAGCGCCTGCTTGGGGGTCACGTTGCAGTGCTTCAGTATGTATATGTAGGTGGCGATCAGGCTCGACGCGCCGACGAACAGCCCGATGCCCAGCACGACGTCCGCGCCGCCTGCCGTCAGGCCGCGCCACGCCACCATGACGCCACCCAGGACGATCACCATTGCCCCGATGAGCTGTACCGCGGTTGGACGGATGCCCGTCACGATCAGCGCAATCAGCATGGTGAAGAGCGGCAGAGCCCCGTTTGCAAAGATACCGCCATAGGCCGCCGATGCATTCTCGAGCCCTTTGAACAACATGACGGAGTAAATCGCACCCGGCCCGGCCAATGCGATCAGAACCTGGACCCTCAGCGACAAGTGTCTTGGCCACCATGCGTAGGCGAACGGCACTGTCAGCGTGCCAGCCACCAAGAACCGCAGCGCGGCGACGTCGTACGGCGTCAGCCCGGACAGAACGCCAGCGCGGGAGAAAACGATGAAGCCCGACCAAATGACCAGAATGGCAGCGGCGGCCAGAAGGCCGGTCTTCAGATTGGGCTCTGCCATGGTTACCCGAGCTGAGGAGAGAGGGGTGCTTAAGCGGATCCGATCGTGCCGCTGTCTTGCAGGCGACGGTAATCCTCGTCGGACAGGTTGAGAAGCCCTTTCAGCACGGCCTCGGTATGCTCTCCGATCGCAGGGCCGGGCCAGGCTATACCTTCGGGATTGTCGCCGTCGAACCGTGGAACCGGGGCCGGTTGCAGGATGTCTTGGCCCAGCACGGGATCCCGTACGGATTGGACAGCGCCCCGCGCCTGGTACTGAGGATCGGCCACGATATCGGCTGCTGTATAGATCTTGGACGATGGGATGCCGGCAGCCTGCAATTCGGCAAGCAGCGCTTCCGGTTCTCGGGACTTGGTCCAGCTCGATATCTCGTCGTCGATCGCATCGATGTTGGCCACGCGCGCGGGATTGTCGATGAACCGCGGGTCATCGATCAGCGCATCGCGATCCATTACGCGCATCAGCCGCGTAAACAACGGGTCGGAGTTCGCACCGATCAGGATGAAGGTTCCGTCCGCGCAAGCGTAGGCGCTGCTTGGGGCAGCAGCGGGCAGGCGGGCGCCTTCGGGACGGCGGACCTTTCCGAGTGCGCCGTATTCGGGCAGCACACCTTCCAAAAGGCTTAGGACGCTTTCTGTCAGCGCCACGTCAACAATCCGTACAGGGGTGTCTTGAGGAAGTGTTAACCCCTTTTGCTCGTGCAACGCTGCCAGCAACCCGATCGCACCGTAAAGACCTGCAACCGTATCCCCCAACGACACGCCCGTGCGCACGGGCGGCAGGTCTGAGACTTCGGGCGGATGCCCGGTGAGATGGCGAATACCGCCCAGTGCTTCGCCGATCATCCCGAAGCTCGGCTCCATCGCGCGCGGGCCCGTCTGGCCGAAACCGGAGATCCGCACCAGGATGCAGCCGGGCTTCACGGATACCAGGTCGTCCGGTCCCAGGCCGAACTTCTCCATCTGGCCCGGACGAAAGTTCTCGATCACCGCGTCGCACTTGGCCACCAAGCCCAGAGCGATCTCGCGCGCCGCCGGGTCCTTGAGATTCAAGCAAACCGATTTCTTGTTCCGTGCATGCGACGACCACCAGAGGGACTTACCATCGAGTTGCTCGCCCCAGCTCCGAACGGGATCGCCCGATGGCGGTTCGATCTTGATGATCTCGGCGCCCAGATCGCCGAGCACGCGGGTTGCGAACGGTGCCGCGATGAAGTGCCCGAACTCGACGATCCGCAATCCGGTGAGAGGGCCCGTCTGGCGCGCTTCGGTTGCGTCTGTCACGAAGCTTCTCCGGTCAAAAAGGTCCGCAACCACGCGTCGTCCGCGCCGAGGGCAGGGGCATCGCCCACACGATCCGGCCGGTGCTTATCCAATCGCAATGGCAACCCGAAGAATTCAAGGGCCCCCGCTCCCCGTTTCATGCCGGAGGCCAGCGTCTGAGCATCGGTGGCGACCTCGGCCATATTCTGGACCGGCGCGTTCGGAACGCCTGCCGCATCGAGCGATGCGGCAAGATCCGATTTTGTTCGCTTCGCGGTCTCTCCCATCAACAGGGCAATGAGCACCTCGCGATGCTCCAGCCGGTCCGGATTGGTGCGAAATCGCTTGTCCGACGCCCAGTGGTCTTGACCAAGAACTCCGCAGAACTTGCCGAACAGCGTGTCGTTTCCAGCAGCGATCATCAACTCACCATCCGCGCATTGGAAGATCTGGTATGGGCAGATCATCACGACACCCGAGCCAGCCTTCCCAGGGATCTTGCCCGATGACGTGAAGATCGGCAGAAAGTACACCATCCAGCCAAGCGCCGTTTCGAACAGTGCGGTGTCGACCACGCCGCCTTTTCCCGTTGCGGCCCTGCGCACCAACGCCGTCAGAACGCCGATGACCAGCCATAACCCGGTCGTCATGTCGATGATCGACGGATTGATCCGGATCGAGGGCTGCCCCGGCTCTCCGACCACGGTCATCAGGCCTGCGAATGCTTGCATCAACGGATCGTAGCCGGGAGATGACGCCAACGGGCCCGTGTCGCCGAACGCATGGATGTTGGCATAGATAAGCTGCGGGTTCCCAGCGCACAGAGCCTCGGCATCGAAGCCCAGTTTCGCCGCCAGTCCGGGCCGCTGGTTCTGAATGACCACATCGGAGAGGCTTGCGAGGCGCTTCAATGCATCGACCCCATCCGGTGTCTTCATATCCAGCGTTACCGAGCGTTTAAGCCGGTTCATTGCGTGAAACGTTGCCGAGGCTGTCGAGGTTGGCCCTTCGACGGGCGCGCCCCATCCACGGGCATCGTCTCCGACGCCGGGGCGTTCGATCTTGATCACCTCGGCCCCCAACTCTGCCAGGATCAACGCCGCGTAGGGTGCGGCGATCGAGTGGCCGATCTCGATTACCCGAATTCCGTCCAGTGGCAGCACCATATGCAATCCTCCGACCACGTCGTTCGCGCAGGACCGGGCGCGGCGTCAAGCAAGCCTGTGGCTTGATCGCAAGGATGATCGTCCGGGTCTTTCGCGCCTGGAGAGACCGCACTAGGGTCCGCCGGGCAGGGAGGCGCCCATGGAATTCGAAACGCTTGAGGTCAGCCACGAAGACGGCGGTGTCATGGTGGTCACGCTGAACCGGCCGGATCGGTTGAACGCGATGAACACCGTGATGATGACGGAACTGCGCGATCTGTTCACCGACCTCTATGTCCGGGCAGATCAGGCGAACTGTATCGTCATCACGGGGGCAGGGGATCGCGGTTTTTGTCCCGGCGCGGATCTGAAAGAACGCGACGGCATGACGGACCAGACCTGGCGCGAGCAGCATGCGCTGGTCGAGCAGATTGCGCGCGGCATGTTTCAGTGCCCGATCCCATTGATCGCTGCGGTGAACGGGGTCGCGATGGGTGGAGGCGCCGAGATCGCGCTGTGTTGTGACTTCATCTACGCTGCGGATCATGCGCGCTTTGCGTTCCCCGAAGTGACGCGCGGGATCATGCCGGGCATGGCCGGGCCGCAGAACCTGCCGCGCGCGGTCGGTGTGCGCCGGGCGAAAGAGATCATTCTGACCGGATTGCCGTTCTCGGCCCAGGAGGCGTCCGATTGGGGAATGGTCAATCGTGTGCTACCGCTTGCTGAGCTGATGCCTGCGGCCTTGGAGAGCGCGCAGACGATTGCGAAGAATGCACCGATTGGGGTGCGCTCGGCGCTGAAAGCCATGGACAAGGCGGTCGAGATCGATCGGGCTTCGGGCTATGATTTTGAAATTGTGGCCTACAATCTGACCGTACCGACCGAGGACCGCCTGGAGGGCGTGCGCGCGTTCAACGAGAAACGCCCCCCGGTCTTCAAGGGCCGCTGAGGAGATGACGATGGACCGCGATATTCTGGTGCGCGACGTAGGGCCACGCGATGGCCTGCAACTGGTTAAGTCCGTGCTGCCGACCGAGATCAAGCTCGCCTGGATCAAGGCCGATATCGCTGCTGGCGTGCCCGAGATCGAGTGTTGCTCGTTCGTGCCGCCGCACGTGATCGCTCAGTTCGGCGATGCGGTCGACGTCGCCACGCAAGCCTCGGCTTTGGGTGGCGCTGTGATGTCGGCGCTGACGCCGAATCTGAAAGGCGCGCAGATCGGCTTCCAGACCGGCGTGCCCAAGATCAATTACGTCATGTCGGTGTCAGAGACCCATAATCAGCAGAACGTGCGGCGCACACGGGAACAATCGCTCGACGGGTTCCGCGCGATCATCGCGGAGCGCAATGCCACGGCGCCTGACGTGAAGATCGGGATCGGATTGGCGACAGCACTCGGCTGCACGCTGGAGGGCAATGTGCCCGAGCTGGACACGCTCGACCTGTTGGAGAAGGTGCTGGAGGCCGGGGCGGACGAGGTCATGCTGCCGGACACGGTCGGCTATGCGCATCCGTCTCAGGTGCGCTCGCTCTTCAGGGCCGGGATCGCAATGGCTGGCGATGTTCCTGTCTGGTCGCACTTCCATGACACGCGCGGTCTGGGGCTTGCCAATGCGCTGGCAGCGCTGGAGGCCGGGTGCATCCGGTTCGATGCGTCGCTTGCGGGGCTGGGCGGATGCCCGTTCGCGCCCGGTGCGACCGGCAACATCGTGCTGGAAGACCTCGTGTTCATGCTGGAGTCCGAGGGTTTGAGCACCAGGATCGACCTCGAGGCTTTGCGCGCAGCGCGCGAGATCATCGAACAGGCGCTGCCGGATGAGCCGAAATACGGCCAGGTTCTGCGCGCAGGATTGCCGAGAGGGTTTGTTAGTCCGGCGGTGGCTGCGGGTTGAGAGCTGTGCTATATTGCGACACCTTTTAGTGTTTCGGATGTCCATATGCGTTGCCAAATTTACCTCATTTGCCTTCTCCTCGTAAAGTCAGTGTATGCACAAGACGCAGAATCGAACGCGGATCAGCGCTACATGGTCCCGTTGTCGACCCACAACGTGTGTCCGATCAAGCTCCCTGAGGACGCCCAACCACCGGGCGGATGGTCGCCTCAAGAGCATTGGGCATGGGAACAAGTTTGTATTGGTGAACGGGCTGATATGCGTTTCGCAAGTGCCGTGAAATCTGATAAAATGACGCCCGATGGCTTGCCCTGTGAAACCTTTGAAATATTCACATTCGGCGAAGAAATTCCAGGCCATCGAGTTCTGACCCCCGAGTTTTTGACACTGATTTTAACCCAGGAGCCGTGGCCCGCGTCCGTCAGCCAACCTCAGGTCAGGATTGCGTGTGCGGATGTTCCAAGACATTTGACTTTAGAGAACGCTAGAGTAGACCCTGCAGCTCATATTGCTCGAAGCCGCTTTGGCAAAGGTATAAATCTTGACGGTGCGATTTTTGCACGAAGTCTCAGTTTATTTGGATCGACGGTTCATCATTTTATAAGCGCTAATGACTTACGATTAAATGGAAACTTTGTATTGAATTCGCTTATTGTGATTGGAAATGTCGACCTTGTGAATGCAAAAATTGGTGGTTTCATGAGCTTATCGAGTCCCATAATTATGGGGAGTATTGATGCAGATTTGGTGAGCATTGGCTCTGGCTTCTTTGTTAGAGATGGCGCACATGTCAGAAATCTTGACCTTCTCGGAGCGCGAATCGTTGGCGATCTCGTAGTGCAGAGTTCAACTATCGTTGGGAGTTTTGACGCAAGTGATGTGACTATTGGTGGGAATTTGGTATTAAACCAAGAAGGCAGCTTTCAAAATGTCGATCTTCGAAACGCGAATATCGGAAGTCAAATCATTGCTACTGACTCGAGATTCACGGGAAAATTTCATGCGCCGAACATTGTTGTCGAAGGGAATATTTTTTTTCGGGGAGGGGCGAGTTTCAGTGATGTCGATCTGTCCAGTGCGATCGTTAAAGGGACCGTTCAATTGGCCGGTAGTGAGTTTGCCGGTACATTCGATTTGTCTGGCGGCGAAATAGGGGAACTCATTCTGTTTCGCCCAGGTACGATCGACGAGGATCATGCAAACAGTGATGACCCTATCTGGTTGGCGGGTGGGCAACTGGTTTTGAGAAATCTTCAAGCGCATGCGTTGCAGGCACGATCCACTTCTTGGCGGCGCGCGCGGGAAAGCGAGTGGATCGAAGCGGATTTGAGCGGGTTGCAGTACGAAAGGCTGGGCGGATATAGGGCTGATCAGGCCCCGACACTCATCGATGAAGGTGCCGAAGAATTGGTTGGTTGGCTGGAAGGCGTTCGACCGGAACGCATGGTGAATAGATACACGCCCGGACCTTATGAGCACCTCGTTGAATTGTTACGACAAGAAGGTCTCGGAGCAAAGGCAGACGCTGTCGAGTACGCGAAGTTCGAACACCGGTCTGCTACGCCTCCGGGAGGCACGCCGTGGTGGGATCGCCTTTTTTTCTGGCCATTGTCCAAGTACTTAGTCGGATACGGAGTTTATCCGTTCTGGCTGCTGCTCTACGTCGCCGGACTGATCGGGCTTGGTTGGCTGGTCGCGCTATTCAGCTACGACAATCGATTAAGCGCATGGACGTTCAGGTCTGCTTTTGATCGATTATGGTACAGCGTCGAGAACGCGTTGCCCTTGATCGAACTTTCGGAACGGCATAAGCAAATTAATCATTGCTCTGCTTGGGTGGAGTCCTTTTATCACATCCAGAAATTGCTTGGCTTCGTGTTGGCGACATATCTAGTGGGCGCACTGACTATTCTCGCCGTTTAGCGGAGCAGAGATGAAAAATCTCGCCGGACTGACATTATCTCTGGACGATCCCTGGGAGGATATCCGGGACGGCGTGGCCAAGGTTTGCGAGCCCTTCGACAATGCCTATTGGAACGATCTGGACGCGAAATCCGAGTATCCGCACGGTTTCGTCGATGCGCTGACCGAGGCGGGATATCTCGCGGCCTTGATCCCCGAGGAATACGGCGGAGCAGGGCTGCCCATCCCGGCGGCGGGTGCGATCCTCGAGACCATTCATGCGCAAGGCTGTAATGCCGCTGCCTGCCATGCGCAGATGTACACGATGGGTACGTTGCTGCGCCACGGCTCGGCCGAGCAGAAAGCCAAGTACATGCCCGGCATCGCGTCGGGCGCGCTTCGGATGCAGGCTTTCGGTGTGACCGAGCCGACGACGGGATCGGACACGACCCAGCTCAAGACCAAAGCCGAACTGGTTGGCAACAAATACGTCATCAACGGGCAGAAGGTCTGGACCTCACGGGCGATGCAGTCCGACCTGATGCTCTTGCTCGCACGCACCACGCCCGCGGCCGAGGCGAAGCGGCGATCGGACGGGATCTCGTGCTTCCTGATCGACTTGCGTGAAGCGGTCGGCAATGGGATCGAGCTGCGCAAACTCGATGCGATGATCAATCACAACTCGTGTGAAGTCTTTATCGATAATCTCGAGGTTTCGCCCGATGCGCTGATCGGCGAAGCGGGCCGGGGGTTCAAATACATCCTGGACGGCATGAACGCCGAGCGCGTGTTGATTGCACATGAATCGCTGGGGGACGCTGCGTACTTCATTCGGCGCGCGACCGAGTATGCAAATGAGCGTTCGGTGTTCGGGCGGCCGATCGGTCAGAACCAGGGCGTGCAGTTCCCGATCGCGCGGGCCTGGGCCGAGGCGGAAGCCGCGAAGCTGATGGTCGCGAAAGCAGGCGCCTTGTTTGAAGCCGGGCAACCTTGTGGCGCCGAGGCGAACACCGGCAAGATGCTGGCATCCGAGGCCGCCTGGCACGCCGCCGAGGCGTGCATGCAAACCTTCGGTGGCTTCGGGTTTGCGCGGGAATACGGGATCGAGCGCAAATGGCGCGAGGCACGCCTGTATCAGACCGCGCCGATCTCGACGAATATGATCCTGAACTTCATCGCGCAGAACGTTCTCGGGTTGCCTCGCTCCTACTAAGTTCCGAGTGGCTTTTCAAACTTCAGTGGCTCTTCCCGCGCGACGGAAACGGTACGTCCACGCAAGGCTCTTGCGTGAATCGATCTAACGGCTTCTCGTCTTGACAAATCGGGGTGAGCCTCACCTTTCAATGAGTGACAGAACGCCCGATTCTTGGAGATTGAAATGATGCGTTTCCGGAAGTTGATCGCCTCAATCGCCTTGTTGGGCGCGATACCTGCCAACGGGAGTTCGGCGGCGGAGCTTCGGCAGGACAAGCAGGTTGGATACGAGATTGCGCTCGCGGGCATCAATGTCGGCGACCTTGCGCTCGAGATGCGACGCAACGGCGATGCCTACGACGTGCGGGCCGAGGGCAGTTACCGCGTTTTGTTCTGGAGCGGCACCCTCTCAGGCATGGTGGTGGGCAAGGTGGCACCTGCCGGCGTCCGTCCCAGCCGGTACGAGGTATCTACCCAGAACGACACACCCTCGACCACGGTGATCGAGTTCGAAACCTCGGTGGGACCGACATCTTGGCAGCGCATCCCAGAAGCTCCGGCGGAGTGGACGGAAGGGCGTATTGCCTTGCAGCGCGACCATTTGCGCCCGGCACTCGATCCGGTCAGCGCGATCGTTGCGTCCGCGCTTGAACTGAGCGGTGGTTCGGCACCGGAAGTCTGCGACCGCGCCGTGCGGATCTTTACGGGCTTCTCCGTATTCGAACTGCAATTCGACGGTGTCCGCGAAAGCGAAGACAGCCGTGTGTTCTGTACAGTGACGTACCGCGCGCTCTCGGGCCATCGCGCGAACAGCCGGGGCGTCGAGAGACTGTCGCAACCTGGCGAGATTGAAATCGCATTCGACCGTTTGCCGGGTGGTTACTGGTTTCCTGGCCGGATCGCATTGCCGACGGGCATTGGCACTCTGACGATAGATCGGATTTAGGCGACGGTCAGGAACCGTCGCCTGTCCAGCGTCATGCGTGGGCTCTCACGTCCTCCGGTATCGCCAAAATGTCTTCGTGACGGCACGGTTCATAGTGATCGAACGTTGCTTCGAACCAACCGGTTCCACGGGATAATCTGCCGAGTGATCGCGCCAAACCATCCTCGCACGCAGCGGGGAGCAAGGCGCTGAAGACATCCCAGCCCTTCGCGACGGGATGACCCTCGAATCCCAGAACCTGTCCGCTCAATCCGCTGATCACCGGAACCAGAGCGCCCACGAAGACCGAGGGCACGTGGATCAGGACCTTGTCGATCGGTTGCAGCGCTTGCGTTCCCATCGACGCCAGACCTTCGCGGATTGCCGTGCGGGCCGCCGTCCGGAAGGCAAACTCCGAGCTGTCCACGGCGTGATGCTTGCCGTCGAGCAGAGTTATGGCAACATCGACGACGGGAAAGCCGCCGGGACCTTCCTCGAGTGCTTCGCGCGCGCCGGTCTCGACCGCGGGAATGAACTTGCGTGGCACTGCGCCGCCTTTGACTTCGTCTGAGAATTCGATGCCTTCCCCGCGCGGCATCGGTCGGATCGTCAGGTTGACGTCCGCGAACTGTCCTGCACCGCCGGATTGTTTTCGATGCCGATGGTGCAGTGTCTTCTCGCCGGTGATCGTTTCCCGGTAGGCCGGGAAAACGCTGCTAAGCTCGGTCTCGATCGCGAACTCAGAGACCAGGCGCTCGGTTATCCGGCGTGAGTGCTGAGGTCCTTGCAGGCCAAGCAGTGTTTCGCCAGAACGGCTGTCCTGTCCGACCGTCAAGCCGGGATCGACCTCGGCCATACGGCTGAGCGCCGCTGAAAGCCGGGCTTCATCTCGGTCGCGCGCGGGGCGAATGATCTGCTGCAAGACCGGTGGTCGCGCCAATCCCCACTCCGGCAGTCCTGACGCGCCGTCCTCATTCAGCACCTGTCCGACGCTGATGTGGTCGCTTTTCAGGACCAGTCCGATATGTCCGGCTTTGAGAGCCGGCAGCGGGGTCTTGGCATCGATCGCGGTCATAGTGCTGATATTACTGCCGCCGAGCTGGGAGCCACTTGCAACGCCATCCACCAGGGCGCGAAGGACGACAAATTTCCCGAGGTGTTTTGCGCTGTCGGCGAGGCAACTTACTGCGACCGTCTCGTCACCCAGCCTTTGGCGCGCCACACCGTGGTCCGGCGCTTCGTGGCGCAGGGACTTCATCAGCCGGGTCACGCCATTTCCGATTGTTGCAGAGCCGAGGAAGCACGGGATGACACTGTTGCTCTGGAGCACTTGTGTCGCCGTTTGAAAAAGATCGGCGGCGAGTGGTTCCTGATCGTCGATCAGTTGCTCCAGAAGCGTGTCGTCGAAATCGGCCAGGGAGTCCAAGAGTTCAGAGCGCGCCTCGACCTCGCGCGGCTTGATCTCTGCCGGCATCTCGATGAGCGCTGAGGGCTTGCCCTCCTGATACCGCCACGCGCGCTCGGAGATCAGATCGACGGCTCCGACGATGGTCGACCCATCGCGCATTGGAACCTGCCGCAGGACAAGGCTGTGGTTGGAATAGCTTTGCAGGGCTGCGACGACGTCTCGTACGCGTTCGGTCGCTTGGTCCATGCGGTTCAGGAATAAAAAGCACGGCACGTCGGCGTCTTCGATGAGCCGCAGATAGGGAGCGCTCAGGACTGCGGCGTCAGGCTCGGGCGGCACGCACAGGACAGCCGCGTCGCTGGCCGCAAGTGCTGGTCCCGCATGTGCGAGGTTGTCGGCCCCGCCCGCGATGTCGATCGCTGCCCAGTCGTCGCCAAGATAGGAAAATACCTGGAGGGCGGCGATGCCACCCGATGTTTCCATTCGACCCGTTCCGCAACCGTCCAGATTGGACAAAGCCGCCGTCAAGGCTGTCTTTCCGGAATGCGACGGGCCGAGCACAGTCACCACACGCATGGCTTTTCCTCCCATTTTGTGTCCCTTGCCGGGACTGATCGCTGCGCGATCGGGAAGCCATGCAGAAAAACCGTATCGCACGGTTTCTGAAAGAACCTGCCTCTGGTCGGTACGGGCCGGTTTGCCTGAAGCACCGCACTCGGCGTTCACAGTCACTGATGAAGACCGTGTGCGTCAAGGTTCTGTCGACCGTATCGCTCCAAGTCCCTGAACCCGTGCATGTCACCGATCCAGGTTCAAAAATTGCTCATACCTTGAATCAGGCGCATGTGCGCCAAGCGCTTGCCGCAGGGCCTCGACCCATTAGCAGGGTTTGCCAATTCGAAACCCCAAGCGGCGGACGATGCTCATTGAGAGCCTTCGAGACTCAAGCGTACCGGTCTGAGGTCTGGCTCACTCAGAATGGCATCGGATGCGCACGATTGGCCGCCGACAGGTCGGCCATGGCCTCGTCGGAGAGCACGAGATCGCGCCCGGCTGCAATATGATCGAGCTGCGTGACAGTCGTCGCACCAAAGATCGGGATACAAGGGAACGGGCGCTGCAGGCAGAACGACATCGCCATGTGGACAGGGTCGACGCCGTGCTTCTGTGCCACTTCGAGATACGCCCGGACGGCGGCGTCGAGCCGGTTCGAGGCACGCGGCGATCCACCGGAGATCTGATGGCGCGAGCCCTGCGGCAAGGCGCCGTCCAGGTACTTGCCAGTCACGAACCCCGTGGCGAGCGGCGAGAAAGCGAGCAGCGTGACTTCCTCGTTATGCCCAAGCTCGGCCATGTCCGCGTCATAGGGCATCCGGCATAGCGCCGAATACTCGTTCTGGATGGCAGCGATGCGTGGCCCGCCACTGCGCGCGCCCGCTTCTAGCCACTGCGCCGTGCCCCAGGCGCTTTCGTTCGAAAGGCCGAAGGCGCGGATCTTGCCGTCGGTGACCAGCTCCGCGAGCCCGCCCATGACGTCATCCATGTGTTGTAGGGTCGCCGTGCGGTCCTGGGACGAGGGGTCGTAGCCCCAGATCTGGCGGAAATGGTACGAGCCACGGTTCGGCCAATGGAGTTGGTAGAGGTCGATCACGTCGGTCTGCAGACGCTTCAGCGAACCCTCGCACGCGGCCTTTATGGTGGCGCCGGTGACTGGCTTGCCCTCTCGTACGAAACTGTCATTCATGCCCGCACACTTGGTTGCGATCACATAGTCATCTCTGCGTCCGGTCTTGGCGATCCAGCGCCCGATGATGGCTTCGGTGTCGCCAACGGTTTCCTTCAGGACAGGGTTGACCGGGTACATCTCGGCCGTGTCCATGAAATCGATGCCGTAATCCAGGCTCGCGTCAAGCTGGCGGAAGCTTTCGGCTTCGTCTGTCTGGGTGCCGAAGGTCATGGTGCCAAGGCAGAATGCGCTGACGTCAATACCGGTCCGGCCAAGCTGTGTGCGTTGCATGGTGGTGTCCTTCGCTGGTCGCAAGGCGGGCGCCGCGGACCGCGTCTGTGGTGAGGCGTGGGGTGCAGTAGCCCTGAACCCTCGGGATCAGAGCAAGTCCTTGACCTGGTCGGCGACGGCCTCGGCCGTGATGCCAAAGTGTTCGTAAAGCACCTTGTAGGGGGCCGAAGCGCCGAAGCCGTCCATGCCGACAAAAGCGGATTTCTTCGCGGCGCCGCGCTCGCCCGAGAGCCATTGATCCCAACCCATGCGAACGCCGGCCTCTACCGCGACACGGACCGGACCGGCTGGCAACACGCGCCTGCGATAGGCCTCGTCCTGTTGCGCGAAGAGTTCCCAGCACGGCATCGAGACGACACGAGCGCCGATGCCCTCGGCCTCCAGCGTGGCTTTGGCGGCCATCGCGATCTCAACCTCGGACCCTGTGGCGATCAGGATAGCTTTGCGTTTGGCTTCGGCTTCCGCCAGGACGTAACCGCCCTGCGCCGTCAGGTTCTTCGTGGTGTGCTTCGTGCGAACAGTCGGAAGATTTTGCCGGGTCAGTGCCAGCACCGAAGGTCTGTTCGAGGTTGACAGCGCGATCTCCCAGGCCTCGGCGGTCTCGACCGCGTCGGCGGGTCGAAAGACGTTCAGGTTGGGCGTCGCGCGCAGCATGGCGACATGCTCGACCGGTTGGTGGGTCGGCCCATCCTCGCCCAGACCAATTGAGTCGTGCGTCATCACGTAGACCGTGCGGATGCCCATCAAAGCGCTGAGGCGCATCGCGCCGCGCGCGTAATCTGTGAAGCACAGGAATGTCCCGCCGTACGGAGCAATCCCGCCGTGCAGTGCCAAGCCGTTCATCGCGGCAGCCATCCCGTGCTCGCGGATGCCATAGTGAATATGGCGGCCTTTCCGGTCCTCGGGGCTGAAGACACCAAGATCGCCAGTCTTGGTGTTGTTTGACCCCGTCAGATCGGCCGAGCCGCCGATGGTTTCAGGCATCACCTTGTTGATCGCCTCGAGTGCGTTTTGAGATGCCTTGCGGGTGGCGACCGCAGCGGCGTCCGCCGAGATCTGTTTCTTCAAGGCCCGGATGACGGAAGACAGACGCTTCGGAGCTTCCCCCGCGAACACGCGCGCAAGTTCGGCCTGCCGTCCGGCAGAGAGAGCCTCGACCCGGGTTTGCCATTCCGTGCGCGCAGTTGCGCCACGCGTGCCGACCGAGATCCAGTTCTCAGCGACCTTCTTTGGGATTGAGAAGGGCTTGCTCTTCCAGCCATAGATCTGGCGGGCGTCGGAAATCAGCGTGTCATCGGTCAGCGCGCCGTGCGCCTTGGCAGTGCCCTCGGCACTCGAGCCGATTCCGATCCGTGTCTTGCAGGCCAACATCACCGGTCCCTTGCGGACACTGGAGCGCGCCCAGGTCATGGCATCATCGAGGTCTGCGTAATCGTGACCGTCGACCGCACGGACTTCCCAGCCCGACGCCTGAAAGCGCGCCGCTTGATCCGTCCGGTCGGACATCGCGACCGGCCCGTCGATTGTGATGCCATTGTCGTCCCAGAGCACGATCAGGTTCGATAGCTGCTGCATGCCCGCAAGGCCGATCGCCTCCTGGCTGACGCCCTCCATTAGGCATCCGTCGCCCGCGATGACCCAGGTCTTGTGATCGATGATCTTCTTGCCAAAACGGGCGCGCAACGACTCTTCGGCAATCGCCATGCCAACGGCGGTGGCGATGCCTTGGCCAAGTGGACCCGTCGTGGTCTCGATCCCTCTTGCATGGCCGAATTCCGGGTGTCCGGCCGTCTTCGCGCCCAGCTGCCGAAAGTTCTTGATCTCGTCCATTGTCATATCGGCGTAACCGGACAGATGCAGCAAACCATAGAGCAGCATCGAGCCGTGGCCTGCCGACAACACGAACCGGTCACGGTCGACCCAGTCGGGATCCTTGGGGTCAAAGCGCAGATGGCTGTCGAACAGAACGGTTGCCGCATCCGCCATGCCCATCGGCATGCCCGAGTGGCCGGAATTCGCGGCCTTGACCGCATCCAGCGCCAGCACCCGCAGCGCGTTCGCCATTTCGAACCGGCGCGGATCCGCCGCCTTCATCTGCCCGATGTCCATGCCCCGTCCTTTCCCCGCCTGACTCCGTGCGGCGAACGCTCGGGAATCGGCCTTCCGATATCTTGATTGCGGCGGACCATGCTGATCGTGCTGGGACGGGTCAAGCTGGATTACCAGCGGCAGATTGCGCGAAACCGGCCTCTGCGGTTAGATTCCACTCAGAAGGCCGCAGAAAGCGACGATTCGCGGGCACATGCGACGCGGGACAACGAAGGATCTCCGCGCGACAGAGAGGAGAGCAGGCTCTCATGAGCAAATTACTGGATGCAGTACAGCGGCTTGATGGTCTGATCTCGGAGCTCGAGACCGCCGTCGACGACATGTCAGCGGCGGGCGACGCGACCCAGGTCACGCCAGACGGGGCCGCGATCAAGTCCGAGCGAGACGAACTTGCAGGCGAGGTGCAAGTGCTGCGCCGCCGCGCCAAAGAGGACGCACAACTGCGTGCCGAAGCGGCCGAGGCCGTGCGTGAGGCTCTGCGGGACCTGCGCGGGGCTGTGGATCAAGAGGTGCCCAGCCATGCCTGAGGTCAGCGTCGAGGTTGCCGGTCGAACCTACCGCGTTGGATGTGGCGACGGGGAAGAGGCGCGGGTCGCCGAGCTTGGAAACCGGATCAACCGAGAGGCAACGGCGTTGGCCGGGCAGATGGGTACGGTTTCCGAAACCCGTTTGTTGTTGATGACCACCCTGATGCTGGCGGACAAGCTTGCCGAGACCGAGGAGGCTCTGCGCGGGGCCGAAGTCCGTGCCGGTGAGGCGGAAGCGGGTGCGAAGCCACAACAGAATGGAATGAGCCCCGAGCGCGAGGCACAGATTGCCGCAAACCTGGACGCATTGTCCGATCGGATCGAGGTGCTGGTGGGCCGGATTCAAGGTGTTGCCTGACAGCGGACGCTATGCCTCTTCAAATGTTTACGTCCCAGCGCTATGTAGTTTCCCGGCGGGTGCTGTCCTTCCCGTGAGGGAACAGTTTCCTGGTGGCCTAATTTTTCTCGCGGGAGCTGGCTCTGTGACTGGTCGTGGCCTATCGCACCTGGCACCCACCTGGTTTTCCAGGCTCGCGAGGATCTGAAGCCCCACGGTTGCGATGGGCCCGCCACCCTTGCTCACCGGGCGTGATGCCCTTATGCGGGCATGAATGAGCGATCTTCCCACGACCAAGCAGGATCTGCGCAAGGCTTTATTCGCGAGGCGCAAGGCCGCGCATTTGGACATGGCAGCCGAAAAGGCCGACGCCGCCCGCGATCACTTCCTTGCGTCTCGACTACTGACCGGTGTTCAGGTCGTATCCGGCTACTGCCCGATCCGCACTGAACTGGATGTGCTTCCTCTGATGAACGTACTCCATCGCGCCGGGCATCGGATCGTCGTCCCCGTGATCGAGGGGGCGGGATTGCCATTGCGGTTCTTCGAATGGTGGCCCGATGTCCAGATGCAGGATGGCCCGTTCGGTGCGCGGGTGCCGGTAGAGACGCACGAATTTATCCCGGACCTTGTGATCGCCCCCCTTGTCGGCTTCGACCGACAGGGCTGGCGCCTCGGGTATGGCGGCGGCTTCTACGACCGCACGCTGGAAGGCCTGCGTTCCAAGCGACGGGTGCGAGCATTTGGATACGCCTATGCGGCGCAAGAGATCGACACCGTACCGATCGAGCCCACGGACCAACGTCTGGACGGGATCGTCACCGAACATGGCCTGATCCGGGTCCGGGCGGAGAGCGCTGCATGAAGCTGCTGTTCCTGGGGGACATCGTTGGGCGTGCCGGACGGACGGCTGTCATCGATGCCTTGCCTGGCCTACGCGAAACGCTGAAGCTGGATTTCATCGTCGTCAATGCCGAGAACTCGGCGTCCGGTTTCGGCATGACCGGCCCAATCGCCAAGGAATTGCTGGCGGCCGGTGCGGATGTGCTGACACTGGGTGATCACGCCTTCGATCAGAAGGACATGCTGACCTTTATCGAGAGCGAGCCACGCATCCTGCGTCCACTGAACTTTGCGAGGAACGCGCCGGGGCGCGGGGCAGGGGTGTTCGAGGCGACGCGTGGGCGCAAGGTTGCTGTCTGCGTTGCCCTTGGCAGGGTCTTCATGAACCGGCCCTTTGACGACCCGTTCTCGGCGCTGGATGCCGCTCTGAAATTGCATTCGCTTGGCGGAACGGTTCAAGCGTCGATTGTCGAGATCCACGCAGAAGCGACGTCCGAAAAAATGGGCGTCGGCCACTGGTGCGATGGCCGTGCGTCTTTGGTCGTCGGCACGCATACCCACGTGCCGACCGCGGATGCGATGATCTTGCCCAAGGGTGCGGCCTATATGTCGGACGCAGGCATGTGTGGCGACTACAACTCGGTCATCGGGATGGATAAAGTCGAGCCATTGAAACGGTTCATAACCGGTATGGCCGCCGGCAGGTTTGAACCCGCGCTTGGACCCGTGACGCTGTCGGGCGTTTTGGTTGAAACCGACGACAAGACCGGGACCGCAACATCGATTGCTCCGTTCCGTTCGGGCGGCGTGCTGCAAACCTCGGGCGTTGAGTGAGTGCCGGGAATTGCCTTTGCTGGGCGGTCGCACTATTGAATGGCCCAACCTGACCGGAGCTTGCCGATGAAACGCTTTATGCCCCTCGTTTTGCTGGCGCTTGCCGCCTGCGATGCACCGCTTGAGGAATTCTGGCCGCGCCAGAACTTCGAGATGACTCAGGATGGCAAAACCTATCTGGTGCGCGTCCAATCCGACCCGCTCGACTTCACCTATTTCACGCGGGTGACCAACCCGACCTACTCGTTGACCGAAAACGATCGCGAGGCGGTTCTGGAACTGATCAAGACCGGGGTCGGCGGCAAGATCTGCAAGACGGGCGAGATGTACCCGGACGACCTGCTGTTGGGACGGTTTCCAAACCAGAGTCCGATCCGCTTCCTGCCAACTCTGGGTACGTTCCAGGTGGTCACAAAATGCCGCTACGCCGGGATCGGGCAGCCCGACATCTGAAGACAACAACGACTGACATGAGGTGAGCCATGGCCGGCCACTCCAAATGGGCGAATATTCAGCACCGTAAGGGACGCCAGGACGCGGCGCGTTCGAAGCTGTTCTCGA
Organism: Pseudomonadota bacterium; assembly: GCA_038534135.1. Lineage (GTDB taxonomy): Bacteria > Pseudomonadota > Alphaproteobacteria > Rhodobacterales > Rhodobacteraceae > Thermohalobaculum. The sequence continues at coordinate 30,939 of JBCAXJ010000016.1, read as the reverse complement.
AGCTTGCCAAGGAGATTACCGTCGCGGCGAAGATGGGCGACCCCGATCCCGAAAAGAACCCGCGTCTGCGCTTGGCCGTGAAGGAAGCAAAGACGAACTCGGTTCCAAAGGACGTCATCCAGCGCGCAATCGACAAATCTCAAGCCGCAGGTGGCGAGGATTACGAGGAGATTCGTTACGAGGGGTATGGTCCGGGCGGCGTTGCCGTGATCGTCGAGGCGATGACGGACAACCGCAATCGGACCGCATCGAACGTGCGCTCAACCTTCGGCAAGAACGGCGGAAACCTTGCCGAGACCGGCTCGGTCAGCTTCATGTTCGACCGCAAGGGACAGATTCTCTATCCTGCCGCGGCAGGTGACGAAGACTCGATCATGGAAGCAGCGATCGAGGCCGGAGCCGAGGATGTAGAAAGTTCGGACGATGGTCACGTCATTTACACCGAGGCGACGGATTTGAACGATGTCTCGAACGCGCTGGAAGGCGTGCTTGGCGAGGCTGAGTCGACCAAGCTCGTTTGGAAGCCCCAGACCCTGACCGAGGTTGACGAGAATTCCGGCGCCACACTGATGAAACTGATCTCGACCCTTGAGGACGACGACGACGTACAGAACGTCACGGCCAATTTCGAGATGTCGGATGAGGTGATGGAAAAGCTGGCCTCCTAGGGCTGGCGCCTTCGTTCGCAACCGCGAAGACGGACTTCTGCTGCATCGTGAGTCGAAACAGCGGCGGATCCCTGATCTGATCATGGGCCGCGCGCGTCGGATGATTCGGACTTGAGCTTGCCATATCGCGCAAGCTCTCCCAAAATCTGTCCCATATAAACACAAATTGGGAGGACGCGTCATGAGACGTTTGCTGACGGGGCTCGGCACTGCGGTTGCGCTTGTCTTGAGTATCCCGGCGTCGGCCGAGATCACCGTGGTGGATCCGGCGTCGATTGGGCTTGATCCGGCCAAGCTCGAGGAAGTCCGCGCCGCTTTGCAAAAGGACGTGGCTGACGGGCGCGTTCCGGGTGCGGTCATGCTGATCGGCCGCAAGGGCAAGATCGGATTCTTCGAGGCAACGGGCCAGCAGGGTCCCGAGGACACAACGCCGATGAGTGCCGAGACGATCTTTCGGATTTACTCCATGACCAAGCCGATTGTCAGTGTCGCTGCGATGTCGATGATCGAGGACGGTCTGATGGGGCTGGATGATCCGGTCGCAGCCTATCTGCCGGAGTTTTCCAATCAGTCGGTCTTTCAACAGGCGGGCGAGAGTTTCATGATCAAGGACGACGGATCGCGTCCGGCAACCACCGATGTGACCATCCGCGATCTGCTGAGGCACACATCCGGTCAGATCTATGGTGTGTTCGACTCCGGTCCACTCGGACAACTCTACAAGGATGCGGACGTCGCGTCGGCTGATATCGATCTGGATGTCTTCTCGGAAAAGATGGCGGCACTGCCGCTGCGCTTCGATCCTGGGACCGGCTGGCACTATGGTCGGTCTACCGATGTGTTGGGCCACGTTATGGAGATCGCTGCCGGTCAACCATTGGATGCGATTCTGGAGCAGCGGATCTTCGACCCGTTGGGTATGAAAGACACCATGTTCTACCAGAACCCGTCAGAGGAAGGACGGATTGCACAGCCGATTGAGCCGGGGCTTTTCGATGTGACCGAAGCCAAGCCGATGCTGTCGGGTGGCGGCGGGCTGACCTCGACCATCGAGGATTACATGAAGTTCGCGATGATGCTGCGAAATCGCGGATCCCTGAATGGTGTGCGCGTAATCTCGCCGATGAGCCTCCATGAGATGACGCAGAACCAGATCGAGGGCGTCGACATGCGCTGGTATTATCCGTCCAGGGCCTACGGCTTTGGGCTGGGCTTCGGGGTCCGGCTGACCGAAGACGGGCCTTACCCGGGATCGGTCGGTGATTTCTTCTGGCGCGGCTATGCGGGAACGTACTTCTGGATCGATCCGGCGAGGGACTTGTTCGCCATCTTCATGATTCAGGATCCTGCGAACCGGGTCCACTACACCGGGGTTACGCGCAACTGGGTGTACTCAGCTCTGTCGGATTGAACCGGGCTCTGGGAGATCGAAACCCGAAGGGCGGAACCATGCAGGCCGCCTTTCTACGGTTTGAGTGATCTGACCGTGTGTGGACGAACGCCGTTTCGAATGCCGCTGCGCTGCTTGCGATGTCGCGAACCTGATGCTCCGCGCTGTTAAACTGGAGCGTGAAAGCGGGCAGTTCCTGGACGGCGTCCGTCCTGATGGCGTCACCGTAAGTGTTCCTGAGCGCCGGGAGCAATCAGCGGTGCGACGACAGTCTACACTGCGGTGGCATTGCTTGTTCCTGTGAGAGTCAGGTCTTACGCATACGCGGGGAGAGCGGCGTCGATCTATCCATATGCTGCCACATCCAATCGAACTGCGGAGCGTACATCCATCAGACTGGCAGATTGAGCCGTCATATGTCGCGTCCAGACTTGCCTGTGGATCTGTGTATCTTAACTCCGGCTATATGGCAGAGCAGGATGCATACGACCCCGCCGGATTGATACGCGAGGCTTATCGGATAGACGGTATCGGACGCGAGGATTGCCGGACGATCTTTCTGGATTGGGTTCTGCAGCAACGAGAGCGTTTCGAGATGCGCGACGCCGTGAATGCGATGCTCAAGAAGTTCGCAAGTGAACCTTCCGATCATCCGATGACCCTGACCCTGCGTGAGGCCATTGAGGAGCCTCCGGCACCGAAGCGGCGCGGCGGTGCCCGCGGACGCAGGTAGCTTGTCCTCGGGAGTCGTTCTCGCGTTTTGGTGGCCGGGCTATCTCCGGTGGGGGAGGACGGTTAGGTGACAGAAGATGCCACGCTCAGTGCTCCGATGCTCCACGCAGCATTCATGGCGTCGTGCATCCTGCTCACCATTTTGGTCTACACGGTTCCTTATTTCGATCTCAGGTCGTTGAGGCTTTTGGCGCGCCGAAAGATGCAAGCCGCACTGAGTGACGACGACGCTGCTGGTGGAATAGCGCGGCCCGAAACCTCCGACGTGTTCGAACGTCCGGATCTCGGCGCAATCCTGAACCTGCTGATCATCACCGGTACGGGGCTTGCGATGCTTGTCGGGTGGCGCATCCCCGCCGAGATCGAACGCATCTATGGCGGCGGTGCCTCTTTCGGTATTCTGTTTCCATCGGTCGAAATGACGACGCTGGGTAAGGGCGCACAGGTCGTCGGCGCGGTGTGCCTTGGGCTGACTGCTTTGCGATTGCTCAGGTTGCTTGTGGTGTTTGCCGCGGCCGGGATGATCGGGCTCGGCGGCATCGCTGCGCTGAACTATGTCTTCGATCTGAACCTTCTCGGCCTGTTCTGACGGGTCTCACTCCAGGGTCAGGCGATGCTCGGTCTGGCTGACGATGTCGTACTCACGGCGGAGGACGACCACGCCGGTGTAAGTCCCTGGATCCCAGCTGTCGCCACGCCGCTTGCGGCCGGTTGCACGGAATTGTTGGGCTCGATTGCGGGTCATCTGATGCGATGATTGCGCGATGACCCGGCCAGCCGGATCGGTCAGAAGCAGATCGATGACATCGTCCGCTCGCACGCCGAAGAAGTTCGCCCAGATCACCAGTGCGTCGGACTCGCGGGCGAGTGACGCGCTCTGGTCCGCCGTTCCGGCCTGAACCAGTCCATAGTCGGGGACGTGATCGGCAAAGCCTGCGTTTAGTAGGCCGCCCGGCTGGTAGTCGTCTTTGTCGAGCGTCGCCCAAAGATCCTTGCGGTCGCTGAACTTACAAGTCGCGTCCTGAAGCCTTGTGTCAAACGGATCGAGTACGGCACCGGATGGGTTGCGTACGGTCACGTGCAGGTGCGGAAACTGGCTCCGACCCGAGAGGCCGACTTGCCCAAGGACCTGGCCGATGCTCACGCGGTCGCCAGAACGTACCGTGACCGACCCGCGTCGCAAATGACAGTACTGAACCGACACACCGTCAGCGCGCTCGACCATCAAGCCATTGCCGCAATCGCGCCCCTCCAGATCCGTCTCGGGCGTCCATCGCACATCCGCCATCCCGTCGCGCAGTCCAATGACCGTACCGTCGAGTGCCGCAAGCACGTTGACGCCTTCCAGCATTGCGACGTCGTCGATCAAGCGGAAGTCCGTGCCTTTGTGGCCGTCATAGGTCAGTGGACCGCAGGTGAAGTCTGCCACGCCCGGGCCCGGATCGCGATCGACATAATTCTGGATGATGCATGTCTCGCGCAATTCGCAGTCGATCGGGAACGCGAGGCTGTCTGGACGAATGGCGTCTTCGGCCGTTGCGTCGGATGCAAATATCATCATCGATGCGACCCAAAGGAAAAGCAGCATCCTTTCAACATGGATCTTCATGGGCCGAACTGGTTCGATCATGTGCGGTCGGTTCTCCGGCTTGGATAAGCCTGACAAGCACGCGGCATCTGTAGATCAGGTTAACGCAAACGCCCGCGACTGGTGAGTCGCGGGCGCGTGAACGACGTTTGTGCGGTTGGCGAACGCCCACTGCACCTGAGTAGCGTTATCCAGCCGTCAGCAGCGGTGTTTCTTCCTTCGGCAGGCGCGGGTTGCCCGGTGGAGTGCTTTCGAGTTTCAGTTTCCCGTCTTCGACCGTGATCCGCACCAATCCGCCTTTTGCGAGAGCACCGAAAAGCAGTTCCTCGGCAAGCGGCTTTTTGATGTTTTCCTGGATCACGCGCGCCAGTGGGCGTGCGCCCATCTTGTCGTCGTAACCCGTATCAGCGATCCACTCGGCTGCCTCGGGGCTGAGTTCGATCGTGACACCGCGTTCCATCAACTGGGCTTCGAGCTGCATCACGAACTTCTCGACCACCATCAGGATGACGTCCTTCGGCAATGGCGCGAATGACACGACGGCGTCCAGACGATTGCGGAACTCTGGCGTGAACATGCGTTCGACAGCTTCCGTATCAGCACCTTCGCGCCGATCCCTGCCAAATCCGATCGCGGCCCGGGCTTGTTCCTGAGCGCCTGCATTCGAGGTCATGATCAGGATCACGTTGCGGAAACTCACAGACTTGCCATTGTGATCGGTCAGCGTGCCATGGTCCATGACCTGCAGCAGAATGTTGAAGATGTCTGGGTGGGCTTTCTCGATCTCGTCCAGCAGCAGCACACAGTGTGGATGCTGATCGACTGCGTCCGTCAGAAGGCCGCCCTGATCGAAGCCGACATACCCCGGAGGCGCACCGATCAGGCGGCTGACCGAGTGCTTCTCCATGTACTCGGACATATCGAAGCGTTTGAACTCGACGCCAAGAACATTGGCGAGTTGCTTGGCAACCTCCGTCTTCCCGACACCTGTAGGACCGGTGAACAGGTACGACCCAATCGGCTTTTCCGGCTCGCGCAGGCCGGCCCGGCTGAGCTTGATCGCCGAGGCCAGCGCGTCGATCGCGTCGTCCTGACCGAAGACCACGCGCTTGAGGTTGCCCTCGAGATCACGCAACTGTTCGGTATCAGATTTCGAAACCGATTTCGGCGGGATCCGCGCGATTTTCGAGACGACGTTCTCGATCTCCTTGGTCCCAATCGTCTTGCGCCGCTTGGCGGCAGGCAGCAAATGCTGTGCGGCACCGGCCTCGTCAATCACATCGATCGCCTTGTCCGGCAGCTTGCGGTCGTTGATATAGCGCGACGACAGGTCCACTGCGGTCTTGATGGCGTCTGCGGTGTACTTGACGTCGTGATGCTCCTCGAAGAAAGGTTTGAGACCGCGCAGGATCTTCACCGAATCATCCAGGCTCGGTTCCTTCACGTCGATCTTTTGGAACCGCCGGCTGAGCGCACGGTCCTTTTCGAAGTGCTGGCGGAACTCGTTGTATGTGGTCGAACCCATGCAGCGCAGCGATCCGGACTGAAGGGCTGGCTTCAGGAGGTTCGACGCATCCATGGCACCGCCGGTTGTCGCACCCGCGCCGATCACGGTATGGATCTCGTCAATGAACAGAATCGCATCAGGATGCTCTTCCAACTCTTTGACGACTGCTTTCAGGCGTTCCTCGAAATCACCACGGTATCGTGTGCCCGCGAGCAGCGCGCCCATGTCGAGCGAGAAAATCGTGCTTTCGGACAGGATGTCGGGCGTCTCGCCCTCGACGATTTTCTTTGCAAGACCCTCGGCAATCGCGGTTTTGCCGACGCCGGGATCGCCGACCAGCAGTGGATTGTTCTTCCGACGGCGGCACAGAACCTGAATGCAGCGCTCGACTTCGTCCGAGCGCCCGATCAGCGGGTCGACCTTGCCGTCGCGCGCCTTGGCGTTCAGATCAACACAGAATTTGGACAGCGAGGTCTCCTCGGCGTTGTCATCACTGCCGCTCGGCGTCGCATCCTCGCTGACGTCGTCGTCCTCGGCGCCCCGAACTGGTCTGCGTTCGCCGAAGGCTGGATCCTTCGCCACGCCGTGACTGAGATAATTCACCGCATCATAGCGCGTCATGTCCTGTTCTTGCAGGAAGAACGCCGCATGGCTTTCGCGCTCGTTGAAGATCGCCACGAGTACATTCGCCCCAGTGACCTCGGAACGGCCCGAGGACTGCACATGGATGGCTGCACGCTGGATCACCCGTTGAAATCCGGTGGATGGCGCTGCCTCCGATCCGTCCATGTCGAACACCAGCGTCTCGAGCTCGGTATCGATGAACTTGGTCAGGGTCTTGCGCAGTTCCGCCAGATCGACCGAGCAAGCCCGCATGACGCGCGCGGCATCCGGCTCATCGATCAACGCGAGCAGCAAATGCTCCAACGTGGCCAGCTCGTGCCGGCGGGCGTTGGCAAACCCGATCGCCCTGTGGATTGCGTCCTCTAGGGTCGTCGTCAATGACGGCATCGGTTTCTCCTTGCTCTCCGGTCTCCGGTGCGAGTCACCCGCAGCATGACTGCAAGCGAGGTGCTCCTGCAAGACCATCCAACCTCGAAAGTGTTATTTTGGCGTTGTGCGCGATGGCTTCAAGTTTAGAAGGTTCACGGGACGGCGACCTCGGCCCCGCTCATTCCTTCTCCATCGTGCACTGAAGCGGGTGTTGATTGGAGCGCGCGCAGTCCATGACCTGCGTCACTTTGGTCTCCGCGACTTCGAACGGATAGACGCCGACAACGGCCAGCCCGCGTGTGTGGACAGTCAACATAATGTCGACAGCGCGCGCGTGATCGATGTTGAAGAATCGCTCCAGGATGTAAACGACGAACTCCATCGGGGTGTAGTCGTCGTTCAGGAGCAGTACCTTGTAGAGCGATGGCCGCTTCGTTTTCGGTTTGGATTTGACGATGACATTCGTGTCGCCGTCCACACCGTCGCCACCATCATCGGGTGATGGACCGGCCACCGGTGCACCGGGTCTCATTTGCATGTGCTGTCGGATCACAGACTGCATTCGGGTGATCAACTCTTTGCGGCATAGATTGGATAGGCGGCAAATATAGTCGTTCGGTAGAATTAGAAAAGGGGGCGTTACTGCCCCCTTAACGGCTTTTCGTTTTTGAACCGCTCCACCAGGGCGGAGCGAGCAGGCTGGGCGCGCTGATCAGGCCTTGTAGGTCTTGACCATCTCGGCGGCTGCGCTGAACCGTGCGTTGAGTGGCTCGAACGCTTCCTTCGCTGCGGACGAGTAGATTTCGTTCAGCTTGGTTGCTTCGGCGACATAGTTCTCAAAGCTGCTTTTTGCGAAAGCGGTTTGCTTTTCGAAGAACTCGCTGACCGACTTGACCGACGAGATTTCCTTGGCTGCCGCCATGCCGTCCTCGTAGCTCTTCTTCGAAAACGCGATGATCTCGGCATTCATCTCTTCGGTGGCCTTGGCGAACACCTTGCCAGAGGTCATCATGGCTTCCACGTTGTCTTGACCGAACGCGGTCACGTCTTCAACGCCTTTCGCCATCTTTTCGACACCTTCTTCCATAGTCTTTTTAGCTTCTGCGGTGAATTCTTCGACTTGCTTGGTGGCTGCCTTGGTCATGTGCGTCTCCATCTTCTAAGGTTTGTTTAGACATTTGTGTCTTGGTGAACCCGGTATCGTTCTGACGGGTATATGATCTTTATGCTGCACTGCGTCAAGAGAAGAATGCTGCGCCGCACAATAAATTTCTACGGCTCGGATCGGTGGAGGCCTACAAAGAATGGAACTTTGTGATTCTCAATTGTCTCACAGCATGTTACGGTGCTCTTGGCAGATGTCGCCTGAGGAAGACCGACAAAGAGCGGCTCGACAGGCGAAATTCGACAACAGGCAAGGATAGCAGGCGATGAGCATCCCTGTGATGATACTTCGTGGATTGGTTTTATCATTTTTGACGCTGGCTGCGTTTCTCGCGGCTCCGCCAGCGCACGCAGCGCCCAAGGCCTCGCTCGTCATGGATATGCGCAATGGTAAAGTCCTCTATGCGCGCAGCGCTGATCAGCGGCTGCACCCTGCGTCGCTGACCAAGATGATGACGCTTTACCTGACGTTTGAAGCGGTGCGGGACGGGCGTCTTCGGCTCAACCAGAAACTTCGGGTTTCGCGGCATGCTGCGCGCCAGCCAGCATCCAAGCTCTACCTCAAATCGGGGCAGCGGGTTACGGTACGCAGCCTGATCCGGGCAACTGCACTGAAATCAGCAAACGATGCGGCGATGGTTCTCGCAGAGGGAATCGGGGGGTCTCAGCGGGGTTTTGCGCGTCTGATGACGCGAAAGGCGAAGCACCTAGGCATGCGCAACACCGCGTTTCGCAACCCGCACGGGCTCACGTCGTCAGGGCACTACTCGACTGCGCGTGACATGGCGATCCTCGGACGGCACCTGTTCTTCGACTATCCGCAGTACTACAACATCTTCAAACGCAAGACCGACTATGCGGCAGGCAAGCGGGTCTGGAACACCAACCGCCTGTTGCGCAGCTATCCCGGCGCAGATGGCATTAAGACCGGATACACCCGTGCGGCAGGCTACAACCTCGTTGCGTCGGCGCGGCGGGGTCGTAAGCAGATCCTTGCCGTCCAGTTCGGCGCGAGTTCCTCTGCCGATCGGAGCCGGCGCGTAACCAAACTGCTGGACATTGGTTTCTCTCGCGCGAAGAGCAAAGCCCGCAAGGTCCGCCCGCAAGTACGCAGCGCAACGTCCAAGGGCAAACCGCCCGGATGGTCGCCACTTCCACGCCGCAAGCCTGGCGCGCCGGATACACGGATCGCGGCACTCGGCAAGATACTTGTCCCACAAGCCGCGGCGTCTGTTCCACAACCGAGTTCCAGCCGTTATTCGGCACCGACGATCGCAGATTTGCCAATTCCGCGCGGGGGTGAGCAAACGGCCGGCACGAGAGATGTACTCTCTCGGACCCGCAGCGCGTCTATCTCTCCAATTCCGACGCCTAAGCCACAGGCACGTGTCGCACAGTCCTCGACCAATTGGACTGCCGAGGTTGGACCTTACAGCACCGAAGAGCACGCTCTCGCCGATCTCGTCGGGATCAGCAACAAGCCTTTCGTCGGTCGTGTAAAACCCAGTTTCCGGGTCTCGCAGTCGATTGGCCGTGTTGGTAAGCAGATCTACAAGCTGCGGATGACGGGATTAAGCCAGGGTAACGCGCATCAGATCTGCGGCGAGCTGCTGCAGCGCGCTCTGATCTGCCGGGTCGTCGCGACGCCAAGATAATCCGCTGCCAGGAAGCCAGCGCAGTTGGCTCAGGGGCGCCCGATCGATGCATAGGTGAACCCGGCTTCACGCACGTCTTCCGGCACATATACGTTGCGGAGATCGACGAAGACCGCACCCGACATCTGCTGGAACAGGCGTTGCAGATCGAGACCTCGGAACTCATTCCACTCCGTCAGCAGCACCAGAACATCGGCGCCGCGCGCAGCAGCATAGGGCTCGTCGACCCATTCGGCGGGGCCCAACTGTGGCTCGCCCTCTCTCCGGCCTTGCGGATCACACAGCACGATCTCGGCGCCTGCATCGCGTAACTCGGGCACAATGACCAGCGAGGGTGATTCGCGCATGTCGTCCGTGTTGGGCTTGAAGGTCACACCAAGGATCGCAATGCGTTTCCCCGCAACCGACCCTCCGGCCGTCTCGATGATCTTGTGCGTCATCTGTCCGGGCCTGGCGTTGTTCACGTCCACAACGGTCCGCACGATCTTCATCGGGCTGGCATGCTGCTCGGCGGTTTGGACGAGAGCTAACGTATCTTTCGGAAAACAAGATCCCCCATATCCTGGTCCAGGATGCAGGAACTTGCCGCCGATCCTTCCGTCCAGTCCGATACCCTTGGCGACCGATTGGACGTTTGCGCCGGTCTTTTCGCAAAGATCGGCGATCTCGTTGATGAAAGTGATCTTGGTGGCGAGAAAGGCATTGGCCGCGTATTTGATCATCTCGGCGGATTCGAGATCGGTGAAGACAACCGGTGTCTCTCGGATGTTCAGTGGTCTGTAGATTTCGCGCATCACGACTTGAGCACGCTCGCTTTCGCACCCCACGATGACCCTGTCAGGACGCATGAAGTCTTCGATTGCTGCCCCTTCGCGCAGAAACTCGGGGTTTGATGCGACGTCGAAGGCCGCCTGAGGCGCTGCCGCTGTAATTGTTTCTTCAATCCGTCGATTGGTGCCGACCGGCACGGTCGATTTGGTCACCACGACAGTGTACTGGGCCAGCAACCCGGCGAGTTCCTCGGCCGCCGCGAACACGTAGCTTAGGTCAGCATGGCCGTCCCCCCGCCGTGCCGGTGTGCCGACCGCGATGAAGACCGCGTCCGCGCCCTGAACACCGTCGGCGAGATCCGTCGTGAACCGGAGTCGTCCAGCCGCTGTGTTCTTCGCCAGGAGAACGTCCAAGCCGGGTTCAAAGATCGGCACATCGCCCGACAGAAGCTTGTCGATCTTGGTCGCGTCCTTGTCGATGCAGATCACATCGTGGCCAAAGTCTGAAAAGCATACGCCCGAGACCAGCCCGACATACCCTGTCCCGATCATCGCGATCCGCATGGCTCAAGCCCTCCGCTTCCCAGTCAGTCAACGCCCATCGCGGGCAAGTTCAGCGCCTTTATCATGTCGCGCAGTTCCTGACGTGCGGCCACATGGCTCAGGGTAAGGCTGATCAGCCCGTCTTTTTTCAGGTCCAACAGTGTCAGGCCGTTAAGGAACAACTCCCGAAAGATGACGCGTTCCGAGAAACCGGGGATCACGCGGAAGCCAATCCGGTCGCTCAACTCGGTCAGCGCGCCGCCGACTTTGCGTTTGTTGCGGCTCTCGAGCGTGGACATCCGATTGCGCAACACGACCCAGTCCGTGGGCGTCTTGCCTGCCATTGCGCGCGCCTGCCGACCGGACCAGACCATTTCTGAGTAGATCGACGGGCCGAGTACCTTTCCAGAGTTTGGATCCAGGCGCCCGAGCAGATCGAAGTCGATCAGGCTGTCATTCATGGGCGTGACCAGCGTATCCGCAGCGGCATGTGCTGCTTCACTTAGAGGCGTTGCAGCGCCAGGCGTGTCGATGATGATGAAACTGCATGTCTTCGACAGGAATGCGATGGTGTCTTCAAGGCTCTGGCGATCCGCGAGCGCCGCGTCCGCGCGCATCGGTGCGGTGGACGGGTCGACCGCCGCCAAGACTGGCATAGCCAGCGAGACGCCTTGCCGTTCATTGTAGGCGTTGCGGTTGTCGAGATAGCGAAAGAATGTTTGCTGGCGCGAATCCAGGTCTATCGCACCGATCGTGTGCCCTGCGCGTGCGAGCGCCACAAATAGGTGCATCGACGTCGTGCTTTTGCCAGAGCCGCCCTTTTCGTTGCCAAGGACGATCACATGTGTCGCATCCGTCATAGCGACGTCCTCGGCTTGCGTGGTGACGAAAAGTGTTGAGATACTGAAGCGCCCAACGCGAGTGTTCTCAGATTTGGCTGATCAGACTAAAAAAGCGCCGGGGAGACCGGCGCTTGGTTGTCATAGGGTTGAGTTAGCGCGATCGGCGCCGCGGATTCTTCCGAGCTTGTTCAGAATCCGAAACCGTCGAATTTCTTCTTGAATCTCGACACGCGCCCGCCGGTGTCCATCAACTTCGTGCCGCCGCCGGTCCATGCCGGATGCGCGCTCGGGTCGATGTCCAGTGTGAGCGTGTCGTTCTCACTGCCCCAGGTCGAGCGCATCTTGACGATCGTGCCGTCCGTCATCTTGACGTCGATCATGTGGTATTCCGGATGAATGTCGCTTTTCATCGTACCGTCCATGCTGTGTGGGGCGCGCATCGCGCGGCCTCTCAAATCCAAACGATCTCGCTGAACCCTGTCCGGCGAAGAGCGCGCTCTATAAGGGACATCGGCGTGACGTGCAACCCCTGCCTGCGCGCACGCTGAGCGATTTGCCGCGCCACCCCTCAGACGCATCCCAACCCCTTGCCACGGCATTGCAGGAGCGGCAAGTGGGGCACATGAACACGCCCCTGAAACTCGTGATTTTCGATATCGACGGGACACTCGTCGACAGTCAGGATCACATTGTGGCGTCGATGAGTCATGCGTTCCGCGCAGCGGGTCGTCCGGTGCCGTCACGGGCGGACGCGCTGGGGATCGTCGGTCTTTCGTTGCCCGAGGCGATGGCCGTGCTCGCGCCGGATGCAGAATACGAAGAGCGAATGCAGTTGGCACAGGATTACAAGACCGGAAACCGACTGCACCGGGAGGACGGCGCCGCGGTGGCGAACACGCCACTTTACGGTGGAGCGCTCAATCTGATCCATCACCTCGATGCTGCGGGTTACCTGCTCTCTGCGGCAACGGGCAAGTCGCGCGCAGGCCTTGACCGATTTTTGCGCACGCACGAGCTCTCGCACATGTTCCTCGCGACGCAGACCGCAGACGATGCACCATCCAAGCCACATCCGCAGATGATCCTGAACTGTCTTGCCGGTACGGGTGCGGAGGCCGCGCATACTGTGATGATTGGCGATACCGAGTTCGACATGGCCATGGGACGTGCGGCGAACGTACGCAGGATCGGTGTGCGTTGGGGATATCACGAGGATGCCCGTCTTCAGCGCGGAGGCGCTGAGCGGATGGCAGACGAGACGGCCGAGCTTGCATCGCTGGTTGCAGAATTGATCGGTGAGCCATGAAACGGTTCTGGAAGAACGCGGTCGCCGAACGCGTCGGTGAGACGGATGGCTGGACAGTTGTACTGGACGGTCGGACCGTGAAAACGCCCGCCAAGCGCGATGTTATCGTTCCAGCGCGGGCAATGGCCGAGCGGATCGCAGCGGAATGGGATGCCCAAGACGGCGAAATCGTGCCGATGTCGATGCCGCTGACGCGCGCGGCTGCAACGTGTCTGGACCGTGTGGCGCCAGAACAGATGATTGTTGCCGACACGATCGCCGCCTACGGCGAGACGGATCTGCTGTGCTACCGGGCGGATCATCCCGAGGCTCTGGTTTTGAAGCAAGCGCAGGGCTGGGATCCTCTACTGGACTGGGCGCGCCAGGATCTGGGTGCGGCGCTGAACGTTGCGTCAGGCGTGATGCATGTGCCGCAGGACGGCGATGCGATCGCACGTCTCGCATCCGAGGTTCACCGGCAGGACGCCTGGGCGCTGACCTGCCTGTCCGAAATGGTGACAATTTCGGGCTCGCTTGTGCTGGGTCTTGCGGTGCGGCGCGGAGCAATAGACGCCGAGAACGCTTGGACTCTCTCTCGTATCGACGAGCAATGGAATATCGATGAATGGGGTGAGGACGCGGAAGCCGCGCGTCAGGCCGAAATCCGCCGGGGCGATTTCCTCCGCGCAGCCGATCTGCTTAGTCTGCTCGGGTATCTCGACTGAGGGAGCAGGGCGATGCGAGAACCGGCTATCTTTGACGGCCACAACGATCTGTTGTCAGAGCTTTGGCGGGCAGGCGGCGATCCGGCACAGCGCTTCGCGAAAGGGCTTCCGGGGCACATCGACAAGGCGCGGGTCGAAGCCGGGGGGTTCGGTGGCGGGTTCTTCGCCGTTTGGATCCCCTCGCCAATCGACCTCGGCGATCTGACAACACGGATGTTGCAACCGCAATACGACCTGCCGATGCCGCCGCCGATCCCGCAGGCCGAGGCGCTTCCGGCGGCGTTGGGCCAGATCGCGGTGCTGCATCGATTGGAGGCCGCCGGGCACCTGACGGTCTGTACCTCTGTCGATCAGATCGAGGCATGCCGCACGCAAGGCCGGATGGCAGCAATCCTGCATTTCGAAGGGGCCGAGGCCATTGATGGCGACTTCGAAGCGCTAGAGGTTTTCTACCGCGCAGGGCTGCGGTCCCTCGGTCCGGTCTGGAGCCGCAACACCCGTTTTGCCGAAGGGGTGCCGTTCCGTTTTCCGGCCACAGCCGATGCAGGTGGCGGGCTTACCGATGACGGCGTTCGCTTGGTCGAGACCTGCAACCAGATGGGCATCATGCTGGATGTCTCGCATCTGAACGCATCTGGGTTCTGGGATTTGGTGCGCGTGTCCGACGCTCCGGTCGTTGCCACGCATTCCAATTCACATGCGATCTGTCCTCATGCGCGCAACCTGACGGATGACCAACTTCGCGCAATCGCACACACGGATGGCATGGTCGGTCTGAACTTCGCCACCGCTTTCCTGCGTCCCGACGGGCAGATGGTCTCGGATGTGCCGTTTGAGATGATGATGCGCCACCTCGATCATCTCATGGAACTTCTCGGCGAGGACCGGGTCGGACTGGGCTCGGACTTCGATGGCGCCGTCGTGCCTGCCGTGATCAAAGACCTCGCGGGACTACCCGCCCTCCGGCAGGCGATGCAGGACCATGGTTATGACGGTCGCCTTCTGGAGAAGCTCTGCTGGGGCAATTGGATGGCGTTGCTGCGGCGCGTTTGGAAGCCCTAGGCGGTCAACCCTTCATACCCCAGCGAACGCGTGACCATGCCCGCTCGTGAAAGTAGTACAGGAACAGCTTCGTGATCACTTCGAAGCCGCCAATCGAGACTGCCGTGCCGAGATTTCCTGTGAAGACCAGCGCAAGGATCATCGTGTCCAAAGACGCCGTGATCCGCCATGTGGCGGTTTTGACACCCGATCGCTTTGGCCCATCGCGCCGTGCACCGTGATCATCCACGCCGACGTTCCAGCGCGACCGCTCCCAGAGCCGTTCATGGGCGTAGTACAGAACCATCTTCGTCGCGACTTCCGTCACAGCGATGAATGTGGCGGTCTGGGCGTTGTCAGCGTGAGATCCGGGCTCCATCCCGAAAACCGGTGCCAGGAAGGTCAGGATGACGAAGCTCAAAAGGAGAGTATCGAGCGTCCCGACGATGCGCCACGAGATCGCCTTGGCGAACGAGCGTTTGGGATCGACCACTGGGATCTCACGTGGCTCGACAGGGGCAGGTTTCGCGATTGTCTCGGACACCTGTATGCTCCGTCAAGAACACTGCCGGGACTGAGACTATGACTGTTCTCAGACAAAAACGCAAAAGAGGGAGGATCCAGTGGAGCACAAAAGGTTCGGGCGGACGGATTTGCAGGTTCCGCGCATCACCTTCGGAGGAGGATGGGTCGGTGGCGTTCTGATCCATCAGGACCGCGACACCGCTTATGCGGCGCTGGACATGGCCATTGCTGCGGGTATCGATTGGATTGATACGGCAGCAGGCTATGGCGACGGCGTCTCCGAGACGGTGATAGGAGGATGGCTGGCCGAGCGGCCTGGGACAGCACTGTCTGGCATCTCGACCAAGTTTCGCTTGGATCTCTCGGCGCAGGATCACAAGGGTCAGATGCTGAGTTCGGTCAAAGCCTCGCTGGATCGGCTTGGACGAGAGAGTGTCGACCTCGTCTTCCTCCACAACCAAATCGGCGCCGAGCATGGATTGGATGCGAACGCGGCGCTTCACCTCGCTGATCTTATGGAAACCTTGCGGGAGCAAGGATTGTGCCGGCATCTTGGGATGACAGCGCTCGGCGATCCAGCAGCATTGAAACTGGTTGTCCGCGCCGGTCGTTTCGATGTTGCGCAGGTCTATTACAATATGCTCAATCCGACGGCTGACCGATCTGCTATCGGGTCGTGGAACACCCACGATTTCAACGGGCTCCTCCACGATTGTGCCGCGCAAGATATGGGTACCATGGGGATCCGGGTCTTTGCCGCAGGGCATTTGGCATCTAACAAACGGCACGGACGCGAAATTCCGATCACCAGCAACACCGATGACGCCGCCGAAGAAGCGCGATCCGTGGCTGCGCTGACGGCCATCGGCGAGAGCCACGGGACGCCTGCGCAAGCGTCGCTGCGGTTTGGGCTGGCCTGCGACCTGCTGTCGACAATTGTGGTCGGCCTTGGCGAACTGGATCATCTGCGGCAGGTGATCGAAGCGGCCGAGCAGGGACCTCCGCCAGATGGTGCGATCCGTGCTCTCGATGCAGCGCGAAAATCCGCTCCGTTTACGGAAAGAGCAAGCTGACTTGCAGTTTATCTGAGAGTGCTTCGCACGAAGAGAATTCAGAAAATTCCACCTGAATTCTGCTTGACGCTCCACCCGGGCTCGCCTAGAACGCCGGTCTTCTCAGGAGCAATCCTGCGGAATGCGCGGTTGTAGCTCAGTTGGTTAGAGTGCCGGCCTGTCACGCCGGAGGTCGCGGGTTCGAGCCCCGTCAACCGCGCCACGTCAACAGAAACCTCCATTAACCCGATCTTGATGTCCGCTGTGCGGTAAGCTTCACCGCAGAACGCATTTTCTTGCGTTGCGGCAATGGCGCGATTGACCTGTCCGGGCGCCCTCGCTAGGACGGGTTCGCGGCGCCAAGAACGTGACGCTTCAAGCAGGGTGTCTCATGGAAGACCTTCTCCGCGAATATCTCCCGATTGTGATCTTTCTTGGTATCGCCATTGCGCTCGGGCTGGTGTTGATGCTGGCCGCCGCGGTGCTTGCGGTACGACGCCCTGACCCTGAAAAGATCTCGGCTTATGAGTGCGGCTTCAACGCCTTCGACGATGCACGGATGAAGTTCGATGTGCGTTTTTACCTGGTGTCGATCCTCTTCATCATCTTCGATCTTGAGATTGCGATGTTGTTCCCGTGGGCGGCAGCTTTCGGGACGCTCAGCGATGTCGCCTTCTGGTCTATGGTGGTGTTTCTGGCGGTGCTGACGATCGGGTTCGCCTATGAATGGAAGAAGGGAGCGTTGGAATGGGAGTGAGTGCAGCCACGGCGGGCGCCGACAAGGATGTCCTCGCCGCCAACCTTTCGAACGATTTGGCCGACAAGGGATTTATCCTCACTACGGCCGATGACCTGATCAACTGGTCGCGCACTGGTTCGCTGTTCTGGATGACGTTTGGTCTGGCCTGCTGCGCAGTCGAGATGATGCACACCTCGATGCCACGCTATGATGTCGAGCGGTTTGGCTTCGCACCGCGTGCCTCGCCGCGTCAGTCGGACGTGATGATCGTTGCCGGTACGCTGACCAACAAAATGGCGCCCGCGCTACGGAAGGTCTATGACCAGATGCCCGAGCCGAGATATGTTATCTCGATGGGCTCCTGTGCGAATGGTGGCGGATACTACCACTATTCCTACTCCGTCGTGCGTGGCTGCGACCGCGTCGTGCCGGTGGACATCTACGTGCCCGGCTGCCCACCGACGGCCGAGGCATTGCTTTACGGCATCCTACAACTGCAGCGGAAGATCCGCCGCACCGGCACGATCACGCGGTAACGCCGGGGCGCGAGGAGGATACCATGACCGAAGCCCTGGAAGAGCTTGGCGAGCTGATCTCGGCGGCTCAGTCCGATGCAGTGCTGAGCCACGAAATCGCACATGATGAGCTGACCCTGAATGCGACCGTTGCCGGCCTGCGCGTTCTGGTAACGCATCTGCGCGACAACGCTGCCTGCGCCTTCACGACCCTGATCGACATCACGGCGATCGATTGGCCAGAGCGTGAAGACCGCTTCGACGTCGTCTACCACTTTCTGTCGATGCCTCAGAACCAGCGCATTCGCGTCAAGATCTGTGTTGCCGAGGATGAGATCGTGCCGTCGATCACCGACCTCCATCCCTCGGCAAACTGGTTCGAGCGCGAGGTTTTTGATATGTATGGTGTGATGTTCTCGGGTCATCCGGATCTCCGCCGTATCCTGACGGATTACGGGTTCAGGGGCCATCCGTTGCGCAAGGATTTCCCGACCACCGGGTACACCGAAGTCCGATATGACGAGACTCAAAAGCGCGTTGTCTACGAGCCGGTCAGTCTGGTGCAGGAATACAGACAGTTCGACTTCATGAGCCCGTGGGAGGGTGCTGACTACATCCTTCCGGGCGACGAGAAGAAGGAATCTTAAGATGCTGGATACTCAGGCAGAAGCCGCGATCCGCGCCGCCGCCGAGGGTTATTGCCTCGCACTCCATAATGCTGATGCTGACTTTCTCGAGAACCTCTGCCACGACCGCTACTTCATGACCTCGATGCAGCCGGATGGGACCGAGCTGTTTTTCGACAAAGAGAGCTTCGTGGCGCGCTGCCGGGCGCGTGATCCGTTTGAGGGCGAACCATCGTTCGAGATTCTTTCGATCGATATCGAGCCTGAAATGGCGTCCGTGAAGCTCTGGGTCGACATGGAGCCGCGCCGCTACTGCGACTATCTTGGGTTCATGAAGGTCGGCGATGACTGGAAGCTGATCACCAAGCTGTTCCGCACGGCCAAGGGGCCGGCGGTCGGCGCCTGAGGGACTGCGATGGCGGTCATCGGCCTTCTCATCATGGCGCTTATCTTGGTGCCGCCGTTCTGGATCCTGCTGCCGCGCGCAGGCATTCCCGCGACGGTGGCGCTCGTGGCGATCGTGCCGTTGGGCGCTGTAATCCTGCTCTGGGTGCTCGCAATTCGCGAGTGGCCATCGGATGGAATGTCAGGGAGTGTATGATGGACGGATCAGGCGATTTCCAAACTGGCGAACAGAAGATCCGGAACTTCAATATCAACTTCGGGCCGCAACACCCCGCGGCACATGGGGTCCTGCGGATGGTCCTGGAGTTGGACGGCGAGATCGTTGAGCGGACTGATCCGCATATCGGGCTGCTGCATCGCGGCACCGAGAAGCTGATGGAGAGCCGCACCTATCTGCAAAACCTGCCCTACTTTGATCGGCTCGACTATGTGGCGCCGATGAATCAGGAGCACGCTTGGTGCCTTGCGATTGAAAAGCTCGTCGGTGCCGAGATCCCGCGCCGGGGCTCGTTGATCCGCGTTCTGTACTCCGAGATCGGTCGCATTCTGAACCACCTTCTCAACGTCACGACGCAAGCCATGGACGTTGGCGCGCTGACCCCGCCGCTTTGGGGGTTTGAGGAGCGTGAGAAGTTGATGATCTTCTACGAGCGGGCCTGCGGTGCACGGCTTCATGCCGCCTATTTCCGACCCGGTGGCGTACACCAGGATCTACCGCCTGCACTCTGCGACGACATCTGGCAGTGGACCGAGGAATTCCCGGCGGTTCTGGATGACCTCGAAGGCCTGCTCACAGAGAACCGTATCTTCAAGCAGCGCAATGTCGACATCGGCATCGTCTCGCTTGAGGAGGCTCAGGCCTGGGGCTTCTCCGGTGTCATGGTGCGCGGTTCGGGGTGGGCTTGGGACCTGCGTCGCGCTCAGCCCTACGAATGCTATAACGAGTTCGACTTCCGCATCCCCGTCGGCAAGCATGGCGACTGCTATGACCGCTATCTCTGCCGCATGGAAGAGATGCGCGAGTCTATCAAGATCATACGCCAGGCTCTTGAAAAGATGGACAAGTGCGCCGGTGGCCCAGTGATAACCAACGACGGCAAGATGGCGCCGCCGAAGCGCGGCGAGATGAAGGCTTCGATGGAAGCTCTGATCCACCACTTCAAGCTGTATACCGAGGGCTTTCGCGTGCCGGAAGGCGAGGTCTACGCCTGCGTCGAGGCGCCCAAGGGCGAGTTTGGCGTCTACCTCGTCAGCGACGGCTCTAACAAACCGTACAAAACCAAGATCCGCGCACCGGGCTATCCGCACCTTGCTGCCATGGATCACCTCTGCAAAGGCCATCAACTGGCCGATGTGTCTGCGCTCCTGGGCTCCCTCGACGTCGTGTTCGGGGAGATCGATAGGTAATGCGCGATGCGATTAACCTTGGCTTGCATCCTTTGGATCACTCTTTTGGGCGCAACCTTGCCGCACGCAGACACGCGGCAGCGCGAAGCGCGCCCGATTGCCGATTTGATCCAACTGGGCGCAAAGGTCGGCGCGGCAACGGAGAATGTCGTTTGGCTGGAGACCGACCGCGACATCTGGATGTGTGTGATCGAAGTCAACAATCGGTTCTACAGCACGCTGAAGCGACGCAATGTGCGCGAGCTCTACGCGAACTGGCCGAAGTCGCTCTGTTTCAACGCGGGGAGCTTTGAATGAGCCTGCGTCGCCTTCATCATGAACAACCAGAAGACTTTGCTTTCACGCCGGCGAACACCGAGTGGGCGAAGAAGCAGATCTCGAAATATCCTGATGGTCGCCAAGCTTCGGCCGTGATCCCGCTTCTCTGGCGTGGACAGGAGCAGGAGGGCTGGGTTTCTCGCCCGATGATCGAAGAAGTCGCGAGCATGCTCGGACTGGCCGACATCCGTGTGCTTGAGGTCGCGACGTTCTATTTCATGTTCCAACTACAACCCGTTGGCTCCGCTGCGCATATTCAGGTTTGCGGGACAACTTCCTGCATGATCTGCGGGGCCGAGAATTTGATTTCTGTTTGCAAGGACAAAATCGCGCCAAACCCGCACCAAATTAGTGATGATGGCAAGCTGAGCTGGGAAGAGGTTGAGTGCCTTGGCGCCTGTTCGAATGCGCCGATGGCACAGATCGGAAAGGACTACTACGAAGACCTGACTGCCGAGAGCTTTGGCCGGATCATCGACGACCTTCGCGCAGGCAAGGTCCCGGCGCCGGGGCCACAGAACGGTCGCTGGGCGTCCGAGCCTGTGTCGGGTCTGACCAGCCTTAAGGGCGATCCGGCGCATCCGGCGAATGCGTCGAAGGACCTCGCTGCGATGTTGGGCGATACGGTCAAGCGCATCGACGGGACCGATCCAGTTCCGCGCTGGAATGCCGTAGATCTGGTCTCGGAAAGCCCATTGGAACCAGCGTATACTCCTCAGCCTGTCGCAACCGTGCCCGAGGATCAACGCAGTCCGGGCTCGGATTCTTCGACGGGTCCGGAACATCCGTCAGAACTGGACGATAGCGCACCAAAACCCGTGGCAGACATCGTGGGCGATGACGGTGTCTCGGGCGCCAGCGATGCACTGATGGCGGTCACGGACGAGGACAAGCCTGAACTTTTGGCGCAGGCGCGCGATGGCGGCCCGGACGATCTGAAGAAAATCAAGGGAGTCGGACCGAAGCTGGAAGGCATTCTCCACGACATGGGCGTCTTCCATTTCGACCAGGTCGCGGCATGGACCTCACGCGAAGTCGCCTGGGTCGACGAGCGATTGAAATTCAAGGGCCGGATCGAGCGCGACGGATGGATCGAGCAAGCCAAGGCTTTCGCCACGAGCGGCGAGACTGAAAGTTCGGACGGGAGTTAGTTTGGTGATGCGAGGGGAACACGTTTGGCAGATATAAACTGGCGAAAGCACGGCTGTGATCTGTGTCTGTCCGTGATGTTGATCGGCGCTGCGGTGGTCGCGGCTGCCGTCTGCGCCGTTCTGGGCGCTGCAGGAATTCCGCTGCTATTGCAAGTACTCGTATTCCTGTTTGTTTGGGCGTTGCTCGGTTGGATTGCAGACGGATATTGCGCGAGCCGATCCGTCGAACTGGAAGCCGTGATCGCGCCGCGCGTGGTTGCTCCTGATCAGATGGCTGAGGCTCCATCGACGTCGGTTGAGGACGACGCGTATTCCGCGGATACGGAAACGTCCGGTGTGACCGAGGCGCCTCGTCCAAATCCGGCTGCAGAGGAAACGCCCGGACCGCAGGCCGAGTTGAAAGCCGCACCAGAACCCTCGAGCGCCTCAGAGTCGCTGAACGTCGACCGTGATGGCGATGGGGTCGTAGTAGGTATCAATGAGGGGACCAAACCGGACGTGCTGAAAAGCGCACGCGGAGGTGTCGCGGACGACCTGAAGAAGATCAAGGGGATCGGTCCGAAGCTTGAGACGGTCTGCAACGGACTTGGTTTCTATCATTTCGATCAGATCGCGAACTGGACGTCGGACGAGGTCGCTTGGGTAGACTCGAACCTGGAGGGCTTTCGGGGTCGGGTTACGCGGGATGACTGGGTCGCTCAGGCCAAACTGCTGGCTGCGGGCGGCGAGACGGACTTCTCGAAACGGGTGGACGAGGGCGATGTGCCCTCCAGCCAATAGGGTGTGAGTATGCTGGACGACAAGGACCGGATCTTCACGAACCTCTACGGTATGCACGACCGGACGTTGGAAGGTGCGCGTGCGCGCGGCCATTGGGACGGGACGGCGGCGCTGATTGGCCGAGGGCGCGAGGCGATTGTCGAGGAAATGAAGTCCTCGGGCCTGCGAGGCCGCGGTGGCGCGGGCTTCCCGACCGGGTTGAAATGGTCCTTCATGCCGAAGGAAAGCGACGGCCGTCCGCACTACCTCGTGGTCAACGCGGACGAGTCCGAGCCTGGGACCTGCAAGGATCGCGAGATCATGCGCCACGATCCGCACACTCTGATTGAAGGGTGCCTGATCGCCAGCTTCGCGATGGGCGCGCACGCTTGCTACATTTATCTGCGCGGGGAGTACATCCGCGAGCGCGAGGCGCTACAGATCGCGATCGACGAATGCTATGACGCTGGCCTGCTCGGTCAAGACGCGGCGAAGTCTGGCTGGGACTTCAACCTCTACCTGCATCATGGCGCGGGCGCTTACATCTGCGGCGAGGAAACCGCGCTGATCGAGAGCCTGGAAGGCAAGAAGGGCATGCCGCGCCTCAAGCCGCCATTTCCGGCAGGCGTGGGCCTGTACGGGTGCCCGACGACCGTGAACAACGTTGAGTCAATCGCTGTCGCGCCAACGATCCTGCGCCGAGGAGCTGACTGGTTCGCGGGCTTTGGCCGCAAGAACAACGCGGGCACCAAGCTGTTCGCGATATCGGGTCATGTGAACGCGCCCTGTGTGGTTGAGGAGGCGATGTCGATCAGTTTCGACGAGCTCATCGATCGCCATTGTGGTGGCATCCGTGGCGGTTGGAAGAACCTAAAGGCCGTGATCCCCGGCGGATCCTCGGTGCCGCTGCTCCCCGCCGACGTGATGCGCAAGGACGCGATCATGGATTTCGACTGGCTGCGCGAACAGAAGTCCGGTCTGGGCACGGCAGCGGTTATCGTGATGGATCAGTCTACTGACGTCATCAAGGCGATCTGGCGGCTGTCCAAGTTCTACAAACATGAGAGCTGCGGCCAGTGCACGCCGTGCCGCGAGGGTACAGGCTGGATGATGCGCGTTATGGAACGCCTGGTGACGGGTGACGCTGAACTGGAAGAGATCGATATGCTTCTCGACGTGACAAAGCAGGTCGAGGGCCACACGATCTGCGCGTTGGGCGATGCCGCAGCCTGGCCGATACAAGGCCTCGTCCGGCATTTCCGCGACGAGATCGAGGATCGGATCAAGGCCAAACGGACAGGCCGCATCAGCGCGGTTGCGGCGGGATGACAGAGATGCAGCCAAAGGGACACCATCTCGCCGAGGTTAACATCGGGCGCCTTGTCGCCGCGCCGGATGATCCGCGTCTGAAGGATTTTGTTGATAATCTCGACCGCATTAACGGGATTGCAAAGCGGATGGATGGTTTCGTCTGGATGATGGAAGGCGAACAAGGCGGCAATCTGGACAATCCGCTTGGCGATGATCCCCGGGTGGCGTTTAACCTTTCTGTCTGGAAGGATGTCGAAAGTCTGGACCAATATGTCTGGGGAACGCTGCACCGCCAGTTCTACGAGCGTCGGGCCGAATGGTTCGAGGTCTTCCAAGGCACGCACTTCGCGATGTGGTGGATCCCCGTGGGTCATGTTCCGACCAAGGCCGAGGCGATCGAACGTGTTGCGTATCTGGAAGCGAATGGAGACAGCGACCACGCATTTGGCTGGTCCTGGTTGCAAGCGGCCAAGCTTTGGCGCGGCAAGGGCTGCAGCCACGTGGCTGCCGGTTAGAACAAGGAACGGAGGCACCGATGGTACGACCGATCGCAGGACGAAGACGCTGGGGCGGCATTGCGCTGTTCGCGCTTGTCCTTTCGGCGTGCGCATCCGGCGAACCGACGAACGAGCAGACCGGAGCCGTCGTGACCGGCAGCGCAGGCGAAGGATCCAGCGTGCAGCGTTTCGACGTGCGCAGGCAAGGTCGCCCCTTGGTGGTCCGGATCTACAATCGCGGCGAAGGTGTGCGGACGGTTGCCGTATCTGCGCGCGCCGTGCGCGGTCTGGACCGGGCAGACGCGCGCATGGCGTATGATGCCGCATTTGAAGCCTCCCAGCAGATCGACTGCGCGGGCAGTCCTATGGCCGTCGATGCGGCAACGGCTACGTTCCAGGAAGAGGGGCGCCGTTCCGCATTTACGCAAGGCGAGGCCGCATGGATCTTCCAAGGCCGGTGCGGAGCGTGACCGATGTCTGAGCGTTACCTCGCCCACTTCAATTTTGCCCGATTGGCGCTGTCACTCGATGACCCACGACTTGCGGGCTTTATGCACGGCCGTGATCCAATCCGCCGGATTGCGGAAAGCTGCAACGGGTTCGTCTGGAAGCAGGACGTTGGTGCGGGCGAGGGCGCGGTCGCTGGGGATCCGGCAATGTTGCTCAGCCTTTCTGTCTGGAAGACGCCCGAGGCGCTTTGGCATTTTGCCTGGAACACGCTGCACAAGCGGTTCTGGCGTCGGCGTGCCGAGTGGTTTGAAGCGCCCTCTGGTCCGTCGTTCGCCATGTGGTGGGTGGCTCCAGAGCATAGGCCAACGCACGATGAAGGCTGGGATCGGATCGCATATCTGTGCGAGAATGGCGCGAGCGATCGCGCCTTCGGTTGGGATTGGTTACCGCGCGTGACCGACCGCAACCAACAGCCACTAGCGGCGGAGTAGGACATGACTGAGCTGCGCAAGATCATCATCGACGGAAACGAGGTCGAAGCCGATCCGAATTTGACACTCATCCAAGCCTGCGAACAGGCAGGGATCGAGATACCGCGCTTCTGCTATCACGAACGGCTCAGCATTGCGGGCAACTGCCGGATGTGCCTGGTCGAACCTGTTGGCGCACCGAAGCCTGCAGCGGCGTGCCACATGCAGGTGCGCGATATGCGCGGCGGTCCGAACGGCGAACCGCCTCAGCTTCGGACGAATTCTCCGATGGTCAAGAAAGCCCGCGAGGGCGTCATGGAGTTTCTGCTGATCAACCACCCGCTCGATTGCCCGATCTGCGATCAGGGCGGTGAGTGCGATCTGCAGGATCAAGCTATGGCGTATGGGGTCGACTTTTCGCGCTACCGTGAGCCGAAGCGGGCGGCGATCGACCTTGATCTTGGTCCGCTGGTCGAGACGCACATGACGCGCTGCATAAGCTGCACCCGTTGCGTGCGTTTTATAACCGAGGTTGCAGGTGTGCCCGAGATGGGCCAGGTCGGCCGTGGCGAAGACAGCGAGATCACCAACTACCTGGGTCAGACGCTCGGGTCTGAAATGCAAGGCAACATCGTTGATCTTTGCCCGGTAGGTGCGCTGACCTCAAAGCCTTACGCGTTCTCGGCGCGCCCATGGGAGTTGAAGAAGACTCAATCGATTGACGTCATGGATGCACTTGGCTCGAACATCCGGGTCGATACCCGCGGGCGCGAGGTGATGCGGGTTTTGCCGCGCAACCATGACGGCGTGAACGAAGAATGGCTGGCGGACCGCTCGCGTTACATCTGGGATGGGCTGCGGCGCCAAAGGCTTGACCGCCCGTTTGTTCGTCGCGATGGCAAGTTGACCTCCGCAAGCTGGGGCGAGGCTTTTGCAGTAATCAAGGACGCAGTCTCCGAGGCGGGAGGCAATGTCGCGGCTGTCGCCGGTGATCTTGCACCGGTCGAGGCGATGTATGCGCTGAAGGATCTGGTCTCACGCTTGGGAAGCGACCGGGTCGAGTGCCGCCAGGACGGAGCTCAACTGCCAATCGGAAACCGCTCGGGTTACGTCGGAACTGCGACGATCGAGGATCTCGACACCGCTGATGGTATTCTCCTGATCGGCTCGAACCCGCGCGACGAGGCTCCGGTTCTGAACAGCCGGATCCGAAAGGCCTGGCTGGCCGGGGCGCATGTCGCGTTGATCGGCGAGGCGGTCGATCTCAGCTACACCGCCTATCATGTCGGCACTGGTCCCGAGGCATTGCAGGGCGAAAGCCGGACCAAGCTGATCGAAAACATGTCCGGAATGGACAGCAAGGTCATCATCGTCGGACGGGCGGCACTGGCGCGCGCCGACGGCGCCGCCGTCCTGGGGCAAGCCATGGCGCTGGCCGAAGCTGGCGGCGCGAAGCTGATGGTTCTGCACACGGCAGCTGCCCGCGTTGGGGGGATGGACGTCGGATTTGCTCATCCTGACGGCTTCGATTGCCTGAAGGGTGCCGGGGTGATCTTCAATCTCGGTGCGGACGAGATCGAGATCGTCGATGGTCCATTTGTCGTCTACCAGGGAAGTCATGGCGATCGTGGCGCTCATCGGGCTGACGTGATTCTGCCAGGTGCCGCATATACAGAACAGTCTGGCATCTTCGTGAACACCGAGGGACGGCCGCAGATGGCAAATCGTGCTGGGTTTCCGCCGGGGGATGCGCGCGAGGACTGGGCGATCCTGCGCGCCCTGTCGGCCGAATTGGGTCACACGCTGCCGTTCGACTCGCTGGGCGCATTGCGGTCCGCAATGTTCGCGTTGCATCCACATCTCGCGGCAGTCGATCAGGTTCCCGAGAATGATTGGCAGGCCGTCTCTGACGGCGACGTCGACAGTGCTCCGTTCCAGAACCGCGCGACAAGTCACTATCTCACCAATCCGATCCTTCGCGCGTCCGAGATTATGGCCGACTTGGCGCGGCTGGCCGAGGACCGCACTCAACCCATGGCGGCGGAATGATGGACGCAATTCGAAACCTGGCGCTGACCTCCCCGTTTCTGGCGCTTGCCGCTTGCGGTGCGGGAGAAGGTTCGGCAGTCGGCGGTCAGAAGTTCAAGGAAACGGTGATCGAAAAACTCAGCGCAGACCGCTTCGCGATCTCGGTGGAAGCGGACAACATCGACGGGTATAAACTCTCGCGCTGCGTTGCAGCCGCCTATTCGGAGAGCATTCGCGACGACGAGGGCAACCGCGTCTACAACTTCGTCGAGCGCCAGGGTGGCAAGCTGACAGATACATTCCGCGTCCGGGATGGCGTTCGCACGCAGACTACGACTGGCGTGCAGACCTTCCGCCTTGTCAGCGAAGGCATCCACGACGGGCGCGACATGCTGGGCGTGGACTTGCAACTGACTGAATGCGAGCAGGCAGGCCTGCCTTCATCGGTGGAGTAGAGGGAAAGCCATGTTATTCTGGGACAGCGATTTCGGCATTTTCATCATCATCTTGGCGCAATGCCTCGCGGTGACGGTCGCGGTGCTGGTGAGCTTGGCCTTCCTGCTTTACATGGATCGCAAAGTCTGGGCGGCGGTTCAGTTGCGCCGGGGGCCGAATGTCGTGGGTCCCTTTGGGCTGCTTCAGAGCTTTGCCGATTTTCTTAAGTTCGTGCTGAAGGAGATCGTGATCCCCGCAGGTGCGGACAAAGCCGTCTTCCTGCTCGCACCGCTGGCGACTTTTGTCTTCGCCGCGATCATGTGGGTTGCAATCCCGTTCGCCGATGGCTGGGTGATCGCGGACTTGAACGTCGGCGTGCTGTACATTTTTGCGATCTCTTCGCTCGGTGTCTACGGTGTGATCATGGGCGGCTGGGCTTCGAACTCGAAGTACCCGTTCCTCGGCGGCCTGCGCTCAGCGGCGCAGATGGTAAGCTACGAAGTCTCGATCGGACTGATCATTGTCGGCGTCCTAATCTCGACAGGCTCGCTGAACCTTACCGAGATCGTCCGCGCGCAAGATGGCAACTACGGCTTCCTGTCCTGGTACTGGCTGCCGCATCTGCCGATGTTTGTGATCTTCTTTGTTAGCGCATTGGCCGAGACCAACCGCCCACCGTTCGATCTGCCGGAAGCGGAGTCGGAACTGGTTGCCGGGTATCAGGTCGAGTACTCCTCGACGCCGTACCTGCTGTTCATGATCGGCGAGTACATGAACATCGTGCTGATGTGCGCGATGTTGACGTTGCTTTTCTTTGGCGGCTGGCTCTCGCCGTTCCCGGGCCTGCCCGATGGTGTGCTGTGGTTCATCGTGAAGGTGGTCTTCTTCTTCTTCCTGTTTGCGATGGCGAAGGCGATTGTGCCGCGTTACCGCTATGACCAGTTGATGCGACTTGGCTGGAAGGTGTTTCTGCCGATGTCGCTGGCCTGGGTTGTGATCGCGGCTTTCCTGGTTCGGTTTGACGTTGTCGGCTACGCCCGCCACACGGCAGGGGGCTGACGTTTTGCAAACGACAGAGGGGACGGACGGCAGTGTTTGGCAAGGGGCCGAGATCGGTAGGGGTCGCCTTTCTGCTTTGGTTGCTGCTCGGCACCTCTGGCGTGCATCGGGGGTATGTCGGCGATTGGCGCGGCGCGATCATGCAGTTCCTGACGCTCATGATTTCGATCCTGATCCTCTTGCTGGCCAACCGACCTGCCGGAGAACCCGACACGGTGATCCTCGGCCTCGGGGTCGCCGCTTTCGCGCTCTGGTTCCTGTGGATCATCAGCGATGTGTTCCGGATTCCGTCGATGGTGCGTCGCGCCAATGCAGAGCTGACGGATCATGGAAGAGACCGGGAGGATTCCGTTCCTTCGCGCAAACGCGAGAAGCCACAACATCACCATCACTACCAACGGCTACCGGTGCTGCCGCGGCGCAGGCCTTCGAAATCGATGGCAACAGCGTACCTGTTTTGGTTCTTTCTCTGCGGTCTTGGAGCACATCGCTTCTATCTGAAACGCCCTTTGTCCGGGCTGTTTCTGTTGATGATCAATCTCAGCGGGGTCATGCTCGCGTTCTATGGCGTGACCGCTCAGTTTCCCGAATACGTCATGGCAGGGGGCACTTGCTTGTTAGCGGTGTTCGCGTGGTGGATCCTGGATGCGTTCTTCATTCCGGGTTGGGTTCGTCATCTGAATGGCGAGGACGCGGAACGGTCCTATGTCAGTGCGGCGGTCGTAAACATGGATCCTTCCTATTCCGCCACATTCGCTGCGGCGGGACGGGATCCGGATGCACCGCCACGACCCGCTTTGTCGGACGACCTAAGCCTGCCATGGCGGCAGGAGCGCAAGCCGCAAGAGGTTCTGCGTTATTCCAGCTACGAAGACGAGCCTGGACCGGACGACGATCCGGGGCTCCAGCAGGAGGCAGATGACAATGGGCATCCCCCTCGATAAGGCACTCGGATATTTCTTGCTCAAGGATTTCTGGGGCGGGTTCAAGCTGGGCATGAAGTACTTCTTCAAACCCAAGGCGACCTTGAATTATCCGTTTGAAAAGGGGCCTTTGAGCCCGCGCTTTCGTGGTGAACACGCGTTGCGGCGCTATGCCAATGGCGAGGAACGCTGCATCGCCTGCAAGCTGTGCGAAGCGATCTGTCCGGCACAGGCCATCACGATCGAGGCCGAACCGCGTGAGGACGGATCTCGCCGGACTACGCGCTACGACATCGACATGACCAAGTGCATCTATTGCGGCTTCTGTCAGGAAGCCTGTCCGGTCGATGCCATCGTTGAAGGCCCGAACTTCGAATTCGCGACCGAGACCCGTGAGGAGCTGTTCTACAACAAGGACAAGCTGCTTGAGAACGGCGAGCGCTGGGAGCGCGAGATTGCCCGCAACCTGGAACTCGACGCGCCGTATCGCTGAGGGGAGAACCCAATGGGCCTGACGGTCTTTGCCTTTTATGTTTTCGCGTGCGTCGCGGTTGCCTCCGGGTTGCTGGTGGTGCTTGCGCGAAACCCGGTGCACTCGGTGCTTTGGCTAATCCTGACGTTCTTTTCGGCGGCGGGCATGATGGTTCTGATGGGCGCCGAGTTCGTAGCGATGCTGCTGATCATCGTCTACGTCGGCGCTGTGATGGTGCTGTTCCTGTTCGTTGTGATGATGCTGGACGTGGACTTTGCCGAACTCAAGAGCGGCCTTGCCGAGTACCTGCCGGTCGGGGCGCTGGTCGGGCTGGTTCTGGTGATCGAGCTGATGCTTGTCTTTGGCCACTGGATCTTCGCTGATGCGGCGCCCGAGGCGCGCGAGGCGGTGATGCCCGCGCCTGCAGACGTGCCGAACACTCACGCGCTGGGGCAGATCATTTATGACGAGTACATCCTCGTCTTCCAACTTTCTGGCCTGATCCTGCTGGTCGCGATGATCGGCGCCATCGTGCTGACGCTGCGCCACCGCGTGGACATCAAGCGCCAGGATATCCTCGCCCAGATCTACCGAGAACGCGCGGTCGAACTGAAGGACGTTGAACCGGGGCAAGGGGTTTGACCATGCTTGCAGCAGCAGCAACCACGGTAAGTGATGGCCCGGCGCAAATGGTTGTCGGAGGTGTCGGCCTCGAGGGGTACCTCACCGTCGCGGCAATCCTGTTTGTCATCGGGATCTTTGGGATCTTCGTGAACCGGCGCAATGTGATCGTCATCCTGATGTCGATCGAGCTCATGCTTCTGGCAGTGAACATTAATCTGGTTGCCTTCTCCGCGCATCTCGGCGACCTCGTCGGGCAGGTCTTCACGCTTT